>CBDBMQ010000023.1:0-60425 GCA_965207565.1 Rhodothermales bacterium | reverse complement strand
GTGCCATGTCAGAGGCAGTGGATTGTGTGCGAGAGGCAATGATTATAGGATTACCTCTTTTTGGAATTTGTCTCGGGCATCAACTGATGGCGCTAGCACAGGGGATTGAGGTGTTCAAGATGTATGTTGGCCACCGCGGAGCCAATCAACCGGTCAAAAATCTTGCGACTGGACATGTTGAAGTAACCACTCAGAATCATGGGTTCTCTGTTGATCCTGAGTCTGTGGCATCTAAATTGGCAGATGTTTCCCATCTGAACCTCAATGATCAAACAGTTGAGGGCCTTCGATTTAAGAAATTTCAAGGATTCAGTGTTCAGTATCATCCCGAAGCGTCCCCGGGGCCGCATGATAGTCGCTATCTGTTTGAAGAATACCTACATATGATGTGTTCAAAAACCAAATCCTGATTGATGCCTCGGCGCACAGATATTAAAAAAATCTTGTTGATTGGATCTGGCCCGATTGTGATTGGCCAAGCCTGTGAGTTTGACTACTCTGGAACGCAGGCATGCAGAGCGCTCCGAAAAGAAGGGTATGAAGTCGTGCTTATCAATTCCAACCCAGCTACAATTATGACCGATCCGATTACAGCGGATCGAATCTATATGGATGAATTGACGGCAGAGTCAATCCGTCGTATTGTAGAAAAGGAGCGTCCAGATGCTGTGTTGCCAACCATGGGAGGTCAAACCGGATTGAACCTGGCTGATGAATTGCAGCGGCAGGGATACTGGGATGAACAGGGGGTGAAAGTTATTGGAGTAGATATTGATGCAATTCATATCACGGAAGATCGACAGCAGTTTCGTGATTTGATGGAACAGATTGGTGTAGATCAGGCGAGAAGTCGGGTAGCCAAGAGTTTGTTGGAGGCCAAAGAGGTGATCCAGTCCTTAGGTGGGCTACCTGTAGTGATCCGACCGTCTTTCACACTTGGCGGCGCAGGAGGTGGGATCATATGGAGCCCGAGAGAGCTGGAACGCAAAATTATGAGAGGACTAGAGCTTTCTCCCGTTCATGAAGTTCTTGTAGAGGAATCGGTGTATGGATGGAAGGAATTTGAATTGGAATTGCTTCGGGATCGTAATGATAATGTGATTATTATTTGCACGATTGAGAATGTAGATCCCATGGGAGTTCACACAGGTGACTCCGTTACAGTTGCCCCCGCACAAACACTGACCGATAAGCAGTTCCAGCATATGCGGGACACCGCGATTCGGATGATGAGATCCATTGGGACCTTTGCGGGAGGATGTAATGTGCAGTTTGGGATTAATCCAGTAGATGGACGCATGATTGCCATCGAAATTAACCCCCGCGTTTCTCGGTCATCCGCGTTGGCATCAAAGGCAACCGGATACCCAATCGCGAAAGTAGCAGCGCGACTTGCGGTTGGGTATACCCTGGATGAGCTCAAGAATGATGTGACTCAAACCACGAGTGCGTGTTTTGAACCCGCGATTGACTATGTTATTACCAAGATTCCTCGGTGGAATTTCGAAAAGTTTGAGGGGGTTGATGAGGAGCTGACGACGCAGATGAAAGCAGTCGGAGAGGTGATGTCCATCGGGAGAACCTTTACAGAAAGTCTGCAGAAAGCCTGGCAGAGTTTGGAAATAGGCTATGCGGGATTAGGGGCAGATCGAGAGGATCCGAAGCGCCCTCATGTACGGGAGCGCCTGCAAAAATCCTATTGGGATCGAACCCTGCAGATCAGGAACGCATTTATCCACGGTGCATCCATGGATGAGGTGTACGATATCACCCGGGTTGATTATTGGTTTTTGCAGCAAATCAAGATGCTGGTTGATCTGGAAAGTGAAACCCGTCAATTGCGCTTGCAGGACCTTACAGCAGAGAAGCTTCTGAACCTGAAGCGTCATGGCTACTCCGATATTCAGATTGCCTGGCTTGTCACGGATGAAGTCACGGAAGAAGAAGTACGTGCGCACCGGTTATCATTGGAGATCAAATCTCAATTTCTCCTCGTGGATACGTGTGCTGGAGAATTCCCGGCAATCACGCCATATTTCTATTCCTCTTACGAAACCGAAAGTGAGAGTATCGTTTCGGATCAGAAAAAGGTTGTCATACTCGGCAGTGGCCCCAACCGGATTGGTCAGGGAATCGAATTCGACTATTCCTGCGTGCATGGTGTGCAGGCGGTACAGGAAATGGGATATGAGGCAATCATGGTGAATTGCAATCCGGAGACCGTGTCGACTGACTTTGATATTGCAGACAAACTCTACTTTGAGCCGGTGTTCTGGGAACGGGTTCTTGATATCATCGAACATGAGCAGCCTGAAGGTGTCATTGTACAACTTGGTGGCCAGACCGCATTGAAACTGGCAGGCAAGCTGTCGGAGCGGGGGATCCAAATCTTTGGTACGTCCTATGAGCGGATGGATTTGGCCGAGAATCGTGGCAAGTTCTCCGACATCCTGAAAGAGTTGGAAATTCCATTTCCCCCATACGGGATGGCGCGGACCGTGTACGAAGCTGTGCGTGTTGCGGAATCCATTGGATATCCTATTCTGGTTCGCCCCAGTTACGTCCTAGGAGGGCAGGGGATGAGGATTGCCATTAACAAGGAAGAGGTTGAGCGATACGTTACAGATATTTATAAATTGTTGCCGGACAATGAAGTTTTGCTTGATCTGTTTTTGAACAATGGGATTGAAATTGATGTAGATGCCGTACGGGATGCAGATGGGGATGTATGGATTACAGGGATCATGCAGCACATTGAGCCTGCAGGAGTACATTCAGGGGATTCGACAGCAGTTCTGCCTCCCCATTCTCTGAGTGAAGCAGTTCTTGAAGAAGTCAGGGAGTACACGATTGCAATTGCAAACCGCTTGGAAGTCCTGGGATTGATGAATGTACAGATGGTTGTACAGGGTGAGTCGGTTTATGTGATTGAGGCAAATCCCCGGGCATCCCGTACGGTCCCGTTTGTTGCAAAGGCAACAGGGATCCCTGTCGCCCGAATTGCCAGTAAGGTCATCTTGGGAGCCAAACTCAAGGAGTTTCGCAGTAAGGGAATACTGGACTCCAAGCTGAAGGGATATGCAATCAAAGAACCCGTATTTTCCTGGACTAAGTTTCCCGAGGTTCGCAAGGAGTTGGGGCCAGAAATGAAATCCACCGGCGAAACGATTGCCTTTGTGGATGCACTCACAGACAGGCATTTCAAACGCCCCTATGAAATGCGAAATCTCTATCTGTCGCGTTAGCAGATGGCTGGGCACAATAAGTGGTCGAAAGTAAAGAGACAAAAAGCGGTTACAGACAGTCGCCGTTCAAAGGTGTGGGCTGTGATTACTCGCGACATTATGGTTGCAGCCCGCGAAGGTGGAAAGGATCCAGATATGAATGCCCGGTTGGCTCTAGCCATCCAAAAAGCCAAGGGCAAGAATATGCCCAAAGAAAATATTGAACGGGCGATCAAGCGTGGAGTGGGAGAGATTGAGGGACAGGAGTATAAAGAATGTACCTATGAGGGGTATAGTGCACAGGGTGTTGCCATTATGGTGGATGCGCTGACCGATAATACAAATCGGACGGTTGCGGAGGTTCGCAGTGTATTTTCTAAAAGTGGCGGCAACTTGGCAAAATCGGGGAGTGTTGCGTATTTATTTGACCGTAAAGGCTTGATTCAGATCCGTTCAGATGCCATTGATGAACTGGAGCTCTTTGAACTGGCTGCTGATAGTGGGGCAGAGGATGTGGAAGAAGACGGTGATATATTCGTGGTAATTACGCCGGTGGAGACTTTTGAAACCGTTCAGGCTAAGATCTCTGCTGCTGGAGTCAAGATTGAGGAATTCCGCCTCGTTCGCGCTCCGATGACAACCGTTCAAAAACTACCTGATCAGGTTCGCCAGACAGAAGCTCTGGTGACAAAATTGGAGGATTTACAAGATGTGCAGGAAGTTTTCACGAATATAGAGATGTAATGCGGATTTTGGGTATAGATCCTGGTTCGTCACAAACCGGTTACGGCATCATTGATGTTGATAATCGGGTGCACGGGTATGGGGTTGTTGCACTCACTGGGGATCATATGCTCCGCATCCAGACCATTTACCACGAAGTAACCAGGCTTGTAGCGCAGCTAAAACCGAACAGCTGTGCGATTGAAATGCCGGTATATGGAAGTAATCCGCAGTCAATGCTCAAACTTGGACGTGCCCAGGCAGCAGCAATGCTGGCGATTCTGAACCAAGGTCTACCCGTAGCACAGTACACACCAAAAATGGTGAAGCGATCAATTACGGGGAATGGGAATGCGAGCAAAGAACAGGTTGCATATATGGTATCCAGTCTGCTGAAATTTGAAGGACTGAATGAGGGGATCCCCCATGATGCATCGGATGCCTTGGCCGTTGCATTTTGCCATAAGGAGAGGGAGCTAACAGGCAAGAAGTCTGATCAGCCTCGCTACAGCGGATGGGCCGCATTTATCAGGGAAAATCCGGACCGCGTGATTGAGGGTAAGTGAGGTAGCTCTCGTGGAGATTGCGCACAATTTTGGCATGCTATCGTGGGAGCAGTAAGTAGGGGTGTCAGCGGTGTAATGCCCTAAAATTGAGCAACTGACGTGGTGGAAATGGGTATTTCTCCTCAGATAGGCAAGAAAAAAATCTTTTTTTTCTTGCCAGAGTAGATTTAGCGGTTTTTACCTGAACATTGCTCATTAATCTGCGTTAGGGGCGCGTTGCAATTAACCATCACAGAGGTCGTGCCGAAAAAACCTAAGAGAAAGAGTGAGTACCAGTTGGAGCGCCTGCCAGTCGTTCAGGTCTTCCACTGGAAAAGTCGATCCAAGCCCGCTCTGGAGAAAGGCGAGCTTGTCTATTATGGTCCCTTCCCAACTTCTTATGGAATTGGTGAAGTTCAAAATGTAACGAAAGGTCTCGTCTCCGTCGATTTTCGCGGCACGGGAAGTGCTCGTGTACATGAGGATGTCATCCACGAACGTTACCTTGTTCCGCTCAAAGAGGCGGCTCTGTAGGGGACTGAAGGCCTTCAGACGGTTCTACCGATCTGAGTGGTTTCTCGTATCTTCGCCAAGCGCAAGATCTATGAATTTTGCACTTGTTTAGGTGAGTTGTATCCATGAATTCTCTAACTCTCCAGGGAGTCACCAAGTGTTTCGGCAAGGTCACTGCCGCGCAGGATATTTCGTTTACAGCTGATTCTGGACGGATTCTTGGACTTCTGGGGCCAAATGGTGCCGGAAAGACCACAACTATCCGTATGATCGCCAATATCCTGACGCCGGATGAAGGTACGGTTACACTTGATGGACATGAGGTGGGACCATGGAGCCAAGAGAAAATGGGCTACCTTCCAGAAGAGCGGGGGCTATACAAAAAACTTAAGGTAAATGACCAACTGCGGTACCTAGCCGCGCTCAAAGGGGTGAGATCACAGGATTCTGCCAGTAAAGTTGAGTACTGGCTGGATCGTCTTGGATTGACAGAATGGGGGATACGAAAAGCTCAGGACCTATCAAAGGGGATGCAGCAAAAAGTACAATTCATTGCTACGGTGCTGGCAGATCCTCAACTGATTATTCTGGATGAACCCTTCAGCGGGCTGGACCCAGTCAATAGCGAGCTGCTCCGGGAAATTATTACTGAAATGAAGCAGCAAGGGCGGATTATCCTGTTCGCGAGTCATCGTATGGAGCAGGTGGAGCAGTTGTGCGATGACATTTGTCTGATTGCAAATGGGCGACTGGTGCTCAGCGGAGGCTTAAGGGAAATCAAAAAAAGCTTTAAGCGTGATAAGCTGGTCATAGAATATGAAGGGGAGGTGCCATTTTTGGATACCATGCAGAAGTCTGGCGAGATCCAGGTTCTAGAGCTCAGAGATGACGGGTGTGTTTTACGTATCTCGGAAGACTGTAATCCGAGAGCGTTGCTTGATCGTGTATTATCGGTTCCTGATCTTGAATTGTACCATTTTGAGTTGCTTCAACCATCGTTGAACGAAATATTCATTCAGACCGTTGGGGCCAGCGATGAGTCATAAGATTCTGGTGGTTACTCAGAGCGAGTTTATGCGTCGAGTGACCTCAAAAACCTTCATTTTGACTACGCTGTTGGGGCCAGTGCTGCTTGCAGCATTTATTGCGGTCATGGTCATGATTTCGGTCTTTACGATTGAGGATAGTTTCGACGAATCGTTCTCGACTACCGAGCCCCTCCGAATTGGAATTGTTGATGAAACAGGAGTTTTGGGAACCAGAATCCTGGACCAGGATGCGGGTGAGAACGTACTCGTACTGATCGCGCCTGATTCTTTGGACGATGCAATAATTAATGGAGAGATTGATGTGTACGTTCGCATTCCCTCAGAGATCATCGCGACTAATGTACAACCGGTTTTGTACTCTGTGGATGGGGGTAGGCTTGGAGTTCGGTGGATACTATCGGAAACCATTGAGAGATCCCTGAAAGATTATCTTCTGGCCCAGAACAATGTTGCCCCGGATGTACGGGCGATTCTGGACCGATCCGTTTTTTTGGAGTCGCTCGCCTATAATGAGGAACGGGAAATAAGCGAAGAGGTTGAGTCAGAAGACGCATATTTCATTCTCGGAGGGATCCTTGGGACGTTGATGTACATGGGCATTCTCATCTATGGGACATTGATTCTGTATGGAGCAATGGAGGAGAGAACGACGCGGGTGGTTGAGGTAATTGTCTCGTCCGTTCGCCCATTTGATTTGCTGATGGGGAAGGTGCTGGGGATTGGCTTGGTTGGTTTCGCTCAGATGGCCACCTGGGTCCTAATGCTCGTTGGGGCTACGATACTGGCGGCACCATTGATAGAGCTATTCATTGATCCAGCAATGTATGATCTACCAGTAAATGCAAGCACGCAGGAGATCACGGCAGCGGCGGATATCCCGTTACCAAGTATTTCGCTGCCCACATTGATTTGGTTTCTGCTTTACTTTGTAGGTGGATACCTCCTTTATGGTGGGCTGTTTGCCGCAGTGGGAACGATGGTTGACTCACCGCAGGAGTCGCAGACTCTGCTTCTTCCTCTGATGATGCCGATCATTATTTCGATCATGTTTATGGGTATGGTCATTATAGATCCGAATAGCCCGCTTTCTGTGGGTCTGTCGTTATTCCCCCTGACATCTTCGGTTCCAATGATCGTGCGGATTGCGATTGGTGGAGTTCCCCTTTGGCAGGTTCTGTTGTCCTACGGATTACTTTTGGGTTCATTCCTGGCCTCAATATGGGTCAGTGCACGAATTTATCGGGCAAGCCTTCTCATGTATGGCAAGAAGCCTTCCCTCAAGACGGTGATTGGGTATCTCCGAACTGGCTGAACAGATCTGGGCTCGTACTTCTGGCTTCCAACTGGAGGAGAGTTTCCTTACGATGGATACCTCCGCCGTATCCGGTCAGCTGGCCGTTTGCACCGATCACCCGGTGACAGGGGTAGATAATGGGGATTGGGTTGGAACCGTTCGCACGGCCGACAGCGCGTGACAGGTTCACATCACCGAGTAGCCGGGCGAGTTGTCCGTATGAGCGGGTCTCACCGTAAGGGATGGTCTCCAGTAGGGACCAGACCCGTTTTTGAAATGTCGTTCCATGTGGATCAAGTTTTACAGAGAAGCGGGTAAGTTTTCCTGAGAAGTATGCATCAAGCTCTTGCGTGGCCACCTCGAAAGGAATACCAGCCGGTTCGTAATCTGATATCGTCCCGAATTGGATACGCGTCAGACCAATAGATGAGAAAATGAGGGTCAAGGGACCAAGCGGCGTTTCGGAGATTATTCCGCACGTGAAGTTTTGTGGGACAATTAGCATAGGTAGAGCGTTTCAGGGCCTCTGAGTAATTATGATCAATAATATCATTCTTCAACGTAATGGAAACCTTCGTGCGTGAGACTGGCGACATGGTCCGTGTCCTGGAAATCAAGGCAGAGGCATCGGACCTCGAAACAGATGTGCGGCTGGCGGTAAAAAAACAGCAGTCTGTGACTGTGCGGCGTGGGTTTCGGCCTGGTCATGTTCCTCGCAAGATGATTCGGCGCATACATGCGAGTGAAATCGAGAACATCATCGTCGAGGATTTGGTCAAGGAAGTGTTTGAAGATATGGTTATACGCAATGATGAACATGACCTGATCGGACAACCTCGTGAGATTTCTCGTGAATATAAGTTAGATGAAGATCTGCACGTTCAGATTGAATTTTATGTGCTTCCCAAGGTCGAATTGAAGGATCTTACAGAGCAGGTGCTTGAAGTTCCTGTCGCCGAAGTGACGGACGATCTCGTTCAGTATTTAATAAAAATTCGCATGACTCCTCATCTGCCCATCAGACCCCTCAATTCAGATGAGAGAATTGGTGAGGCGGACCTGGGCATGTTTGACCGGATCACGTTCGAGTATGAAAATATTGATCCTAAGACAGGGTATGTTCTAATAGGAGCGGGGGGTGCTAAAACGAAGCAGCATTTTGATTATGCCACCGCTGTACATATGGGCCCGGAGCATCTTGAGTTCGGAGAGACCTTCAAAGGGTATTCCGTTGGAGATGAATTTGTTATAGACGACAATGAGAGTAATTCCGGATTGATTCGGACAGATACGGCGGGATCAAGTTTACGGGTCAAGATTTTAGAAGCCGAGCGGTATGATTGGCCAGAAATTGACGATGACTGGGCTGCCAAAATCAGCGATGATTCGGTGAATTCACTCAAGAAATTAAATGGATGGGCACAGAAATATCTCGAGGATAGCTGCGAAAGAGTAATGCGCAAAATATTAGCAGGACTCGTACGGAAGCGAATCTGTGAGTTACATCCCTTTTCGATTCCAATGAAATTCTTCATGGAAGAGATCAACTCATTAGAGATTGGTTCTCTCCAGGGAACAATGACGGACGAGGAACTTGCTGATATGATGAGGGAGCAAGTACGCTGGGACTTGTTACGCCCCGCCATCGAGGAAAAGTTCGCTTCTACGTTGCTTGAAGAGCCCTCGGCCTCCGAATCTGCTGATGAGAATGCAGAGCAGGATGGAGCATCTGAAGAGAGAATTCTTGCTCAATTAGCGGAGCAGTTTGAGATCAAGCAGATTCCTGTCACCGAATGGCAGATGATGCGTATTGTAGTAGAGGAAAACCCCGTGAATAAGCCAACCCCAACAGATCACGTTGATTAGATGGTAGATGATTTTGTCAAGTTTTCAAAGAGCCTCCATTTGCCGGATAGTATCTATAAAAAGGGACTCGGAGATCAGCCCATTGGGAACTTGGTTCCAATGGTGGTTGAGCAAACATCCCGTGGGGAGCGGGCCTATGATATATTCAGTCGTCTGCTCAAAGAGCGCATCATTATTCTGGGTACTCCCATCAATGATGTGGTGGCAAACCTAGCGGTTGCCCAGTTACTCTACCTGACTAGTGAAGATCCAGAGCGAGACATCAATATCTACATCAATTCACCAGGTGGAATGGTATACAGTGGGCTCGGTGTTTATGATACGATCCAGTATGTTTCGTGCCCGGTTGCGACCATTTGTGTGGGATTGGCCGCATCTTTGGGGTCGGTATTGTTATCTTCGGGAACGAGAGAGCATCGAGCAGCGCTTCCCAACTCCCGTATCATGTTGCATCAACCCCTGGGTGGAGCCCAAGGGCAGGCATCGGACATTGAAATACAGGCCCGGGAGATTTTATGGCTGAAACAACGCCTGTATGAGATTCTGGCACGGCATACGGGGCAGGACACAGACACGATTGAGAAGGATGCAGATCGGGACTACTGGCTAAGTTCCCAGGAAGCCAAGGAGTATGGGCTGATTGATCGTGTACTTGAACCGCAAATACTTTCCAAAAAAAAGTGAGGGTACCGCGTACGGGATTTGAACCCGTGTTACCGGCGTGAGAGGCCGGCGTCCTAGACCCCTAGACGAACGCGGCAAAAAAAGCGTTCTACTTGGAATAGCCTCGGAGGGTTGCCTTTATGCGGGGCGTTGCATGCCGTTTCGGAACCTCATCTTTTGAATGAAGGTAGCATCTAAGTGACCTTTGTACTATGTCTGCGGCTATATATTTGGACTACAATGCCACGACGCCAGTTGATCCTCGCGTCGTGGAGAAGATGTTGCCATATTTCACAGAACATTATGGCAACCCCTCCAGCCAGGCACACATGTACGGGTGGGCCGCAAGTGCTGCAGTTGAGAAGGCACGCATGGAGGTTGCCCAATGTCTTGGTGCGTCCAGACCAAGTGAGATCACCTTTATGAGCGGTGCAACAGAAGGGATTAATACGGCAATCAAAGGCGTAGCTGAGGTCTGTTCCCGCCGGGGAGCCCACATTGTTACCGTCCAAACTGAGCATAGCGCGGTAACCCATGCCTGTCAGCATCTACAGCAGCAGGGGTGGCACGTCACATATTTACCGGTCAATTCAGATGGACTTCTTGACCTTAGCGGTTTAGAGGACAGTCTTACTGATGAGACAGTTCTGGTATGTGTCATGTGGGCCAATAACGAGACAGGTGTCATACAGCCGATCTCTGAAATAGCAGGATTAGTTCGGGGACATGGGATTCCGTTCATGACGGACGCAACACAAGCGATCGGCAAACTGCCTGTGTCAGTGGAAGATGTAGATATCCTCGTTTGCAGTGGTCACAAAGTGTATGGTCCCAAGGGAGTCGGTGCAATGTTTGTCCGCAGTCGTGTGCGATGTGCTCCATTGATTGATGGGGGCGGGCAGGAGAGGGGGAAGCGTAGTGGTACCCACAATGTCCCGGGAATTGTGGGTATGGGTGAGGCTTTTCGGCTAGCGAAACTGGAATGTGAACAAGACGCAGAGCGCCTTTCCGTTTTGCGTGACAAACTCGAACACGACCTGATAGGCTCGGGAGTCGCGGTTCAAATTAATGGTGCTGGTGCCGACAGGCTTCCCCAGACAAGTAGCATATCGTTTCCAGATTTGAATCTGGAGAGACTTCTCTTGTCTATCCGTACATTGGCAGTAGGGACCGGGAGTGCGTGTGGATTCGGCAAGAGCACGCCCAGCGCAGTACTCTCTGCAATGGGCGTTGAAGATGATGCTGCCAGACAGACCTTGCGAATCAGTTTAGGACGTCCGACAACCGAGCAAGACGTTTTTCAGGCCTCTGAATTACTTAGGAAGGCTTTAGATGGACTTTATAACAAAGCTGCATGACTCAGATGGAAATTGTTAACCGTGTAGCCCAAAGTGGTATTGAAGTTTACGATTTGGAGTTGCTTTGGGCGGGACATGAGGTTAAGGAATTGGATTTGGCTCCTTTTCTTGAGGGAGGGTTTCTCCTGCGAGAGAAACCATTTCGGTCACAGGTCGCCGCATACGACGATTGGCAGGCGTTCAATGGGGTCCATGTGGCACTTTTTTGCAGTACAGACGCACTGGTGCCAATGTGGGCTTATATGCTAATTGCTTCGCATCTTGATCATGCAAGGAGTATCACAATGGGGCAAAAAGCTGATGTGATTCGAGAGCAGTTTGCGCTGGCATTAGAGCAAGAGGATTGGACAAAATTTTCTGACCGAATTATTGTAGTTAAGGGTTGCGGCTCGGGGATTGTCCCAGAAAGTGCTTATGCCAGAGCAACGAGGGAACTGCAAAAGGTGGCCCGTAAGGTCATGTTTGGTGAGCCGTGTTCCAGTGTACCAATATGGCGTCGGCCAAAGGAGAAAGTGGTCCCATCTGTATAGAGAGTAGATCACTGACGGCTATTTTTCGTGTGACCGCGAATCTCGTGGAATCTGGCCAAGTTGGACGACATCCCCTGCGCTGTGACATCCAAAGAAGCCAATCTCCAACCGATTGAAAGACTCTCTCAAGAGAGAGGCTGAATATACATTCATGTTCCCCCGGTCAAATGAAAATTGAGCTTGCAGGCAAGGTTGCATTAGTCACTGGTGCCAGCCGCGGCATTGGAAAAGCAATTGCTACAAGTCTTGCAGGCGCTGGTGCAACGGTTGCCGTACACTATAACAAGAATGTCACACAGGCGGAAGCAGTTGCCTCTGAACTGGGTAACCAATCGGCCGTATTCCAGTCTGACCTATCACAGGTCGAGGCTTGTGAAGTGCTTCTGCAAAACGTGATAAAGGCATATGGGCGGTTGGACATATTGGTCAATAATGCGGGCATTGCTCAATTTGTCCGTTCCTCGGAATCTACCAGGACATGGGTTCGTGTATGGGAGCAGACAATGGCGCTAAACGCCCGGGCAACTGCACTCTTATGTCGTCTGGCGATCAGCTATTTTCAGACGCAGGGGGACGGCCGTATTGTCAATATTGCATCGCGTGCTGCTTTTCGTGGAGATACAGCCGAGTACATGAGTTATGCAGCTTCAAAGGGGGCGGTTGTTTCGCTGACGCGCACCATTGCTCGTGCTTATGGGAAAGATGGGATCAAGGCCTTCGTTGTGGCTCCCGGTTTTGTCCGTACAGATATGGCTCAGGATGCAGTGGATTCCTACGGGGAAGAATTCATTCTGGGGGATCTTGCTCTGAACAATTTAACCGAACCGGAAGATGTTGCCCCAGTGGTTACACTTTTGGCAAGCGGTCTGGCAGATCATGCTACGGGCACTTCAATTGATATCAATGCCGGTAGTTATGTCCATTAATTCTCCGGGTTCTATCCACAACATTCGGGGTAGAACCATTCTCCGAAAACTGCTCTCTTGTCCAACGACAGTTGTTTATCACCGGCACTTCTGCGAGGCTACGATGACAGAGAGAATGTGGTACGAAGTGCAGGGAATAAGTGTCTAAATTTAGAGGTCAGCGCCCTGAGCTGGCATCTCTACGCCTGCGCTCGGCTAAGTAACGCCTTAATATAGTTGCGTCTCTGTTGTGACTTCGCAAGTCAACATTGAATGAATGGCCGCCATCAGGACTGGCGACAAAGAACATGAAGTTGTGATCTTCTGCTGCAGCAGTTGCTCGGAGAGATGATGGAGAGGGATTGGTGATTGGTCCAGGTGGTAAACCACGATATAGGTAGGTGTTGTACGAATGACGAATACGATAATCGCGATAGAATAGTCGGCGCCGATTGCCTTCTAACTCAATCAGTGCATACTGCACGGTCGGGTCTGCTTGCAAGGGCCAGCGTTTTCGCAGACGATTTAAGTATACACCTGCCACACGGGATTTTTCAGCGTCTACACTTGTTTCCCATTCGACAATAGCTGCTAAGCTCACCACTTGGTCACGCGTAAGGTTTCGCTTGCTCGCTTCATCGGTTAACTCATTCTCGAAAAATTTATCGAACTCCTTTTTGATATGCCGAACAACATCATCCGCTTCCGTGAGCCAATAGAACTGATAAGTTTCAGGAAGCATATAGCTGAATAAGCGGAGCGTGTCGGTATCAAGCTCTGATGCCAGAGTAGTATCACGGAGCGCTGCAAGAAAATCCTCCGGTGCAAATGCCATATTGGCAGCTGCGCTACGAGCGATCCAACTACGTCGGGATCCGGCAGGGATCCTCACAGATACCGGAGTTTGCAGCCCTTTTCGCAGGGTTTGTAACAGGTGAACGTTCGATTTGCCAGAGGGGAAAACATAGTGCCCCGCCTTCATTTGATCCTTCCATCCCGTTGTGTGAGCTACCAAACGGAAAGTCCAAAGCTGCTTCACTAGTTGCCGGCTTTCAAGTGAATCAACAACATCAACAAAGGAGCTTCCTCGTGGAATGTGCAAAGATCGGTCACCCTCAAAAGGGGGCATATTCGGAGACCATAATAGCCAGGCCACTCCCGCTCCAATCAGAACTCCCATACTTAATGTAAGAAGCAAGATTCTGCGCATGATTAGGAAATTATAATCAGGATATAGGTCTACTTGGACTGATATTTCTGGCGCTCAAGTGCACGCGTCTCATCTATGATACGCTCGAAGAGTCTCTGCACGGCCTCAGCAGGGAGGGGGCCCGGATTTGTACGCATTACATTCTCTAGGATTTCCTTTTCCCGGACAGGCATATAGATCGGGAGTCCCAGCTGCTGCTTGATGCGTCCAATATTATTCGCCAGACTCGAGCGCTCGTTCAAAAGCTTGATAAGCTTTTGATCTATCTCATCAATCTGCTTCCTGATCGGTTCTAGAGCTTCTTCTGAAACTTTTTGCAGCGGTGATACAGGCTTCATAGGTGTAAGTTGTATGCGAGCGCTTTACTCAATAGGTATGAATATGAACAAAAATAAAATCTCTAGGTATTGATAATTTGCGGAGTCCGCAGTATCTTTCCTAATTAAAGATATGTCTTGATGACCTATAAGAATTTATTACTTATTGCTGTTATAGCTCTTCTAGTGTCACCTGCAGATGCGCAGTTCCGGGAAGCAATCCCCGATACGTATCCGCAAACCAGACTGTATAGTACATCGAACAAGGTTGGTGCACTATTGAACAGGATCTTTAACCCCAGCGTCTTTCAAATGAGCCATAGCCTCGAAATGACGGCAGGTTCTTTTGGTGGCAATGGATATTCAATGGGAATGTACACAAACACGATGGCTTGGCAGTTCAGTCCTAAACTGGCTGCGCGCATGGACGTTGCGGTTGCTTATTCTCCTCAGAATCAGATCGCTCGGGAGGCTGGATTTGGACAGCAGCACCCGCAGATCTTTTTACGTAATGCCGAAATAGCATGGAAGCCGTCTGAACGTGTCCAGTTCCATTTTCAAGTCAGACAAGATCCCTACGCATATCATGGCATGATGGGATATGGACCATATGGCTACGGGTATAATCATCGACACATTGGACATTCTAGAAGGGGTTTCTGGTTTTAGTACCGCACAGTTGGAGCGTGCATGAACCGACTGAAGGTATTTGGTCTTTATGTTTTCTCGACGCTACTAGTGCTTGTTGTTGCCGTACTGGTCGTGTCTTCACTGGTGAATATCCCGCTGGTAAAGGAGGCGCTCTTTCCCGTTCAAGTTGCCTCTTCCATTGAGCCTATCGAGATTGAAACTGAGACCCCGGGGCCTTACGGATATTTATCAGGTTGAGGTTCGTAATGGGGTGGGTGTTCGCGGCGTAGCTGAACGAATGCGAACATACCTGCGCTCAAAAGGATACGACGTTGTGGGCGTGGGAAATCATCCATCCTTTGATGTTGAGCAAACGATCATTGTAGATCGGATCGGCAATTTGGAAATCGCCCAACAGGTCGCTGCATCCCTTGGCCTGCCACCCGAGCGTGTCCAACAGGATGTGCGCAGTGAATTTCATCTGGATGTTTCCATCATTCTTGGTAAGGATTATGGGGGGGTCATCCCTCCGTTCACAGCCCCCCAAAAGTACTTCTCCCACTCAAGACTCAGACGATGGTAACTGAGCCACCTTTGTTTGCATCTTCCGCCGCGCCGAACAAGAAGCGGCGAAGTACTATACCCGTGCAGGTTCTTGCCCCAGGAAGCTTTGACAGCTATACAGGAAAAGAAGGCTTCTGATGTGGTTATTATGGATATGCATGAGGCCAGTGGCATAGCCGACTATTTTATTCTGTGTTCAGGCACATCTGACATCCAGGTTAAGGCCATCGCGGAGGCGGTTGAGAAACGACTCGAGAGTGAAATGCCAGGAGGCTCCGTGGCATATTGAAGGCAGAGAGCACCGCCAGTGGGTATTACTTGATTATGTGGATCTGGTCATTCACATATTTACTCCGGAGAGACGCGAATTCTACGACCTTGAGCGGCTATGGAGTGATGCGCCGATGGAAAAGGTCAGTGATGAGGAGCCCGTGGTTTTGCTTCATTCATGAGAATAGGATTTGCGACCCTCACTGTGCTCCTGCTCGGGTATGTGATGGCTTGCAGCGGATCCAATACCGCAACGTCCACAGAACCGGACATGCAGTTCGGGCCACCGATACGAAGGATTACCACCGGATGGGTATCCCACGGTCACGATCAGCGTACCTGAACAGGGGCGCACGTTCACCTATTTTCCTGCAACCTTTGAACGTGTGATTGTACGACCAGATCTGTTTCATTTGGAGCAGGACACCGTAGCGGTGGAGATTCTGGTCAAGGGCAGCTTGCCGGATGCATGTATGGAACTGCATGCTTTTGATCAGGAGAGGGTGGGGAATATCATCACGGCTACGTTGCAGATGCGCCGCGGCCAATCACATGTATGTGCAACCGCCCGTCGTCCCTACCGGCTCTATCTAATGTTGGAGAGGGGCTTTGTTCAGGGGCACTACACGCTGAAGCTCAATGATTCGACCATACCATTTACGATTCGAAAGCCTGAGGCCGGAGAATAGGATCATTGCTCTTTGAATGCCAAATTCCTCTAACTCTGACACCGATCAGTGGATTCTTGGTTACAATTCCGCCATTTTACGTATCATTCTTGGCAAACAGGTGCAAGTATCGCTCACCTCTGGAGAGCACTCAACTGAAAAACAACAGGATATTTCTGTGTTCCTTAAGCACAAAGACATGTTGCGACCGGTTCTAGGAGTAATACACTGATGGCCATATACCCCGAACCCGGGCGGATTGCACGAGTGCGTCAGCGTAGATATCTTGTTGAGAAGGTTGTCCGGCCTATATCCCCCAGAGATGCAACGCTGGTTGATCTCTCCTGCTTGGATGATGACGCGCAGGGCACCCCTCTGTCTGTGTTGTGGGAGCATGAACTGGATGCACAGATCCTTGAGGATGATGGCTGGTCCAGAGTAGCTGAGAAGGGGTTTGATGCCCCAGAAATCTTTACAGCCTATCTCCGTACTTTATCGTGGAACTGTGTGACTGCAACCAATTCACGCCTGTTTCAGTCTCCGTTTCGTGCTGGCATTCGGATTGATGCCTATCAGCTTGAACCACTGAGGAAGGCGCTCAGATTGCCCCGGGTGAATCTGTTTATTGCGGATGATGTTGGGCTTGGAAAGACGATTGAGGCGGGCTTGATTGCACGCGAACTTCTATTACGTCGCCGTATTGATCGAATTGTTGTTGCCTGCCCACCTGCGATGCTGGATCAGTGGCAGGATGAAATGGAAGCCCGTTTCGGGCTGAACTTTGTCATCCTTGACCGAACGTATATGACAAATATGCGGCGGGAGCGTGGATTTTCTGTCAATCCTTGGACCACGCATTCCTACTTTTTGGTTTCGCATCGGCTGCTGATTGATGAGACCTATGCATCGGGGCTACGCGACTGGCTGGGGGAGTTCGCTCCCCAATCACTTTTTATTCTTGATGAAGCGCACCATGCGGCACCAGCGAGCAGTAGCCGCTATGCCATTGATTCAAAGATTACCCGTGCCATCCGGGATATTTCCCCTCGTTTTGAGCATCGACTTTTTCTATCTGCAACTCCTCATAATGGACATTCAAACAGCTTTTCTGCTCTGCTTGAAATCCTTGATCCACAACGGTTTTGCCGTGGAGTTCGGGTACTCAAAAAACACTTGGATGAAGTACTGGTTCGAAGGCTGAAGTCGGATATTAGAGAGCTTGAGGGTGGGTTTCCGCGCCGCAAGGTGGTGCCAATAGTCATTGATGATCTGCCACCGAATGCGCCTGAGCTTGTGCTCCCCAAAATGCTGAATGCTTACCGTCTTGAACGAGAAAAGCGTCTCAAGAATGAGACGAAGTTTACACAGGCCGCGGGCGCATTAGTGATTGGTGGCCTTCAAAAGCGACTTCTCTCGTCAATTGAGGCGTTTGCCAAAACCTTGGCCGTTCACCGAAAAAGCGTGGAGAAGGCACTTGAGAAGGCAGAAAAACCTTTAGAGACATCAAAATCTGATCAAAAGGATTTTGGAAAGCTGACTTCGGGGGAAGAGTTTGATGAGGAAAGGGTTGATCAGGAGGAGTTTTCTGATGGTGCAGAAGAGCAATCAGAGCCGGGGTTTGATGACCGAATGGTCCGTGCAACGACTGCATCCACGGATGCAAGTAAAGCTGAAACGTATCAAGCGCTCAAGCGTGAGCTTGCTCTGATTCAGAACATGATCGATGTTGCGGAAGAAAGCAGGCACAACGCAGATGAGCGGGTTCGCACGATCATCAAGTGGATCGAGACCTACATGTGCCCCGGTCACTCTACGGCGGACCGCCCGCAGTGGAACGAGCGGCGCCTTCTCATTTTTACGGAATACGAGGACACGCGCCGATGGCTGCAGCGCCATTTGGAAGGAGCGATTCAGCACTCCAATATGGCGCGCGATCGGATTGCAGTCTTCACAGGGAGCACATCCCGGGACAAGCGGGAAGAGATCAAGATTGCCTTCAACAAGGAGCCTACTGATCACCCGCTGCGGATCCTGATTGCCACCGATGCCGCGCGAGAGGGAATCAATCTACAGCGCCACTGTCATGACCTGTTCCACTTTGATCTACCGTGGAACCCAAGTCGCCTTGATCAGCGCAACGGTCGGATTGACAGGAAGCTTCAGCCTGCAGAGGAGGTGTTTTGTCGCTACTTTATTTTTAGACAGCGGGCAGAGGACCGTGTTCTGGAAGTTCTGATGAAAAAGGTCAAACGTATTCGGGAAGAGCTTGGCAGCGCTGCAAAAGTCTTGGAGAATCGTCTCACTACAGAGATTGGGCGAGAAGGCATACGTCATGATAGTCTGGATAAATTTGCCGCCGATATTCAGGGCTTTTCAGTTGATGAGAAACAAAAGACGATTGATGAGGAACTTGAACAGGCCCGTAACCGTCAATCTGCTTTGCGGAGCGATGTAGATTCGCTTCGCAGCCAACTGGAAAACTCCCGTACTCATATCAACCTTAGTTCTCACAAGCTTCATCAGGCATTATCCATGAGTTTGAAGTTGGCGAAAGCTTCCGGGATCAGAGAAAAGGAGGGGAGCGATGGAGACGTTTCCCGCTATGTATTTCCGGCGGGTGACCTTGCAAACGATCCATCCTGGACGGCAACCCTTGATACCCTGAGAGAGCGTAAGCAACGAGGTGAGCGTCCTGGCGAATGGCGGCGTAGGGCACGTATCCGGGAAGTCACATTTGATGATCCAGGAAGGCTTGGGGAAAATGTCGTACAACTCCATCTTGAGCATCGTTTGGTCAAGCGACTGCTTGGCCGATTTACAGCGCATGGGTTGATTGATCATGAGTTGAGCAAGGCCTGCCTGACGGTTTCTTCGGGTGCAATTCCGCGGGTTGTTCTATTGGGCCGACTTGCGATCTATGGGCCGGGTGCTGTGCGCCTTCACGAGGAGATCGTGTTCACCACTGCCCGATGGACTGATCCTGATAAGCGCCATGTCCCGCTCGTCCCTTATGGTAAATCGGGTGAGCAAACAACATTGAATTCTCTACAACAGGCACTCAGTGAAGCCGGTCGCGACACGATCTCGGATCAGGTCGAGCGGCGCCTTAAGAACTCGGTAAAAACAGACATCGAGACTCTCCTGCCTTACCTGAAAACCCGTGCAAATGATCTTACCGAAGAGGCAAAGGCTCTTCTTTCCAAGCGGGCAGATGAAGAAAAGAGTAGTATGATTGAACTGCTGGAAAGTCAGCGCAAACGAATCGCTGATGCCGCGAAAAAGCATGACGAGTTGCCAATGCTTGATTTTAATGATGCGGAACGGCATCAGCGGGAAGCAGATCGGCGAGCATGGAGGCGTCGCCTGAGGGAAATTGAGCAAGAGTTGAAGCGTGAACCGGAGCAGATTATTGAGACCTATACCGTCCATGCTGTTCGTGTTGATCCGATTGGTCTGGTTTACCTGTGGCCACGGACGGGGTAGATCATGGCAGATCGTTTCCATGAAAGGCAGATTTCCGCCCATCAGGAGTGGCTCGGCTTTGTTCAGCCCGTGGGGCTGGTCGTATCTCCTACCGCCCTGGTAAATGCCCAGGTGGTCCCGGATCGTAATATTGCTCATCGCCAGCGAGAATTCGAAAGCATACTCGAAAAGGATGAAAGCCATCCCACAGTCCGGTGGACTGCATCAAATTTGCGGCGGGTATTTCTGGACTATCTCGAATGGGAACAGGAGGATCTTGTTGATGTGGCGGCTCACTTGGATGAACTCGAAATTGCTCTCCCTGAACTGGAGGTTGTGCTTTCACCGACCTGGGTGGTGCCCGATGGGGATTCAAAGTGGATGATGCTCATCCGAGTAGAGGAAGATGGCGTGGACTTGGATAAGCCTCCGGCTGATTCGACGGCATGGAATGCCACGCATCATGCTCGGTTTGAGCGGTTGCTGCGTGAAACCGCGATCCCCATTGGACTGCTCTGTACGAATGAACGGATCCGCTTGGTGTATGCTCCGAAAGGCGAATCCTCAGGATATGCGACCTTCGAATTTTCGCAGATGGCAATGCCCGCAGGACGACCAATCCTGTCCGCATTTGAGATGCTATTGTCGGCGCAGGCGTTATTCGTAGGACATTTGGAAGCTCGATTGCCCGCCCTTCTGGCTAGTAGCCGTGACGCGCAGGCCGAGGTATCCACCAAATTATCCAAGCAGGTACTTGCTGCACTCTATGAGTTATTGCGGGGATTCGTTGCAGGAGATGCGCGCAGTAATGGGATGGTGACTGAGCTTGCACGTACGAATTCAGATCAACTCTATGGCGGCTTGATCACCACCTTAATGCGCCTCATCTTTATCCTCTATGCTGAGGACAGAGGCTTGATGCCTGATCACCGGGTGTACCAACAACATTATTCGCTGGGTGGACTGTTCATGAAGCTGCGCGCGGACAAGGCGGCTTGGCCTGACACAATGGACCAGCGGTATGGGGCATGGCCTCAGTTGTTGTCACTATTCCGATTGATCCACGATGGCGGTTCTCATAATGAACTCAAGTTCGTAGCACGAAAGGGAACGCTGTTTGATCCAGAACGATTTCCATTTCTTGAAGGAAAGCGTCAAAATGACAGACCTCTGGATGGATCAAGGATAATGACAGGAGAGTTGTTGAATGGAATTGAAGATGGCATATTAGAACAGCAAAAGCCCCCCCCCCCTTATATGTCAAACATATGATAATCTTCCAATGGTTTCCGATGCATGCATCTGGAAGGTATTGGAGTCTCTCATGGTACTTGGCGGCGAGCGTCTCTCCTATCGCACGCTTGATGTAGAGCAGATCGGCTCGGTTTACGAGGCGATCATGGGATTTCAGATTGAGCTTTCAACGGGGCGCTCCATTGCCATCCGATCCCAGAAGCGAACCGGGGCCGCCGTTATCGTTGATTTGGACGGGTTGCTTTGTGTAGCCGGCTCTCGGCGAACCAAGCAGCTTAAGGATCAGACGGATCGGAAACTGACAGGGAAGGCGGGAACTGAATTCCAAAAAGCTTCTACAGTTAAGGACCTGGTTGCCGCATTGGACCGCGTGATTGACCGCGATGCAACGCCGGATATGATCCCCCCGAATAACCCGATTCTGCAGCCAACGGATGAACGCCGCCGCTCTGGGAGTCACTATACACCTCGTTCGCTGACCGAACCGGTGGTTGCTGAGGCGCTGCGCCCTGTATTTGAGCGGTTGGGCAAACGTGCACACCCCGAAGAGATCCTCAATATTAAAGTGCTGGATCCAGCGACAGGATCTGGCGCATTCCTAGTGGAGGCTTGTCGACAGCTTGCTGAGCGCTTGGTGGAATCCTGGAGCATACATGGCGGCACACCTGATCAACTGGTTGACGAGGATGAACTCCTTCATGCCCGACGCATGGTTGCACAACGATGCCTGTATGGGGTGGATCGGAATCCGATGGCTATAGATCTTGCGAGGCTCTCGCTATGGCTGGTTACACTTGCACGTAATCATGAATTCACATTCATTGATCATGCGCTGCACCATGGAGATTCGCTGGTTGGACTTTCACGAGGGCAGATCACTGGATTCCATTGGAATGTAAAGACAAAGAAAAATCAACTCGGCATAGAGCTAGGCTTGGAAGCACAGGAGATCAACAAAGTTTGCGAGCGAGTTTCCGAGTTGCGGCAAGTGATCCAGGAACTCGGTGGAGATGGAGATATTCCTGAGCATGAGTTACATGACCTCATGCGGGAGATGGATCATGCACTTAAACACAGCCGACAGATTGCTGACCTAATTCTCTTAGCTTTTTTTGAAGGAAAACAAAAGAGCGAGCAGAAGGCGAATCTGTTGAAGTATGCAGACCTCATTGTGAGTAGAGAAAGGTCAAGAGATATGATTGCTCGTGCTGTCGCGGAATTACCGGTCAAATCATTCCATTGGGAGCTGGAATTTCCGGAAGTTTTTGATCGTGAAAATCCGGGATTTGATACAGTTGTGGGGAACCCACCCTTCGCGGGTAAGAACACGGTTGCAACCGCAAACCCCGCAGCGTATCCACAGTGGCTAAAAGCGCTTCACATAGAGAGTCATGGAAATGCTGACCTAGCCGCGCATTTTTTCCGCCGCGCATTCAATCTCTTGCGAAAGGGAGGAACGCTCGGACTGATTGCCACCAACACCATTAGTCAAGGCGATACCCGCCAGACGGGGCTGTGCTGGATCTGCGAACATGGAGGCGAGATCTACCGTGCCCGGCGTCGATTTAAATGGCCAGGGGAGGCGGCAGTCATTGTGAGTATCGTTCATGCAATCAAAGGAGAGTATGCAACGCAGAGGATACTGGATGGACAAAAGGTGGATTTGATCACGGCATTTTTGTTTCATGGTGGGGGACATGGTAACCCGAAAACGTTAAAGGAGAACTCGGGGAAGAGCTTTATAGGCAGTTTTATCCTCGGGATGGGATTCACGTTTGATGATACGGATAACAAGGGTGTTGCCACCCCGATTGCAGAAATGAAGCATTTGATCCAGGAAGATCCGAGGAATCAGGAGATAATTTTCCCGTATATCGGTGGGCAAGAGGTCAACAGCAGCCCAGATCATGCTCATCACCGCTATGTCATCAACTTCCGTGATTGGCCGCTTCGTCGCTCTGACTTGGGGACGGTCTGGCGGCATGCCGATGAGGATCATCAAAAGGGCTGGCTTCGAGAGGGCGTTGTTCCTCTGGATTATCCAGACCCCGTGGCTGCGGACTGGCCGGAGCTGTTGAAGATTGTTGAGGAGAAAGTCAAGCCGGGCCGAGCCCACCTCACGAGGAATGCAATTGGGCGCAAGCGAAAAAAAAACTGGTGGCAATATGGCTCACTGGCTAGTGAACTACACGCCGCCATAGCCGGACTTGACCGGGTGCTGGCAATCTCGTTTGTCACGCCACATATTCAGTTCGCTTTTCTGCATCCGAATCAGGTGTTCAGTCATAGCCTTGTTATTCTCCCTCTACCCAGCTTTGCCGCCTTTTGCACGCTCCAGTCCCGTCCGCACGAAATCTGGGCTCATTTTTTTGGATCAACTCTGGGAAGCACACCATGCTATACCCCCTCCGATTGCTTTCAAACCTTCCCCTTCCCTGAGAGATGGGAAACCCTCTCATCATTGGAAACAGCAGGTGAAGCCTACTACACCTTCCGTGCAGAACTGATGGTCAAAAACAATGAGGGCATGACGAAAACCTATAACCGCTTTCATGATCCAGAGGAACGTAATCCCCAGATCATTCAACTCCGTAACCTCCATGCCAAAATGGACCGTGCGGTCCTGGATGCCTACGGCTGGGCCGACATTCCCACTGACTGCGAGTTTCGTCTGGATTATGAGATTGATGAAGAAACCTGGGGCAACAAGAAAAAACCATATCGCTACCGCTGGCCCGATGAAATCCACGATGAAGTACTTGCACGCCTTCTTGACCTGAATGCCAGGCGTTATGAGGAAGAATTAATTGCCGGAAAGAAATAGCCCTTATAGCAACCACACATGGAATCTAAACCAACGTTCGAAAACAGTGCTTCTGTGAGAGATTATCTCATTCATGCACTCCGCCTGGATCTGATTGGCCCCGGTCCTGAGGATGAAGCGCACCAGTATGAAGCGCTGCAGTACGCGCCGTCCAAGTGGTATCTGACGGGCTTTTTGGTCCCTGCAGGTGCTCCCGTTGAACAGCGTGCGCAGGATACCGAAGAAGAACAGGATGAGCCGTCTGAACCAGCGCATGGTGCCGATGATGCAGCGGTTCCCGAACGGGGAAGTGGAAAACGGGTCTTTTTGCCCTCATCCATGGGACTGAGTGTGCTGGTGGATCCGGCGGCCATCCAACTCAAGCTTGCCCTGACCTGGGGAGATTATGCACCCGAAGAAACGACTGAGAATATATCCCAGAGCCAATCAACCCGGCGCCGGGTTGTACCCTGGTCTCGCACACCGCGCTCAGCAGAACTCACTATTGACTTGGCATCCACCAAAATCGGCCAACAGATGCTGCGGGATATACCCGGAGATAACGGGCTCAAGATTGCCGTTCTAATCCGAAACACCACCGTGCAACAGGATGAAGAAAAGAAACCCGTTCGGGCAGTCTCCCTCTTTATGGTGAACCATCGGCCATCCGCTAAGAAGGACGTAATGCAGGATACAACCTTTGCGTTCCAGGCCAACATGACCGTCACTGTAGACTATCCATTCATCCCACGCTATGATCCCCGCGGACTTGAAAGCGATGATTGGGATGACCGCCTCTCAGATCTGCATTATCGGGATGCAGCCGAGTATGCTGTAGGGCATAATGTATCCGTGCATGCAGAACTGGATGAAAACCGCTGCTATACAGTTCACACCGAATGGATGCCCCAGGCAGCTGTAGAACGTGTGGAGCCCTCGAAAATTGATCAGGTAGAGTTCGGGATGGAGACGCTCGGCAATCTCGAAAGCGCCGAAGCTGCGCAGCAGGCACTGAACCCGCTGGTAGATCAGTATCATGTTTGGATTGAAGGGCAACGTAAACATGCACAAAGGCTGTCTGGGAAGCGCCGCCAGGTTGCAGATGAGCTTATGAGGCGGGCCTCGGGTGCAGCCCGCCGTATTCAGGCAGGGATTGATCTCTTCGAGGATGCCACGATCCTGGAAGCATTCCGCATTGCGAATCGAGCGATGGCGGCGGCAGCCCGGAGACGTATTGCGCAGGAGAAGAACTTGCCTCCTGAAAAGGTGGAGCCCTTGAAATGGCGCCCCTTTCAACTTGCCTATATCCTGATGAATCTCCGCGGCGTGGCACATCCTACGCATATTGAGCGCACAACGGTTGATCTCTTGTTTTTCCCGACGGGCGGAGGCAAAACAGAGGCCTATCTTGGCCTTTCAGCATTCATACTTGTACTCCGGCGCCTGCGCTATCCTGCTGAATCAGAATACCGAGGTCTGTCAGTACTCATGCGTTATACGCTCCGGCTTCTGACACTGGATCAACTCGGGCGCGCAGCAGCCCTGATCTGTGCTCTGGAACTGGAACGTGAGCGAAACCCCGATCGGCTGGGTACTTGGCCCTTTGAAATCGCACTCTGGGTGGGACGTGCAGCGACCCCCAACTATATGGGCAGGAAGGGAGATTCGTCTCCAAATACAGCACGGGCTAGGACAACAAAGTTTAAAGGAAATACCTCCAATGATCCGCCACTACCTCTGGATCGCTGCCCTTGGTGCGGAACGAAGTTCAACAAGCACTCCTTCCACCTTCATCCCAACATCAATGCCCCAACGGATCTACATGTTTTTTGTGCACGTAGGAACTGTGATTTTTCGAGTCCACGGAACATACCGATTGTAGCAGTAGACGAGTCCATTTATAAGCGCCTGCCGGCGCTCATGATTGCAACCGTTGACAAGTTTGCTGCAATGCCATGGAGTGGTGAGACCGCACGCTTCTTTCGGGGCATTGATCCTACCAACCCTCGGCCACCGGATATGGTCATTCAAGATGAACTGCATCTCATCTCTGGGCCACTAGGGACAATGGTTGGACTGTATGAGACGGCAATTGACCATCTATGCCAACACCAGGTTGATGGGGAGGATGTGCGTCCCAAGATCATTGCATCTACTGCGACCGTTCGCTTGGCCCGTAAGCAAATTCGAGCCATCTTCGGAAGGTCTACAGTCGAAGTTTTTCCACCGCCCGGGATTGATCGGCGGGATTCATTCTTCGCAGAGCAGGTGCCGCAAACCAAGAAAAATCCGAGACTTTATCTCGGGATTGCGGCTCAAGGGCGCGGACCAAAGGTGGTTTTTCTAAGAAGTATGATCACCCTCATGGCAGCTGCCCAGTTTGCGTGGGACGCTGCGGCAAAGAATGTCAGTCCCAATCCAGCGGATCCCTATATGACCGTGGTCGCGTACTTCAACGCCTTGCGAGAACTGGGAAGTGCACGCCGGATCACAGAAGACGAAATTCGATCCCGGCTTCTGAACTACGAAGGTCGCATGCGACGTGACGACAACACTGGACTCTTTGTCAATAGACAGATCAGTCTGGAGCCTGTGGAACTGACTTCCCGTGTTGGAACAGCTTTGGTTGCGGAGGCAAAACGTCGACTTTCTTTGGAGTTCCATGAACGTGACAGTGTAGATGTTGCCTTGGCAACCAATATGATTTCCGTGGGCCTCGACATCACACGCCTAGGGCTCATGGTTGTATCGGGTCAGCCCAAAAGCACCTCAGAATATATTCAAGCGACCAGCCGTGTTGGTCGGGATCCTGATCGCCCAGGCCTAGTCGTAACACTCTTGAACCTCCACAGGCCCCGTGATCGCTCTCACTACGAACACTTCTCCGCATGGCATGAATCTTTTTATCGGGGGGTTGAGGCAACGAGCGTGACCCCATTCTCACCACGTGCTCTGGACCGGGGGCTTCCGGCAGTTACAGTGGCATTGGCACGACTTGGGATTCCTGAACTGACGCAAATGTTGGAAGCCGCCAGGATTGAAGGCTATAGTACTGAGACCGCAGAAATTGCTAAAGCAGTGGGGGAGCGTGTACGTAAGCACATCGAAAAATCTGATGAACGAATTACCGAAAATATTTGTAGCCGCGTCCAGAGCCTCATTGATGACTGGGCTGCCCTTGCTTACAAAGCAGGACAGGATGGGATGGTATTCGGGTATGCACGTAGGGGAGAAGGGGTCAATACGCCCCTATTGCGTGAAATGATTGATCCAGACCGGGATCGACTCAACCAAAGACAACTCCAATTTCGGGCACCCCGGTCTTTGCGTGATGTTGAGCCGGGTGTCCTTCTTGCGATCAATAGCCCAGAGGGTGGGCCGATTAAACAAAAGAGATGACGGATAATATTCTGCGTCAGAGCCAACTGATCACAACGTACGGGCCGGGGGCCATGATTGATTTGCCGAACCATTCGGTGATCATCTCGGGACTGGCCGACTGGTCTTACCGAGGGCGGGAGCGAATTGAAGAAACTCGCCTGGTTGCCAAGCTCAAGAGGATATTGAAGGTTCCCTCACTTGATCTGTGGACACCACCGCGGCATGAAGAAGGAAACAGAAAAACTTCGCCGGTAGGCACCCGTATTTTCCCGAGTTGGTTCATCGTTAAAGATTCGATCCGATCTCCACATGATTTTCAGTGGAGGCGGCAGAGGCTGGTACGTTGGAATCATTTGGATAAATACCAGTTTATTGATGATGGGAAGCGGAAAAAAGTCGTACCAGTCCGCTTTGTATGCGGCTGTCGACGGGGACACGTTGACGATCTGGATTGGCGCCGCCTTGTTCACCAGGGAGAATCAACCTGTCACCGCCCCCTCTGGCTGGAGGAACGAGGCACTGGAGCGGGTATCGGGGATATCTTTGTCGTGTGTGACTGTGGTAAAGAGCGGTCACTCTACGAAGCCTCAGGGCCACAAACAGGGATCCTCGGCAAGTGTAAAGGGAAGCGGCTGTGGATTGGCCCATATGCAGGAGAGAAATGCGGTGAAAACTATCGGCTCCTCGTGAGAACCGCCAGCAATGCCTATTTCACCCAAACGATGAGCGTCATCTCTTTGCCAGAATACGATGCCGGGCTGGCTTCCCGGGTTGCCGAGCAATTTGATGCGTTGGTATCATTTGATTCCATGGAGATGCTCGAACATTTCCGGAAAAACCTCAAGCTCGATGCTGCTTTTGACGGAATTGCCGATAAAGAGGTGCTGAACGAATACATTCGGCAAAAGACGGGAGAGGAACAGACAAATCTTACCGTAAAGGCGGCAGAGTTTGAAGTTCTCAGCAGTGGCAAGGATTTCATTGGCAAAAATGATGCACGTTCACGGTTCTATGCCGAAACCCTGCCCCGTGAGAAATGGGCGATCAAAGAAAATTCAATCACACCTCCAATTGAAAAACTAGTCCTCGTTCACCGCCTGCGTGAAGTCGTTGCACTGCTTGGCTTCACTCGGTTTGAGGCTACGACTCCGAACAAGGATGGCGAGCTGGACCTGAATGTCAGTCGGGCCTCTCTTGCCGATGAGATCACCTGGCTCCCGGCAACTGAAAACCGGGGTGAAGGGGTCTTTATATCGTTTGGGAATGATCAAATTCAAAAATGGCTGGCGCGCCCTGGTGTCCAGCACCGCGGGCAGCAGATTATGAAGGGGTACAAATCCTGGGCAGGGCAGCGAAGCCGATCCGTAGATGATTTCCCGGGATTACCCTATATCATGTTGCATTCTCTCTCGCACATGCTCATGACCGCAATCGCACTTGAATGTGGTTATCCGACCAGCTCACTGCGTGAACGGGTATACGCGGCGGAAGGAGGTTACGGAATTCTGATCTATACGGGATCGTCCGATTCGGAGGGAACCCTCGGTGGGCTGATTGAAACTGGCCGACAGCTTGAACTACATCGGTATCGTGCACTCAGAGATGGCTGTCTCTGCTCCAATGATCCGGTTTGTGCTGAACATTCGCCTGATGCTGTGCTTGAAGGCCGCTCGTTGTTAGGAGCAGCCTGTCATGGTTGCCTGTTGATTGCCGAAACCAGTTGTGAGCAGCGTAACAACTTTCTTGATCGCGCACTTGTCGTTCCAACGATTGCAGAAAAAGAGGCCGCCTTCTTTGAGCCTCCAGAATTTTAATGGAATTTGATAGCCTTGCTGCACTTGATCGAAAAGAATTGCTCCAATTGGCAGAGCTATTGGTTACCGATCCGTTATCGCCCCCTCTGACCGAACTGGCGTTGCGCAATCATCTTACCAAACAGCATGCCTCACAGATAGCTGAGTTCCTTGAAGGCCTAATACAACAGGAAATGTCGCCCCAGCAAATTGCACTTCTGCTTCAATCATTTGCTGCCGGCGCTAACGTTTCCAGCCATATTGTCCCCCCGATAGAGGTCGTGGTGACCGGCCCTGATGCCACAACCAGCGCCCGTGATACCGGTGTAGTTGTACGACAACTTTTTCGCAAGGTGCGCCAGAGAGTTCTGGCCGTTGGCTTTGCAGTTTACCAGGGGAAGTCTGTATTTAAGACGTTAGGGGAGCGGTTAGATAGCGACGACACCTTGGAAGCAACACTCTGTCTCAATATTGAACGCCGACACGGAGACACTTCTCGTAGTCAGGGGATTATTCGGCGTTTTGCAGATGAATTTGTGCGCGATTCCTGGCCTGGAAGGCGACTTCCAAAAGTCTACTATGACCCCCGCTCATTGGCCCCTTCAGGGCGAACAGCCAGCTCAATGCATGCAAAATGTATTGTGATTGATGGCAAGGAAGCATTTGTGACTTCAGCAAATTTTACAGAAGCAGCTCAGGAACGAAATATCGAACTTGGTCTTTTGGTTGACTCCTCTATCATCGCGCGTCGGATTGAGGATCACTTTACCAACTTAATTCAAAATAACTCACTTGAAAGATTGTTACTCCCCTGATCAATCATAGGCAAGAGTTACGAACTCTTGATTTCGCCTGGATGCTCACCGACAAGGTTTCTAGCCTTTTCCGAAGCGGCTAAGGACGCTTGAAGGTGCTGTTGGCCGGTCAGGTCTTCCAGGTATGCGTATGCGTCGGAGCCATGGAGTATCTGAGACTTTGCACCAAATACCTCGTCAAAGTGGTGCACAACAAAATTAGACACTTCATCAAGGTTGCATGAACGGTTCAATTCCTGAACGATTGAGGTGACCCCCCGATCTGAAATCCCGCATGGTGTGATTCGGTTGAAGTAATCCAGGTCTGGATATACATTCAATGCCAGACCATGTGTGGTAACCCATCGGCTGGCATGGATGCCAAAGGCACAGATTTTCCTTTCAAAGCCCTCGGTACCAACCCAGACTCCCGTTCGCCCTGGTACACGAAATCCGACGAGATTATATTCGCTAAGCGTACGAAGTATAACCTCTTCGAGGTCACGCATAAAGCGGTGCAAGTCACGATAAAACCTATCCAGATCCAATAAGAAGTATGCCACGAGCTGGCCCGGACCGTGATAGGTCACATCCCCTCCACGATCAATATATACGACCTCAGCATTACCTGGCGCAAGTAGATGCTGGTCATCGCCACTTTTTCCCATCGTGAAAACCGGTGGGTGCTCCAGTAAAAGTAGTACATGGGGTACATGCGTGTGACTCTTTTTTCCTTGAATGAGACGGTCTTTGACGGCCTCCTGAAGCGCCCATGTCGGCCGGTAAGCTACACGCCCTAGATGGCAGGCTATGGATAATTCGGATTGCAACTCTTTAATGGGAAAAATTCACGCGCAAATTAAAGCCACCATTAATGGTGGTGTAGGGGAGTCTTCGGCTGTCGCCAATAAAATCTTCGTACTGCACAAAGACATCTGCCGAAACAACATTACTGAATTGGTAGGCAATTTTTGGCTGTGCCTGAATCCTCGCCGTACTTGTCAGCACGTCGACATAAGGCTCTTCAAGAACGTCGGATACATCAAATTCCGGATCAATGGCTGCGACCTCCATCGCCCGGCGGATGTAGAAACTTCGATCATCATTGGCAATGCGGGACAATGAGAGCGAGAAGTTAATGCGATTACTGAGCGTCCGACCAAAGAATGGAAGCCGCAGGCCTGACTTGGCCCAGGATGCTGTAACCGAAATCTCGTTGCTTCGGTTTTCATTTACGACATTATTGGTTGTGCTCAGGGAATAGGAATTGGTCTTATTCCATGCGATACTAGTCTGAATATTTCCCTTGAACGATAGATCTACCGCGATTAATGGCTGAAACCGTTCGTTGATTCGTACCGCATCCACTTCCTCTTGTGGAACTTCAAAGGTAATCTCCGGCCCTTCCCCCAAATTGAAACTGTCAAATTCTCCACCACGAAGATTTGACCTGAAATCAGCCGCAAAGTTGCTGGCGTAGCTATGGCGCAGGGTAGCATTCTGGAAAATTCTCCGAATCAGCGGCCAGTTGGCAATTCCAGAGTAACTGAGACTCCAGCTTGGCAGCGGTAAGGGGATATTTCCCGATGATCCGAACACAAGATAACTGGACTGAAAATCCTGATAAACCAAGCGGTTGGTCAGGACAGTTGATTCCAGTGTCTCAGGCGGGGGAGCATCAGAAGAACATGCTGCTCCACAATCCGTACGGTATTGATCCAGTTGCGATTGAAATAAATCCTGATAGGAAGCCAAAAAACTCCAGGCGGAAACCGTAATGCCACTGGTTCGTGTGGTGTCCGCAGTCGGTTGCCCGTCATCCAAAATCCGATAGGTAAGATTTTCACGACTGGTCTCTTCCATTCTCCAGTTAAGTGTGACACGCATTTTCGTGGATAGATTCAGGGATACCCGGCCGGACCACCGGTCTGCATCATTGAGTGCATCGGTCACCTGAAATCGCTCGCTAATGATGCGTCCCTGCTCGGGTGTAATGGTTCGGTCAAGCCCTAGGCGATATCGCAGTGATGGCCCCTGACCATTGAATACGGCATCGTACAAACTGTAATGAACCTGAACGTCACCAAGCTCATCCAGGACCCCAACATTATTGGCTGAGGTATTGCGTGCGCCATTGTAGGTTAAGGATAGATCCTGAATGCCTGTAAGCGCGAGCAGTAATCGACGTGTAAGTGATTTGGGAGTCAAGCTCTGTGGAAATCTGATCCTGGATGTACGGGTTGAGTCTTCTGCCTGCAACTCAACAGGATCGAGTATAGGTTGATTGACGGGAGGATCTTCAGCGGGAACCTCTTCCTCGCCTGTTTCTGCTTCACGATCCTGTTCCTGCCGCCTTTCTTCCCGCCGCCTCTGCAGTTCCTGCCGCCTTTCTTCCCGGCGCCTTGCCCGCTCCTGTTCTTGTGCCAGGCGACGAGCTTGAGCCTCAGATTCAGCGGCACGCTGCGCTCCCTCAAGTCGCTGATAGAATCCAAACTTTCGAATGAGGTCTTGTGGGCGTAAGGTGAGTCCACCACGAATAGTGGTAGTGAGTCTGGTTTGGGCGCCTGTATTACGACCTACAGACCCATTGCCCCAATTAAAATTTGTTGAGTATCCAATATCCTGAATCTGTATCCAGGACAATGCCTTAAAGCGTTGGAGGCGAGGTCTGAAAGTGGCATTGAATCGGGATGAGTAGCCTTCAGGACGAATATTGGATGTGCCGGGTACACTGCCTCCGAGTGCCTGCCGGAATACCCGGCCAAATTTCCGAGGTTGAAGGCTGGTAAGCTCAAAAGCACTCACTCCGACTTGCGATTCGTCGATAACCCCTTCCTGAATCAGCGAGGCCAGACTCGTATCGTCCAGTTGTGATTCAGCCCCGGTTGGATCAATTAAAATGACGGAATAAAGCGTATCAACTCCGATCGCATTCAAGCTCTGATCTGTACTTGATTGCATCCCCAGTTCCAGGAAGCTGAACGGACTGTATTGCAAACTAAAGTCCCGGGAATGCGAGAATTGATGTTGGGAGCGAACCGGGAATTGCACATCCATAGGCAAGTCGGAACCGCGTCGGCGAGCCGGATCCGGACGCTGTTTCGAGGACGAAAGTGCTCGGTTGGCATTCAGGCTGTAATCCAGTGAAGAGGGGAGATAATTGAGTCCAATGTTACTCAACAAGCTCAAGACAGGGACTCCCTCCAGCCAGGCAAATAATCGCAGGACCCGCGGATTTCTGATCTGCAGGCGGTAGCTCAATGATGTACGCCAGCGCCAGGAATTGCGAAAGGATTGTGTTGGTGTCCGGGTTTTTGTATCGGAATAGGAATAACTGAAAGACAGGCCATCAACCGTATTTCGTATTAGGCGGGAGCGTGCTCCACTCTTACTAACCCGTGTAGTGTATGAGGTGGTCTTGGAAAAGGTTTGCGCTTCTTCGCGAATCTGCTGTTGTCGGATCGCAATTTCTGAACTGGTCAAGGTAGAGTCAGCTGCAATTGCATTTTGGAGGCTCGTAACACGTATGTCCCCCCGGTTCGGGTCAAATCGTGGAAGTCTGGAGTTCTCCTTCACCTCCATACTGACAGGCAACGTCCATCCATATCGTTCCGGGATAAACTTGTCAACGCTCAACTGGGAGTTGACGGTCCAGTTCTGGATATTGAGTTGCTCCCGATCAGCTAGAGTACTGGAGAGCGTACCAAACCCATCCGATTGTGCCCGCAGAGATACTTTAACGCGTGCCAGATCTGCCAACTTGATGTCTGCTGTACCATAAGCCGCGTACCCGACTTCCTGGTCGTATCCAGACATGCGTAGCTCATTGACCCACACGTTTGCCTCATTCAACATCTCCTCTTGCCCTGACACGTTTCGAATGCCAATTACGATCGTAGTAATTCGATCAAGGCTCGGTGTCCCGCGAACTCCAATTCGTGTGCCTGGAGGGGCAAACTCCGCAATGGTTGATTGAAAGTTTGCATGTACGTCACTCCAGAATACCTCGTTGGGATCAAATCCGTCACCAGATTCATCCACATACGTGTCACGCAGAAACTTCATTTGGTTCAGAGAACTCAGCACGATGTTCACGGAATTGAGATCAATGAATGCCTCTCCGTCTGGATCGGGATTTGGCTGATTCGTACGCCACAGGTAATCGGATTTTTGCTCCGAATCTGCAGGGAGCTCACTGAGCGGGCTGGGGGTCAGGGACTGTTCATATTCATAATAGTCAGAGTCTTCATTGCCTCCAAGTCGGATAAAGAATTTTAGGACTCCCCGGTCTTCTGCTTCAAGAGGCCGGTTATTGATCTGGCCATCCAGATGTACAAACATGCGCAGGTTCTTGTATCGGAGCAGGTCCTGCGCCGAGGTGTAGGTGTGGAAGACTGCCAGATGCCGATTGGGCAGAAGGTTACCTGCACGAATGACCATTGCTTGCTCTCTGGCATCTCGAATCGTACCTGACTGCGCTTCACGTATACGATTCCTGACCGCCCCTTTTGGGATTTCGTAACTGGGACTCTCTTCATTATTCACGCTTTCAATGCTGATGCGTGCCCCCGTAATCGGGTCCTCAGGAGGAATCATCTCGCCATCTGTATCGGTTGCATTGACCACCTCGCTTGCCCTCCACTGACTGCCAACCAGTTCGAGGGTAGCAAAGCGTATGGTGATGGGGGAGGTATGTCCGGTGGTCCAGATGCGGATGGACTCCATGAGTGTGAAGTCTTGAATCTCCCCGACACGACGGGTAAAATTCTTGACGGGGATCCGAACCAGAAACCATCCAGTCCCCACGCCACCGGAAGACGTAATTTCGTTGATCACATAATCGTCTGTGTTCTCGGGTTGGGCAAGCTCATTCAGGGTTCCAAGATTGAGTGGCACTTCGTACTGGAAGTAGCTGTTTTCCGTATCAGAAGCAGAATTCAGGTTAATATCTTCCGAGTCCGGTATGCGCGAATTCCCATTATCCTCTCCAGAAGGCCCCAACTTGCTGTGGGCATCAAACGTATTCAATTCGTGTCCAGGAAAAAATCGAGTGAAGCGTTCCTGAACCGTTGCGCCGCCGGGAAAGAACTGATTATTGCCAAAAAAACTGCTGTTCAGAAAGTAATAATAGTCGTCGGCGGAAGGATCCAGGAGTGCCTTTGCTCTTTCCCGGGCGAGGACTTCAGGGTACCGGACACTGACGGTATTCTCCAGAGATTCGAGGAACTCCCTGAAGACAAACTGCTCTGTTCCGGCTCCCCCTTCCTGCTCGAACTTGTTATTGGGGAATGAGGGGAGGCCATCCAGCCCAAGATCCTCGGTGATGCGCTCATTTGCATCAATCGGATTGATTTTTTGATTCTGTTGTCCGGTGGATAACCTCGCCAGTGATCCAACACTTCCGACTTCGGACAGTGAGAGGCCATCTTCTGTGTTGAGTTTATTGTCCGGGATCACATCTTCACTGATCCGGCCAATATCAACGATCAGCTTTGCCTGAGGATCGGTCTGTCCCGATTCAGGGTATGGTCGCATCACGAATTCAACAAATTCAATGTTTTTTGAGGTAAAGTCGGTGTTCCCTTCGGTCAGCCGCTGTGTCATCCCTCCCCACGCTTCGCGTGGATTATCCAGGAAGCGTCCAAGGTCACGGTTATAGTTGTAGGGTCCGCGCCCATGTGGGGTAAAGTAGAGGTCAAGGGTGGTCAGGATTCGCTCGCTTTGAAGCGTTTCCCGATTCGGGAATACCTGTTGTGGAGTGACGAGTTCTACCGCAGGGCCCAGATTACCGCTAAACTGCTCCAGGGTTGAGGCATTCAGCGTGTACCAGCCTAAAACTGCACGGCCATCATTGCTCAACTCCATCTCGGTTCCTCCCATCTCGTCTTGAACTCCAAGGACGGGGGCACTGCTGAGCAGCCATGCTCCCTGACGTGCGAGCGAGATCAGGTTTTCGAATCCCTCAAAATCGTCCACATACGAAATTCCCTGAGTTTCATCAGCGTAAAAATCCCGACCATCTTTTCGAAGCTCTCGCCTTTGGTCCTTGAAGGCATTCGTCAGTACATGGCTGGGACGTAACTGGGCAAATTCTCCAACGACAGCAATGGAGCTGGGCTCTTTCGTTTGAATGAGCGGAAGCCAGTCAATTACCCGTGTGAGCCATTGGGGGTCAAGTTGAAGACGGGAGTCAATCCCCCAGATCATGTTGGAGATGGGTTCATCTCCAATGCGAAACTTATCGGTGAGTGATTTTTGACTCAGCCGCATGATGGTTCCACCCACAGAAATCTCGTCTCTCGGAAGATATTCAAGCCGGGCTCCCAGAAGTGTTTTTTGCTGAAGGTTGATAAATGCATTTTCTTCGTAATCAATCGCAATGTCCCGGCCAGCGACCAGATAGGAGGGATTTACAATGGTTACCGTTCCACCCAGGTAGTCAACGATATAGTCAATTCCTTCCGCAAGTGTGTTGCCACCTGAGGTAACTCGTATGGATCCTTCAACGAGGCCGGAATAGGCCTTGAGGTCATAGAAGGAAGGGATTCCCCCTCTGTGGGACCCTTCAATCAGGTAGACATTCTTTGCTGTGTTTCGAGTGGCATTCAGGCGTTTTTGCGTATACAGTTCCTTGAATACATAGAGCTCTTTTGCCTCAGCTTTTTCTTCATCACTCAGTCCGCTGCCATCAATCAAGGTCTCAATCCTCTGGCCAAATGGCTCTAGGTAGGGAAAAATTAACAATCCATCTCCGGGAATGATGGTATAGTTCGGTAGAAAGTCAAATAGGTTATCCGGTTGTTGAGCACCATCTTCATTGAGCCGGTCAAGACCGAGTACCTGGATGAGTGTCTGTTGTCCGGTGATGCCCGGGATCGTTTGGGTGGCAGCTTGGCCAGGTGGTTCAAAGCTGATATCCAGGGCAAAATCAGTGGGCAACAGACCTCGACTGAGTTCATAGACATTACGCATTTCCAGGTGCCAGGCTGCTGGATTGAGTTCATTCTCCTCCCCTAGGTTTGCAGGTTGCTGGAGGTTCACCGGTTTCAGTAGTTTCAGTACAAGGCGATCTCCAATCTGACTGTTGTCACCACCGCCGGTTTGGCTGGAAAAGTCGCCAACCTGAATCTCTGATCCACTTGCGAGATAGCGGAAGGATACAGCCAGAGCCTCACTCTCCTGGATACTTTGTCGCAGGGTGATGTACCCTAAACCCGAATCCAGGTCATAGTCACGACCAAGTTCAAGTTTTTTGAACTGTCCGACTTGGTAGTCAACGGTGGTCAGGGGTTGCTGCATGGCAGCACTTTCAAGGTAATCCTGCGGTACGGCTTCGCCTGCACGTAATTGATTCTGCAGTTCCGCTGTGTCATACTGGTCCAGGTTGCTGTTTGGGTGACGTTCCTGGGTATAGCGATTTGCATCGCGAATGATTGCTTCCGGCTCACCCAGGTCCACGACGGCTACGACCTGCCGAACATTCTGCTCCTCCGGTGAAACCGGGGTTAATTTCCAGACTTCAATATCCGTGATGTGTGAAAAAACAGCATCCAGGATGATGTTGGGGGGATCACTTAATGCCTCATTCCAGCGGTTGCGGAAGTAGTAACTGAGAAAATAATATTTCCGTTGACTATAATCTGTGGGTCGGCGGCTAAAGCTGGATGTTTCAGCACCACCATCAAGAGAGAGCGAATTTGACTGCCCCTCCTGCTGGCTGGCGACGGTCGTGAGTCGCAGTGCTCCAAGTTGGAATTCAGATTTGATTCCAAACAGGCTTTGTCCACCCCGAATAAGACTGGAGGGGGTTTGCAGGAAGACATTCCCAGCTTCAATACTTTGGATGATCTCATCTTCGTACCCGGTGTAGACCAGTTCCAGTTGGTTCTGGAAATCAAAATCACGGTTGGTATCCCAGTCGACGTTGACTTTCATTTTGTCCCCAATCGTTCCGGTAACTCCCAGCCGCAGGTCCATCCGAAACTCTGGTGTCAGTTGTGATCCTCGTCCGATGACTGCCTGTTGTGCAGTTTTCTCGTAGATGAATGCGGGCCGAATATCGGCACTTCCATTGACGCGGAGGTCCACTTCATTTTTACCAAAAATAGTGGTAAAGCCACTTTGACGGCCCCCCGGCACAGAGATTGACAGACCGAGCCCTCGACGCTGTCGTTCTTCTAAATCTCTGCGGCGCCGAAGGAGGGTTTGCCAGTTGCGATCAAGATTTTGGGAGAACCTCTCGGCCTGGTATTGTTCGCGGTTAACCTGGAGGGAATGCCGGACATCTTCGCCAGCTACACGTTCTCTGATCGTGTAGAATGAACCCGTACTGTCGAACTCAACGTCATGCCTCCAGCCAGAAAACAGTTCAGCCCCCAGGGATCGCCGCTCTGTTGGCAGGATCGCGGCGGTACGTCTGGGCGGCATCAGGTTGGCAAAATACCGTTTTGCGCGTTCGTTCGTATCCGGTGGCGGTGCAAGTGAATCAATCCGAACCAGGAGGAGACTGTCCAGCCCTAGATCCAAGACCATTTCCCGCACAGAGTCGCGACCCAGGCGGGAAAGAAGTGCTCGGAGGGAATCGACCTGGTGTAGCGTTACGCTGTCCGTGTCCGCCACCGCGATACCCTCCCACAGGCTACCTCGAGAATGGTCCCCCTGGGCAGCGGTATGCGCTAGGAGTATCCAAACCAGTAGTGCTCCTACGGAGTATACCGCCAGTTGGCGTATTGCAAAAAGTCGTCTGTTCAGGTGCATTTATCCTGTTGACGAGCCTGTACTTGTCCTGTGATGATGTAGCCGGTGCCTCTTGTGCTCGTATCAGTAAATGCAGATATGCAGGTCCTTTTTTTGTAGGTTGGATAGATACAACGATTGTTCATTGCAACGCAACGGGAATAGCCATGTTCAGATCAATACTCTTTTTTTGGGCAATCCTCCTGACGGGTTTAGTCATCGGTTGTTCAACTACACAGGAAAGGGATATTCGAGAACTGCTGCAAATGCAGCAGGATGCATGGAATGCTGGAGATATCGAAACGTTTATGCAAGGTTACCTTAATAGTGACAGCCTTCGCTTTGTGGGATCAGGGGGAGAAGTTCGGGGTTGGCAATCCACATTGGAGAGATATCATCGGGCGTATCCTGATCGGGAAGCGATAGGGACATTGTCGTTTGATCTCCGGGAAATTCGTATGCTTGGTCGTAGGCATGCAATGATTTTTGGTGCTTACACATTAGAAAGGGAAAATGATCAACCCACAGGGCTATTTACATTAATCGCTGAGTATACTGAAGATGGCTGGCGTATCATCCATGATCACACATCTGCAGATCCAATCCCCGAAATACACCAGAATTTAGAATGACAGATCCCTGTTCGTATATGCAGGATAAGGTTGTAGTTGTAACCGGTGCGGGTGGCCGTTTAGGTCGACGCTTGGTTGCACGGTTTACGGAAGTCGGTGCTCATGTGGTTGCGATTGGTAATGAAGGGACCGAGGATATAATCCTGGATCTGGCGAGTGAGGACGAGGTCGTGGACGCGTTTGAGCGGATTCAGCGTGAGCACAAGGGCATGGATGTCCTTGTGCATGCAGTTGGAACGTGGAATGAATGGCCACTTCTGGATACGAAGTTGGAAGATTGGGAGCGCATGATGCAGATCAATCTGACCACCAGCTTTTTGTGCTTCCGCGAAGCAGCACGACATATGGTCAAGGATGGAGGGACGATTATAGGAATTTGTGCTCGGTCCGGTCTTGAAGCTGCAGTCGCCCGGGGAGGGGCCTATGCAGCAAGTAAGGCAGGGCTGCTGCGTCTTGTGGAAGCAGTTGCAGCGGAGCACCCAACACTGAACACTTACGCTCTGGCCCCATCCGTAATTCTCTACAAGGACACTTCTGGTCCAGGAGTTTATGCGGATGATCTGGTGCAGTTGGCCATTCAGTTATGTTCTGGGCCTGCAGGAGCGCTTCGTGGAACCGCATTACAGGCATATGGCATGCATTCGTCGCGATCCAATGATTGAGTTTGATCAGGAATCCAGGGCACCATTTGTTCAAACACTGATCCGTGTGTTTACTGCACAGGCGGCGGTGATGTTGTTTCTGTGGCTTCTGCACTCGTTGTACAATTAGCCGATGCATCTGGTTAACTGGCTCATTGTTGTAACCTATCTTGCATATGTCTTGTGGGATGGCTTACGTCGTTCCAGGGATACAGATCGTCTCAGGGGGTATTTTCTGGCGAACCAAAGTCTACCCTGGTGGGCGGTTGGCCTTTCGGTCATGGCAACCCAACTCTCTGCCGTGACGATGATTGGCACGACAGGGCAGGGGGCAACGGATGGGATCCGCTTCATCCAGTTTTATTTTGGTTTGCCTCTGGCCATGGTGATTCTGGGGGTTACGCTAGTTCCATTTTTGCATCGTAGCGGCGTGTACACCGCGTACGAGTATTTGGAGCGGCGATTTGGGGCGGGAACCCGATCACTCACCAGTTTTCTGTTTCTGATGTCACGTGGCATGAGTTGCGGGACCATACTTGCGGCGCCGGCCGTAGTGATGGCTGCAATATTTGGCTGGGATCTCACGCTAAGTGTTGCCGTGATTGGAATTCCGACTGTCCTTTATACCATGTTTGGCGGTATTCAGGCGGTCGCATGGGCCGACGTAAAGCAAATGGTTCTGATCGTGTTCTCGCTGGCGGTTGTCGTGGTCGTACTGCTGGTAAAGATGCCGGTGAATCCCCATGATGCACTTCAGATTGCAGGTGCGACAGGCCGGTTGCAGGTATTCGATTTTTCATTTACACTCAACGAGACCTATACATTCTGGTCGGGGCTTTTAGGGGGGACGTTCCTGATGCTCTCCTATTTTGGAACCGATCAGAGTCAAGTGCAGCGGTATTTAGCGGCTCGCTCGGTTACGGAGGCCCGTCGATCTCTGCTGATGAGTGCCTACTGGAAGATTCCACTTCAATCACTGGTACTGCTCATCGGGGTTCTGGTCTTTGTGTTTTATCTCTTTCAGGCACCGCCACTTCTGTATAATCCCGCCCATGAAGAATCGGTACGTAATTATGCTCCAGAAGCGTATGCCGAATTAGAAACGCAGTACAGTGCCGAGTTCATGGCACGAACGGAAGCTGCCGAGGCGGTTGCAGCAGGTTTGCCGGGAGCATCCGAGCGGCTGGAAGTGCACGAGGATGCCGTGGGCAGTCTTCGAAGTGATGCACTGCAACTAGCACGTGAGGCGACGGGAAATGAGTCAGTCAGAGATGTGAACTACATTATGCCCCGGTTTGCTTTAGATGTTCTTCCTTTGGGGCTGACGGGGCTCTTTATTGCGGCAATCATGGCCGCTGCGATGTCGAGTATCTCTTCTGAACTCAATTCACTGTCAACAGCAACGGTCATTGACTTCTATCGGAGATGGATTCGCCCGAATGCTGCAGAAGAGCATATGCTGTGGGTGAGCAAACTTGCTACCGGTTTTTGGGGGCTGTTTGCATGCTTTGTCGCCACATTTGCAGCGACGCTGGGGTCATTGATTGAGGTTGTCAATCGATTCGGATCTTTTTTTTATGGCTCCATCCTGGGTGTTTTTATTTTGGCGATGCTTCCGAAGGGGCGTGGAGTTGGAGCTTTTTATGGCCTGATTGCGGGAATGAGTGCGGTCGCGGCAGTCAATTTTCTGGCCCCTGAAGTGTCATTTTTATGGCACAATGTGGTCGGGGCACTGACGGTCGTTTCCGTCGGTTTACTCCTCTCGTGGCTTCGAGATGGTATTTCGTCCGGCAATCGCCCGGGATAGGGTTGCTTCATCCGCGTAGCTGAGCGTAAGGCCAACGGGAATGCCTCGTGCTAAGCGGGTGATTTTGATGGGGAACGACTCCAGCAGTTGAGTCAGGTAGAGCGCAGTGGTATCTCCTTCCACGGTGGGGCTGACGGCGAGGATCAGTTCGGTTATGCCCGAATCAGATGCACCGATCCGTTCAATCAGTGTACGGATATTGAGGTCATCGGGACCAATCCCATCCAATGGGGAGATCACTCCCCCCAGGACATGATATCTGCCACGGTACTCTCCCGTGCGCTCAAGCGCAACAATATCTTCGGCATCCTGCACCACGCAGACGATTCCTGACTCCCGTTTCGTGGAGTTACAGATAATGCAGATCTCTGTATCGGTCACATTCCCGCAGACATCACATGCCCGCACGCGCTCTTTCACCTCCAACAAGGCAGTCGCCAGTCGAGCGACCTCCTCTTTTGGCATCTTGAGGACATATGCGGCAAGTCGCTGCGCACTCTTGCGGCCGATGGTCGGGAGCTTGGAGAACTGTTCAATCAGAATTTCGACGGATTCCGAAGCGAACTGCATGGATTAGAGACCGAATTTCGAGAGGTCCATGTCTTTGGGCAGGAAGCTGTCGGCCTGGTCACGCAGCTCATCCTGCCCAGCTTCAGCCGCTTCGTCAAGCGCTTTGTTGACACCAGCGACAATCAGATCATTCAGCATCTCCATATCGTTTGGGTCGACAATCTCGGGATCCAATTCGATCTTGATGATCCGCTGATTCCCGTTGGCGGTTACTTTGACCATGCCACCTCCAGCTTCGGCGGTAGCGGTGACTCGCTGCATGATCTCTCGTACTTTGCCGATCTGATTTTTCATGTCGGCCACTTGTTTGAGCATATTGAGCATATTTTTCTCCGGTTTGATGGTTAGAGTGTGGGGGTATGAACCGGGCGAAGCCCGAAGGCATCGTCCAATCGTTTCAGAGCCGGGATTTCTGCTTTGAGTTCCTGAAACTCGGCATCCAGATCTATTTCCGCGGATGGAAACAGGTCAGGTTTTGCCACGAATTTCACACACATATCTACCAAGTCAGGCAGTGATTGCATCGCCTCCGTGATGGCCTTTTTCAGTCTCTCATTATTTGTAACGGCGATGTGGATTTCATCACGTACCGCAAGTTCCAGGCATTGATCACGTGCTCCGAGGGCAATCGAATTCTGCAGTGTACGGATTCCCGGTATATCGGAGTGTTGTTCCATCGTTTTCAGGACGAGCTTCCAGCTCTCTTGAAGATTCGAATGGGTCTCTACAGGTGTGTGAGGTGGTTCAACAGGTTGGTGGTCTTCAGGTTTTTTTTTTCGCTGTTCCAGGGCCGGTTTACCTTTCAGTGCCGCAGAGGCAGGAGATTCACTGGAGTGCTGGATTTGCGGAGTCTTTGGTGGATCCGCGGGTTTGCTCCTCTGAGGAGCAGTGCGGGTCGGTGTTGGTTGACTTGGGAGGGTGGCAGGCGCTTGGGGCACATGTGCTGGTTGTGAGACTTGCCCTGCATGCTCCAGTCGACGAATCTGTTCCAAAGCTTCGGACAGGTCAACACTTTCTCCCAAGTGTGTCATCTTGGCAAGCGCCAGCTCCACTGCCAGTCGTGGTGATGTAGACAGTGGGAGTCTGGCCTGGGTTTCATCAATCACCATCAGTAGCCGAAGCAGTGTAGTTTCTGTGAACCCTTTTACCGCCTCGGTATAACGGCCTCTGAGGTTCTTGCTTACGTCAACCAGTGCAGTCTCCCCCAGTGTAATCGTGATCAATAGATTGCGCACATGCTCTGCCAGGCCACCAAGAAATTCCCTGATATCGTATCCATCCGAGATAATTTGCTCCGCGAGGTTGAGTATGGACCCCGTTGCCTGTTCGGTGATGTACCGGGTAGCCTCAAAATACAGCTCCACATCCACGACACGCAAGGCATCTGCCAGCGTGGAATAATTCAAGTTCGATCCGCAGAGAGCAACTGCTTGATCAAAGACGCTGAGCGCATCACGCAGAGCACCGTCTCCCTTATTGGCAATCAAGTGGAGTGAATCTTCATCCGTTGTGATCTCTTCACCTTTGCAGATGGTTGTTAAATGACGGACGATCTCATTTGTAGGGATACGCCGGAAGTCAAAACGTTGACAGCGGGAGAGAATAGTCGGAAGAACCTTGTGAGGCTCCGTGGTTGCAAAAATGAACAGCACATGTGGGGGTGGCTCTTCCAGGGTTTTCAGAAGTGCATTAAAGGCTGCGTTGCTGAGCATATGCACTTCATCAATGATGTAAACCTTGCGGCGACCTCCCTGTGGTAGGATCCGAACGTTTTCCCGTAGATCCCGAATATCTTCCACCTTGTTATTAGAGGCGGCATCAATCTCAAAGATACTCAGGCTTCGCTGCGTTTCGAAATCCTCACACGAAGGGCATTTCAGGCAGGGTTCGACTTCGCCATCCTGGTTTCCCGTACAGTTGATCGCTTTGGCAAGAATTCTGGCGGCGGTCGTTTTTCCAACACCACGGGGGCCAGTAAAGAGGTAGGCGTGAGCAATCCGTTCCAGTCTGAGGGCATTAATGAGCGCCTGTGCAACATGTGCCTGTGCCACGAGCTCCCCAAAACGCTGTGGGCGGTATTTACGTGCTGTCACCAAGTACTGAGACTTCGCCATCAATTTACTCAGGGATCAATGCATAATAACTTCCCACAATGCAACAAAGGTTAGCCTAAGGGGTTCAAACGCAGGATAGGGACATGTGTCATGTACTTGTATCATGTCTTCTGTGCTACTCTGCGAGTAGTGGGTAAAACTTGTGGCTATTTTGCCTTTGATTTAGATCAGTAAATTATTATGAGTCTTAATATAACTTGGGAATTCGAAGATGGTATCAGGGTTGCAATGCTCAACGGCCGGGTAGACAGCCGCAATGCGCTGTTATTCAAGGAGACGGTTACTGCAGAGCTTGCGGAAGATGATCGTACCCTGATCCTGGATTTTGCCGGCCTTGATTACATCAGTAGTGCAGGGCTTCGGGTTGTGCTTGAGTTGGCCAAATTGTATAGCGCCCCCAGACAGTTCTTGATCTGTAGTCTGTCGTCTGCGGTGCAGGAGGTTTTTGAGATCAGTGGGTTTACCCAGATCATAAAACTGTGCAAGACTCTTGATCAGGCAAAGGAGTCCCTGCAAGCTTCGTAATTTTATCTGTGTGCCTACGTCTTTAACGTAAGGCGTTTGAACTATGACTACATCGGAATCAAAGCCGACTGCGGTTTCACTACAGGACCGTTCCTCTGTTTTGCATCCCTTCACTGCGTTGGGCACCTACGAGCCCATGGTATTTACGCATGGGGAGGGAGCCTGGGTCTATGATGAGCACGGTAATCGTCTCCTGGAGGGTATAGCGGGGTTATGGTCGGCATCGCTTGGATTTAGCGAACAGCGTCTGGCGGATGCGGCATATCGGCAGTTACAGAAACTGCCTTTTATGCACATGTTTGCTTCGGTGAGTCATCCGCCTGGTGTTGCCCTAGCAAAAGAGCTACTCCGGTTAGCTCCGGTTCCCATGGCCAGGGTATTTTTTGCGAACTCTGGATCAGAGGCCATAGACTCGGCCGTAAAGATGATCTGGTTCCTCAATAATGCACTTGGCCGTACACAGAAGAAAAAGATTATTGCCCGGCGGGATGCATATCATGGTTCGCTGATTGCATCTGCAAGCCTGACTGGATTGCCCAAGAACCATAAGTTGTTTGATCTTCCCCTTCCCGGCTTCCTGCATACCGCCAAACCTCATTACTACCGGTTTGCTCACGAGGGCGAATCGGAGAGGGAATTCAGCTCCCGATTGGCTTCAGAGTTGGATGCTCAGATCATGGAGGAGGGCCCGGAAACGGTTGCTGCATTTTTTGCGGAGCCCATCATGGGGGTTGGAGGCGTAATTCTTCCACCTGAAGGTTATTTCGAGGAGATCCAGCGTGTACTGAAGAAACATGATGTGCTTCTGGTTGCGGATGAGGTGATCTGTGGGTTTGGCCGGACGGGTAATATGTGGGGAAGTCAAACGGTTGGTATGCAACCGGATATGCTGATCACGGCCAAAGCACTCTCTGCTTCCTATCTGCCAATCTCTGGAGTCATGGTAAACCAGAAGGTATATGATGCATTGGAGTCCGGGAGTGATCAGGTTGGCATTTTTGCTCACGGCATGACGTATACGGGGCATCCTGTATCGGCCGCTGTGGCACTGGAGTGTTTGAAAATCTATGAGGAGGATGATATCCTGTCCCATGTCCGCACGGTTGGCCCTTTGCTCCAGGAAGGATTACAGGAGCGTGTGGCACCGCATCCGCTTGTCGGAGAGGTGCGCGGTACAGGAATGGTTGCGGGTGTTGAGCTTGTTGCCGACAAGGACACGCGTGTGCCATTCCCCGCTTCGGATCAGATGGGTATAAAACTTCGTGCGGAAGCCATCCGTAGGGGTTTAATTCTGCGAGCGATGGGGGATACGATTGGGATTTCGCCACCGCTGATTCTCACCGCAGAGGAAGTGGAGTTTCTGGTGGACACGCTTTGTGCATCACTGGATGCGCTGTATGCGTCTCTTGCCAAGTGAAGTCCTAGCTGAAGATATCCTCATGGCTCGGAATGGTGACCTGCATCGTTGGGATATGCACTTTTTGTCTGCGGAGATCTAGACCTGTATCCACGACATTTGCGGTAGAACCAATCCTTTGAATGGAATTAGGATTCATGAGGGGAAGGTTTGGCCCAAATTGTTAACAATAACTCATCCCCGTACAGATTATAGACAGGAAGTCTGCCGGAATGAGCCTCACTGAGGTCAAGAATTGTTCGTATGCCTTCACCTCGCGACTCGAGAAATAGATTTCCAGTTGTGGAGGATTTCATTCGAGACAGAAAGTTGACCAACAACTGATTTCGTGTGAACACGCGATAAGCCATTGATTCAGGCGTGAGCGTGTTTGGCAGCCCTCCCGGACTGGAAATCTCTATACGATCTGAATAAAGAAACATTCGGATTTTTGATCCTGTGATTGAATAATCTCTATGAGCAACTGCATTTACAATAGCTTCATGAATCGCGCGGATGTCGTATTGAGGGTAGTCTATACGTCCAACAGGCTTACGGGCTGGCTTGAGCATGAAACGGTCAACAAATCTTACTGCATATTCAATTTGTGAATCCGCGCATCCTTTGATGCTTTCTGCATGTACCAAATCATCAGATATTCGGCGAGTGCCCCGGTAAATTGCAGCCTTAATAAATGCAGAGGGTAAATGGTCTTGGGGCATGATACCAAACATCAGCAAACCAGCTACAGTTGGGCGTAGTATGTCATCTTCCATCGTTGCGATGATCTTCGTATTTCGGAGAAGATCCAGCCAGGTAATTGCTTTAGGGGAGGCGTCAAAGTAACGATCCAGTTCGCTTTGGTTTAGATCATCGCGCGTTGCTGTTAGAACAGGTTGTTCGTCGAAAACGAAGGCGCGTCTTCGTTTTTGAAATAGTCTCGTAAGTCGCGATCCGGTGACTAGCTGCTTACTTGATCCAATGCGCACATAATGATGGCCACTACTAGTTGCATGAACATATAGCCCGCGAGGAATATCCACCAATAGTATGGTGGTTTCGGTTCCATCATAGCATAGGAGATGTTCCTTAAGCAGTACTGGCTCAATTGGTGGGTCACAATTATTGATGGCTATGTTGATAATCCAGTTTTCAATATCCATGATTCGATCATCGGGAAGTCCTTGTACGATTCCCTCATCATCTACACCGAGCAAAATCGTACCACCAGATGCATTTGCGAAGGCAACCATTTCACATGCAATTGCCTCCGAATTCGGTGATTTTACTCCCTTTGGTCCAAGGACCACTTCCTTGAATTCGGCTCGAGCATCTTCACCAGCCCTAATCTGTCGCTCAATTGCTTCAAGTGTGTTCAGCATCATTAGTATCCATAACGTTCACGACGCAGGCGAAATGCTTTGGCACTGCCTTCCATTATTATAGTCACATGCTCTTTCATCTCCGGTCGATCGACACTTCCAACACCAAGCACCCTATCTAGTGCTTGGCAGGAAATACGAAAATTGCCCAAAAGTCTTTTGATTCAAGGTCTCTGGAGTGGTTTTTGAGGATTGCCTCTGGAGTGAGTTTTTTTGATTTTGGCATTTTCTATGGGAATTGGGTGGTTTGCAGGCGTTCTGGGCGCCTAAACCAGAAATCTTCGCGTCTCACAGAGGACAAAAGCTTAACCTGGTTTGGACTTCGGCGTTAAATTCTTCGAACTATTTCTCTTTTTGTCATGCGTACGGTTTTTCAAACTCAGATGATGATTGGCACGGTTCCCATTGAGGAGATTGAACTTGACCTCAAGAGTCGGGATGATGTGATCGCCTATTTGTATGGTCTCCAGCAGATCTTTAAGGATCCTCGGACCCGTAAAAAGCTGTTTACTGCTCTGGACTCCGGCTACAATCCTGTGGTCCGCAAGGATCGTGGACGTCCGGGAATGGACTTGTGGCGGGTCTTGGTATTAGCGGGATTGCGGCAAGCGATCCACTGTGATTATGATCGTCTGGCCCTGTTGGCCAATGGATTGAAGGTGCTTCGCCAGATGATGGGGACACAGCGATGAGGATGACACGCAATACAACCGTCAGACGATCCAGGATAATGTGTCGGCTCTGTCGCCGGAGCTTCTTGAGCAGATCAATCAATTGGTGGTGAACAAGGGGCACGAGGCCGTGGTGCACACCGAAGGGGATCTATTGAAAACACGAGGAGACTCCAAAGTCGTCAAAACAAATGTAGAATTTCCCACGGACATGCGTCTGCTGTGGGATACGATTCGGTGTTTGCTCCGCGAGTGTGTCCGGGTATCGGAGCAGTTGAGGCTTCGGGGCTGGCGGCAGCATGCCTATCTTCAGAGAAAGACGTACGAACTATTTCAGTCTATTCGCACGGCTCGGCAGCACAAATCCAACCACAAGGGAGTGGAGGCATATCTGGAATACTGTCGAAAGATCCAGGAGAAAGCGGAACAACTGCTTCATGAGTTGGACGCATTTCTTTCTGCGTCCATTGATGCGAACCATGTGGATCAACTCTCTGTGTTGGATGCAAAACAGCTGAGTCAACTGCGGAAATCAAAGGCGCGAATCGTGGAATTGGTCGCCTATGTGGTGAAATTTACGGATCAAATTGATCGTCGCATTCTGCGAGGAGAAACGATTCCCCCGCAGGAGAAGGTGTTGTCTATTTTCAAACCGCATACGCGTTGGATCAAGAAAGGGAAGGCTGGCGTGGTATGCGAGTTAGGGGTTCCGGTTGCGATGATTGAGGATGAGCATCAATTTATTCTGGGGCACGAAATTATCTGGACGGGGACGGATAAGGATGTGGCTGTATCCTTGATTAAGTCGGTGCAGGCGATCTACCCAGACGCTCGGAGTTGCTCCTTGGATCGGGGCTTTTACAGTCCTGCAACATTTGACGAGTTGGATCAGTTGCTGGAGGTCAACGCAACGCTGAAGAAGGGGCGTTGCACGAAAGAGGAGCAGCAACGTCAGGCAACGGACTCGTTCAAGCAAGGCCGGAAAGGACATTCGGCGGTGGAATCTGCGCTGAACAATTTAGACCAACGAGGATGGGATGTGGTGCGTGAAGTGAGTCCAGAGAGCTTTGCGCGGGTGGTCGGTACCGCCGTACTGGCGGCCAATCTCCACCGGTTAGGACGTCTGGTTCGCAACCAGGAACAGGAACGTGCCAAACGCCGCCGACGGCGTGCAGCGTAGAAGGCCTCTGAAATCGCGTCAAAATACGACCGCGCGTTCGGCGCGGATGGCAGAGCTACGTTCGGACCGCACGAAATCTGCTGATTTAGCGTCGGAACACGACCAAAAACAGACACGGAACGAATCGAATGGATACGATGCTTCCAATGTTTGTCATATGGCAGAAAAAAAAATGAATAAATATTCTTAATTTCTGCTGAATCAAAATTCGAAAAACAGCTATTTCCTGCCAAGCACTATCTATCCGATCTTCAGCCTCCAATGCAACAATGCAACAATAAGTTCAGCATCTCCATTCACAGGGATATTCGCATTGTGGGTGGCTATGATGATCTGACTGCCAAATTTACGGCGGCGCACCAAGTCAACGACTACATTATAGACATATTGGTTATCAAGGTCGTCTTCAGGCTGATCAATTATGATGGGCTGATCTCCTGCTGATAAGAGCAAACTTAGAACAGCAGTACTCTTTTCCCCAATAGATCCAGTTTCAATGGTTTTAAAGGATCCATCATTTGCACGTATCTGGGTCTGGACCAAATCTTCTGGCAGGAATTGCTCCATTTCATTCAGCCTAATTCTGTCCTTCTTCACGAGAGCGTTAAAAAAATTCGGTTCTACCGCGAATGTTGTGGATAGAGGCAAAATCACGGTAGAACCCAAACCAATCCAGGTGGCACCATGTTTACCTCCTCTTGGAGGAGTTCTGAGTGCCGAGACTCAAAATTCACCAAGAATATTCGCATCTACATATCCCTGTACCCCGTTCGGGAGACGGACTTCTGTGCCCGCCACCGCCTCACCAATCAAAGTGACTTTGACTCCCTCGGGGACCTCAATACTTCCAGTTTCCGTAGTCATTGTTGTAGACTCCAGAATGGATGCACCCTGAACTGAGTTTCGCTGCGTAGAAATCACTACCGCAATCAGCAGTAGAATAAGTCCCGAAGCAAGGGCAACGGCACGTGCTCGTCGATGCCAACTATTTCGTGTTCTTGTCCAGAGCAATTGAGCATACAACAGGCAGGCAATCAGGTATAAACCAATTCCTGTACTCAAGAATGGAAGCGCCGAGTACTGCCCAAACAACTGGTTCCACCATGTTCGCCAGAACGGGGTCGGAAGCTCAGAGAACGGGCTTTGAACGCGTGACTCTATGATCTGAATGTTATGCAGGAGCTGGGGGTCATTTCCCAATAGCCGGCGGGCACGCTCATAATAACGCACCGCCTCTCCAAGCTCATCCAGGCGGTAGTAGGCACCAGCGAGGTTATGGTAGAGGGCCCCACTCCCATAGCCCGTTTCAATTACGGCGTGATATTGGTCAATCGCGTCTTCGTAGGCGCCAAATTCAACCAGACGGTTCGCTTCATCAAAGAGTCGGAGCGCATCTTCCAACTGCTGGGCTTGCACCAGCCCGTAACCGATCACGAAGGTCAAAAAGAAAGTCACACCGCGTTTCATTGAATAGCAGTTTCAAGTTCGTCGGCAATGGAGCTCAAGATGTGGCTCGCCTGCATCAGGTGCTCTTCCATCTGGGAGTGTTCAGCAGGTACAGGGGCAAACCGTGCGGCGTCACAGGCATCAAGAAACTGAACCAACTTCTGCTGCCTATTGGCTGGAAGCCCAGCTTCAGCCAGTAGATTGGCAAGCTGAGGTCTGGTCAGTCCTCGCTCGGAGATATTCAGGCGATTCCCAAGAAACCCAAGTACAGCCTGCTCCAGTGCGGCGTAAAATTTATCTGGACTGCCTTCTACAAGGAGGTTTTTCGCATTTTTGAGGTGCTTACGGGCAAGAGGATGAGCTCTACGGTTTCTGGCCCAGGCAGTATCCGTAGCAAGACGTGTCATTCGGCGCCTTAGTACGGCCGCAGCACCAAGTCCAAGTACGGGAGTCAACAGGAGTAGATAAAACCAGGGATGATGATGAAGGGGCGTACGGTTTATGGTGATCCACCGGGGATCTCGTTTCAGAATCGCAATGTCATCTACCGGAAATCCTGAAGCCGTAGACGTAACAGCAACCGCAGCAGGAGCGGTACCGGTAATGGTAACCGGATCCAGGTCAACCGTGCGGACAACGTATTCTTCCTGTGAAGGATCAAAGAAAACAAATCGAATGGGCGGAATCTGAAAGGTCCCGTTTGAGCGTGGGATTAAAAGCCATGTGAAGGTCTTTTGCCCTCGTATTAATCCTCCACGTTCCGTTTTTGAAGTATTAACCTCGGGATCGTAGACCTCGAAGATGCCGGGGAGGTCAGGCTGCGGAGCTTCAATCAGTGCGATATTCCCGAGCCCTTCAACAGCTACTGTGAGCTGCAGCGCCTCACCGACTTCCAGTTCATTCTGGCTGAGTTCAGCATTGAGCGAATATTGCCCCACCGCACCAGTAAATCCATCCGGCGCTCCAGGTGGGAGTGCTTTGGAGGTGATGCTTATGGTGGGAGAAGCTCGCTCAACCGTTGAATACGTACGCGAAAACAAAGGGCTACTGAATGGGTCCGCATCCGGGGATTGCACTTCTGCTGCAATCTTGAGTGGATCAATGGAAAGCTCCCCCGGCCGCGTAGGAAAAACCGCAACCCGCCGAATCGAAACCATCTGATAGCGGATCCCATTCTCGACAACTAACTCGGGTGTCGGGTTCTCGGAAAGATCCAGTTCCTCACGCCAGAATCCTTCTGCATCCCAAGAATCAGATTGGCGGCTGTTGCGGGGTAGGGTTCCCGGCCGAAAATACAACTGATAATCCAGGGTGATCTGTTCATTCAGATAGGCTTCCCGGCTACTTTGGCGTGCACGAATAAAGATATCCTGTTCGGTCACCTCCGGGGGAGGTGCTGCAGGGACTGGATCATCAAACAGACTGAATCCTCCAAAGGGGGAACGTCGCTGTGGTCTCGGCCGCTGCGCCTGTGGGACGACCGTGATCGAAACCGCAGGTGCGCTGTAATTTTCATTCCCGATGGTTACACTGGCCTCCAGAATACGAGCATCTCCTTCTTGCTCAGGCCGGTAGTGCCAGGTATAACTCACGCTGCGGGATACGCGCCCGTTCGTGATGGAGATACTGGTTCCGCGTGAGGCCGAGGGAGAAACTAGTACCAGTCCTTCGGCATCAGGAGCGCTGGGAGTTACGACCTCGGAAGCATCCGCTCCAGAGATCTCCAATGTATAGGCCACGGTTTCCTGGTTCCCGATCGTAGGGGAAGAGACTAGCCCGGAGACGGTCTGTGCAACCGAAATATGAGCTGTGATAACGAGCCCGGCCAGGAAGAGCGTATACCGCATGGAGTCTACCAGTCTTTTGCCACACGCCTGGGGCGTCCTTCCATTTTTTGTACTTCCCGTAAGAGCTCTTCCTCATCATTTTCGAGCGCTTCAAGGATACGTTCAGCCTGCTCCCGTGTCAGGGGAACTTCACGCGGCTCATTTTGCTCGCCGGATTGCTCCTGTTCCTGGTCGTCCTGCCCCTGATCATTCTGCTGTTGATCGTTGTGCTCCTGCTCCTGCTCACCTTGCTGGTCTTCATTTTGCTCCTGATTCTGCTCTCCTTCCTGCTGTTCGTTTTGTTCATCCTCTTGCTGATCGTCTCCGCCCGAATCCTGCTGCTGATTTTGCTGCTCTTGCAGTTGCCTGCTTACAAATTCATAATTGAATTTTGCATCTTCATTGTCCGGGTCCGCCAGTAAAGCGGTTTGATAGTGTTCCAAGGCTCTTTCCAGTTGCTGGCGGGTGAATGCATTATTCCCGGCATTGAATGCCGATCTGGTCACGGCGTCCTCATTTGGGGCATGGGATAGGGCTTCTTCAAATGCCCGGCCAGCTTCTTCGAAATTCTCCTGTCGGTGTAGACTCAGGCCCAGGTTATTTTGGAGTCCGTAATACGTCTGGTCAGCCTGTTCGGAAGGTTGATAGGATGAAAGCCCCTCCTGATATGCGGTGGCTGCTTCTTCATATTGCTCTTGCTTGAGATGGTCATTACCAACTCTACCGTGTTGTTTCGGGCTAGATCCAGGGATTACTTGAATCATTGCTAGGGAAACTCCAAAAATCGCGGTCAAAATCATTGGGTTCAAATCTCCTGTTTCTTAACGGGGGCTCGACGAACAGTGACCAGTCCATCGATACATAACAACAATAAAGCCAGTGCCAAAGGCCACTGGTATTTAAGATCGTAGTCTTCAAACTCTTCTTCTGCAAAGCTGACCTGATTCAGCTGTTCAAGTGCGGGGATCAGTTGAGAGAGAGAACTTGATGTGCGGGCAACCTGAAAGTAGGCGCCATCTGCACTCAATGCTTTCAGCCCCGCATCCTCAAGGCGGGAGTGGACAATCTGTCCCTCAAGGTCCCGCTTGTATCCGGTGCGCTGCCCGGTTGCGTTATACACGGGAATCGGTGCTCCATCCACATCACCAACGCCGGCTGTGAACACAGTGATCCCTTCATCCCGTGCGGTCGCCAGGATTTCGTCCAGTTCAGCAACGTGATTTTCTCCATCAGATACAATCAGGAGCGCTTTGGATAGGGTTGCTTCCGGGTCAATGGTGGCTGAAGGCGCATCAAAGGCCTGGATAGCCATCCGCATGGCTGCACCAAAATCTGTACCGGGGGTGGGTAAGAGGTCTGGGTTCGCAACATCAAGGAACAGACGTACGGCACTGTAGTCCGTTGTCAGAGGGCACTGGATAAAGGCATCTCCGGCAAAGATTACCAGCCCGACACGATCCCCCCGGAGTTCACTCAGGAGTCGTTTAATTTCATTGCGTGCTCGACCTAACCGATTCGGTGCCACATCCTCGGCCAGCATTGAAGCCGATACATCCAGTGCGATGACCAGATCAATCCCTTCCCGCTTGATTTCACGCAACTGCGTGCCTACTTGAGGTCCCGCAAGGGCAAAGGATAGCAGTGCAATAGCGGTTACCATGATTGAGGCTTTGTAGCGCCGTCGCCGTCCGCTAACACTTCTGGAGAGCCTGCGCACGAGCGCAATATCTCCAAAGCGAATTTGCAATGCACGGCGTCTCCAGGCTGCGTAGAGACTGAGTGCAATTACAATGGGTACTGCCCAGAGTATCCAAAGGTATGACTCATAAAGCCAGGCCATCAGGGGAAGCGTCGGAGTAATGTTGTGTTGAGAAGAATTTCAATCAGGACAAGAAGTAGCCCAGGAAATAAAAAACGAATGTAGCGTTCCTCATAGTCTGTATAAATACGCGTTTCGATCTCGGTTTTCTCCAATTCGCCAATCTGCCCATAAATTTCACGGAGTGCCTCTTCATTCGTGGCGCGAAAATATTGCCCTCCGGTTCCCTGCGCGATGGAACGCAGCATATCTTCGTCAATTTCCACGGGTACCATCTGGCGCTGTCTCCCTCCAAAGGGACGGTCAATGACAAACGGAGCTTCTCCATAGGCTCCGACACCAATCGCATAGATACGGACTCCCAGTGTCGCAGCAACCTCGGAAGCGGTTACCGGGTCAATCTCGCCACGGTTATTTTGCCCATCGGTCAGTAGAATGATGATTTTACTCTCTGCAACGGTATCCTTCAGCCGGTTCACTGCCGTTGCCAGTGCAGTTCCAATCGCGGTGCCATCTTGAATGACTCCGACCTCTACCTCAGCCAACATACGTTGGAGGAATTGATAGTCCAAGGTTAGCGGTGCCTGCGTATAGGCTTTTGCTGCAAACACGATCAGACCAATTCGGTCCGACATCCGTCCGTCAACAAATTCAGAGGCGACTTCACGGGCAGCTTCGAAGCGGTTCGGTTTGAAGTCCTCTGCACGCATACTGGTAGACGTGTCCAGGACGAGGACAATATCGACCCCTTCCGCATAACGCTCCTGGGTTACTTCCCGAATCTGGGGGCGTGCCAGTGCCAGTATGCACAGCGCCATGGCCCCCATGCGAAGCAATGGTGGCAGGATGGATGCATAAACCCGAAGTCCACGCGGAGCGTTTTGTGCTGCCTTTGTATTACTGAAGACAAGCCCTGGCGTACGTCGGCTTCGAAGCCAGCTCAAGAGCCCATAGGCAGGGACCAGGATCAAGAGAAATAACCACTGTGGTTGAGCAAATTCCATGATCACGACCCAGCTCTCGCAAATTTTTCGCTCGCAGCGCGCTGATCAAACTTGGTTTCAACACGCTGAACAACGGTGATGGCTTCCTCTAATGCAGTTCGACCTTCAGGGATCGAAGGGGTTACATCTGCGAACTTGACCAGATCGGCAAGGGAAAGGATTTGCTCCAGTTGTTCTGGGATGCCCGCAGGGATTTGATGCTGAACATCTGGATGAACCAAATCCTGGATGAGTTCCGCTGTTGTGGATTCCAGTGCCGGAATCAGGAGTCGATCTTCTACATAGGTGCGCAGGGTATTCGAGAGTTCCACATAAAAGGCTTCCACCTGTACTCGTTTGGTAAGCGGGGTGTTCTCGAGTGCCCGCAGGCGCTCCAGGGCGACGGTGGCAGGAGAAGGCAGATCAAGATCTTCCGTCTCTGTTACCGGAAGGGGGGCAGGTTGTCGTCGTCGCCAGATCATGTACCATATCAAAGCGGCTACAATCAGAACCCCAATCCCAAGAAGTCCATACACCCATGAAGGAGGACCAAATTCGACAGGAGATGCCATGTCGCGGATCCCTGTGGCATCCTGAGGGACGATAGATGTCACACGTAATTCCCGTTCAGGTGTGACAGCGGTCACCGTATTACTCTCAAACCCGATGATGAGTGATGCTAAGCGGGCTGTATCCAGAGCGAACGTAGTCACTTCGTATACAGCGCTATCCAGGCGTACATCTGTATCCATGAACCGTGTACCGGCCGATATGAGATCGACGGGAATGATATCACCAAAAGCGGAATCGGTACTCGGGAACGATGGCATCTCATCAAACCCGTGCAAGGCGATCAGTGTGAGGGTAAAACGATCTCCGACGTAGACACTATCCTCAGATAGATAGGCATCCACACGTTGGGCCTGCACGGTGTCAAGCTGGCTCACAAGGGCGATTAATAGAGCCAGTATAACATACAGATACGATCTACTCATCAGACAACCTGGGCACGCGCGCGAAAAAATTTCGCCAGTGGATCCACAAAGTCTTCTCCGCACTTGATTTCAACGTGATCCACACGTGCTTTACGGAAAAGTGCTTTGAGTTGCTCATGTGTTTGTGACGCGGACTTTTGAAACGTGTCCCGCACCGCTCGGCTTCCCGTATCCAGTGATCGGGACTGATTGGTTTCAGGATCGTACAGGGTCACAAGGCCCAGTGAGGGAAGTACCTCCTCTCTAGGATCCGTGAGGTGCACTGCAACGGTATCATGCCGGCGCGAGACCATCCGTAGTGATCGCTCCAAGTCTTCACCTTCGTCAAAAAAATCACTCACTAGCAGCACAATGGATCGACGGCGAATAACATGCAGGATATGATCCAGGGCGCTTTGCAGTGCGGTGCCGGAAGACTGCGGCTTGTGGGCAAACAGGTCACGCACGAGGCGCAGTACATGTCGACGACCACTCTTTGGTGGTACAAAGAGCTCAACCTGATCCGAGAATAGCAAGAGTCCAACCTTATCGTTGTTTTTGATGGCACTAAACCCCAGGACTGCACAAATCTCTGCAGCAATCTCCCGTTTAAACTTGTCACGGCTCCCAAAATCGCTGGATCCTGAGATATCCACAACAAGCAATAATGTCTGTTCACGCTCCTCTTCAAAGATTTTCACAAAGGCCTCTCCCGTCCTTGCAGTCACGTTCCAGTCAATGCTTCGAATATCATCTCCAGCCTGATAGGAGCGCACCTCGGAAAATTCAATGCCACGCCCCTTGAAGGCCGAATGGTATTCTCCACCAAAAACGTTATTGACCAGGCCTTTCGTACGTATTTCGATTCGCCGAATCTTGGCAAAAAGTTCGCGTGGAATCATGAGCATCTGAAATATTGGGAGAGAACGATTTTGTGCGTAAAATGTTGATTCAACGGGTGGGAATCCTAAGTGCAGGATCCGAGTTACAGCCCCTGTTCAGTCATTTATCATATCCCCATTTCCAATGAAAATTCGCTCTTTGCTTTTCGCTTCCTTGCTTCTCATAGCTTTTTCAATCCCTACAGAAGAGCCGTCATCCTGGTCCATTGATGTCTCCCATTCGAGCATTTCGTTCAAGGTGCGCCATTTGGGGATTTCGAACGTCCGCGGTGAATTCCTTACCTACGATGCAGAAATCTTGATGGATGGTACCGATTTGAGCACCCTGGCGGTGGATGCCACCATCGAAACCACGAGTATTGATACGGGGAATGAGCGTCGGGATAATCATTTACGCTCGGATGATTTCTTTGGAGCAGAGGAGTTTCCAAACATGACGTTCACCAGTACGGGAGTTACGGAAGTTGATGGCAATGAATTCCATCTGGCTGGAGATCTAACCATCAGAGATGTAACCAAATCGATTGTTCTGGAAGGTGAGTTCCTTGGAACCGCCATGATGGGCGACTCGGAACGTGCTGGATTCGAGGCAGCTGCAACGATCGATCGGAAGGAATTTAACCTGTCCTGGGATCGACTGACGGAAGCTGGAGGGTTCGTTGTAGGACATGATGTTGAGATCATCCTTGAGTTAGAAGTGATTAAAGACTAACAAGAGACGATGCGCGTAGGCGTCATTGTTTTTCCGGGTTCAAACTGTGACCACGACGCCTATCACGTTGCACGGCATGTGTTTGGTCTTGAGACGACCTTCATCTGGCATAAAGAGCGTCATTTACCACCTGTTGATTTGGTGATTGTGCCCGGCGGCTTCTCCTATGGAGACTATCTCCGTGCAGGAGCGGTCGCTCGGTTTTCGTTCATTATGGACAGCGTGGTGCGTTTTGCAGAGCAGGGCGGCCTTGTCCTTGGAATTTGTAATGGGTTCCAAATTCTGTGTGAATGTGGACTCCTGCCGGGTGTCTTGCTTTCCAATGCCTCGGTTCGGTTTGTTTGTAAGTGGGTTCATCTGCGTACGGATAATGTTGATGTTCCCTTCACGGGCACCGCAGAGTTGGGACAGATCCTGCGGCTTCCTGTGGCTCACGGGGAAGGAAATTATTTCGCGGAGGCATCTGAGTTGGTTGAATTGGAGCGTAACGGACAGGTTGTATTCCGGTATACGACACCGGAAGGTGAAGTCACACCAGAGGCAAACCCCAATGGGTCATCGAATAATATTGCGGGGATTGTCAATCGGGAAGGAAACGTGCTGGGCATGATGCCGCATCCGGAGCGTGCTGCTGAGGATGCTCTGGGAGGCTGCGATGGAGCGGTATTGTTTCAAAGCCTTATGGGTGTAACCGCCTGATGTTATTCGGATTGGATACCCCGATCACACTACTACTGCTCATCTCTATTGTAATGGTGAGCGGTTTTGCTCTCTTTGGGAATCCGCTTTTGATTGATCGTTTGGGGTTTCGACCGATGCGGATTGCCAAGGAACCCTATCGCTATATCACAGGGGGATTTGTGCATGTATCCCTGACGCACTTGCTTTTCAATGCCATCACGCTGTATTTCTTTGGCCCATTGCTGGAATTCCGCTTAGGAAGCATAAAGTATTTGATCCTGTACATGGGATCCTTGTTGTGTGCGCATGCTCTGACCCATGTTCAACATCGGCACAACAGTACCTATAATGCGGTTGGGGCAAGCGGGGCGATTAGCGGCGTGTTGTTCGCTTATGTGTTATTTGCCCCGTACGACTTGATCTACTTCTTTGGGATTGTGCCTATTCCGGCAATCCTTTTTGCGTTTCTGTTTGTAGCGGGGAGTATCTATGCAATGAAAAGCGGCAGATCATTCGGGATTGCGCATGAAGCCCATCTGGGTGGTGCGATTGGGGGCGCACTTCTGACCGTGATGCTTGAGCCGCGCGTACTCTTTTCATTCCTTGATCAATTGATCTAAGCCACTGAGCATAAGAATGAATTGGGAATAAAAACCTGGAGGTTGGAGTGTCATCATCCTGATTGCCAATGACGGCAGAACTTTTTCGATGCAACATGGTCGGCAAATATCAACCCGATTTGACGATATGCAGATGATGTTACGGGCACAAATCCCAATATGGGTCACCGGATGACGTTTGCTTCCACACGTGAGCGGCGTTTGTGGACGGCAACAGTACTGATTGTACTAGCCATCTACTTCACTCTGGGCTTGGCCGTAGAGTGGCTTCGGTTATTGCAAGCCAGCGGTTGGGGGTGCGGGGATGTTTTTGCTCGGCTGTTGCTTGCTACTTGTGTTTGTTGTTACCCGGGGGATGACTGCAATTCCGAGTCGGAAGGAGGTTGCCGTTGCAATAGGGATCGCGATACTTTACTCCGTTACGCTCTCCTACATCAATCATCCGGAAGAGCGAATTCATGTGATTATGTACGGGGTAGTGGCGTTGTTGATTTATGCGGCATTACTGGAACGCCCAATGAATGGAAGGCGGATTTCCACGGCCGCCATCGTAGTCATTGCAATTACAACCGCCCTGGGCTCCATTGACGAAGTGCTTCAGCTAGTATTGCCGAACCGTGTGTTCGATGTGCATGATATCCTGTACAACGTACTGGCTTCAGTTATGGCGGTGATCTCGAACGGATCCCTCAGGTGGGTGAGGGGGCAATCTGTTTGACCGGTTAAGGGCACGTAAACCAACAACTTATTCAGGAACGGTTACGATATGCCCAAGAGTGGCATTTTGGACACAATGAATATAACTAACAAAATAATAGTATATTTAGATAAATACAATAATAAATTATATTATGTTAATAGTAATGACACCTGCAAAGGCGAAAATAGCACTCGCCGCGAACATGAAAGAGCGTCGCCTGGCGCTTAACCTTACCCAGGTTGGTCTCAGTAAACGTTCAGGGGTTGCCTTAGCTACCCTTAGGAAGTTTGAG
>CBDBMQ010000022.1:0-14763 GCA_965207565.1 Rhodothermales bacterium | reverse complement strand
CACTGGCTTCCCTTGGACTCGGATTCGATTACAGCTACAGCAGTATGAGTGAAGCTTTCGGAGCCGTGCACCGGCTTGGATTCTCTCTTTCGATAGACTAACCCTCAATAGATGTTTCGACGACTTCCGTTACTGCTGCTGCTTGTGGCACCCATGTCCTATGGGCAGGGGTCATGCAACCACTTTCCGTTCAGGGGTTGGAGCGCCAAGAATTGATGACCGCCCGTGCCCGGGGAATGGGCAGTGCGGTCACGGCTCTTTCGGGATCCATCGAATCTACGATTCTAAATCCGGCGGGGCTCGCGAGTCTTTCACGCGCTGCATTTTCTACGAGCGGTGCCTGGTTTCAGCAGGACTGGGCGGAGACGCAGCACTGGAACCCGAATCGGTATTATGCGGGGATGTCGTTGTACTTTGCGGATCCAGAAGACTATCGGAGTGAGCCGCTTTCAGTGCCGGATTGGACTTACAACCAGAGTTCCTTTCGACTGGCGACCATGGCGGGGGCGGTTCCACTGAAAGTGGGAGATCGAACATTGACGCTAGGGGTTGTATTTCATCAGATCGCGCAACTGAGCGACTATGACCGGAATGACAATGTACTGGATCCCTACATCGGTCAGTTCCGTCCAGATCCTATTGAGCGGCCTAGGCCGGGCGAGGAGATCCTTGTTCGATGGACCGCTTTCGAGAGGGAGCGTACCGGACAGCTGCAGGCGGTCTCCTCGGCGGTTGGGTATGAGATGCACGAAAATTTTCATGTTGGATTGCGTATTTCCAGGATCTGGGGGAATTCAACGGATCGTCAGCATACCCGCAGTATAGGGATGTTCCTGTTGAGGGAAGATGCACATGACTATAGTTATGAGACTGCTGAAGGGTCTCTGGTATGGGATGGATCCTCCGACTACAGCGGCTGGAGAGGAGTACTTGGAATGCAGTGGCAATACAATGTGGTTACTGTAGGTGTCACGTACCAGTTTGCCAGCAACCTGAGTCGCAAGTTCACCAACACGGGGCGGGAACAGTCGCAGGAAAACGGAGCACGCAATCACACACAGGTGGGAACGCATCAAATTGAGATCCCGGCCCGTATTGGGACAGGCATTGTTCTGCGTCCCATCCCTTCGGTTGTGCTGGCCGTAGATTATTTCTGGCAGAACTTCTCGGATTTGAAGGTCCTCGGTGGTGCAACGAGCTCCGGCCCGGATTGGGGGATGATTCAGGGCGTCGGACTGGGTGCAGAATGGAACCTGCACGGGGCTACGTTTTTGCGCGCCGGGTTTCGGCGCGATCCTCAGCCGTTCCAGATTGAAGGGTTTGGCCTGGTTGGGCAGACCGCTACCGGAGATGCATTCAGTGTTGGGCTCGGAACGAGTATCTCCATTCTTACACTGGATCTCGCGTATGAATTCCAGAACCTGCACTATCAGGACCGATGGGAATCCAATGTTGATTACAACCGGGTACGCAAGCACAGCGTGCTCGTTGGCGTAACCTACGTCTTGTAGTGATAGAGAAACAGGCATCCGGGACATGATGCCGCGTGCAGCCAACAGATGCGAGGATTATTCATGATATCGCTTCCCAGCCGGTTTGGCGTTGCTGCCTGCTGTCGGTTGCTGTTGCTTGGTCTATTGATCCCGGCGGTGCATGTTGCCGCCCAGCATCCCAGGTACGACACGTACACAGGTTTTGAAACAGATACGACGCCAGTATTACCTGCTGCGGAGCAGCACCCGTCTTTATACTTTTCTGCCGACTTGATCCCGGAGCTTCGTTTGCGCAAGAATGACGAGAATTCAAGATACTTTGTTCTCTGGCAGCGTTTTGGGGCGGATGCTCGCCGGTACAGGGAAAGGGATCCGTCTACTCTGGATGAAAATGACAGGCCCTTGGCTGCAAAGACCTTGGCGTTTTGGTGGCTGATAGAAGAGGACTCCACCGCACTTCAAACCGCGATCGAGGCGTTGCTGGTGGCCTATGAGGGCGTACCGCAGACGGGAGAAAAGCCCTATGATGAGATTTACCGTGCAACCTGGCTGCAGAACTATGCGGCTGCTTACGACTGGGTTTTCGATCAACTGACTTCGGATCAGAACGACGAGATTCGCCGTAGTATTGCGGAAGAGACGCAGTACCTGCGGGACAATATTATGGAGGGTGATCGGCTTGCTCCTCGCCCGCATAACCATCGGTCCAAGCCGGCCTGGGCAATCGGGACGGCCGCACTGGTGCTTTCGGACCATGACCAGGCTGCAGATTGGCTCTCACATGCCCTGGAGGCAGCAAATACTGTGACGAGATATCAGTTTAGTGCAGATGGAATCTACCGCGAGGGCGGACACTACTGGATGTACAATGCGGTGAATTTCATCCCCTTTCTGTGGCACTATCTGAATGTGTCAAAAGTGGATCTCTTTGATGCGTATCAGCCGGCATTCGAATGGCCGATCAGAGTGCGCACGGGGCGTGGACAGATCCCGAATATAGAGGACTCTTATCTCAAACCGGCCCCCACGCATATGGTGGCCGCTGCATACATAGGAAAATCAACGGAATTGAATCCCAGTGTAGACTTTGCCGCGATCTGCCAGTGGAATTTTGCGAACACCCGCCTGATTGATGAAAATTATACGGGTGCCACTGTGGATGTGACGTGGGAAATTGACGAGTATATATTGTTCGACAGCGCGATTGAATCCGCTGCTCCAACGGTACCCCCAAATCAATTTCTAGAGGGGGGACAGGTCGTTTTTCGCGGGAGCTGGGAACCTGTGTCAGATGACCGATACCTGCTTTTCCACGGTGTTGCCGAAGCGGACAACCATAATCATCCAGACCAATTATCTTTTTTTCTAGGGGGGAATGATGCCATCTTGGCGCCGGATGCAGGCTATGGCCCCGATGGATTCTCTGATGACCGGCGTAGATCCTGGTATCTTACCGCTAAGGCACACAACATTGTGACAGCAGATGGATATCAGCCTGTGACGGACAACCTGCTTAGGTCACCGTTTACGTATAATGTTACGCCTCTGTCCCGTTACGAGATCAATTCCACTTTCTTTGGGTTTGCAGAAAAAGAAAGCGGTTATCTACGGCCAGATGATGTACGTTTACGACGTGCGATTGCCTTTATTGATCGGGACTTTTTTGTTGTATCGGACCTGCTCTACGGCTCACAGGAACATACCTACAGGACTTATTTGCATGGGCGCGGGACGTTCAATCAAGAGGGGAACTATATGTCGTGGTCTCCCTTCGGAAACCGCTTTGGTGCGGCTGCGAGGCTGGATGCATTTATACTGCCTGAATCCGCGGATCTAAGTGTGGAATCCGGGTACGTCAGCCTTTTCAAAGATGAGCGCCGTGAACGCTATGCTGAGGCAGCGCAGGTCGGTCAGGAAGCGGCCTTCATTCAGTTGCTTCTGCCAACCTATCCAGGGGCCCCGGTTCCAGATGTTGAGGACTTCAGTACAGAGGGTTATGTAGCCGCCAGGCTTACCCGATCAGATACGCTGGATTTTGTTTTTCTGCAGCCACGATCAGAGCCTCGCGAATTGGACATACTCGCAACGGACGCAACGTTTGCATGGCTACGGAGCACGGACGCAGGATGGCAGAATGTAGCGGTTCGCGAAGCGAGTTCCTTCAAGGGTGCGGAAGTAGAGATCTATTCAGATTCAAAGGTGACGCTTGCTCTGGATACCAGCGTGCACGGGATTCTTGATATTGCAGTGCCTTCCGTGCATCCATCAGTACAGATCGAAGTTGTCATGATGGATGCAGTGTCGGTGCAGGAGGTGCGGGTGAATGAGCAGGCAAACCCATTCACACTTCAGGGAGACCGTCTGTTGATTGGTTTAAAAAGAACGAGTGTTGAGCCGATCCCCGATCCGGTTATTCCAGGTCGCCTGCAAGCTTATCCAAACCCCTTCAGCCACGATATAACCTTGGAGGTTCCGGTACGACATCAAGGACTTTTTCGTGTGGAAGTATACAACCTCTTGGGACAACGGATACGAGAACTTGAAGGAGAGAGTCTGGTTGGTGAAGAAACGGTCAGCGTCGTGTGGGATGGATATACAATGTCTGGCTCGCCTGCTCCCGCCGCCGTATACCTTGTCCGTGTGACGGATGCGAGCAGTACGGTTCAGTTTGGTCGTGTAGTGCGCATCAGATAACCGGGGATATGGCAGAGTTTCAATCATTGATCAGGGTATACGGGGGTGCGATGCCCATCAGAAAGTCGAAAATCCAGACAGAATCCATGGTTCAGAAAAAGAGACTCCCGAAGCCTGCCGTGGTTTTGGAAGGAGCGGATACATTGGACGTCTCTTTTTTGTTGAAATGAAAAGGAATGACACAAAGGTTGCAGCTCCCGAACCATTTGTAATTACTGAAACTATTCCTTAACTTGTATTACATCATACGTATAATTGCGTATTGCACACATCATTATTAATCAGAACGGAGCTACACATGCGTACAGTTACCACCAGTTTTGGGCTAATGCTTGCCTTGGTATTCTTAGGAATCAATCCTGCTTTTGCCCAGAAGAAAACACACACAGAAGTAGAAGCTGGCCAGAACACATTACTTGATGCGATAGCAGCGGCTGCGCCGGGAGACACCCTCGTCTTAACGACGGACGGAGGCCAGTATCAAAATGACGATGAACTTAAACCAGATAGCTCCCTCACACTCACGATCATGGCGGCCCCGGGACTCAAGGACCGCCCGGTGCTGACCAATAACGGACCAGACGGCACGAAGGATATCATCCGTCTCTACGGCGACCTGACACTGATCGGTCTTGAATTTGATGGGTTGGCCGGGATGGAGGGATTAAATGCCAAGTACGCGATCCGTACTGGTACTGGCTCTGGCGATGCAGGCACGAATGTAAAAAAGGGTTATGTGCTGAAAATTATCGACTGCTACTTTCATGATATTGTTGCCGGGTCCGACGGAAATGCATTCCGAGGCTATAGTCAAACCATGGCGGATTCGATCATTGTTCGGAACACGCTGGTCTTTAACACAGGTAAGGAAGGGATCCGGGTGCGTGATGAAGACAGTGATCGCCCAGGCTTTGGGTTTTTCAATGTGAAATACTTTGAGGTCTCCAATTCCACTTTCTGGGAAATTAAGAACGATGCGATCAGTGTGTATGGAGGGGATCAAGACCCAAATACACCCGGCCCGGAAGTTGTCATTGATAAGGTGACGATGCACAATGTGGGGCATTATTTACTAAACCTGAAATATGTGGATAATGCAACGGTGACCAACACGATTATGGTGAACAACTATGACATCGTAAATGAGACCGGAAAGACACTGGGCGCACCCTGGTTGGAGACAGCGGCCACCTTGTCACACAGCGACACGCTCAATGTCAGTGATGATGGAGCTTGGACAGGAGAGACCGGAGATGGGGATCCGAACACTCCGACCATTATAAACCTGTACGCAGTGGATCCAATGTTTGTCGATGCGGCAAAGGGTGACTTTACGCTCATGGAAGGGAGTCCACTGATCGGAGAAGGCCAGGACGGTACAACGCTCGGTGATTCCCGGTGGGCACCGAAGACGCCAGAAATGCCCAAGCCTAGTATTCGCAAAATACCGGCGGGACAAAACACACTCTCGGATGCTGTTGATACAGCAGTAGCCGGTGATGTTCTTGAACTGACTGATTCGGGGGGGTGAGTACCTCAACGACGGCCGCATGGATATCACCGTTCCACTTACGATTCGGGCAGCTGCTGGGCTAGACGAACGTCCAGTTCTCAAGAACAACCAACCAGATGAGAGTACGCGGGTTGTCTTTGAAGTCCTCAATTCCCTTCACCTTGACGGTGTTGAAATTGATGGACAGGCCGGGACGGATTTCAATGCGAAGTACTTGCTCCGTGTTCGTGGTGCAGTCGACTCTTCGACCGTACTTAAGGTCACTGACAGCTACCTCCACGATGTGGTCGCCGGTAGCGACGGGAATTTTTTGCGGCAGTATCCTGAAACCTTTGCGGATTCGATAATTTTCCGCAATTCGATTTTGAGTGGCAGCGGTAAAGAAGGGATTCGGACCAAGGATGAAGCAACAGATTCCGGGTTGTTTAATGTGAAGTATCTCGAGGTGTCCAATACAACAATAGCCAATACCAGGGCATCTGCGATCTATGTATACAGCGGCGATACCGATCCAGTTACGCCTGAGCCTGAGTTTATTGTTGATCGTCTCACTTGCCACAATTGCGGCCACGGCAACGGGCGTGCAATTTATGCAAGAGGTATACAAACGGCTAAAATCACCAATAGCATTATTGCAAACAGCTTGGTGAGTGAGGAGGGGTGGAGCGTCAATCTCACGGGTACTTCAAGCATATCGCACAGCAACCTCTTTATGGTTTCGAAGATCCAGTTGGGCGGCGAGTCCACGCAAGCTGAGATTTCTGAAATTAACCCCGAATTTGCCAATCCAGACATGCTGGATTTCACAATTCCTGCGAATTCCCCACTTCGCACACTGGGGACCGATGGAATGGGAATCGGAGATATGCGGTGGATGGCGATGACAAACGTGGCTACAGAAGAAGACACCTCCTTTCCAGGCGAAACTGATATCGTGCTGGACCAGAATTATCCCAATCCGTTCAACATCGAAACCACAATCCCGTACCACATGGGTCGGGATGGCTATGTTACGTTGGAGGTATTCGATCTGTTGGGCAGACGCGTCGCCCGTCTCAAGGACGGATATGATCCTGCAGGTTCGTACTCCGTTTCGCTTTCGATGCAACAACAGGGAGCGGGAACCTATTTCTACAGACTCACTGTAGATGGTGAGAGTACATGGCGTAAACTGGTGGTGGTCAACTAATCTAGTGTTTCGGGTTCTATATTGGAAACACACCATCAAGGTTGTGTTGTGCTTGCTTCTCGCTCCATCTGTAGCTTATGCGCAGGTGGAGCGGGTGGCTAGTACCTCGCGGGAGCTTTCGGATGCGATTGCGTCTTCGGAGCCAGGAGATACCGTTGTCATGGCGAATGGTACCTGGGCCGATGTCGTTATTTCGTTTTATGCTGAAGGCGCGGAGGGAGACTCCATCACACTCCGCGCCGAAACACCTGGGCAGGTAATCCTGACAGGCTCTTCCCGTCTGAAAATTGGCGGATCCTATCTCAAGGTGGATGGCTTGTGGTTTGATCAAGGTGCGTTGCGTGATGGGCATATTATTGAATTTAGACGTTCGTCTTCGCGCCTGAGCAGACACAGCCGGCTTACGAATTGTGCCGTCACCAACTACAATCCCTCAAGCTATCTGACGGAGTACAAGTGGGTCTCGATCTACGGCTCCCATAATCGTGTTGACCATTGTCATTTTGCTGGCAAAAGCCATGACGGTGCGACGGTGGTTGTCTGGTTGCGCGATCCTCCCAATGACGATCCGGTGTGGCACCGGATTGATCAGAACTACTTTGGGCACCGCCCGGAGCTGCCCAAGAATGGCGGGGAGTCTATTCGAATTGGTACCAGCAGCCGATCCATGCAGGATGCGAATGTGACCGTGGAGCACAACCTCTTTGAGGAATGTGATGGAGAGATCGAAATCATCTCGAACAAGAGCGGGAACAATGTTTTTCGCCACAACACGTTTCGCAGATCCTCCGGTATGCTCACCCTGCGGCATGGGAACGAAGCCAGCGTCTATGGCAACTACTTTTTAGGGGAAGGAAAGTCGAGGTCCGGTGGAGTTCGAATCATTGGAGAGCGGCACAGGGTGTACAACAACTATTTTCAGGATTTGCAAGGCACAGGTTATCGCGCCGCCGTGTCTTTCGTCAACGGTGTGCCGAATTCTCCGCTGAACCGATATTTCCAGGTCAAGGATGCAGTGGTAGCCTTCAACACCTTTGTCAATGTGGAAGAGACGTTCGTTATGGGAGCAGGCAGGAGTTCGGAGCAGTCCCTTGCCCCGGATGGCCTCCAGATCGTAAACAATCTGGTCGTGACCCAGAATGGACCGATCATAGAATATGAGGACACACCGACGAATGTCTCCTACATGTCCAATGTATTTTACGGAGCCGGACTTGGCATTGAGCAGGTTGACGGCATCCTCGTTGCGGATCCCGAACTTCAGGCGGATGAGGGTTTATGGGTTCTTTCCAATACAAGCGTCGCAGTGGGGGCAGCCACTCCCCTGGATTTTGTGTCTGATGATATTGATGGACAGCAGCGGGACGGGGACCCTGATATTGGAGCAGATGAAATCAGCTTGTCCCCAATCCTCTACAGACCTCTTACTTCGCAGGATGTGGGGCCCTCCTATCTCAGCACCGTCCTGAACACCGAATTTCCGGAGCCAGAAGCACGGCATGCAATGATTCAGGGGTACCCGAATCCGTTTCGGTCTGCGGTTTCAATTGACTTTACACTCGAGCAACCGGGCCATGTACAGCTGAGTATCTATGATCTGTTAGGGCGTGAGATTGCTACCTTGATGGATGGTTCCCGGAGTCGGGGAGACCATTCTGCTCTGTTTGACGGATCCGGGCTTGCCCCCGGGATTTATTTTGTTGTCATTGAAGCGGACGGAAATCCTATGAAGCAAACCTTGATTAAGCATTGATTGGGCTAGTCTTTCTAATATTGGCAACCGCAATGCCCGTCGTACCGGACACGACGCGGGTAAGCACAGTGGAGGAGTTCCGGGAAGCGGTGCGCCAAGCCCGACCCGGCGATATGATCGTCATGGCCAACGGTACGTGGCACGATGCAAATCTGGTATTTGATGCAGACGGTGCAGAAGGGGATTCCATAACTGTTCGTGCAGAATCCCCGGGAGAGGTAATTCTGACGGGACGCTCCCGTCTTCGGATTGGAGGGAAGTATCTGAAAGTAGAGGGATTATGGTTTCATCGGGGAGCGCTGGAGCGGGGGCATGTGATTGCTTTTCGCACGGACAGGATGGCGCATCACAGCCGGGTGACGAATTGTGCAGTGACAGAGTATAATCCGGCAAACTGGTTGTTGCAATACAAATGGGTTTCCCTGTACGGTACACACAACCGGGTGGATCACTGCTATTTTGCAGGAAAGACGCACGATGGAGCTACGTTTGTTGTATGGCTTGAGGATCCGCCGAACGATACGCCCAATCACCACCGGGTGGATCACAACCATTTTGGCCCACGACCCGAGTTGGGCAAGAATGGGGGCGAAACCATTCGCATCGGTACGAGCAGCCGTTCCATGCAGGACTCGTACACGGTAGTAGAGCACAATCTGTTTGAGCGCACCAATGGGGAGCACGAAATTATTTCGAACAAGTCGGGGCATAACACCTATCGCCATAACACATTTTTGGAGGCGCAAGGGGCCCTGACGCTTCGCCATGGCAATCATGCGGTTGTCAGAGAAAACTGGTTCCTGGGCAGAGGAAAACCAGGGACCGGCGGGGTGCGGATTATAGGGGAAGATCATACGGTTGTCCACAACTACTTTTCTGAGTTGAAGGGCGATTCATCACGTTCGACTCTTTCGGTGATGTATGGCATTCCTGACTCGCCCTTGAACCGGTACTTTCAGGTGAAGCGACCGACGATTGCCCAGAACACCTTCATAGGAACAGAGGTGAGCATCTTTTTCGGGTTGGGAGCGGATGAGGAAAAAACACTTCCACCGGAAAACGTGTTATTTAGAGACAATGTCCTTTTCACAGAAAGCGGCAAGCCTGTCGTGACCGCATATGTGTCTGTGGAGAACATTATGTGGAGAGGGAATGTATTTTATGGCACGCAATTGGGGATTCCGGAACCGGACGGAATACATTGGGAGGACCCAGATTTGGTAAGTGGTCCCCATGGTATGCAGCAGCCCTCCCCCACAGGTTCAGCATCAGGGAAAGGCGCCTCGCCTACCTATCCTCCTCTTTCCCAATCTGATGTTGGTCCTTCATGGTGGGGACAGCCCTGGTCGCCAAAGATTATGGAGGATACAGTCCGCACATTGGCGGATTTTTCCTATGCAGGCTATCGGTGGGGAGAAGATTCTCTGCCCGATCTTGAATCGATCCTGAAGGTGACCGATTACGGCGCAACGGGTGATGATATGAACGACGACACCGAAGCCTTCAAAAGGGCGATCCAGACAGCGAACACCCAGCAAGGATGGGTTGTAATTGGGATCCCGGAGGGCCGGTTTCACCTATCTCAAGTGCTCTTTTTGGAGCGGGACAGTTTGATTTTGCACGGCGGCGGGATCGGCAAGACCGTGATCAGTGTAGAGAAGCCTCTTGGTGCGATGGATGTATCTGCCGACTTTGAGGGATTGTACGATTCGCTCACAGTGCAAGGGAGGACACGGTCACCGTACTCGAGTCGGGGTGGGGTATTTTGGATCCGGCCAAACCCGAAACAGGAAGCAGGCCCTGCCTCCTCTATTTTTCAGGGGGACCAGGGGGCACATATGCTGGAGGTATCAAAGCCAGAGGTTCTGAGTTTCCCGGGGGACATGAGAATTTTGTGGTTCACAGGGAATCCGGGCTCGGATATTAGGCAACAGCACTTCCAGGATGTCACGATCACAGCACTGGACGGGAATACGGTATATACCAAAGAACCTCTGCTGGTTGACCTCATGCCAGAACTTGAGCCACAGGTGAGCATGGTAGAGCGTGCTGTTGAGGTTGGTATAGAGCATCTCAGCATTGAGTTTGCCGAAGTACCGTATGGAGGACATCATCTCGAAGACGGATACAATGCATTGTACTTTGAGGATGTGCGGCACGGGTGGGTACGAAATATAGAGGTCAGTAATGCGGATGCGGCAATCATTCTGGATTCAGCGTCTCAGGTAACGCTTGATGAGGTTGCGGTTCATGGGCGGGGAGGTCATTATGGGATTCACGCACGGGATTCCAGGCACATCCTGATGAAGAATATTCGTGTACATTCGAACGCGGTGCACACGGTCGGCTGCGAAGGCAGTGGCGGGTTCAATGTTGTGACTGTTGGCTTGATCGGCCACATCTATGATGCGGGTTGTATCTATCCCAGTGTGTACGAATCTGTCACGATCCAAGGTGATTCAGCCGGCGGGACTCTCTGGGATCTGGATGTACGTTCATCACCGATACTATGGAATACCAAAGTGGTCTATCCGCAAGCGGGGGCAATACGCCCGCCTGTTTATCTGGGTGCGCTGGAAGGTGGTGTGATCGCAGGTCTATCAAGTAATGTACCGGTACGAATGCAGATTGGGCCAAGCGGCTATCAGGAAGGGGTAAATAGGCCGGGAGAGATGATGGTCCCTTCCTTGTATCTGCATCAACTCAGTCAGAGGCTCGCAGGAAAGGCTCCCTGATACAGACTTTTTGTGGAGATCGCACATCCCGGAAGTAGAGACAGGACGCTGTCGCCCGTCTATCTGCCATCAACGTCAGATAGAGTGTTCATCGGGTTACGATGATCGGTCAGAGCGGGAAGCGGTTGGTGCCACCTGCATTACGGGGTGGAGACTTGGCGTAGTCACCATGTGGATCCCTGCCCTGCGGTGATGTGGGTTAAATCACATTAAGGCAGGGTTCTTCGGCGCGCTTATTGAGTCACAGGTCTTCCTTCCTTTTTAGACGATTGTCCCAAACAAGGCAACGCCCGTGCTGACGATCGTGGCAAAGAGGATTAGTACTGTGTACCAGTGTATTGCCTTGGTGTACTTTCCCATTGCCTGTGATTGTTCCTCCATTGCTTGCATGACCGCGAGGTTTTTTCTGTGCCTATATTCGTCTCGGATTTGGCTAACACCCTCTGAGATTGTGTTGGCTGCTACCTTGTCGTGCCAATTATGGAGATCTTCATCTGACACGGCTTCAAGTTTTTTGATGGGTAGTGACATTATTCTGGGTATTGTAATTTCTAATTGTGTTCAGCAGCAATTAAAATTTAAGTCGGGATAGGCACTATGTCAAGCAGAGTCTGCTGACTGAAGTTGGACAACAACCTGGCACAGTGATTCTGATGGCAGGACAAGGAAACGGTACATGGGAGGCTGTGTGGTGATCACAATCTTTGCACGATCCTGCGGGTGATTTCTCCTCCAGGTACGGTTTCTCACGGGGAGGCCTGATTCAGGGTGGTACTCTCCAGGGTTTCAGAGGAGGCCTGGGCGGCTAACATTCGGGAGATATGTTTTCCTGATTCAACCAGATGATGCTCCATGTTAGCCCGTGCAGCATCCGGGTCTCGCTCCAGAATGGCATCCAGGATACGCCGATGCCATTCAATGGCCGAGTATCTTGCATCTTCAACCACTTCATGGACCGAGGATTTGATTTGTGGCATGAGTGCATGGATGGGTGCGATCAGAAGAGGCACGACACTGTTCCCGGATGCGATTGCGATATGTTGGTGGAATGCAAGATCCAGATTGGCCAATCCTTCATTTCCTCCGGTCCATGAACTCATTGCGTCAAAGTCCTCCTGGAGTTGCCTTGCATCCTCGGGGGTATGGTGAAGTGCAGCTTCGGCAGCGATTGGCGGTTCAATCAGTTGCCGGGCCCGGATGATATCAATAGACTTCAAGTCTGCGCCATGCTGATGGAGATACATTTCCAGTGGAGTTGTCACCGTCTCAGCAGAGAGCTTGGAGATGAAGATGCCACGCCCCTTTTCGATACGAATCAGGCCGCGTCCAGAAAGCATGCGTAGTGCCTCCCGCAGTACGGTCCTGCTTACTCCAAATTGAGAACACAGGTCTAACTCGGATGCAAGTCGCATTCCAGGCCGCAGATCTTTTTTGCGGATTGAGTTCTCAATCGCTTCAACTACCGAATGACTGAGTAACTGAGGCTTCCCGACGGGCGTGAATTTTTGGGTCATGAGTAGGATGAAAAAGCAAAAAGCGTCCTTTTATGCTGTCTGAGAAGAAAGAGTGTACGGCAAAGCAATTGTGAGTGTGCATTCTCTGGCGGGAGGGAAAAGGTATCACGAGTCGTTGAGTGACAAGGAGCAAGGACAGGACGGAACTGCTTCATTACCAGATACAGATTAAAGGCCAAATAAACGGGGAATAAGCAGTGTTATCTGCGGAACGAAGGTGATCAGGATCAGTGCCACCAGCATCGCAATATACAGGGGAGCCAGAGGCCGAATGATTGCCTGAACACTTACCTTAGAAATTCCTGCACCGGCAAAGAGAACCGTCCCTACAGGTGGAGTGCAGAGGCCGATGCAAAGATTCGCCACCATCAGGATCCCAAAGTGGAGTGGATCAACCCCAAAACCCACAACCACCGGCAGAAAAATGGGGGTGAAGATCAGAATCGCCGGGGTCATGTCCATGAACGTGCCCACCATCAACAACAGCACATTGATGAGCAGAAGCACGACGATCTTGTTATCACTGATTGCTAAAAGTGATTCTGCGATTCCCTGCGGAATTCCCTCAAAAGAAAGGACCCAGGAGAGTGCCAGAGAAGTGCCAATAAGGAGCATCACCACGGCAGTCGTAGTCACACTGCTGAGCAACACATCATAGAGATCCCGTATTCGCACTTCACGATAGAGCAGTACAAGCGCGAGGGCATAGAGGACGGCAATCGCAGCAGCTTCCGTGGCGGTAAAGATTCCTGCGATGATCCCTCCAATGACGACCACGACCAGGGTGAGGCTGGGCAGGGCGTGCACGAAGTGCATGAACACTTCCCGAAGTGCCACGCGTTCGCCCCTGCCGTATCCCTTCTTGTGTGCAACAAACGCGGTTACGGCCATGAGGGACCCTCCAATGAGAATACCAGGCAGGTATCCAGCAACGAAGAGGGCGGCGACCGACACGGTGCCGCTGGCAAGTGAATACACGATCAGAACATTGCTGGGGGGGATTAGCAATCCGGTCGTAGCGGAGGACACATTGACGGCAGTGCTGAAACCGGGTGCATAGCCGCCGTCAACCATCTTGGGGTGCATGACAGACCCAATCGCAGCCGCCGCGGCGATCCCGGAACCCGAAATCGCACCGAACAACATACACGCAATGATATTTACAAGTGCGAGGCCTCCGGGGAACGCCCCGATCAAGGCGCGGGCAAGTGCAATGAGACGGCGCGCAATCCCTCCCCGCCCCATCAGATTGCCTGCCAGAATGAAAAAGGGGATAGCCAGTAGCGTAAAAACTGTCCAGGCCCGTGGCAATGCGCTGTGCTGTTGTACTGACCGCGGGCACAAAATCTACGGCTACCACCATGGTTAGCAGGGTCGCCATGCCAAGGCAATAAGCTACAGGTATGTCCAGCAGCAGCAGAATCAAGAAGCTCACGACAAGTACGAATACGGCAACACCCATTTATCAGATTCGGTTCAGGAGGTCGTTGGAATACGGTCAGCCGTGAGGTCGGAGTCCTCCTGTTGGCCAGGATTTTCTTGAAGAGCAATCACGCTGTAGTAGGTCATCAAAAGCCCACTGAGTGGGAGCACGAGATATACGTATCCGATCGGAACTTGAAAGGCTGCAGAAAGCTGATTCAGGTCCAAGGTTACATATACGAGCCAACTTCCCCCGAAAACCAGCGCGACCATGGAAAAGAGGATAATGATGAGATGAGCAAACACACGAACCGATTGTTGCCGAGAGGTCTTTAGTCTTCGTACAAGCACGTCAATGCCTAAATGTGCGCGCACACGCAGGGCGTACGCAGCACCGAGCAGGCTAATCCAGATGAGCAGGTAGGTGGCGAGTTCTTCTGTATAGGAACT
>CBDBMQ010000021.1:0-4231 GCA_965207565.1 Rhodothermales bacterium | reverse complement strand
ACGCAGTCCGTATCTGCTGTTCGACCTCCCGAATCCGTGACTGGACATAGATAATATCCGCCAGGTTTCCCCGTAACACCTGCGCGTCATTGGGCTCATCCAGTTCGACCTTATTGATCCAAACCATAAACTTTTGCGTCCAGTAGCTTCCTGTATTATAGCTGTGTCCACGGCCATGCAAAAAATGAATGACTTGCATTTTGGATCGGTGGAGATTCTTGATCAGCGCTTCACGACTGCGTACCAGACTCCGCACAGACCTCAATTCCGAATCCAGAATAAAACATTCGGTCAAAAGACCCGCCGCAAAGTACTCGGCCAGCTTCCTGGCATCGCGCCGGTCTGTTTTAATTCGATCCCCATTGCGCCGAGGAATAGAACCCGGCGCAATGATGACACAATCAACGCCCAGGGCAGTCAGCGCTTCGTAGAGCGCCGTGCCGCAAAAAGACGCTTCGTAGCAACAACGGAAATTACCGTATTTAGACCGCATTGATGCCACAAATCGGGACAGACGTTCCGGCTTTTCTGCGGAAAACTCCAGCTCATCACTGAAACGCCGCAGGTCCACATCATAAACGCATGATGCAATCGTGGCACGGTGAACGTCCAGTCCGATAAAGTAACGCGTCCGGGAAGGAAGGGGTGTAGGTTGAGATAGCATAGTAATTAAGGTTATGTTCAGCAGGAGAATAAGGCCTGGCTGGGGAACCTGCTATGCTATTATATCTTGCGCTTGGCGGATCCTCTATCGGTCATGTCCGAGCCTGAATATCCGCATCCAACGATACACAGTGAGTAAATCAGAGTAAACAAAACAGGAATTCTGTAAGAAATATGCCGCATAGTAAGTATAAGGAGTAAATTTCTGGTTGAAGAATGTGGGGCTGTTGACGCCCGAGAGGGATATGAACTGGCTTTTTCATAATTTTGGCGATGTAGACAAGTACAATTGTGCAGGATCTGGAGTTGTTTGTCACAATAGCTATTGTGTAATCGTGACCTGAATTGGTTGAGAATTATATTGAGTGCAATGAACAGGAATTACCTCAACTCTCGCCTAGACCCCAGAAAAAATACCGATTGCTGAGCGACATCTACTATCTTTGATCCTGAAAGTAGAATAAGATGATCCAGAACCAATTATTCTTGCTGTAGTGTCCCCCACTCACTCAAGCTCAAACCAGTTGAGTGGTAACAAAACCAAATGCCGCAACGCAGACGGTAATAAAAATTCATCTAGACGAAGACATCGCATACCAGACGGACATCCTCCAAGATGTCTCTCGAACCTTCGCATTGACCATTCCCCAGTTACCTGACCCGCTGGGAATCGTGGTGGGCAATGCCTACTTGCTCTGTAGGATTTCGGATACCATTGAGGACGAAGAAGCCCTCTCGCCATTGCAAAAACGTGAGTTCTCAGACCGCTGGATTGGGGTTGTTGAAGGCAGTAATGATGCACATGCATTTGCACAGGATCTTTCTGGTCTGCTCACGCTCTCTGCAACCGAGTACGAGCACGACCTCATCATCAACACCCCTCGAGTCATACGAATTACAAAGAGTTTTTCTGCATCTCAACAGCAAATACTCCAGCGCTGTGTGAATATCATGGCAGATGGCATGGCCGTCTTTCAGGAAGATGCCAACCTTTAAAGGATTGAATGACCTTGAGCATTTCAATAGCTATTGCTACCATGTTGCGGGGAGTTGTCGGCGAAATGCTGACCGAGTTGTTCTGCGACTACTCCGACGAGATCAATGCACGAAAAAAAGATCTCTTTGCTCTATCGTCCTCGTTTGGGCAAGGTCTTCAAATGACCAATATCCTCAAAGATTTGTGGGAAGATCACAACCGTGGCGCGTGCTGGCTGCCGCAAAGTATTTTTCTTGCCTACGACTTTGATCTTAGTTCACTTTCCAAACACCATACGGACCCTCGATTTATCCAAGGCTTAAACGAACTCATTGCAATTGCAAGAGAGCATCTCAATAACGCCCTGCAGTACATCCTTCTGATCCCACCTCACGAAACCGGAATCCGGCGTTTCTGCCTATGGGCACTCGGGATGGCTCTTCCAACCCTGCGACGTATACACAAGAGGCCAACATTCAAAAATAGTCAGGAAGTTAAAATCCCACGGCGTACCGTCAAAACCGTCGTCGTATCCACGAGCGCACTGGCACGCTCCGATATCGCCCTGAAGACCCTGTTTTTTTTTCTCGATCGCAACCTGCCCCGTGCCTATCAAGTCGTAGATAAAGTCCAAGAAAATTTGAGCACTACTGTTTGATTCTGATTTTTCAAGATTTGGTTGCGTATTTCAGCGAACTGGACCACCATTCCAATCTTGAATGGATTCTGGATCCACCCGCATTAAGCTCGTCTTTCCCGATCCTGAAATCACACGAAATGAAAGAATTTGGTGAATATCGTACCAAGCGTTATGCACTCCAAGCTTTTGACCAATTAGATTGCGGACAGTTCCCCGATCTCCCTTGATGGTATTCAGTAGGTTCTCATATTCCCGGGAGCAGGCCATCATACAGTTAGTGACAACAGGGGTCCGTGCGAAAAACCATTCTCAGTGCATGATACCTTGTTTCAATTATACGTAATCTTGTTAAGTGGAACCTTAGAAACTTGAGTTCGTATGCCAGTACTGAGATGCCGTGCTCGTCGCACTGCTCTCTTTTCGGGCCTATGCTACGGCATGGGCTTTCGTATTTTTTGATCATAGTTATGTACTTCGCTTATCTTGATGAATTTGGGCACGATGGACCTTTTGTCAGCCGAAATCACGTGAAGCATAGTACGAGCCCAGTGTTCGGGCTTGCTGGCTTCGTTATGCCCGCCGATAACGTACGACATTTTGGCAGTTGGGTTTTTCAGAATAAATGTAGACTTTTTCAATGGGAAATTGATCGCTCCCAGAAGCCAGCATGGGAATGGGAAAAGAAGGGATCCAGATTTTACACTGTGAGGAATATAAAGCAATATTATCACCTTCGAAATTTCACTATACGATTTCTTAAAACAATTAAGAGCTTTGGTGGCTTCGTGTTTTACTTTGGACGGAAAAAGACCAAGCCACCTGAGATACACGATTCGACAGCACTATACACGAGTGTTCTTCGGGAATCAATTAAACGGATAAATGAATTTTGCAAAAGAGGATTGTGTCGCGCGCGAAAACTTTATACTGCTTATGGATGAGCACAGCAAGAGAGCTAAATTATTAACACAGGCTGCCCAGAGTATGTATGGACAGCAAGACCAACGAAAGAGGCTTATTGAACAACCCTTCCAGTTGGAAAGTGAGCGTTATCAGAATCTACAGGCAGCAGATTGGATTGCTGGATTGGTGGGCCGTTTAGGAGCATTTTGGAAGCATTCAATAGAATATCCAGAAAACGAATTATTCAAGCACTACTTTGCATACCAACTCAATCAAGTAGCCCACAGAAGTGGAATTTGGGACTGATAGTTGCAGCATCAATCTGTGTTAAAGGCGACCACATAATACGATAATCCAATTACCTAATGATTAGCCAGAAGAATCACCCCCAAATGTATTGGTCAGGGTTGTCTGGACTTTATCCGCGGGCTGACAGGGAATGATGCTAAATTGTTTTTGCCGTCAAACACATCCCCGGAAACACTGCGAATCTTGAAAACAGAGACCCTGTCGAGGATCTAATGTGTCAGGCGTTCAACTTCGCCTTCCCTGGAAAACGAAAAAAGTCGCGGGCATTATTATAGCAGATGTCCTGCACGATTTGCCCCAGCCACGGCAAATCATATGGAAGTTCGCCATTGTGAACCTGTACTCCAATCATGCTGCAGAGAATGCGACGAAAGTACTCATGCCTCGGGAAGGACAGGAAGCTTCTGGAGTCGGTGAGCATGCCAACAAAGTGGCTTAGAAGCCCCATGTTTGCAAATGCCGTCAACTGGCGCTCCATCCCATCAATCTGGTCCATGAACCACCATGCGGTCCCAAACTGAATTTTCCCCGCAATGGGATGCTCACAGAAATTACCACACATGGATGCCAGAACCTCGTTGTGGATTGGATTCACCGAATAAAGGATGGTTCTGGCCAATTGGTCGGTGGCATGAAGCTGATCAAGAAAGCGGGAAACGCCCTTCGCGATTGCAAAATCTCCAATCGAATCGTAGCCACTGTCTGGCTGAGGAGCACGGGAATTGTTGTTTCGCAAAGCA
>CBDBMQ010000020.1:0-277956 GCA_965207565.1 Rhodothermales bacterium | reverse complement strand
CAATCAAACGCAATTCACCAGATATGGGATCACGACTGGTAATATCGTACCCAAGATTCTGCTTGTGCACATCAGTGACTCGGCGACCATGTGTTTCCTCATATTTCATAACTATCCGCATGGCTGTCATTTCGGTTTCGGGGTGCGGACGCAGGCGTAGGACATCCAATACTTCCCGGTCAGGATGGGGTAAGACAAGCACACTTGCAAGTCGACGAACTCCTTGAAGCGTCATCGCGCGTTGCTGTTTAAGATCTTCGCGCCGCCGTGCAAATGCCTCTTCATATCGGCGTTCCGCCTTTGCAAAACGCCCCTCGGCACCAATGACCTTACTTTGCAGATCTTCATTGGCTCGGCCAATCTCCAAGTCAATCCGATTTAATACCTCTGTCAAGGAGATCTCAAGATGTTCACTAATTCGCTCAACCTCGGAGACACGCTCCCTTTAAACCTTATCAATAAAAGGCATAAGAGCGTTTTGGTTAATCCATTCGATGTCTTCTGCTAAGTTGGCCACAGATGGTAACTGCTCTGGAACATTGGCAGGAGTCATGTCACCAAGAACGCTCGGCCCACGAAGACTGGGAGAACCATCCGCTGACAACTCTACTACAAACAACCGTTCATGGATGATTTTCCCTAGACCGTCAACCACCCGTGCCTGATAGAAATCATGCCCCTGTGGCAAAAGCATCCTGCCAGGCATCAAATGCAGACCTTCTCAGAGCCTCAAATAGCGGATGCCCCAGATAAACCTATTGCAGATTGTTTTTTGCTGTTTTACGATCCGTTGATAGGCGTGGATAGCGGACAGTGACATCTGGAAGTTTCCAGTCTTCATCGTATTCGTATTTTTTCGGGGCTTCGATAGATATAGTGAAATTGGACATGTTCTTATCGAAGCCCCTTTATTTTTTCGTAGCCAACTAGTGAAGAAGGAGCATCCCGGAGGCGGTGATCACATCGTTTTCTCCCTCCACAGTAAGACGATAAATGTAAGACCCTCCCGGGAGAGTGCCGACTGGGATCAGGATGGATTGCCGCGCGGCTACAGGCATTGTTTGTGGAGGCACCGCCACAACTCGACGCCCAATCAGATCATGCAATTCGATCGTGACGACTGCCTGTTCAGGGAGATCAAAAACAACACTTACATCGCCGGATGAAGGGTTGGGATAATGGCCGTGCAGAAAAAATGCAGGCAGAGGTTCGGACAGCTCGGCTTGACGCAGCGGCTCATGGACGGAGAGCTCAAATGTAATGGATCCCCGTAGACTACCGATAGCTTCAGCATGAAGTGTGTAGGTGGTGGCGTCCAAAATTTCGGTGGGGATTCCTTCCAGGGTGCGTGTAGAAGGATCAAAGATCAGTCCTGCCGGGAGGTCAGGACTGAGGGAGTACCTGAATATGCCGGATCCACCCCGGGCCGCGGGAAGGATTGTTGCCGGGATGGATCGATTCCGGGTAAATTGCAGGGGCTCGATAAATGATTCAAATCCCAGTGAGCCCCCGGTTGCCGAGAACCTGTAGATGCGGCCGTCACTGGCGAGCATGTACACTTCCCCCTGGTGATCTATGCCGAATGAAAATGGCTGGAAAAATGTATTATCCAACAGTGTGGATTCGAGTAGTTGATCTCCATCGTAGAGCAGTCCCCAGAAACGACCGTCAACATAGTCCCCCAGGACATACCAGCCTGTCAGATCCGGGACGCCGGGGCCTCGATAAACATATCCTCCTGTCACGGAGGCGGAGCCACTGGAGTGATCATATTCAAAAATGGGCAGGATCAACCCGTCCTGGTTGCAGTTGGTGCGTGGCCGAAAGCATCGGGTTCCCTCCATAATTGGCCATCCGTAGTTCCCTCCGCGTTCAATGATGCTTACCTCTTCGATTGCATTTTGCCCGACATCCGCAGCGTAGATCACCCCGGCATCAAAGCTGAATCTCCAAGGGTTGCGAAGCCCCCATGCAAAGATTTCCGGTCGGTCAGTCGTTGAACCGGCGAAGGGGTTGTCTGACGGAATGGAATAGGGGATCGTACTCACATCAATCCTGGAGATCGTTCCCAAGAGCGATTTCGTGTTTTGGCCATGTCCAAACTGGTCACCTGCACCCCCACCGTCACCCAGAGCGATATACAGATATCCATCCGCTCCGAACGCGATCTGCCCTCCGTTATGATTGCTGGCTGGTTGGTTCACTTCTAGGATGATCATTTCGCTGTCTGGATCTCCTTGGCTCGGATTATTTGCAAGGGTATTGAATCGGGAAACGACACTTCGCCTCGGGTTTGAAGCGGAGTAGTAAACAAAAAAGTACCCATTCGTGTCAAAGTCCGGGTGGAATGCCAATCCCAGGAGTCCCTCCTCGTTCCCGACGGAGCGGACACGGTTCTGGATGTTCAAAAATTGATGCCGATCCGTGACATCCTGCCGGTTTTCAAAGGTCCAGATGATGCCCGGTTGCTCCACTACGAAGAGGTTCTCTCCAACGTGCTGCAGATCCACTGGGCGACGAAACGTAAGGTTGGAAAATGCTTGCTCAAAGGTTACCTGAGGCTGGCTCCAGGCAGAGTGTGCAAGGACACAGGATAGAAGAAGGATGTACGGTCGGAGCAGTGGTGACATGAAACCGTGTTTCTTGATTAGATGTGGAAAGACCTGGTAGCCCAAACCCATTCAAATGCAATCTGGAATAATTCGTTTCGGTTGAGGATAAAAGAGATCAATTGAGGCATCTGGCATCTATAGGGAAGGTGGCTCTGCAACGATTCTTTGGTGACCGGCTGGTGGAACTGAATAGGACGATCTTCATGACCTGGTGACGGGAGTATTGCGGATCGTTAAATTGTCGGGCCTGGTTGTGGAAACCCGAACGATCCACATGGCACTCAATAGCGAATGAAGTGTTGTTCTTTCAGAAGGCATAAAAACAGTTCTACATGATTACGCATCCCCTCTCGGTTTTTTTGATTTTGGCAATCGTTGTATGGATTGCGGTATTTCTGGAAGCCCGCTTTGCACTTTTCAAAGCATTGAGTGCCGCGCTGGTTGGGATCCTGCTGGCAATGGTACTGTCCAATGTGGGGCTGATTCCAGCGCAGAACAAGGCCTACGATGTGCTCATTGATCCGGGTATCAGCTTGGGGATTGTACTCATTTTACTGAGTGTAAATATCAGTACGATCCGCAGTGCCGGCGGGCCCATGCTGCTTGCATTTGGGTTGGGCGCCGTTGGCACAGCTGTGGGTGCATTCATTTCCGCACTCGTTTTGGCCCCTCTCATTGGGCCGGAGACTTGGAAATTGGCGGGGCAGTTCATGGGTACGTACAACGGAGGAGGAGTGAATTTTGCAGCGCTGGGACGTGCGTTTGACACCAGCAGCGAGATGTTTTCTGCCGCCATTGCAGCGGATGTACTGCTTACAGCTTTGTGGATGGCGGCTTGCCTGGTGGTTCCATTATTTTTCGGTCGCAGGCAGTCGGGACAGCGGTCAAGGGATCAGGATGGGCTGATCGGATCACTCTACAAGAGCACGCCAGGCCGATTACAGGATGCAGCGCTGCTGGTGATCATTGCACTCGGTGCGGTATGGCTTGCGAAGCATTTGGGCGCTCTCGTGCCCGGCATTCCCGAGATCTTGTGGCTCACCACAATCGCACTTGCAGTCGGGCAGGTGCCTTATATTCGCCAACTCTCAGGTGCAGGCCTCTGGGGATATTATTTGCTGCTGTTGTTTCTCGCCACGAATGGAGCACAGTCCGTGGTGAAGAACATTATCGTGATCGGTCCCGGGGTGTTATATTTTGCAGTTGGGACGGTCGTTCTACATGGGGTTTGTGTATTTGGGCTTGGAGCATTGTTTCGGTTGGATGCGACCACACTTGCGATTGCGTCACAGGCAAATGTGGGTGGACCTGCCTCTGCAATGGCACTTGCCACGGCCCGGGGAGCGGTGGATCGGGTATTGCCTGGAGTAGCTGTTGGACTCCTTGGGTATGCAATGGGGAATTACACCGGGTTTGCGATGGGGATGCTGGTTCGGGGGATGCTCGGCTATTGAGATACAACGTTCATGCCGGAAAACGGTACTAGCCCTCTTCCGTGGGCATCAGAGAATAGATAGAAAGGGCGGATCAATCAACATGATAGCAAGGATAAGACCATCACTCAGACGAGACAATCGTGACTGAAAAGAGCCGCAAAATTACTTGGTCGGCCTGGAATCAGGCACGACAACTGATGTGGAGGTATCGGAGAACTCTGGCAGTCGGCTTTGTTCTTATGGTTATTAATCGTGTGAGTAGCTTTGTGCTGCCCGGCACTAGCAAGTGGCTGATTGACGAGGTCATTGGCAACGATCGAATGGAACTGTTGATGCCACTCGCTCTGATCGCCGTCGGTGCGACCATCGTGCAGGCAGGAACATCGTATTTATTATCAAATGTGATCGGTATTGCCGCCCAAAAAGCCATCATGGAAATGCGTCAGCGGATCCATGATCATGTGATTCATTTATCCGCCCGTTTTTTTGAGAGACACAAAAGCGGTGAGTTGATATCACGTGTGATGAGCGACCCCGAGGGGGTCCGCAATCTGATGGGAACAGGGATCGTGATGCTGGCTGGAGGAGTGGTGACCGCAATCCTGGCGCTCATCATCCTGTTTGTACTCTATTGGCAGTTGACTCTGATCATCTGCGTAATTCTGGCCACATTCGGCGGCTTCATGGCCTACGCATTCAGAGCGTTACGGCCCATTTTCAGAAAGCGCCAAAAAATCCGATCAGAGGTCACGGGGGCACTTGGGGAAACGCTTGGCGGAATCCGGTTGGTCAAGGCGTATGGGGCCGAAGGCCGGGAACAGGGTAAATTCAATGAGGGGGTCATCCAGCTGTTCAGGCTGATTTCTAAAACGATTCGGGGTACATCTGCAACGGTCACGCTGGGGACAGTCATTGTTGGGATCATCGGTGCTTTGATGATTATCCTGGGGGGCAGAGCGATTGCGGAGAATATTCTGACCCTAGGGGATTTTGTCATGTACCTTTTTGTGGTTGGGGTGATGGTCGCTCCCATCATACAGATGGCGATGGTCGGTACACAGATTTCGGAGGCATTCGCGGGGCTCGATCGCATCAGGGATCTGATGACAGAGATTCGGGAGGATGAAGATGAGGATCACAGAAATGCATTGAAACGGGTGCAGGGGGAGATTACTCTGGAAGATGTACACTTTCGCTATGACGAAACCGTCCCGGTCATCCAGGGAGTTTCTCTTCACGCCGCAAAAGGAACCACAACCGCACTGATCGGGCCAAGTGGTTCGGGCAAGAGTACGTTGATCAGTATGGTTATGGGGTTCAATCAACCCCAGCAGGGGCGGGTTCTGATTGATGGTCAGGATTTATCCACCTTGAAGCTAAGTGATTATCGCAGATACCTGGGGGTGGTGATGCAGGAGAATTTCCTGTTTGATGGCACGATTGCAGACAACATCAGCTATGCCAGACCAGCAGCCTCACGCGACGAAATCAAATATGCGAGCCGAATCGCGAATGCGCATGAATTTATTCAGAGCTTCCCAGACTCCTATGACACCGTAGTTGGTGAGCGGGGGGTAAAGCTCAGCGGCGGACAGAGGCAGAGGATCTCCATTGCACGCGCAATTCTGGCAAACTCCAAAATCCTTGTCTTGGATGAAGCGACCTCCAACCTTGATACGGAAAGCGAGGCATTGATTCAGGAAGGATTCAAGAATCTTCGAGAGGGCCGAACCACATTTGTCATTGCCCACCGGCTCTCCACCATCCGGAGTGCAGATCAGATCCTGGTTCTCGAAGCAGGCAGGATCATCGAACGGGGTAGCCATACCACACTCTATCGCATGGGTGGTCGCTATCGGGAGTTGTACGATCAGCAGCACAGCTATGAAAAAGATCTGTACGTAAACCCTGGCGAAGACCCTCTCCCATAATATTCGCCACCATAGATCATAAGCGATAGCGAACCGTCGCCATCGTCGCAAACAGGTTTAGTTTACTGAAAATCGTTGTATTGGTTAGATTTTCTACTCTGTGCGTAGTGTAGTCTCCCTGGCTGTTAAAATCCTGTAGCAAGGTGTAGCTAAAACGAACCCCTGTAAGAATTTTTTCGGTGAGGACATACTCGAACCCAGCATGCCCGGAAGCCAAAAGTACAACATCCGCCAGGTCTTCATCCTGCAGTGAATCGTAACCTGACAGGTCCCCGCTGCATGGCTGGCCTGTGCATGAAAAGCGTTCCTCGTAATACAAATCGGTCACGGTGGAGCGCGCAGCTCCGGTTCCTATGCCCAGATAAGGGCGGAACGCGCGATCCCGTGGGAGCAGATCCAGGAAGGTGTTGATGCGAAGAGAGGCGACCCGCAATCTGCCAATGGCTGCGATGGTCGTCACCTGAACCCCCGAATTTGGATCAAACTGAGGGGCAGGTGATCCGTCCAGGTGCGTAATCTGGCTGAAGATCTGCTGGAGATTTCGAGCCGAATACTGAACATTCAGGTCGATGCGCAGGGATCCCTGTTCCTTTCCTGCACCGACACGAAAGGCAAAGCCTGGGTCCGTCGGAATTTGATAGTTCCATCGATATCCAGACTGTTGGTTCGGATTGTTGTTGTTGCATCCGTCCAGATCGGGGCAGCAGATAAAACCTGGATAACAGAATGAGTCAAGGTTAAATCCCTCCTGTGCCAGATTCCCGCTGAAAGCAGGGCCTGCACCTAGTTCGACATACCAGCCATCAACCTGCCCATAGGCAGCCGAAAGGTTTGCTACCAGAAAAAACAATAGAACAGGAACTGATAACTTCATTGTCGAATGGGGTTTATGTTGGAGCATGGATGTATTTTTATGCTGCACCGGAAAACACGTTAAGTCATGCCCCTCTCCTATATACGGATTATCATCTTTTTAGTCTCACTGTGTGCTTGCAGTTCGAATTCTCAGATGGACGAGCAGGAGCGCCCCAATTTTATTGTCATCTTTGCGGATGATATGGGATACGGAGATGTAGGCGTATATGGGCATCCGACCATTCGGACTCCCCATTTGGATCGCATGGCTGCAGAGGGACTTCGTTTTTCCCAGTTTTATACGGGAGCATCTGTATGCACGCCGAGCCGGGCTGCGCTTTTGACCGGGCGATTACCCGTCCGGAATGGGTTGACAGATGATCGGATCCGGGTTCTCTTCCCTCCAAGCAAGGGAGGGATGCCTGCATCAGAGATTACAATCCCGGAAGCATTGCAATCCGTAGGCTATGTCAGTGCAGCAATCGGGAAATGGCATTTGGGGCATGTACCTGGGCATTTCCCGACGGAGCATGGATTTGATGAGTATTTTGGGATCCCTTACTCGAATGACATGACCCCTACAGCCAGTTCATGGGGGCGTGCCCAGACGTATCCCCCGTTGCCCCTTATGCGGGGTACGGAGGTGATTGAGACGGAGCCCGATCAGCGCCTTCTGACACGCCGCTATACAGAGGAGTCGATTTCCTTCATCCGAAAAAACAGGGACACCCCATTTTTCCTGTACCTGCCGCACACCATGCCTCATATCCCGCTCTTTGCATCGGATGAATTTGAGGGAACGAGTACACGCGGGCTTTACGGGGATGTAATTGAAGAGATCGATTGGAGTGTCGGACAGATATTGGATGTTTTGCGGGAGACTGGCCTGGATCACAAAACCCTTGTCATCTTCACCAGTGATAACGGGCCATGGCTTACGGTGGGGTTTGCAGGCGGGACTGCCGGACTCCTGCGTGATGGGAAAGGAACCACTTGGGAAGGGGGAATGCGTGTGCCGACGATCGCCTGGTGGCCGGGAACGATTCCCGCTAACCACACGACTCAGGCAATGGGAGTCACCATGGATCTAATGCCGACCATATTGGGGCTTGCCGGCGCATCGCTCCCGGATGATCGCATCTATGATGGAGTAGACCTGATGCCGGTTTTGCGAGATCCTGCTGCTCAGGTTCGGCAGGAGATCTATTATTACCGCGGGACTCAGCTTTGGGCCGCACGCAAGGGGCCTTGGAAGATGCACTATATTACGCAAAGCGCGTATGTGGGGGATCAGCCGGTGGTGCATGAACCGCCGCTTCTCTACCATTTGGATCGGGATCCAGGGGAGCGGTTCAATCTTGCTGAACAGGAGCCGGGGGTGATCCTTGAAATACAGGAAATGGTGGAGGAGCATCTGGCTGAAGTCGTCCGAGCACCTACTCAACTGGCGATTCCAGAATGGAACGATTGACGTGTGCTCTTTTCGTTTGTGTAGTTTTTGGCGCTTGCAGCCAGGAGCCACCCCCCCTTCCGCCGCCGGGCATGGTCTATATCCCGGGTGGAACGACTCAAATTGGGTCGGAGAACGGCATGCCGCATGAGCGGCCGGTTTTCCGTGCTCGTGTTCAGCCGTTTTTCATGGATATCTCTCCGGTCACGGTCGGATCGTTCCGGGAATTTGTTCTGGCAACGGGGTATGTGACGCAGGCCGAATCATTCGGGGATGCAGGCATCTTCAATGATTCAACAAAGCAGTGGGAACTCAAACCTGGTGCATACTGGCAGTGGCCGTTGGGTCCTGCTTATTCCCCAGCTCCCGATGATCATCCGGTCACACAGGTGTCTTGGAATGATGCGGTTGCGTATGCAGAATGGGCCAATAAACGGCTCCCCACTGAAATTGAATGGGAGCATGCCGCCCGTCAGGGTAGCAGCGGTCAGTACGCTTGGGGGGATTCGCTTGTGCAGGATGGGGAGTACAAGGCGAATGTGTGGAACGGTCGATTCCCCAGATTCAATACCAATGCAGATGGATATGCAACCACATCACCGGTGGGAGCATTCGGGGAAACGCCAACGGGACTCGTTGATATGGGTGGGAATGTGTGGGAGTGGACCGCAAACTGGTACCGATCCTATGCGGATCGGGATCAGGAATTTCAGCCAAATTCCAGCAGCGAAAAAGCACAGCGTGGAGGCAGTTTTCTGTGCGAGCCGGGCTGGTGTCATGGCTATCGGGTCTCCGGGCGCAGTCATTCAACACCGGAGACTGCACTCTATCATGTAGGGTTTCGCCTGGTCAGGGACATTACCCCTTAGCCAGATAGTGATCTACTGCTTTGATCGCAGCGGTCAGGCGTTGATCCTGGGTTCCACAGATCGGAACGGTATTCAGAGAATGGGTTTTTGCCTCAGCCATCAGGAGTGCATGCGAGCGTAAGCGCTCCTCTGGACTTGCCCGTTGACCAGGATCGGGGATCCAGGGGATATCCGGTTCCATAAACAGGTAAAGCCCCGACTGATGATGTTTGGCAGCACGCTCAACAGAGGGCGGACACTCACCGAAGTAGATGCGCTGGTAAACGCATGTAGTGAAAAGATCTGTGTCTACGAACAGGACTCCATGAGCTTCAAAGTGCAGGGAGGCAACCAGATCCAGATGCCCCCTGGCAATCGTATGCACATCGGTCTCCTCAGGAAGTGCTCCCTTCTTGTCAACAAACAGCCTCAGGTATTCGGCAGCCCAGATCGTGTTGTAGTGCTTTGCCAGTGCTGCTGCGAGCGTGGTTTTGCCGGTTGATTCAGCTCCCATCAGTACCACGGTGTTCACACGATCAGGATTCATCAATAAATCTGCTGTGAGTGCTGACGATGAAATGGCATATCTTGAACGGGATGGGTCTTATACGGGTTCGTTGATCACGGATTTACAGGGGGCACGTTTTTGGAAGCCGGGACAAGGAATTTGGCAGATGTATTCAAAGTATCGGAATGTAGGCATGGAGAGCTACGCACGGAATATTATTGACGACGAGGGCGTCAAATTGGTCCAGGAAAACGGGCACTTGTGCCTGCTGTTCTGTAGATTATGTTAGACTCTATTACTTTGAAAATAGAGAAGTAATTGCAACTAAGCATGTAGAATCATGGATTTAGACGATATGCCTGTCGGTCGGATACTGAGCCGGAGAGAAATCATGCAGATTTTTGGAGCCGCCTTCGTGGCGGGTTCCAGTCATTTTGTAGCAAATCAATCTGCTTCAGCAGTTGGTGTGCCTGACTGCATCGTTCGGCCGGAGCAGACAGAAGGCCCGTTTTTTACGGATGTTGAGCTTGATCGGTCTGATATCCGCATGGACCCTGTCACCAATTCTGTCTCCCCGGGTTTGCCTCTTGGGGTCACATTTCAGGTTTTGCGGGTAGGCAGTGAAGAATGTGTGCCTTTGCCCGGAGCACAAGTAGATCTTTGGCAGTGCGATGCTGCGGGGCGGTATTCGGGGTTTCGGGATCGGGGATCAGATCTGCGTGACCAGAAATTTCTTCGTGGCTATCAGCTGACGGACCAGAATGGGATGGCCCGGTTCATGACGATTTATCCTGGGTGGTACAGGGAGCGGACTGTACATCTTCATTTAAAGATCCGTACCGGATTAGAGCAGGGGAAGAGGTATGAGTTTACGACACAGCTCTATTTTGACGATGAGTTGACCGATCAGGTGCATGCTGAACCGCCCTACGACGCACATGGTATACGCACGGTGCGCAATTCCAATGATAGAACTTTTCGCCGTTCAAGATCTCGATTGATGCTGGAGCCGACTCCCAGTGACACAGGGTATCAGGTCACCTTCCCCATTGGTCTTGATCTCTCCGGTGCAGGATAGAAATCAGGATCCAGTGTGAAGTCCCTGAGAAGCATTCTATGGGATTTATCCAAACGATAGAATCTTTGCATTCCAGATTTTTGGCTTCGTCTTGCTTGGATATGAATGGACAAGTGGTTTCAGGTCAGTATCTTCAGTAGATCCGTGTACCGGCAAGTCATTCATCATGGCAAAGTCTGTATTTACTGAATCGATCCAATACCTTAAGGGAGTAGGTCCATCCCGTGCGGATGTGCTCTCTCAGTTCGGGGTAAAGACCTATCGGGATCTGTTGCATTATTACCCCAGACGTTACCTGGATCATTCGAATGTATCCCGGGTGATTCATCTGAATACCGAAGGGGAGATGGTCACAATTATCGGGACTGTTCGCAGTACAGAGGTGGTTGCGGGCCGCAATCGTCAGCGCCTTGAAGTGCTGATCCGTGACGATTGGAACGGACACCTGAAATTAATCTGGTTCAAGGGAGTCAAATGGATCCAGAAAGCGTTCGCTCCGGGCTATCGGGTTGCATTTACCGGGGAGGTGTCAAGGTTCGGTAAATCCTGGACGATGGTGCACCCGGATTTTGATCGGCTTGATGAGGGAGGGCCACAGCTCTCAACGGGTAGAATTACTGCCCTGTATCCTGGCAGTGCACGGCTGCAGGGGGTTGGCCTCAGCAGTCGAACGTTTCGCAATATCATCTATCGACTCATCAAGAGCCGTGGGTTGGAATTTCCACAGGTCCTGCCTGAATGGGTAGAAAAGAGGCACAACCTCCTTGATGGCCGGGTCGCCCTGCGGGCAATCCATTTCCCCAAAAGCCATGAGGAGCTTGAAAAGGCCAGATATCGTCTGAAATTCGAAGAGTTATTCTTCCTTCAATTACTGCTTCACCATACCAAAAAGAAGCGTGCAGAACGTACGGGGATTCGTTTGAATGGTCAGGGAGTCCGCTGTGGGCAGTTCATCAATGAGGTACTGTCCTTTGAGTTGACGCAGGGGCAGAAGGATGCCCTGAAGACGATTGAAGAGGACATGCTCAGTGGCTATCCCATGTACCGTATGTTGCAGGGAGATGTCGGCTGTGGCAAGACGGTTGTTGCAGTCGCGGCCCTGATCCTGGTTGTAGACAGCCAGTTCCAAGGCGTTTTTATGGCACCAACAGAGGTCCTGGCCGAGCAGCAATATGCCAGTCTGTGTCAATATCTCGAGCCGCTTGGGATCAAGGTTGGGTTGCTGATCGGAGGGCAGCGTAAGCGGGTCCGAGAGCAGGTCCTGGCAGGGATTGCCAGTGGAGAGATTGATATTGTCGCAGGGACCCATGCGGTGTTTCAGGAGCAAGTGAAGTTCAAGAATTTGGCGCTTGCAGTGGTAGATGAGCAGCATCGTTTTGGTGTGGAGCAGCGAGCAAGCCTGGTTGCCAAGGGGAAAAATCCACATGTGCTCCTGATGAGTGCCACACCGATTCCGCGATCCCTCTCGCTGACGATGTATGGGGATCTTAGTATGACGACTATTCGGGAGCTCCCAAAAGGACGCAAGCGCATCATCACCAGACTACTCCGGGAAAGTCGTCGCTCGGAAATGGAAGCCATCGTACTGGAACAATTACGGCAGGGACGGCAAGCCTATATCGTCTATCCGCAAGTGGATGAAAGCGAGAAGAGTGATCTAAAAAATGCGGAAGCAGGCTTTTTGGCATGGCAGCGGTTGCATCAAAGGGATAAGGTGGAACTTGTGCATGGAAAGATGAAGAGTCAGGAAAAAGAAGCGGCTATGGCACGGTTCAAGTCGGGACAGGTGCAGGTTCTGGTCGCAACCACCGTCATTGAAGTCGGCGTGGATGCATCGGAAGCAACCGTCATTGTCATTGAACATGCGGAGAGATTTGGGTTGAGTCAATTACACCAGTTGCGGGGACGTGTTGGACGGAGCAACCATCAGAGCTATTGTATCCTCATGGCGGAATGGCGTCAATCCCTGGAGTCCAAAGAACGACTGAAAGTGATTGAGCGTACCACAGACGGGTTTGAGATCAGCGAGGCTGATCTAAAGTTGCGGGGAGCAGGTGATCTATTCGGAACCCGGCAAAGTGGAATGCCGGAACTTCGGATTGCAGAGATCCCGGAGGACGCACCGATTCTGGAACAGGCGCAGCATGCAGTGAGGGATCTTTGGGATCAGGATCAGGATCTGGCTTTACCTCAGCATCGGGCAATGTACACCTATTTTGAGGCGTTCATATTGGCACGGATGGAGGGGTATGCACGTACAGGTTAAGTGAATATGGAGAAATACTGGGACATATTTCTGAGCGGTTACGAAGCCTACTCATACTATTTGTGGGCAGAGATCACCACACCTCACTGGCACAATTATTTCTATTGGCTGATTGGGGTTAGCCTCTTTTTCTTTGTGCTCGAGCTCTTTGCGCCGTGGCGCAGAGAGCAGAAGAGGTTCAGGCACGATTTCTGGCTGGATCTCTTCTACATGTTCTTCAACTACTTCCTGTTCTCGCTTTTTATCTTCAATGCGGCGAGTATGGTGGTTGTGAATCTCTTCAATGATGCGCTGGCCAGTATTGGGATTACCAACCTGGTGGCCATTCAGGTGGGCAATCTGCCCGTATGGGCACAACTGCTGCTGCTTTTTGTGATCCGCGATTTTATTCATTGGAATGTCCACCGGCTCTTACACCGCATTCCCACATTATGGGAGTTTCACAAGGTGCATCATTCCGTGGAGGAGATGGGGTTTGCTGCACATCTTCGGTTTCACTGGATGGAGAATGTGGTCTATAATGGACTGCAATACATTCCGCTGGCGATGATCGGGTTTGGGATCGAAGAGTTCTTTATTGTTTACCTGATCACACTGGTAATCGGGCATGCGAATCACAGCAATATCTGGATTCCTCTGGGCCCCCTGAAATATGTAATCAACAGTCCTCAGATGCACATTTGGCACCATGCCAAGCACTGGCCGGAGGGCCATCCGTATGGCATCAATTACGGGATCAGCCTCAGCCTGTGGGACTACCTGTTCAAGACCGCGTCCATCCCTCATAGCGGACGTGACATTGAGCTCGGTTTTGAAGATCTGGAGGAATTCCCCAAGACGTTCGTGCGACAAAGCTTGCATGGACTTGGTATCGGCAAAAAGAGGAAGGATCCCCGGTGATTCTGCCGCGTGCAAACCGGTAAAAAATGGTCAGGCAGGGCATCCCTTCGCGCTAGAACCTTGGCATGCAGGTTTCCCCGCACGCCAGGGTATCAGATCCTGCAGTGCTTTGTCAGCCTCGTACGATTACTGGGGCCAGAGCCATCCAAAAACACCTGCCGTCAATACGCCGAACAGCAAACCCTCAAGCGCACGCACCCAAGCCATTCTCCAGCTGAATCCGTACCAGATTGCGTCTGTAAAGGGGCCGGCCGAATGGGCTAGAAAGGCAGCAGTTCCCACAACCTGAAATACTTCCAGATACTCTGCCCCGGGAGGGAGGCTGGCTGAACCCATATAGCCTGCCATGATCGAAATCGCAAGTACAAAAATCCCCTGAAAAGTGAGCTGCTTTGACATACTGGTCCCAGGGGCATGAATAAAGAGCAGACCGATGGGGCCTTGATTTGCTTTCTCAATCCATTCCGGGGAGGACCATTCCTTTTTGCTTTCCGCACCCGGGAACATGTACTGTCCTTGCTTCACCTCCTGAGCACGCAGGACATCCATGACTGCGTCTTCGCCTTGAAGTTTGGCAAAGTCCTTGGAATGCAGGGGAGTCGCCATGTACAGCACGGCAGCCACGACATAGACAAGGACGGAAGCGATGAGGATCGGGAGCCAGAGAGAGAGTATTGTGACCATTTGTTTGTTGAAAATTGTTAGGAATGAACGCCAGTATGATACAATTTTTTAGGATCCGATGCCACTTTATCTAGAGCGGTTTGTTCCTTTGAACGGACGGTCAGGGCTTGGAATTGGTTGTGTGATCATCCATTCGACCTGGCTATTCGGCGAAGTTCCACCGCTCAATTTTTGAGTGACTGCGCGATTGCATAAGAGAGAGCAAATCCTGGGCAATCTCAGAGTGTACATCGGCAAGGTTGGTCAATTCCCCAGGGTCATTCTCCAGATGATAGACACTCACTGGAGCGGTAGGATCGTCATGGCCTCCCAGCCGTACCCCCTTCCACGGGCCAATCCTTGCCGCCTGTGCTCCATTCCATCTACGGCCGTGGTATTCCCAGTACATCTCGCTTGGCGCTGGGGGATCCTGCCCCATAAGCACAGGGAGAAAGGAAACTCCATTCACCTCTGCCACTAGATCAATCCCCACGAGATCGGCAAGTGTCGGCATCACATCCCAAAATGCAGATACATGGTCAGTGGTTGACCCAGGTGGAATCATGCCGGACCAGGCAGCAATCATTGGTACCCGGATCCCTCCTTCATAGACCTCACCTTTGCCGCCCCGCAGCCCACCTGAGCTATGAAACTGTTCCGTGTCCACGCCTCCAGTATAGGTGGGGCCATTGTCCGCTCGAGAATATGATTAAGGTCTCTTCTTCAATGCCGAGTTCATGGAGCACCTCAATGATGCGGCCGATGTGCGCATCCATGCGGGTAATCATGGCTGCGTAGGCGGATTGAGGTCGGATATGAGGCAGGTATCCCCTGCCGCCATCATAAGGGGATTCCGTCAGAATGTCCTCGTAGGGTTCCAGCTCTTCATCCGGCACCTGAAGTGCCAGGTGAGGCACGGTATGCGCGAGGTAGAGGAAAAATGGTTCCGATGCATGTTGACGGATGAACTCCTCGGCTTCATTTGCCATCAGGTCTGGAGCATAATCCGGGCCTTTGTAACGGTCATAGGCTGCCAGATCATTCGGATCCCAGGCTTTCAAACCGTTGATGTGGATGAAAATAGCCGTTGGCAAGTGTATCCCATTCGGTATTGCGCCAGAAGATGGGATGGGTAATGGTTGTGAGCCTGTTTCTGATCCAGATACCCGTAGAAATAATCGAATCCCTGCTTGGTGGGAATGCCGATGGAATGCGGTCCTCCAAGTCCCCATTTTCCAAAAGATTGCAGTCGCGTAGCCTGCATCCTGCATCATATGCCCAAGCGTATACGTCTCTTCCTCCAGCGGAAGCTGCCCACGTTCGGTACTGTCTGCAAAGCCCCCCAGTTCATAGTTGTCACGGACCTGGCAGTGCCCGGTATGCAGCCCGGTCAGCAGTGTACAGCGGCTTGGTGCACATACGGGGCTGCCACTGTAATGCTGGGTAAACCGCATTCCTTCGATGGCCAGTTGATCCAGGTTTGGCGTTTGGATCAGCGTCTGTCCATAGCTGCCAAGCTCACCATATCCCAGATCATCGGCAAGGATATAGATAACATTCGGGGATTGTACCTGCGCGCATCCGGCGGATACAGCAATGATAAAAAGACAAAGGCGTAGCATCAGAGAAAAATCAGTTTGCTCCGTATGGTAACCAATTTGTCGTACTTTTCCAAAAATAAACCAGACTGGATCAACCCATGCCTTCTCCAACATTGGCTGCGAAGTTAGGACTCAAGGAAGGTATGCGTGCGTATTCGCTTGATCAGCCGCCCCACTACCATACATTGATTGCAGATGCACCGATGATTCCGAGTGAATCACCAGTGGATGAAGCAGATTTCGTTCACCTGTTTTCGGATTGCCAGGATCGGCTGGTCACGTTTGCTTGATATTGCACTCCCAACCTTGGCGGATCGGGGAATGTTGTGGGTTTCCTGGCCAAAGAAAAGCTCAGGAAGAAGGACAAATCTATCCATGAACGTTGTTCTGAGCATTGGACGGGCAATCGGGATGGTCGATATAAAAGTTTGTTCTGTTGATGAGATCTGGTCCGCGGTGAAGTTTGTCTACCGAAGGTCATGATCTGGAGGTTCCCGACAAGGTCCTTCAGTAGAACGACGCAGTATTCAGATCAAGCATGTGCAAGTCTGATTTGCCGGGAGGGTACCGGGTTCAGTGTCGTCGCGCAGGAATCCGGATTGCCTTAATCTGCGCGCCTTCGGCCAGATGTCCACCGTCTTCATTATACCAGGAATGGCCTCGTCGTTGTCCGAGTATCCATTGGGTGTCATTAATCAGTTCGATCTCATAAAGGACCTGCTCAACGGTCAGTGAGGCTAGTGCGATGGCAGTTCTGGAAGGTGGGTGATGTCCATTCTCACGGCTGAATTGATGGTGGAATCGGGTTGCGTTTGGCATGAATTAAGGAGGAAAGAAAGAGTGGCTGATTACGGTACAAGGATACCGCAAAAACCCGTATCGGTAGTCAACAAAATGCAAACAATAAATGCACGATTATTCCAAGAAAATTCCACAGCTATTCACACAACCCTTGGGGATAATGGTTATTGTGCGTACCTTGGGACGTAAGCGTCGCCAGGTGACAGAAATTATTTTAAAAAGGAAGATGCGAACTGCTGAAAACCCCGCATCAATCATCACCCCCATAAGCCCATAAATTTATGCAAGAAACAAAGCCCCCGCTGTGGATCGATCTGACGGTTGACCGTGCGGAAGAGATTCGCGACTTTTATGTCAACGTTGCCGGGTGGGAGCCAGAACCCGTTGACATGGGCGGGTACGAGGACTATGCGATGAACGAGGGCAAAGAGACACTGGCAGGGATCTGTCATGCACGCGGTGTGAATGCCGGGATTCCGCCGGTCTGGATCCCCTATTTTCAGGTGGAATCCCTGGAAAAGAGCCTCCAGTCCTGTGTGGAATGCGGAGGCGAGGTCGTTTGCCCGGCCAGATCCATGGGCCCCGGCAAGAGCTATGCAGTCATTCGCGATCCCTCGGGAGCCGTTTGCGCGATCTGGGCTGACCAGTAGCTTTACAGTTTCTTCATAATCTGCTATCTTGACCTGTTCACTAACTCAACGCAAGATGTATTTACCCGAAAACTGGTTTTCATTTATCATTGCTGCTCTGCTCCCGATGGTCATGGGCTCACTCTGGTACGGACCGCTCTTTGGTAAGATGTGGATGGAGATGATGGGTTTGACGGAGGAGAAAATCAAAGAGACCCTCAATCCGGCCAAATCCTACGGAGGATCCCTGGTGGGTTCTGTGCTTACAGTATATGTTTTATCGCTTATGATCGCTTATATGGATATGGGTACTTTGGGAGGGGGATTGACGGTTGGTTTTGCAGCCTGGGTGGGGTTTGCGCTTCCCATGGGCTGGCAGAGTGTTGCCTGGGAAGATAAAGGCATGGGAATTTTCGTGCTGAATCAGGCATACAACCTCGTTGTTTTTCTGCTCATGGGTGGGTTGATCGGGGCTTGGCGATAAATGGACGTATGGGAATCAGTGTAGCGGATCGTGCTGCCGAGCTGCGTACGAGCCTCAATCGGCACGCATACCGGTACTACGTACTTGCACGGCCCACGATCACAGACGCGGAGTATGACCAACTCCTCTCGGAGTTGACGGCACTTGAGAACGAGCACCCTGAACTGGTTACATCGGATTCTCCGACCCAGCGGGTTGGGAGTGATCTGGACTCAGATTTCCTGAAGACATCTCATCTGCGCCCTGTCCTTAGTCTGGCGAACGCGTTCAGTATAGAGGATTTATCGGCCTGGGAGACACGGAACCGTAAGTTGGTGTCAGGGGAAGCATTCGCCTATGTGGTAGAGCCCAAGTTTGACGGATTAACATTGGTGCTGCGTTATGAAAAAGGAGTTCTTGTTCAGGCAGCTACACGAGGCAACGGAGAGATTGGGGACCTGGTCACCGCGAATGCACGCACGATCCGGTCAGTGCCACTGCGGATTCCCGTCGAAGAGGAGGGACCGGTGGCTCCAGATGTACTAGTGGTCAGGTGCGAAGTGCTCTTTACCAAAGAAGCGTTTGCAAAACTGAATCGGCAGCGGATTGAAGAGGGGGAGCCCGCCTACATCAATGCACGGAATACGGCGTCCGGCTCCCTGAAGCAAAAGGATGCACAGCTCACGGCGAAAAGAGATTTATCCGCGTATGTGTACGATGTAATGTTTCCAGACGATTTTGTGCCCGAGGACCATTTTGAACGTCTGGACTGGCTGCGTCGCGCAGGATTCAGGATCCCGCCCGAGGTGCAGCTCTTGCCAACATTGGAGGACGTTGCCAAACGGGTGGAGTGGTGGAAAGAGGTTAGAGACACGCTTCCATTCGAAATTGACGGCATCGTCATCAAAGTCTCAGATAGCACACAGGTAAAGCAGCTCGGTGTTGTGGGCAAAGATCCACGCGGGGCAATCGCATTCAAATTTCCCTCCGAAGAGGCGACGACCCTGCTTGAGTCGGTAAAGCCTCAGATAGGAAGGACTGGACGTATTACTCCGACAGCTCACCTCAAGCCTGTGTTTGTGGGAGGGGTCACCGTTTCAAATGCAACCCTGCATAATTATGATCAGGTTGAGCAGCTTGATTTGCGCATTGGAGATACGATCAGGATAAAGCGGTCGGGAGATGTCATCCCCTACATCGTTGGGCCCGTGAAAGAGGTTCGCTCAGGCAGCGAAACCCCTATTCTATCACCGGAGCAATGCCCAGTTAGTGGGGATCAACTGATTCGAAAGAGGGACGGAGTGGATCTGTATTGTCCGAACCCACGGTGCTCAGAGAGGATCTTGCGGCGAGTCATGTTTTTTGCTTCCAAGGAAGGATTGGATATTGAAGGGCTGGGGCCGAGCACGGTACAGGTTTTGATTGAATCCGGCCTGATTGACGATGAAGCGGATCTCTACACGCTTACGGAGGAAAAGCTGTTACCCCTGGAGGGGTTTGCAGATCGGAAGACTTCCGAGCTCGTTGCCTCCATCCATCGGAGCCGGGATCGGGGGCCCGAAAAATTGCTGATTGCTCTAGGGGTCAATGGCATTGGAGCAGTGTCAGCACGGCTATTGCTTGGACAGTTTTCGATCGAGGAGTTGATGATGATCGCGGAAAGAGTGAATATAATTGAGGAGGGGGTGCCGGCGGAGGTGCCGCAGAATGGGGATACTCTTTCCAATGCGCTCCTGCAGAAGATGCATCTCAAGGATCCGGTTGGAGCCTGCTTGGGGCAATTGGACACAGATGATGAGAGAATCGCTGCATCCCTGACAGAGCTGCTTACTTTGCTGCGCCGCTTTCTGGCGCTGGATGGGATCGGTCCGACGATGGTACAGGAGATTCTTGCGTGGTTCAGAGAAAATGAAAATCGTGACCTGATCAGCAGGTTGCAGGCGGCAGGCGTTTCGTTTGAATCTCAGGAGCATGCCCCCTCTTCTCAATTATTGGAAGCGAAGACGTTTGTGATCACTGGCAGCCTGGAAGGGATGACGCGGTCGGAAGCACGCGCCTGGATTGAGTCGCATGGTGGAAAGGTCACAGGTAACGTCAGCAAGAAGACAGACTATCTTTTGGCTGGGGAGAATGCGGGCAGTAAATTAAAAAAGGCGGTGGCACTTGATGTCACAGTACTGGGGTTAAGTGAGCTGAAGGACCTCGTAAATGGAAATGGTTGACCATGCAGGATAATCAAAACATGAAGATTTTTCTTTTAGATGCGATGGCCCTCGCCTACCGGGCCCATTTTTCGTTTCTGAGTCGTCCACGGATTAATTCACGGGGGGAAAACACCAGTGCCCTTTATGGCTTTAGTACGACCTTGATTAACCTGATTGAAGAAGTAGGTCTGAAGTATGCGGCAATCGTATTTGATGGGCCGGGAAAAACCTTTAGGAATGATCTATATTCCGAGTATAAAGCAAATCGGGATGCGCCACCGGATGAACTACTTAAGAATTTGCCTCGGATCAAGGAACTGGCGCAGGCACTCTCCATCCCGGTCCTGCAGGCGGATCGGTTTGAGGCGGATGATGTGATTGGCACATTGGCACGGAAGGCCGAGGCCTCCGGTGCACAGGCCATCATCGTGTCTCCGGATAAAGACTTTCAGCAACTTCTTTCTCCCCATGTGGAAATGTTGCGGCCACGGAGCGGCGCTGGTTTTGAGCGTGTAACCGAGGAGGCTTTTCGGGAAAAGTATCAGATCCCTCCTCAAAACTTCATTGACATGCTTGCGCTGATGGGAGATAGCAGTGATAATGTACCAGGCGCACGGGGGATTGGTGAAAAAGGAGCGGCAAAGCTGGTGCAGCAGGATCAGACTATTGAGAATATTCTGAGCAAGGCCTCCACCTACAGCAGTAAGCGCTGGCGGACCGCCCTGACTGCGAACCCGGACATGGTACGACTGAGCAAGGACTTGGTCACGATACGAACAGACTTGGATGTGAAGTTGGACTGGGAGGCCTGTCGTCCCCGCAGTCCCAGAGACACAGAGCCGTTGTCCTTTTTCCGCCGCTACGAATTCAACACACTGATCCGCCGCCTGACTGCCGGATCAGAACTCTTTGAAGCTGCCGAGATCGCTGCCACTAGTACGCTGAAGAGCTATCAATCCGATCAGGCGAATTACCGGATGATCACCACTGTTGATGAGCTAAAAACGTTTGAGCAGTCTCTGAAAGAGGTTCGGCGTATTGGAATAGCCAGTCTGATGACTCCAGGCTCCCCGGTTCGTGCAGACTGGTGGGGGATGGCGGTTTCCTGGGCCCCGGGGAGTGCGGTATATCTTCCGCTTCCGCTTCTGGATGGGACATCCGTATCGGATGTAATCCAGATTCTTGCTCCGGTTTTTTCCAACGGGAAAGTGGAGAAGATCGGGCATGATCTGAAGCCGCTTATCGTCCAGCTCCGGCGGCTCAAAGTCCCGGTCCGGGGGAAGCTCTTTGATACCCAGATCGCTCACTATCTACTTTCGCCAGATCAGAATCACCGGTTCGGGACGGTTACGAAGCAGCAGTTGGGCTACGAGCCTCGGGAGATTCAGGATATTCTTGGGACGGGACGTTTGCAAAGAGAGCCGCGAAGTATCGCCCCCGAAGAGTTCCGGATCCTCGCCTGTGAGCAAGCGGCTTGTCCGCTTGAAATGCAGGGGAAATTGCATAAAAAACTTCAGGAAAGTGATCTTCATAAAGTCGCGGACGAAATTGAGTTCCCGCTGGTGTATGTGCTGGCCGACATGGAGGCTGCGGGCGTGAAACTCAATCGGTCCGTCCTGGAAGAGTTGGGTCCTAGAATTCAGGAAGATCTGGACCGATGTGCCAGTGAGATTTACAAAGAGGCCGGTGTGTCCTTCAATATTGCATCTTCAAAGCAGGTAGGGGAGATTCTCTTTGAAAAATTGGGGTATCCAGTGAAACGGCGAACCCCTTCCGGCAAGCCTTCCACCAGAGAGGAAGTTCTTCTGGATCTTGCAACCGAGCATAAGGTGGCAGCACTCATTATGGATTGGCGAAAAGCCGCCAAGCTCAAAGGGACGTACGTAGACAATCTGGCCCGTATGGTCATGCCGATGACGCAGCGGATTCATACCGTATTCAATCAGACCTCTGCAGCCACGGGTCGGCTTTCTTCTTCAGATCCAGCGCTACAAAATATTCCTGTCCGTGATGATACAGGGCGAGAGCTTCGCGGCGCGTTTGTGGCTCCGGTGGGCTGGTACATTTTGTCAGCAGATTATTCGCAGATCGAACTTAGGATTCTCGCTCATATGAGTGGAGATCAGGGATTACAGGAATTTTTTGCAACTGGTCGCGACCCTCATACGGAAACCGCTGCACTGATCTATAAGGTGGATGCCACCGAGATCACACGAGAGCAGCGGAACCGGGCAAAGGCGGTGAATTACGGGATCCCGTATGGTCTCTCGCCTTCCGGCCTGGCGCGTGGATTACGGTGTACACACAAAGAGGCACAGCAGTTGATGAAGGCTCATCAGGAGTCCTTTCCCGGGGTTTGGCAATTCATGCAGAGGCAGGTTGACCAGGCAAAAGAACGTGGCTTTGCCACCACGCTCATGGGGCGTCGCCGTTATTTACCAGACCTGAAAGCCCGTAATAACGCTGTGCGTGCTGCTGCCGAGCGGATTGCAGTCAATATGCCAATACAGGGGACACAGGCAGATATGATCAAGCTGGCAGCCATTGCGATTGATCGGGAGTTGCAATATGCCGGTATGCGATCACGGGCGATTCTGCAAGTCCATGATGAACTGGTGTTTGAAGTCCCCAAACAGGAATTGGCAGAAGCGGAAGAGATCGTCCAGACCTGTATGATCCAAGCCATGGAACTCCATGTTCCGATTGAGGTCAATATCGGTAAGGGTACGAATTGGCTTCAAGCACACTGAGGGGCCGGGTAAAGTCGCATCAGGACCGGTGCGTGGTCTGAGGGACGCTCCAGATCACGTTCTTCAATATCAACCCAGGCATTGCTGCTGAGTTCGGAAATGTCTGGAGTGGCGAGGACATGGTCAATCCGTACCCCGTCATTCCATTCAAATCCACGTGTACGAAAATCCCACCATGTGTATACGCCAGGGCCCCTGGCGTACCTACGCAGTAGATCCGACAGCGAAAACTGATCCATAAGAATATTCAGCTTTTCGCGCGCCGCCGGATCGCACAGGACAGAATCCCTCCAGTTGTCCGGGTGGGCGACATCCAGATCGTCAAAAGCAACATTAAAATCTCCCGTCAGGATAAACTCTTTGTATTTCTCCCGTTCCACATCTAGGAATTTACGCAAGGTGTCAAGCCAGCGAAGCTTGTAGGCATGCTTCGGCATCCCGATTCGTCTTCCATTGGGTACATAAACGTTGACGACGCGTAGATTATGAACACTGCCGGAGATGACACGCGCTTCGTTGTCGAGTCCGGTTCGAATATCTTCCACCATTTCCCTGGCAAGAATGGCTACTCCATTGTAGGAGGGCTGGCCATGGATAAATGCCTGATACCCGGCTTCTTCGATTGCGGAAAAGGGGAATGTCTCCTGTGTAGCTTTGATTTCCTGCAGGCAAACGATGTCCGGGTCATGCCGCTCAAGAAAATCAAGAATCCTGACGAGTCGGGCACGTGCAGAATTGACGTTCCATGTGACGAGTTTAATGGGGAGAGACATGGTTTCTTGGCCTACTGTTCGGCACTAAGATAACAGTAAACTTCCATAGGGCATCTTCGGATCAATTGTACAGGCCTAAATCAGGCGCAAGGAGGGCTCATTTGATACGATTGGCGTTGATTTCTGTGGATATCCTTCCCCTCTGCAAGGACGGCCATGGTTTCGTTTGAGACGGGCTTCCTTTCTTTCGGCATTGATGTGCGCCACAATCGTTGTCGAATTACGCGAAATATACTTACAACCTTTTCTGCTACCCTTTATTTTATTAATTTTGGTGCAGACGCTCTGGAGGCTGCCGCATTGTTGCAAATTCCTTGAGCACACTTTGCTCGGTGTATCACATGCATAACAACACAGACTTCAGAATAGACCTTCCCGCAGTGTCAAGGTCACTGGAACATTAGAAGAAGGGCGCTGTACCGAAACGCATGATCAATTCAGTTACTTCCATCCCCTCACGATCAAGGGATGGATATCGTGTCAGAGCACATACACTTCGGTGGATGCTCCCTTTTTTTGTGGTGAGTTTGCTGGTCACCGTGGGTCTTGCCGGATGTTCAATGGCACCGCGCCTAGAGGACCCACTACAGCCACTTCCCGAACAATTCGAAGCGGCTGCACTTGCTGATCAGAGTGCCCAGCACTACTGGTGGCATGGCTTTGGAGATCCGCATCTGAACCAGTTAGTGGATTCAGTTATCGCACAAAATCTGGACCTCCGTGTGGCTGTGGCTCGCGTGGCAGAAGTGCAGAATCAATTTCGCATTGCACGGGCTGACCAGTTTCCGTCCATGGAACTGGCTACACGGCGCGATCAGCAGGATACCCCCTCCAATATAGGTATTGGGGGGCAGTTAGGGGATGGTGTCAGTGTACCGGGAGGACCTGTATTTCCCGACCGGTTCGATTTTACAACCTATAGTGCCTCGTTGGGGTTTGCGTACGAAATAGACTTTTGGGGGCGGGTACGCGGGACGAAGCGGGCGGCGCTGCAGGAGTTTTTTGCCACGCAGTCTGATGTACGTACGGTACTTTTGGGAGTCATTGGGGAGACGGTTGCGACCTATTTCGAGATTGCTGCCCGTCAGCGCACCCTTGAGCTGACACAGGAAAGCGTACGCATCCTCGCTGAACGTGCAGAGGTCCTGTCCGATCGGTATGAACGAGGATTGGTATCTCCCTTGGAATTCCACGCTGCTCAGCAGGAACTTCATGCTGCAAAAGCAGATCTACCCGTGCTCGAAAGCCAACTGGATGCAACCCGAGGGCGACTGACCCTGCTTCTAGGACGCTACCGAGTACCAATGGACACCATGTTTGTCCCCGAAGGCGCCTATGTCTATGCGTTGGAGGAAATACCGAGTGGGTTGCCCTCAGATTTACTGCAGGAGCGGCCGGATGTGGTTGCGGCATTTCAGCGCCTGGAAGCTGCACGTGAACGCATCGGAGCTGCACGCGCCGTTCAATTTCCCAGTTTTTCACTGACTGGAGCGGCCGGCACGCAAAGCAGCGTACTCTCCGATATTGTGCAGACCAGCCAGAACTTCTGGCTTTTTGGCGCTGGTTTGACGGCCCCCATATTCAATGCCGGGAAGATCCGGGCAAACATTCGGGTGGCTTGGGCCCAGTACGAGCAGTTGGCGCTCCAATATGAAAAAACCGTGCTCATGGCTTTCCGAGATGTGGAGTCAGCGCTTGTGAACTATGGCAAGTTGAAGGAGCGCCATGCATCCCTTACAGCTGCCCAGGCTTCGGCCCATGACAGAGCCCGGATTCAGGAGCTTCGCTATCTCCGGGGGACAGGCGACTATCTGGGATTTCTGGATGCCCGGCGTAATCTTGTCCTCTCGGAAATCGGATTAACGGAATCCCGCCGCAGCTTGGCCGAGGCTCGCTTAGCGGTGCATAGATCTCTTGGTGGGACCTGGATTCAGGAAGGAACTGAGTTTGATCTTGAAGCGCCGTAGTTTTTGCCGATGTTGCGGTCCAGGCACATGCAGTGGTCACAAAGCGAGGAAGACTCGTAGTCGTGGTGGGTGCACTCTCGCCGTCATTATCCTACCATCGCTTAGGCAGGCGCAAGGATACTCACCTGATACGACTGGAATTGACCCGAAGGAAGATGGCCATTAATGCAGGCAGGAGCAGCATCAGAAGCCCGGTTGTAATCATGATGCCGATTCCGAGTGATGCCGCAAACGGGATCAGGAACTGCGCCTGAATCGCGGGCTCAAGAATGAGAGGTGTAAAGGCTAGAAAAGTAGTTACTGATGTCAGCATAATCGGACGGAAGCGACTCCTGGCGCCATCAATGATTGCCTGTCTTGGCGCAATTCCATCTCGAATGCGTCGGTCAATAGAGTCAATCATCACCAGAGAATCGTTCACGATGACCCCGCTGAGACCAAAAAATCCCAAGAAGGAGGCAGCACTGAGGGGGATCCCAAGGATCAAGTGGCCAAGGATAACCCCAATCAGGCCGAATGGAATGATGGACATGACCATAAATGGCTTACGGTAGGATCGCAAGGGAATTGCCAACAAGGCGAATATTGCCAGCATTGCGAGGATGAAACCACGATTCAACGCATCCAGAGACTCTAATTGCTCTTGCTGTTCTCCGCCGAAGGAATAAGTCAATTCGGGGTCGGCGTTGGTTACTTTTGCAAGGAATGTATTTTCAAGAATTTCATTTGCCTGCCCCCCGGAAATCACCTCATCATTCACGTCAGCAGTCACGGTTATAATTCGTTGTCCATCCTTTCGTCGAATGACGGGAGAGGAAGTCCCCATCGTAATCGTAGCTACCTGATTAAGAGGTACTTTCCCGTTTGGCTGGGTTTGGATCAGGTATTGTTCGACGTCCGTGATGGCTTGCCGTTCGTCGGCAGGTAGCCGTGTATAGACGCGAACTTCTTCTTCCTCCCGTTGCAGCCTTACAGTCTCCACCCCGAAAAAGGCGGATCGGACCTGCTGCGCCAAGTCTTCAACGGTCAGGCCAAGTGTGCGTGCTGCTGGTTGCAACTCCAGTTGAACTTCCTCAATACCATGCGCATGATCGGACCGGATATCGAAGATACCAGACACGCTGTACAGATCATTCATGACGGAGTCGGCAGTAGTAGCGAGGCGTTCTGGATCTGGATGGGAAAGAACGACTTCCACTGGATTCCCAAGATTAACGATTTCTCCGCTGAAGGCGATTCCCCGAACATAGGGGAGAAATCCTACTTCCTCCCGCCAAGCCTGCACGACCGTGATGGTTGATATATCGCGGTGTTGGGCTCCCAGCAATTTGAATTCGATATTGGCAATGTTTGATGGTGGGTTCATGGTGGGACTTGGGTCAAGTCCACCACCCTCAATATGCGGCTTTTGTCCGACCACGATGGTCGTCCCCGTCAACAGTGGAGGTGCTCCTTCGGGTCTTTGCTGATCCAGATGTTCAAACACTCGCTTTCCTGCGGCTTCCAGTTCCAATGCAACTTCCAGGGTTCTTTCTGCAAGTGTCCCTTCCGGCATTTCAAGTGAGGCCGTAACAAAGTCCCCTTCAATCCCTTCGCTAAGTGTGGTCTGGATTACGCCTGCAGGCACGAATGATACACAGAGCACAAATAAGCCGATCGCTCCCGCGACGATAATTGCAGGATAATTGGTGGCAAAGTGTAGAGCTCGCTTCAGGGGGCCTTTCAGGAATCTGATGAGCCACTGATCTACAAAGGTTCGGGTACGGAAAAAGAATCGGTCAACCGTATTGGACGGTGTCCATTCCGGTCCCGGCAGGTGAGACAGATGTCTTGGCAGAATGAAGAGGGCTTCAATCAGCGAAATTATAAGCATCCCAATGATGATCACTGGCAATGCAAACCAGACCTCTCCAATTCCACCTGGAACAAACATCATTGGTGTGAAGGCTGCCACGGATGTAAGGACCGCGAAGGTCAATGCAGTTTTAATTCTTCGTGTCCCCCGGATTGCGGCAACGGTTCCGGGGAGGCCCGACATACGGCGAGAGTAAATTTGCTCTGCCACCACAATTGCATCGTCTACAATAATGCCAATCGCCAGGACGAGTGCAAAAAGTGACTGGGTATTGAGCGCAAGATCAAACCACAGCATCACCGCCAGAGCACCGAAACCAGAAGTGACTAAACCGAAAATCACCCATATTGCAAGCCGTATATCAAGAAAAAGAGTCAGTGCGATGAACACCAGTATGAGTCCCAGAAGACCATTTCGAACTAGGATCCCAACACGTTCTGTGTAAACCGGGGATTCATCGTTCCAGACATTTATCCCAACCCCGTCAGGTAAGGAGGGCAGGGTCGTGTTTTGGATGTGTTCACGCACAGTTTCGGAGAGCTCCTTCACATTCTCCCCCTCTCCCCGAAAAATTTCCACGAAGACCGCTGGCATGCCCTGATGACGGGCAATGAGGTTCGAATCCTCAAATCCGTCATGAATCGTGGCGATATCTCTGAGGTGCAGGGCCGATCCGTTGTTTTGAGCGACAACAACGACTTCCTCAAAATCAAGTTGATTATAATTTTGACCAATGGTCCGTACGCGAACCTCGGACTCTCCCGTCTCAATGCTACCGGCGGAGAGATCAATAGAACTTTGGCGTACGGCGTGAGCAATATCTTCCAGCGTTAATCCGAGTGCACGTAATGTAGCGAGTGGCACTTCGATTGAGATCTCATCATTCTTTGTTCCGCTGACCTCAACAATTGATACATCGGGCAAAGTTTTCAAATCATTTTTAACGCGATAGGCAAGTTCCTTCAGGGTTCGTTCGCTGGTATCACCGAAGAGGATCAGGCGGATCGAACTGGTGCGGTTGTCCATTTCCCAAAACTGCGGACGTTCTGCCGAGATCGGGAAAGACTGGATTTGTTCAACCGCGGCTTGCACCTCGTCCATCATTTCACGAATCTCGGTTCCGCTCCTGAACTGAACCCTTACCGATGCCGCTCCAGGGGTAGCCAGAGACCTGATTGTTTTGACATCCTCCAATGTCTCAAGCCTTTCTTCAATTTTCACAATGATTGATTCTTCCACCTCCTCGGGTGAGGCTCCGGGGTAGGCCATAGAGACTTCAATCATGTTGAAGGAAACCGTTGGCCAGGCCTCTCGATCCAAGCCGCCGAGGGACACAATGCCGAGGGTGATGATGCCGAACATCAACAGGTTGGGAGCGATGCGATTATTCGCCATATAGGCGATTGGCCCGCCCGGCTCCGGCTCACCGCCATAGGAGGCTTGGTGGTTCATGATCCAGTTTGCACGGTCATACCGTCAATGGCAGTTTGGATCCCGCTGATCACGATTTCCTGCCCTTCCTCCAGTGCACCGGTCACAAAAATCTCATCTTCCGAGCGCTGCAAACTTGTACGGGAATCCGGCTGATTACATCATCAGCCACGACCCAGACCTCGTTATTTGGTTTGAGAGCGGAGCGAGGTATTTTGAAATATTGCTCTGGGGTGACTCCGTCAATTTCAACATTCACAAACTTGCCGATCAACAGGGGTGGTGGGTCGTTCAATTGCATGTGGCTTTCCGGCTTTGCGATCCGACCGGATGTGAACGGATGAGGTACACGAATGACGACTTTGATCGTACGTGTCTGTTGCTCCAGGGCTGCTTCTGCACGATCTACATAACCTGCCCACGAAACCATCGAATCGCCATATTCAGCAGTCACCCGAGCGGCGACCCGTTTGCGGTTCACCCCTGGCTTCAATTCCCAGAGATTCGGTATGAGTGCAGCATTCTGATCTGGAAGCGACACCATGACTTCAACCGTATCAACCGCGTATATACGCCCGACACTTTGGCCTGCCGTCACAAATTCTCCCACCGTGACGGACTCGTTTAGCACTGCTGCAGAAAAGGGGCTGTGAATGACTGTGCGGGAAAGGTACAATTTTGCTTCTGCGAGTTCTGTTTGGTCCCTTTTCAGTGCAGACTGGGCGGCTTCAATTTGCGGTTCCCACAGTGCCAAGGGGCTGAGGGGCGCCGGAGTCTGATCATTCTCCCGTTTTTCAAACTGAATCCTGGCAAGGTCGGCTTCTGTGGTCACCCGCATCAACTCCAGTTCTTGGGCGTCCACATTTGCTTGTGCACGATCAACCTGACCTAAATAGTTGGCATCATCAATCTGGAACAGTGCCTCACCCCGGGGAACTTGCCCTCCACTCTGAAATGTGGGATTCACCCATATGACTCTGCCAGATACTTCAGCCGTCACGTTCACTTCTGCATGTGATCGAACGGTGCCTCCGCCATAGATCGGGATAGCTCCCTCTCCACGGGTTATGGAGGTTGTGCTCACAAACGGTACACGCGATGGAACTTCCTGGCGGACAGTCTCGGGTCTTCCGGCAATAAGAATGGCTGCCACGGTCGCAGATACGATGAGGATGACAGCGGCGGCTATGTAGCTGAGTTTTCTGCCCATTGGGTTGTTCAAGTTCTATTGGGCGTTGGTTATACTTTCACTATAAATTAGGGAACTTCTTGCAAAACTCTCTCATTTGGAGGAGAATATTGCTCAGGGATCGTCTGCGGGCATATCTATACGGATTGTAGAAGAGTTTTGCAAGAACCTCTAAGGTAAATTTCCTTCTAATTTAGGCTAACAAAAAATTTATGTAATCGTTTTACAGTCCGGATATTATTTGTATGGTCAAATTGTTTTGATTCTGTAAATTGGGTGATTCATACTACGAGATTGTGCTTAACCAAGTTCCGGCATTCCATGAAGGTGTTGGTATTTTGTAGCCAATCGCAAGCATTTACTGAAGGAGAAGTTGATCAGAAAGACTGGGGATGCCCCAAAATTATTTTTTTTGGGGGGGGGGGTGGGCGTTGTTTCAGGCTCCAAGAAGGTTTGCGAGCCAGAAAACAGTACAGCGGCGTAAATGTACCCGTCTTGCCGCCTGCAACCCATGCCCCCGCGGTTCGATCAAGGAGCCGAACGACTTCCGCCGAGCCATTCGGGAAGAGCCGTAGAAGCTCAGCCAGCTTCAATCCCGCGATGATCATCTTGCGGCCCCACGGAAGCCTGATCAAGGCGTTTCCCAAGGTCCCGTGGCGACTCTCCATGGGTTGATACCAAGGCGTCGATGGTCCCTCCTGGACGTCCCAGTCCCTTCCCTCAATGACTTGAAACCCAGCGGTTTCTAGCGCGCGATTCACTTCCCCGAACGTGGGCGATGTCGTGCAGCGCGACACCGCGCATGAGATCCTGCTTGACGGCACGGTGTCGACCGTCGTTCGGATCAAACCGGTCCGTCAGACACATTTCCTGACCCCAGAACAGGGCACCTGGTTTCAGCACGCGGAATATTTCCGCGAAGGCGCGTTGCTTGTCCTGCGCATGGCACGTTGACTCGATGGCGTAACCCCGGTCGAAGGTGTCGTCCTCGATGGCGCTCATGTCCATAAAGCTGCACTTCTTCAAGTCTACCAAGTGGTCGAGTCCGGCCTCGGCATTCAACTTCTTCGCTTGCGCAAGCTGGGTCTCATTGATATTGATCCCCACGACCCTGGCACCGGTCTCGCGGACGACGCGGCGCATTGGGCCGCCGACCCCGCAACCCACGTCGATCACCATCATGCCCTGTTCTAACTCCAGCTTAGCGATCATCGCGCGCTGGTGCCGGATCTTGGACTCCTCCAGACTTTCATGAGGCGTAAGGGGCACGAAATGCAGGGATTCGCCCCAACTCCAAACCATGAAGCCGTTGCTGAGCTCGTAGTATTCCCCGACCGTTTCCGCGTGGTCGTAGCCACCAGCGATTCCGGCCTCCCGCACCGCCCGATCGACCCAGCCGTTGAAGTGTCGTACGCGACGCCCGATCGACCCAGCCGCCGTACGCATCCCTGGTGATTTCGACAGCTCGTCCAGCCGCATTTGGTAGCGCCTCAAGCGGGCAACTCGCGCCGCTTGCTCCAAGATGCGGAACTTCAGCTTCTTGCTCGGCTTCATCAACGGGAACGGATTGCCGCAAGCGTCCGCGCGCACTTCTGCATATTCATATCATACTGCCCATTAGTGAGATTATTTTGCCCATCTAGCTGGAAGGTTTTTAGAACTTACGATTTTACATTTGTTTTTGGGATAGAACCAAAATTTCCATGCAAACACTTATTATTCTTTTTTGTTTAATTAATAGGTTGACTATATTGTTACGGTCGAATTGGCATTTGTTTTGTAAATCGCGTAATTCATATCTGTGAGGTTATGATTAATCAAATTCCGGCATTTCCTGAAGGTTGGTATTTTGTGGCCATTCGCAAGAATTTACTCAGGAAGAAATTGATCAGAAAGACTTGGATGGGCGAAGAAATCATTGTTTGGTGCAATGATAAAGGTGATGTCTGTGTAGCTGATGCATTCTGCCCACACTTGGGTGCAGAGCTAGGCCCTGACTCTGGGGGAATGGTGCGAAACGGTTGCCTGGTATGCCCTTTTCACGGATTTGAGTTTGAGGTCGGTGGCAAATGTGTCTCCACTCCTTTCGCTCCACCTCCCAAGACGGCAAAGCTAGAGGTTTATGAGACGAGGGAGATTGATGGGATGATCTTTGCCTGGTGGGGGATTGATGGACGTTCTCCACAATGGAGTCTTCCAGAGGATACAGAGCTTGAGGGCAATTGGAGTGATTTGGCATTTGAAACGCTTCAATTTCCTGGGCACCCTCAGGAAACGACGGAGAACTCGGTAGACTTAGCTCATTTACGATATGTACATGGCTTTGAGAATGTGAAACGAATGGAGTCGCTGAAAATAGATGGTCATTATCTTAGAAGTCACTTCGAATTCATTCGCACTCAGAATGTGGGCGGAATGAAGTTCCATTTTGATGTTTGTGCACGGGCTCAGGTTTACGGGCTTGGTGTCTCTTATGTGACTACTCACGAGAGATCCGTTGACATGCACATAAGATTTTACATGCTTTCGACGCCCGTTGATGGGAAACACATTGAGGTAGTACTGGCTACCAAGATAAAAGAATTGCGTAAACCGAAACGAGCGATTATCGGAATGGGATTTCTGCCGGTGAGTTTTCGGACCGGTCTTATGAACAGACTGGTTCTGTCCTATCACAAGAAAGAGGTGCTGGATGATGTCCGTATCTGGCGGAATAAGAGATATGCTACGCAGCCGAGGCTGTCGCGGTCAGATGGCGAAATCGGGAGGTATAGACGATACTGTAGGCAATTCTATCCATCATAAATCTTCAGGAACACAGGGATTCCATGCCACGTTTACTTACTGGTGGAGAAAAATAGGAATGAAGATATCTTTTTCAAACGAGTATCTCGCGGGAAGGCTTTGGATCGATGAAGAAAGACAGCAGTGAGGGATGAACATTCGTGACCTCGTACTGCATGTATCGAGCACAGGTATGCATTGCCATCAAGACATGCATTACCACTAATAGCCGGGCAGGTAGCAATTCTACCGGGGTTTACACGCAAATTATAAAACTTATCTGGTCGACCTATTTATAAAAGAGTAGAGTTCCCATAGAATAGAAAATGAGTACAGACGCTGCTACATTTGAAATCGGTCTTGTTGAAGAATTTGTTCTTCTGATGTTGAACGAGGAAACTGGCTACCTGGAGATCGCGCCGGGTTGGGGTTTTTCTTGTGCCATGGCGGGGACGGTCATTGCCGATCTTGCACTTAGAGGGCGCATTGATACGGACCTGGAGAGGCTTTATTTGCAGGACTCAACTCCAACTGGAGACGAGTTGTTGGATTTTACACTGCGGGATATCGCAAAGTCCAAGGAAAGGGAAGAGGCTCACGATGCACAGTATTGGATTGAACGAACTGCGAGCAGAGCAGATGAGATCGTTAGTGTCACGTTAGACCGCTTGGTCGATAAGAGAATCCTTAATCGCGAGCTTGGCGGTTTTTTTGGTCTCACTAAATCGGTTTCACGGACGGGTACCTATCCTAGCGAATCGATTGCTCTCCGGGAAGCAAAGACAAGAATCTTTGAGACGATATTCAAAGAGGGTATCCTTCCAAGTCCGAAGGATGCAATTCTGATTGCTTTGATGCACGCAGTTGAGGGTTTTAAGTTATTGCTTGAGGAGGAAGATTATGAGGACGGAATAGAGAGGATCAGTTTACTTGCTAAATTGGATCTTGTGGGGCGAACGGTTGCTACTGCTGTGGAGAATAGTACCGTCCAACCCAGGCGGAAGAGAAGCAGTACCAAACCCATTCCGGAAGTTCGAGTCATAGATATTCTCCGCCAGCGAGATTTTTTCAAGGGGAATATTGCAAGGGGACTACAAGGGATCCATGCTCAATATGGGTCCGTCATGAAAATGCCATTCAAAATGAGGGGCTTCCCCGTTTATGCCGTGATGGGAGCGGATATAAATCAATGGGTCCATAAACATTCCCGGTTTTACTTTCGCGCCAAGGAATACATCGGGGACCTTGAAAGCGAATTCGGTTCTAACACAACCCTGCCGGGCTCAGATGGTGCGAATCATCACAAAATTCGCAAGGCAGTGAAAGGGGCATATGCTCGCTCTGCGCTCGCGAACCGGTTATCGGACTTGTATCATTATAGCAGATCGTCCATGAAAACCTGGAAGGAAGGGGATGTTCTGTCAATGACACCTGCGCTCAGAACTTTGGCGAGTCTTCAGGTCTCGCACCTGACCACGAGTGTGGACTGTACTCATTTCTCCGAGGAACTGCTGGACTACGAACATCGTGCATTGATCACGCGAGTAACGGGGGTTTTCCCCGGGTTTATGATGAAAACCCCGAAAATGAGGCGTTACCGAAAGCATGTAAGCAAATTCAGGGAGATGATCGTTGAATCACATACGCCGGGGCAACGAAAAGGGAAGCCGGTAGATATTCCGGACAAATTCTTGGAAATTCACAAGAATGATCCTCAGCTTTTGTCAGAGTCAGATTTGACGTTCTCGTTCGTCTCGACCATGGTCGCAAGTATTTATATGGGTGCGGGGATTGCCTTTGTACTTTATTGCATGCTGCGAAACCCGAAGGTATACGATGGGGTCTGCCGGGAAGCGGAGAAGTTTTTTGGAAATGGACGGGTGCCCGAAGACAAAGATTTTTGTCCCAGAAACGCGGATATCACGTCTCGCCTCTTCATGGAGACGGCTCGCATGTATCCAGTAATTCCATGGCAGATAAGGGGAGTCGTGAACCGGTGTACGTATGACGGTTATGAAATTCCTACAGAGTCACGAGTACTCATTGGTTGCACCGCGCCTCATTACGATGCTGATTTGTACAAAAATCCCGATCAATTTGATATAGATCGCTATTTACCGGATCGTGCCGAGCATAAGCAGCCTGGAGCCTATGCACCATATGGTTTGGGGACTCATACCTGCCTGGGACAGCGCCAAACGGAACTTCAGGTAATTGTAAACATAATGCTCCTCGCATATCATTTTAAGATGGAGTTGGTTCCCGAAGGCCGTGAACTCAAAATCAATCCATTCCCGTCCTGTGCGCCCAGGAAAAACATCAAGTTTCGTATTACCGGAATCAAGAATCCAATCTCTGTTGCATAGGAGCTCCTGAGTCTGGATTTCCAGTCACGGGTTCTGATTCCAGACGGGTATGTACGAAACGTGTCTTTTCAAACGAATTGTCGTCAGACAGTTTCAGACGCGCCTCAGCATCCTGCAACCGCGCCTGAGCCCCTTGAAGTTGTGCGACTGCAGCCTTCCAATGCGGCTCCTTGAAGACAAGACTGCCGAGTTCGGTGCTGTTGACCTGTCTCTATATGCCAGTTCGACTTTCCAGAAGTCCCCATTCCTCCTTTGAAATCGCCATCTCCTCTTCGGCTCTCAGCAAATCGAATTGCCGCTGGACACTCTTGAGCGGGGCGATTTTTTGAAGTCTACAGATTTTTAATTGGCGATCTGATGTGCCGCATGGATTCCATTGCGAATACAATCCGGAATGCCCACGCCATCCAGGTAATTTCCCGCGAGATAGAGGCCTGAATGAAAGCTCGCAGTTTCATGGATTTCCTTAATTCGCCCGACATGCCCAAGTGTATATTGGGGCAACGCAGCGGGGAAGCGGTGAATCCTGGTGAATAGGGGATCTGCGGTAATCCCCAGCGCCTGTTCCATCTCTGCGCACGCCTGTGCAAGTATAACTTTGTCGGTCATCTTCGTGCCGCGTAAATAGAGCCTAAACAGTAAATGACCAGCGGGTGCACGTCCTGCGAGCTTGATCGCACTCCAGGTGCACGCGGCCACGGAAGAAGTGGCTTGATCGGAGGCGACCAGATGACCATATCCATTGAGCGGCCTAGGGGCATCTGTCTGATGGTAGGCCAGATGAACCATGGTGCCTGCATGATACGGGATTTGGTGAAGGAGTCCGGCTAGATCTGGAATCGCTGAATGAGTGATCGCCGCCGCACTCCAGGCAGGTACGGCTAGAATGATGTCGGTGGCCGACAGAGGAGCATACCCGGCGATGCTGACCTTCCAGTGTGCACCTATTTTTGTGATGGCCGTAGCCGTATGTCCGGGGCGGATGCTGTTTTCGTTGACCATGGTCAGGGCGGTGACCAAAGAGGATAATCCATCTGGAAGGCTTAGGAGCGGAGAGGTGGGCTCCTGAGTGGGCATTCGGCCAACTCCAAGGAGGACGCTGCCATACTTTGATTCGAGATTCATCGTATGCGGCAGGAGTGCCTTCATACTGAGCTCGTTGGCACGCCCCCCGGCAAGTCCGCCAAGGAGAGGCTCAATCAGGCCAAAGAAGGCTTCCCGGCCAAACCGCCTGATGAAGAAGTCTTGAATCGATTCATCTGCACCATTCGTTTGAGGTGGGAGCAAAAGTTCTGCAAGTACGCGCAGCTTCCCCTGGAGGCTGATCAGGGGAGAGCTGAGGAGCGGCCAAATCCGACCCGGTACCAGCCCACTCATCCCCTCCGGTATCGGATACAATCTGTGCCCTCGTCGCAGGTATGCCCCCCGCTGATCTTTGTTTGTCTTTTGAAGAGAAAGTCCCAGAGCTTTGCACAGCTGTATCGCTTCAGGCTTGCGAGCCAGAAATACATCTGGCCCATGCTCCATCAGGAAGCCGTTAAATTGTTCGGTATGGATACATCCTCCCAGTCGGTCGCTCTGCTCCAGGAGCATGATCTCGGGAGGATCGGGAGACTGACGCAGTGCCCAGGCAGCGCTCAGTCCAGTAATGCCACCCCCGATGATGACGACGCGGGTCATGCGACCAGCCAGCCAGCATCCACAGCCTGTTTGTGGATCAACCTTGCCAGGGCCTCGACAAAAAGGGGATCACTATTTAGCGAGGGAGGGCGCTCCAGACGCATATGATGTTCTTCCGCAACGGCCTGTGCTTCAATATCAATATCGTAGAGCACCTCTACGTGATCAGACACAAAACCCACAGGAATGCTGATCGCATTCTGGATCCCCTTATTGGCTAACTCAACCAGGTAATCCTCTAATTGCGGTCCGAGCCATGGTTCGGGGCTCCGCCCTTCGGACTGGTAACATCCAGACCATTGATCTGGAGTCAGTCCGGCTGCTTTTGCGACCAGCGCGGCAGTTTCATAGCATTGAGTGGGGTAGGGATCGTTTTCTTTCACAATTCGTGTGGGTAGGCTGTGGGCGCTGAAGATCACATGCACATTGGTCCGGTCCTCTTCAGGAAATCGCTCCAGACCAATGCGGACCCGTTTGGCGAATGCCTCAATCAATCTCGGGTCATCGTGATAGCTCTGGATATGGGAAAAGTCAATCTGACCGCGATAGAAGTTGAGTCCCGCATCTATTTTTTTATGATACTTCGCAATGCTCATTCCACTGTACTGGGGCGCAAGGACCACACTGACGGACCGAGTGATTCCATCCTCAATCATATGACCGACCGTTTCTTCAATCCATGGAGCCCAGTGACGCATGCCCAGGTAGGGTTTGAAGTGCATGGGCCCATTGGATGGATTCAGAAAATCCGTTACAGCGCGGGTCGTTTCGATGGTCAAGTCCAAAAGTGGAGAGGATCCACCAATCAACCGGTAATTGCGTTTAATCTCCTCAATCAGTGCTTTTGATGTTGTTCGGCCGGCACGAATATCAGCCAGGTAGCCCGGTATATCTTCGAGGCAATCCGGCCCCCCATAGGCCATAAACAAAATGCCAATCGGTTTTTCAGGATTAACCATGGTCATAGCTGTGTACGTAGTCCACCAGTCGCGCTACATTTTCTACTGGCGTTTCCGGCAGGATTCCGTGCCCAAGATTAAAGATATGACCTGGCTGCCCCGCAATGCGTTGCATCACATCCCGGGCATGGGGGATCAGCTCACGCCATGGCCCTAATAAGGTGCAGGGGTCTAAATTTCCCATGACGGGTCTGTTTACCAGCCGGTGTGCTTCATCAATGGGGATACGCCAGTCAACTCCGATCACATGACCGCCCGCAGCTGCAATCAAGTCCAGATAGGTGCCTGTGTTCGTGCTGAAATGAATCACGGGAGCCTTCTTCTTGATGGTTGAAAGCACACGATGACTGTAGGGCTTGACGTAGCGTTCATAATCATACCGGCTGAGCGCTCCGACCCATGAATCAAAAAGCTGTACGCAGTCCACACCGGCGCGGATTTGTGCGTTGAGGTAGTCAATGGTCAAGCCGGAGAGTTTGACCATGAGTCGATCCCAGGCTGCGGGCTTGTTGTACATGAACGCTTTCGTGTGTGCGAAGCTACGTGTGGCACCCCCTTCGATCGCATAGCTGGCCATGGTGAAAGGAGCACCCGCGAATCCAATCAGGGCCAGATTACGTGCATCTAGTTCAGGACGGACGATTTTGATTGCCTCCAGCGTCGGGGCCATGGCTTCCTGGGCAGGAGGGACCCCCAGCATGTCGATGGCTTTGGGCGTTCGAAGTGGGTTCTGAATGGAGGGGCCATGACCTGGTACAAACGAGAGGTCAAGCCCCATACCCGCTAAGGGTGGCAGAATATCCGAAAAAATGATTGCCGCATCCAGCTCAAAGTGCTTCAAGGGGAGGAGGGTGATTTCGGCGGCAATCGCAGGTGCGCTCAGGGCAGATTCCATCGAATACTGACGACGCAGTGCACGATAGTCAGGCAGGTAACGGCCAGCCTGTCGCATGATCCAGATGGGGGTGCAGTCAACCGCCTCCCCGCGGCATGCAGCCAGAAATCGCTCACATCCAGTCATGGGACAAAAGTATTGGGATCTTTATAACGGTCAGGAGGAAGATTGCCAGAGTGTATATCCGACAAAGAAGGGCCCCAGGCTGCTCAAGTACCGCGAGGTCTGCTGCGTGCTGCGCATCCGTTCAATAATTGCAGACAGTGGATGTAAATCCTTGCTCAGAAGCCCCACCACGAAATCATTGTCGTTTTGATCGAGTCCATGGCAGGCAAGGCGAATATCATGGGCATGATCGCTCCGCCCGTATGCACGACCAATTCCACCATGTTCCATAAGGACTTTTCGCCGCTCGTCTGCGCTCAAGTGTTCAAAATCACCCGAACGACGAAGCGGATACCAGATCGCCCATGGCCAGGAAGGATTGCACACATGCCGCTTGGGGCGTTCAAACAAGGTTTCTTTCAGGTCGTTTTCGTATCCAATCGCGTAGGTGCGACCAGTCATCGTCCAGTCGGTGCGGCATTGCAGGCGAGAAAAATCGCTATCGTGCAGGAAGGATCGGAGTTCGGTCAAAAAAAACTGGGGATCTTCGGAGACGGTTAACAAGCCAACTCCATTGGGATCATGGAGACTGGAATACAATGCTCCACAGAACCCGGACTTTTCCACCACCCCAACCAGGGTCTTGGAGGTTACGCTCTGCCCGGTGAAGACCAATAGTTGCATATACAATCGGCCGTCATGATAAATGGGGTGATCAAACTCGTTCTTCCCCTTTTCTCGAAGATCAACTCCGACGGTTCGATTCTCCTGTATATCAATAGCCATTTATTGGGTGGATTGCTTCAGCCAGCGTGCCGCTTCCAGTGCATGATAGGTGATGATACTTTGGGCACCGGCCCGACGGATGCTGGTGAGGATTTCGAGAATTGCGGCGGATTCATCAACATAGTCTTGCAGGGCAGCAGCTTTCAGCATGGAGTACTCCCCGCTTACATTATAAGCCACCAGCGGCACTTCGGGCCACCGGTCTCGGACTTGGCGAATTACATCAAGATAGGCCAGTGCGGGTTTGATCATTATCATATCTGCTCCCTCCTCTATATCCAAGGCAATTTCCCGCAAGGCTTCGTGTGCGTTGCAGGGATCCATCTGATGAGTTTTTCGATCCCCAAATTGGGGTGCTCCACCCGCAGCATCACGGAAGGGGCCATAGAAAGCGGATGCGTACTTCGCACTGTAGGGAAGAATGGATACATCTTGGTGGCCTACGGAGTCCAGCTCCTCCCGGATTGCACTCACCTGATGATCCATCATTGCACTTGGTGCGACAATGTCTGCTCCGCTGTCTGCGTGAATGCGGGCCATTTCGGCCAGCAGGGGCAGGGTGGCGTCGTTGGACAACTTGCCATCATGGATCACTCCGCAGTGTCCGTGTGAGGTATAGGAGCAGAGGCATACATCGGTGATGAGTACCAGATCCAGTCCAGCGTTCTTGATAGCTCGAAGGGTATCCGGTATGATTCCCGAGGGAGACAGGGCATGGGTCCCGGTGGCATCCTTGGACTCAGGGATCCCAAAAAGAAGAATACCATTCGCTCCTGCCTCTTCCGCCTCCCGTGCCGCTCGCAGAGCACCATCTAAGGTATACCGGAATTGATTCGGCATCCCTTTGATCGGGCCTGCCTGTGCGCGCGTCACAAAAATGGGATAGATAAAATTTGCCGGAGACAATCGGGTTTCCCGCACCATTCGACGTATGGCACCGGTGACGCGCAGGCGTCTTGGACGTCTATGTTTGTTTGAGTTTTTCAAAGTATTTTTCCAAGGCGGTCACGAGACCTTCAGTGGTATATGTTTTTGCCACGACGGCAACCTTGAATCCGGCATCCGCTGCTACCTGGGCCGTAACCGGGCCGATACAGGCTGCGGTTACAGGGATCCTGGAATCTGGAGAAACAGTGACAAAGCCCTCAACGGTTGAGCCACTAGTAAAGGTAATGGCATCCACGCCGTATGCAAATGCGGCGTACGCAGCATCTCGGGGGTGGTTCACATGGGTTTCGTATGCAGTCACGAGGGTGACCTTTGCTCCGCCTGCACGCAGCAGTTCTACCAGGGTGGGGCGGGCTTTGGAGGCGCGTGGCAGTAGGATTGATTGACACTGGACAGATCCCAGACCATGTACAAGAGCTTCCGCGACATACTCAGATGGGACAAAATCTGGCGTGACACCGCGAGAATTGAGTGCTGCAGCAGTGGCGGGCCCAATCGCTGCAACGCGTACCGAGTTGGGCCATGGATGCTGTAGATGCTGCCATGTATGCGTAACCCCATTCACGCTGGTAAAGAGAACACGGTCAAATGTGGTTAACTTGCTGAGCGCCCGCAGTAAAGGTTCAGGATTTGACGCGGGTTCAATGCGAATGGTTGGGAATTCCACGACCGTGGCTCCCCGTGCCTCAAGCATCCGGTGCATCGCGGTTGACTGATGGACCGGGCGTGTAATCGCAATCCGTTTCCCGACAAGAGGACTATCCACGTTGAAGCACCTCCCTGGCACCCATTTGATATGCGTTTTGTGCCAGTTGTTTTCCCAGCGTCACCGCATCCGTCCCGATTCCCGATACAGCGATTTTGCGGCATCCATCTAGGGATCGCACCTCACCGCTCAAATGGATTTCACCATTGATCTGCTCCGCATAAGCGGCAACCGGGATCGAACAGCCTCCTCCAGCGACTTCAAGAAACGTGCGTTCGGCGGTGGTGGCGGTCCAAGTTACAGAACAGTTGATGGATTCTAAAATACGGATGATCTCCAGATCATCCTTCCGGCACTCCACAGCGAGGGCTCCTTGCGCAGGGGCCGGAAGCATAAGATCCATGGGGATCCTCCACATGTATCTATCGGATACGCCAAGTCTCAACAAACCAGCTTCTGCAAGTACAATGGCCTGTAGTTGCCCATTCAATACTTTCTCAACCCGGGTATCAATATTGCCCCGCAGAGGTGCAATCAGGAGGTCTGGCCGGGCTGCAAGCAGTTGGGCAGTGCGCCGCAGACTTGAAGTACCAACCGTAGTGTCCGGGGGCAGGCCATCAAGGGGCAGGCCGGATGCAGTCACTAAAACATCAAAAGCTGTACTCCGCCTGGGGATGGCGGCAATCATCAATTCTTCCGGTTGCTCAATCGGGAGGTCTTTAAGAGAGTGAACGGCAAAGTCAATCTCATGGTTGAGGAGTGCAGTTTCCAGCGTACTGGTAAAGACACCGGGGTTTGAAGTGGGAAGTGGGCCTGTAGTCTGATCTCCGATGGTTGAGATCGTCTGAATCTGGAAATCCAGCTGTGGACTGATCATCTTCAGGAGTTGGAGTACATGGCGAGTCTGAGTTCTCGCCAACACAGAGCGGCGCGTGCCTACCCTTAATTGCCGCGTCATTGGTTTGACGTAGGCTCCTGCAAGCCAAAGAGTTGGCGAATGATGTGTGGATCCAGTTCAGGATTGCCATGCCTGAGGCGAAGCGTCGGATCATGCAGCAACTTCTTCACCAGAGCATTCGAAAAATACTCAAGCTTTTCCACCACTTGCGCATCCAGCGGTCCAAGTTCCTCCAGGGTCTGAGAAAATTCTGTCTGCCGGATTGTCTCGGCTTTTTTCCGCAGGGCAGTAATGACCGGTTCAATTTTCAGCATTTGAAGGCGCTGATCAAGGATGTCTAATTCTTTTTCAATGATTTTTTCTACCTGGGGCACTTCCGCCTGGCGGGCGGCCTTTGACCTGGCGATCCCGTGTTTCAGATGATCAATATCCAGGAGGGTTACGTTTGGCAACTCATTCAGGAACGGGTCAATATCTCTCGGAACCGCCAGATCAACCAAAAGGAGTGGGCGGCTCTTTCGAGGTGTAATATGTTCGGGGCCAAGGATGATATGCGGAGCACCCGTTGCACTGATCACGACATCTGCGCTCGAAACGGCCTCCCGCAGTTCTTCAATCGGTATTGCCTGTGCACATGAATCAACGGCCAACTCTTTTGCACGATCAGGGTAACGATTGACAAAAGTGAGTTGTGCAATCGCTTTTTTCCGGAGAATTTTTCCTGCCAAGCTACCCATCTCACCGGTGCCAATGACCGCGACATGCAGATCATCCAATGGGCCCGCTTCAAGAAGGATACGGTCAATTGCAATTGAGGCAACGCTGATGGGGAACTTTCCCAGCGCGGTTTCGCTGCGTGCACGCTTTCCGGTCTTGATGGCCGCCTTGAAGACCGTGGTCAGCTCTGGGCTTGCAAGCAAGGCAGCCTCCGAAGACTGGAGGCAATCATGTACTTGACCCAAAATTTGAGACTCGCCCAATACCATTGAGTCCAGACCACAGGCTACATGCATCAGGTGGCGAACCGCATCCGTGGTCTGTTTATAATAGAGATAGGACTCAGCCGTGGAGAAGTCAAAGGAACGACGCAACAAAGACTGTAGTGCATCGGTGGCCGGTTCGGATCCATTCACATGACCATAAAACTCTACGCGATTACAGGTGGACAATACAGCCAACCCGTCAAAGGATGCACGCGCTGCATCAAAAAAATCAAGCTTTTGCTGTGGAAGAAGGGTAAGACTCTCCCGGATTTCTACCGGAGCAGCTTTGTAGCTAAGCCCAATAAGTCCCAGTGATGGATCAGCCATAGAAAAGCATTGAAATGGTTAAGCAGTGATCGTATAAGACGGCAATTTAAGGATAATTAGGGGAAGGCTTCAAATTCGATCAAAATGAGGCCGAAACAATGCTTTCACGCCACTTTTTTGCGTAAAGACCTGAAATGCACTCTCCCACTGCGAGAGGGTAAAGTCGTGCGTAATGAGCGGGCCGGTTTTGACCGTGCCATTCTGAAGGAGATGGATTGCGCGGATCCAAGATTCCGGTGTCGAGGCATTGCTGCCAGTCACCGTGAGTTCCTTGTAGCATACCTGATCCAGGTCCCACGCGATAGATTTCCCAAACAGACCTACCTGTACATAACGTCCACGACGGCGCACAAGGCGCAGCAGTTCCTGGGCCGCGGCCCCCGCCCCCGAGCACTCGTAGACCACATCCGCTCCCAGTCCCTGGAGGGATACATCCTGAATGAGTGCATGAATATCTCTTGTTTCCACATTGGCTACGTAATCTGCTCCGAGATCATGTGCCAGACTCAGGCGGTCCGAATCTGCATTGGTTCCCAAAACGACAACGGTTGCATGACTGGCCTTGAGGATCTGCAGGGTTAGCAGGCCAATTGCTCCCGGACCGGCAATGACGGCCAAATCACCAGCCCGTATCGTGGGTGCGGCGAGTAACACGCCGTGCACAACGCAGGCCAGTGGCTCGGTGATGGCACCTTCACGGTAGGAGATGTGTTCGGGTAAACGGTGCACATTCTGGGCAGGAACGACAAGGTATTCTGCAAATCCCCCATTGACTGCAGAGCCAATGGACTGCCTGTCCAGGCAAAGATTGGCGTGTCCATCCCGGCAGTAACGACAGGAATTGCATGTACGAAAATAGGTTTCAGAGGTTACTCGTGAGCCTAGGAGCTTGTCGGGGACCCCTTGGCCGATTTCCACCACTTCTCCAGCGACTTCATGTCCCAGGACTACCGGTGGGCAGGACTTGAATTCGTCGTGGTAGATATGCAAATCCGTCCCGCAGAGACCGGCAGCATGTACCTTGAGTTTTACCTGATCCGGGCCAGGGTCAGGCTCCGGGATTTCAGATACCGCGATATGCCCGGTCCCCGGCGCAATCTTCATGACTGCCTGCATGAGTCTACTCTTAGTTTACAGGACGCATCCCCGTGCGTCCACATTGATTTCCGAAATTACGGCGCCTTCACCAACAAGAAACATTTGATCCACCATATTTACGACCACACATGCATGGTTTGGCACGATTTGTACACGATCTCCGATCTGCAGGGTACTTCCTCCTTGCACTTCGCCCCAACCATGTTCTTCTGAAAGTCCCGTGATTTTTGCATGAGGGTGTGCTGCACGCACGCGGGGATTATACAAGATACAGCCGTAATCGGATCTACCCTGCAGCGTATCGCTAGTGAGTACTTTGCGGCCCGCATCCAGGACAAAGCGCTCGGTACCCTGGGAAGTGCGATGCCGACTCACGACCGTGGAGAGAACGGTCAGTGCGCATGCATCCAGCGAACAAACCCCGAGTTCAACTTGGGTCAGGTCGTTGAAAATATAGTTACCAGGGCGTACTTCTGTAATCTGAAAGCTACCGAGTTCTGTATTTTCAAAAACATGGATGGAGGGTGTGGAACCCATACTGATTTCGAAGGAGAATGGATCCATGCAATGGGCCTCAGACAGCCGGACAGCGACCTCAAGCATTCGGTCACGTGTCTGGGCCATGACCGTGGTCATATCTGCATGGTCTCGGGAATACGCATTCCCTTCGTGTGTCAGAATCCCACACAGGTGTAAACCATCCAGCTCCTGGATTTTCAGAGCGAGACTGGCGACATCTTCACGATCATAGGGGACCCCACAGCGGCCGTGACCCGTGTCAATTTCCAAGAGTACATCGACAGAGATGCCAGCTTCACTAAATGCCCTGGAAGCTCGGTTTGTCCCTTCCTCGCTGTCAATGCAAAAAGAAATACGGGCCTGATGTGCGAGCTTGACTAGGTGCTCAAGTTGCCTTTCTCCCACCACTGTATAAGCAATACGCACATCCTGAAAGCCATGCTGAACAAATTTCTCGGCTTCGCTGACTTTCGCTACGGTGATCCCATTGGCACCGTGCTTGAGTTGACGCTTTGCAAGCGCGACGGATTTATGGGTTTTCGTATGTGGTCGCAGTTCGACGGTTGCAGCTCTTGCAGCCATTTGTGCAAGATTTGCTTCCATGCGCTTCTCGTCAATGAGCAGGCATGGGGTCGCTAAATCATCCAGAGTGCGCATGGTCATGAAATTAAGACAGCTTGAACGTACAGGGGATGGGGTTGGATTCGCAAAAATACTTACTTTGCAACATAAAGTACTTTGCAAAGTATACAACCCATGCGCATAGAATACGGACCGATACCGAGTCGGACAGAGAACCCTCAGAATCAGGCAAGCGAGCATCTGCGATTTATTCGCGATGTTATGGAGCGTTCCGCTTCATTTACGGCAGTACCCGGATGGGGCATGGTAGCTGTTGGGATTACTGCGGCGCTCGCATCCTGGATTGCTTCCATGCAGGCTACAGCGGATGGGATCCTGATGATCTGGTTTATTGAGGCAGTGGTCGCGGTGACCATTGCCATCTGGACATTGCGCAGGAAGGCACGTAAATGTGATGTATCCCTTACCAGTGGTCCTGGCCGCAAATATATTTTGACGCTTGCCCCATCCATGGTGGCGGGGCTTCTGTTCACGGTTGCCTTGTGGCAGGCGGGCAATCAGGATCTTCTGGCGACGCTGTGGCTCCTATTCTATGGTGCGGGTACGATTACAGGGGGGACGAGCAGCGTGCGAATTATTCCCATTTTGGGCATCTGTTTTATGGTGATGGGGATTATCTCCCTCTTTCTTCCACCTGCCTGGATGCATCTGTTGCTGGCACTCAGTTTCGGGGGGCTGCATATTGGGTTTGGGCTGTATATCGCGCAGAGGTATGGGGGGTAAAATTTTTTTCAGTTCGATGAGAGTACTGCGAAAAAATCTGGATCCCTTGATTCATGCACGGGTGCGTCTCGGGATTGTGAGTGCTTTGGCAGCTGGCGAGACCCTTAGTTTCAGGGACCTGAAAGTACTTCTCAGCACGTCGGATGGCAATCTAAGTCGTCACACTCAAAAATTAGAGAAGGCAGGTTATATCGAATGTATAAAATCTTTTCAGGGCCGAATGCCGCATACAGAATATCGTTTGACCCCCAAAGGGACAGAGGCCCTTCTTTCGTATGTAGAGCAAATGGAGCATATGCTTCAGGTGGCCCGATCTGTAACTATTGATGAGGATGATTTTTCAAATTGACGTGGATGTGCAACTTCCGCTCATGGAGGGGATGTCCTCCGCTGCTTTCGGTTTAAGGCAGTGCACTGCAATTCGGGTAGAGCACGCATGACAAGAGACCAGGAAACGATGAGTGATCAACTGCATGTTGCCATCATCATGGATGGCAATGGCCGCTGGGCCACTGAACGCGGCCTTCCGCGTACAGCAGGACATCACGCGGGGGTTCGATCACTCAGAGCAACGGTTGAGGCTGCCGTTGAACGGCAGATCCATACGCTGACACTGTATGCATTTTCGTCAGATAACTGGCAGCGTCCCCAGAGTGAGGTCAAAGCACTGATGCGGATTTTGGCGGCGCAGTTGCCCAGTCAGGCGGCCCGTTGTGTTCGGCAGAATATTCGGCTGAGCATCATTGGCAGGCGTGATCGTCTGCCGGATCCGGTCTTGCATGCTGTCACACGTGCCGAAGCCCGTACCATGCATGGGATGGCTCTGCACCTGCGTTTGGCGATTGATTATTCTGCGCGGGACTCTCTCACACGGGCAGCACGGCACGTTGGGAATAATGGGAATGGAGATTTTCTGCAGGCACTCATGCGGGCTTACAATGCAGATAGTCTGGTACCGGATGTGGATCTTCTCATACGGACCGGCGGGGAACAGCGTCTGAGCGATTTTCTGCTTTGGGAGTGCGCCTATGCGGAACTCTACTTTACCCCGGATTACTGGCCGGATTTTGACGGAACGAAACTGGATACGGCTCTTTGTGCATTTCAGAAGCGGCAGCGCCGTTTTGGTGCTGTGCCGGCCTGAGGACTGGACCAGCACGGGTATGGGTGCCCTGAGTGCGTGCCACTGTATCAACCAGACAGGATCTCCAAAGGTTTTGGCTGATGCCCCTGGCATTACGGAAGGTTACAGGATTCATGAAGGTTCCCTAAAACAAAATCAAATGCTTGCGGGTTAGCGATGCATCTTAATTGTTTTGGCTGAACTCATGGAATATCCGGCACGCCTTGAAATCCCCTATCAGCAGGGTCAGAGCCGGTTGAGCATTTTGTTTCGCCCGCTTCTGGTATTGCCAGCAATAGTCGTCTACTACATTCTTATATGCGTTACAGTTGTGAGTCGTCTCGCCACAGTTTTTTCGATCCTGTTTCTTGACCATTATCCTCGACAGTTGTTTGCATTCAATCTGAGTTGCTATCGGTTTATATTGAGATCCGATGCATATCTACTGCTCTTGACGGACGAATATCCATCGTTCGGTGAGACTGGTGGGGTTCTTATAGAGATCGATTACCCCGATGAAGGTATTAACTTGAGCCGTTTATTGCCCCTAGTGAAGTGGCTGCTCGTCCTTCCCCATATAATTATACTCAATTTATTCGGGGCATGTCTAATGTGTCTTCTCCCCCTATGTTGGGTGGTTATGGTATTCACGGGTCGTTATCCACAATGGCTATTTGATATTTCTAGTGGTGTGTATCGGTGGGCGCTGCGTGTAGGTGCCTATGCTTTCCTGTTGACTACCGATGAATATCCACCGTTCTCACTGGATGAGTAATGCCCAAGACCGTTCTGCTTCTTCGTCACGGCAAGTCCGACTGGAACGCAACCTATGGCCAGGATCATGATCGGCCGTTGAATTCGCGTGGCAGGCGTGCATCTTGCGCCATGGGACGCTGGCTCGCAGAGGTGGGGTCTTTGCCGGATCTCATCCTCTGTTCTACCGCTGTCCGTGCCCGTTCCACCTGTATCATGGCCAGTGAGGCGGGCGCATGGCAGGCGGATGTCCAGTACGAGCGGGGACTCTACCACGCTGCGCCACAAGATCTGATCCATTACCTGCAGGAGGTTTCCGACCATATCCAGACGGTCATGTTGGTAGGGCATCAGCCCACATGGTCCATGACGGCAGCACTCCTATCGAACTGCGCGGTGAGAGAATTTCCAACTGCATCCATGGCGAGAATAGACCTTCTGATCGAAAACTGGGAACGTTCCGCGCCTGGAACGGGAAAGCTCATCTGGCATCAACTTCCCAAGCGATTACCAAAGAGCTATTACAATCAGGATGACGGACCGTGAGTGCGATAGCTGCCCCCAGGGTAGATGTCATTTCAGGGCTACTGGTGATCCGCAGGCTCCAGCCCGAGTGTTTCTCCTTTCATGATCGCGGGAACCCCTTTTGTCATCCATACGGGAGCGGGTGCATCCATGAGATAGTGATCAAAGAATTGCTGCATGCGAATGGCGAAGTCTCTCTTGTTGGGGTACTTTGAGAGGCCATGGCCTTCCCCATTATAGTTGAGCATCCAGACCGGTTTCTGCAAGCGTCGCAAGGCTACAAAAAATTCAATGCCCTGGTACCACGGCACGGCACCATCGTCATCATTGTGGAGCATGAGGACCGGGGTTTTGATCTTGTCCGCCTGAAATAAGGGTGAATTATCAAGATACCTGAGCGGGGTTTCCCAAAGGGATCCTCCGATCCGGCTTTGGGTGCGCTCATATTGAAACATGCGACTCATTCCACTGGCCCAGCGGATTCCGCCATAGGCGCTGGTCATATTGACAACCGGTGCGCCCGCTTCCGCGGCAGCAAACAAATCAGACTCTGTGATCATATAGGCAATCTGATATCCTCCCCAGCTGTGTCCTTGCACCCCAACACGGTCTGGATCCACGAAGCCCTGGTTAATGAGCATGGTAACGCCAGGTACGACGGCGTTCAGCGCGCTCTCACCCGGATAGCCAACTTTGTATGGAATGTCCGGCACGAAGACCACATAACCCCGGCTGACGTAGAAGGAGAAGCTGATTGAAGAACGTGCAGTGGTGGGTGGCCGGTACTGGTGTAGGCCATTGGACATCTTTTCATAGAAATACACCATCATCGGGTATTTTTGTGATGCATCAAACCCATCCGGTTTGAATAACATCCCCGTGAGCGGGATCCCGTCCAGAGAGGTCCAATGGACAAGTTCGGCAGTGCCCCAGTTGTAGTCCGATTGCTGGGGGTTGGTGTCGCTCACCCGCTTCATATCAGACAGATCCAGACCGCTGGTCCAAAGATCTCTGGATTCGGTGAAACTCTCTCGTGTAAAGAGCAGCTGATCCGCGTTTTCAGCCTTGTCCAAAGAGCCAAAACGCTTATCCATCATGACCAGCTCCTGCGGGTTTTTATCGGAATCGATTCCCACCCGGTAGAAGCCAGAGGCTTTTGTGTCCAGATCAAGGGCAGAGAGCATGAGTTGATCTGGAACAGATTCTTCATCCGGGTCCAGTTCGACATAGCGGAATTGCAGATTTTGCTCACGACCCAAACCGCCAGTTACATTGCGCACTGCAGTGACATCGTTGGGGTTCACTGCCCAGATGTCGTAGCGGTCATAAAACAGGAACTCGTGATCACCTGCACTCCAGCCCGCACTGTAGTACGGGTTGGGGCCGTAAGGCCAGTCGTGGATTTCATTGTGCACTGGCACTTCCAGTGAAGCGGTCAGATTGATTGGCCCTTTATCGTCCGTTGCCAGGGCCATCCAGTTTTAGTTGATCGCGGTCCCACCAGGTAATGTATTGTGCATCAGGGGAGAGGGATGGGCGGTCCTGTACCCCCTCAAGAACCAATGTATTTGTGCCATCAAGTACATTGACCACATAGGCGTCGTAGGCTCTGGGGGAATCCCAACTGATCTGCTGCTGATAGGGCAGGTTTGACCAGCCAAGCGCAATGTCTGCATCACCGTCTGATCCTACCGATACATCCGGCATCGCTTCGTGTGCCAGTTGGACGATCTGCCCTGCATCCAGATGAAGGACTGCCAGATAAGAGCGCTCTTTTTCCCGCTCCGCGTTCACCAGTTGCATGGGTTGTAGAAGCGGATCCTGCCAGTTCCAGATGTCCAGAACCGGGTTTTCTTCTTCGTCAACCTCTTCCTTTTCGTCTGGCGGTTTTGGTGCAGTGCCAAAGTAGAGCCGATCGCCATTCTCTGAAAATGACGGATCTCTGTTGGGACTGATCCACCAGCCTTCAGCAAGGGCGTCACTGGTTGCAGTGGCAACGGCGCGGGCACTGTCGGTGCCTGCTTGCCAGTAATAGAGTGCATACTCTGCGGGGTCCATTGCATGTCCCTCACGGCTGGACAGAAACGCCAGCTGGTCTCCTGCTTCATCGAACGTCAAACGCTCATATGCTCCTCCGCCAGAGAGAAGCGTGTCCACTGCACCAGAGGAAAGATCCACCCGGGCCAGTCCGGTATCCAGCGAGTCATTTCCCTCAAAGGTGTACACCAGATGTGCACCGTTCGCGGAGAGCAGATATTCTTGGACATGCGCAAAGCTAGTGGCACTTGCGGTTCCAAGATCATGTACATGGAGCATACTACCTTTGCCGGAAGAATCTGCCTCTGTTTTTTCCGAGAGATATGCCACCACATTGGTGAAGTCGTCCGGGATTTCGAAAGAGCGGACATGGGGTACGTAATGGGGTACCCCGGTTCCAAGGTCCAGAATACCAAGGGTATCCTTTGGCATGTCATCCTCGTCAAGATCTGCTTTACGGGCGGCACGTAGTGTATCTTCAGGCGGGGTAATCAGATACACCACATACTGGGAATCGTGCGTAAACCGGGCTGCATTCCCCCTCGGAATCTTGTACAGTTCATCGTCTGTGAGACTGCGGACCTCAAGCGTTCCATCTCCCTTTTCTGGACTGTATTCGTAGAAGCTCCACTGACCATCATGTGAAATTTCTCGGTCGGAGATACTGTTCCAGATTTCGTATACATCGTGGTCCAGAGCTCTTTTCTGAGCATAGGCACTCATGCAGAGCATGGAAAGCATGAGTAGGGAAAAATGGGTGCGGTACATTTGATTCGCAGGGGATGATCGATGTGAATTTGTACAAGCCTACTGGCTTACACGGTCTCCGTCCCAAGTCTGTCCACGGGGATAGGATCCCAGGATGCGTAGATCTGTGGTGATTTCGCCAAGATGCTCGAGAGCCCGCTGAAGAACAGGATTTGCAGTGTCTCCTTCCACATCTAGATAAAACAGGTAATCACCAGGGTGACCAATCAGCGGGCGGCTTTCCACCTTGTACAGGTCCAGGTCACGCAGAAAAAATACGCTGAGGCTCTTGAAAAGAGCGCCGGGTACGGTTTGTTTCAGTGCAAACACGATGGAGGTCTTCAGTGAGTTTCCGGCAGGGGTGACCTTTTGGGCATTTTCCGGTGCTAAAGCCAGAAACCGTGTATAATTGAGGGTATGACTTTGCAGATCGGCTGCCAGAACCTGCAGGCCGTACTCCTGAGCAGCCCGTACAGGCCCGATCGCAGCACTTGTGAGGCTGTCTTCCGCCGCGATCAGTTTTGCAGCACCTGCAGTATCGTAAGTGGGGACAACCTCGCTCCAACCGAGCTTTTCCTTCAGGAATATTTGACACTGTCCGAGGGCCTGTGGATGAGAAAGAATGCGTTGGATGTCCTCAAGCCGGGCGCCAGGTTTGGCCATCAGATAATGGCGGATGCGAAGCTTTACCTCCGCTGCAATCCTGACCTGGTGTGTGCGTAAAAGATCGTAGTTGATATGAACACTGCCAAAGAGGGAGTTCTCAATCGGAATAATCCCCCGTGAAACGGTCTGGGCTTCAACCGCCATGAATACATCCTCCATTGAAGGTAATGGAATCACACGGCAACCAGGATACAGGCGGCCTGCTGCCTCCTCACTGAATGCACCAATTTCTCCCTGAAAAGCAACTTTCATGTCTACATGCGTTCGGGGGCGCTGATCCCCAGAATTGAGAGCCCATTACGGAGTGTAATACTGGTGGCCTGCGCCAGAGCCATGCGTGCCATTGCAATCTGTTCCTCTTCCCCAAGAATACGGCACGAATGATAAAACTGAGTAAATGCCTCTGCAACTCCACGTAGATAGGTTGCGAGCCGATGTGGTTCGCATGCCTCGGCACAACTGGAGACTGCCCTCGGAAAATGAATAATTTCTTTGATCAAAGTGATTTCGGATTCATGAACGAGTAGATCCAAGCTGGATGGGTTAGGATCCGGTGCAAGGTTGAGGTCAGCCGCTTTCTTCAGGATAGAGCATATACGTGCATGGGCATACTGAAGATAGAAAACAGGATTCTTATCACTGGCTTCCCGTGCTAGGTCAATGTCAAATTCCAGGTGCTTTTGGGCAGATCGCATGACAAAGAAATACCGCGTCACATCGGGCGTCACCTCGTCCATGAGTTCATCCAGCGTAATAAAATTTGCCCTGCGGGTACTCATCTTTATTTCCTCGTCGCCGCGTACCAGGGTCACAAACTGGTAGATAATCACCTTGATGCGGCGCGAGTCAAATCCCAGCACATCCAGACCGCGCAGGATATCAGGGTACGTGCCAATATGGTCGGCACCGAATACATTGACCAGAAGATCAAAGCCCCGTTCCATTTTGTCAACGTGATAGGCAATGTCGGGCAGGCGATAGGTTGGTTCACCGGTCCGTTTCACCAGCACCGTATCCGATTCTTTCCCGAGACTGGAGGTCTTGAACCATGTCGCACCATCCTGCTCATAGACCATGTCACGCGCTCGCAGTGCATCCAGGGTACTGGTCACTGCCCCTGTCTCATAGAGACTTTTTTCGTTGAAATAGTTGTTTATTGAGACTCCGAGGTGCTCAAGTGTCGCGCGAATTTCGGAAAAGATGGCGGATTTGGCGGCACGTTCAAAAATATCGTCGTTCTCGCTGTCCAACAGGTCAATTCCGTGCTTCTGTACCAACTCGCGGGCAATCGTCGTAATGTAGGCACCAAGGTAACCATCTTCAGGGAAGGAGTCCGCGACGATGATCGGCTCGTCGCCCGTGTCCTCCAGTTGCTTTGACTTATAGCTCTGCCGATGCCTGATTGCACGGGGCAGGTCTGCAAACGGCTGATCTTCCTCGGCGGTCACCTCCTCGTATCGGCTTCGCAGTGAAGCACCCAGGACACGCATCTGGCGTCCGGCATCATTGAAATAGTACTCGCGTGTGACGTGATAGCCGACCCATTCCAGCAGGCTTGCAAGTGTGTCTCCCAGAACGGCATTGCGGCCATGTCCCACCGTCAATGGCCCTGTGGGGTTTGCACTGACAAATTCTACCAGCGCGTGCTTGCCTTTGCCTGCATCGGAGCGTCCGAAATCAACCCCCTGTTGCAGGCAGAATCCAAGCTCGCGGTACAGGTATCGGTTGGAGCATTTGAAATTGATAAATCCTCCTCCTGCAACTGAGACCGAGTCTACGTAAAAGAAATCATGTTCATCTGCCATGAATACAGCAACAATCTCTTCCGCGATCACCCGTGGCGGGCGACGCAAGTGCCGGGCAAGCTTCATCGCACAGTTCGTGGCAAGGTCCCCGTGATCCGGGTTTGCGGGGACGGATAGCTCCGGGATAAAATCTGCCGGCACAGACGGTATGGATGTCAATATGCGCTGAAGCGCTGCCCTGAGATAGTCTTTCATATTATGCCTTTATGGGCCACCTCCATTTGAATGGTGAGAGATCTACGGGAGGAGGCTTATCCAGGGCCAGAGCTGCCAATGATTCGCCAACTGCAGAACTCGCTTTGAACCCATGGCCGGAGCAGGCACTTCCTACGATGACATGCTTGTCATCACCATACATCCGGTCTATGAGATAGTGTTTGTCCGGCGTATTTGAATACAGGCAAACGGTCGTCTTGCGGCACACCCCTGCGGCCTCCGGCATGACTCTCTCCAGGATTCTGCGTGCACGGGCCGCATCTTCCGGTACAATCTTTCGGTCGATCTCTTTTGGGTGTGTGGCAATTTGGCCTGCGTAATGTAGACCTACCTTGACCCCGCTGCCCAGATCGGGACATCCATAGCTCTTCAACCCGGTCACATCCTCGATAATAAATGGTGGACACTGTGCAGGCGTGAAGTGTGAGCCAGTCGGTGTAAACCAGGAATTTGTTACGCGCTCAACCATCAGGGGCACAGGTGCGAAATCATGCATCCAGGCTCCAGCCGTCAGAATCACCCGTGATGACTCAAAGGTATCCAGATCCGTTTTCACAATGACACGGCCCTGTTGAACCCGGCAGGACAGGACGGGTGTCCCAAACCGACATTGAGCACCGTGCATTGCGGCTCTCCGTAAATGGGTGCGCACGCAGAGTTCAGGCTGGATGTAGCCCGCTTCCAGATCAACCAGCGCAATCTGATCTGATTGGAGGCGATATCCGGGGTAGCGTTGGTTCACTTCGTCGGAGGATAGCAGCAGATGCCGGGTGTTACCGGCGATGGCAGTTTTTTGTGCAGCACGAACCATCTCACTGTCCGGTTGACCAATATTGAGACATCCCTCCAGGTGCATGAGTTTTGTTGCAGATATGTTTTCCAGTTCAGACCACAGTGTGTAGGCTCGGTTGAGCAATGGCAGATATTGTGGTCCCTCGGAATAGCTTTTTCGTATAATTCGGCTCTCGCTGTGCGTTGAGCCATGCGTATGCGGGCAGACAAAACGATCGATTCCCAGTACGGCAGCTCCCGTCCGGGTGGCATGAAACAAGGCTGCACTACCGGCTGCTCCCAATCCAATCACGATGATGTCAAAATGAGATGAGCTCAATGGTCTACACGTAGAGTGAAAATTCAGCCCGTCTCATGTAACACGCCAAAGCGAGGCCCAGAAGTGTGGTATTAGTTAAAAGGGCCGAGCCGCCGTAGGATAGGAAAGGCAATGGAATGCCGATCACAGGCAGCAGGCCCAGCACCATGCCAATATTCACGCATACATGAATCAAAAATATTCCTGCAACCCCAGCAACAACAAGGTTTCCGAAGGGATGGTCAATCGCTCTTGCCAGCCAGAGTAAACGAAGCATCAGTGCAGCAAAGAGTGTCAAGACCAGGATCCCGCCAATAAACCCCCATTCCTCGCCAATGACGGAGAATACAAAATCTGTAGATTGCTCGGGAATATAGCGGCCTTGTGTTTGGGTGCCCTGTCGAAATCCCAACCCAAACCATCCACCTGATCCGAGTGCTGCTTTTGATTGTACGAGATGGAAACCCACATTGGCCCGGTATTCATCCGCTTCGGGATTGGAAAAAGATGCAATACGGGCAACCTGATGCGGTTGCAGTACATGCTGCAGTGCAAAGGTAGCGACGCCGACGGTCATTGCACTGGCGATCACCCCGGCGGTCACCCACATGCGGCTGCGTGTTCCATACCATGCGATAATCCCAACCAGAGCCGTAAACCCCCAGGCAACCGGCCAACTAAGGATTGCCAAGTACCCTGCAATAGGAAAGAGGATCAAGAGTCCGACAATTCTGAGGGGAACCCCACTGCAGAGTGCAAGGACGGGCATAAGGCCCACAAATACAAGCGCGGTTCCAAGGTCATTCTGGAGAATGATCAGTAGGGCCGGCAGGCCAAGGGCCCCGGCGGCGATTATCGCTGTAGGCAGGATTGACTTCTCCTTCCTGCGGGATGCCAACACAAAAGCAGCCATGAGCAGTCCTCCAACTTTTGCCAGTTCGGAGGACTGGAAGCCGATCGGCCCAAAGTAGACCCATGAACGTGCTCCACCCACCTCACGGCCAATCACCAGAGCCAGGATCAAAATTCCGATGGTTGCCAGATAAATCCACGGGACCATTCGAATCAATAGGCGCATTGGCACCGATAGAATGGTCACGAGCGCAACAATAGAAATCATAAGCCAGAGACGCTGTCGCTGGAAACTGTTCTGGACGGTGTTCAGCAAAAATTCCTGTGCATCCCCGTGGGTAGAGCTATAAATCGCAACCAGCCCACAGGCACACAGGGCGGTCCATATCAAAAGAGTTGAGACATCAAGATTTCGATACCACCGTCGCATAAATTATTCGGCTGCTCGTGTCAGTGACTGGCTGATTGCTGATAAGGCACGCTGCATTCGGATATCCGCTCGCCAGGAGGGAGTAATCTCTCCCTTGAGATACATCTCTGCAAGCAGGCTGGCAATCGGGGCCGCACACAGGCTTCCGTTTCCCGTGTTTTCACATTGGACGGCCAAGGCAATCTGGGGATTATCAAAAGGCGCGAACATGATGAAGACCGAGTGATCAATAAAATTGCCGGGGGCCTGCGCCGTCCCCGTTTTTCCCGCACTCGGAATCCCCGGAATTTGTGAAGCGCGCCCAGTGCCCGCCTCCATGACCAAGCGCATCCCTTTACGGACTAGGTTCACATAGGCCGTGTCGACGTCCAAGTGAACGGGATCGGCGATGTCGGGCAGTTCCACCCGTTCATTTGTTTCGGGCTTAACCAGGTGAGAAACCATATGGGGCGCGTACAGCGTGCCCCCGTTGGCCAGCGCAGCCGCATACCGGGCCAATTGAAATGGAGTAACTCCCATATCTCCCTGCCCGACGCCGAGGTTCATGATCGTTCCTGTCCCCCAGTACCTTCCGGTTCGCTCAAAGTAGGCGGAATCTGGAATGAATCCAGCCGTCTGTTCTCGCAAGTCTGTAGGAGATTCCACGCCGAAGCCAAAGCGGTTCGCATACTGTTTGAAGACTTCGAGATCCATTCTCCGGGCTAATTCGAAAAAGAATGTATTACACGAATTCTGTATGGCCGTTACAATGTTTTGGGAGCCATGTGCGTTCAGGCACCGAAAAAAACGGCCCTGACCGAAGGGATGATACCCGTTGCAGTAAATCGTTGCATCGGGTCCCTCTTCTCCGAGGAGCCCTTCCGACAACCCCAAAAGCGCCATGAACGGCTTCCAGGTTGATCCTGGAGGCATCAAATTCATTGTAGCCCGATTATAAAGAGGCTGTTCATCATGGCTGACCAGAGCTTGCCAGGCTTCGCTTTGAATGCCTTGATTGAGCAGTTCAAGCGGGTAGTCCGGCTTGCTGACCAGTGCGATAATACCACCATCATTGGGATCCAGGGCGACCACCGCCCCGCGTTTGTTGACAAACAGAGACTCGGCGAATTCCTGAACACGATGATCCAGGGTGAGGTGAAGATCATAATTTCCCCGTGGTGGTTGATCTCCCTGGCCCTGCGCGTAGGACATGATCTCCAGGCCGTATACATTTACCCAGCGGCGGGCGACACCGGGGATCCCCCGTAGCCAGGGCTCATACCCCCGCTCGATACCGGTCCGCCCCAGAAAATCTCCCTGACGATAGAGTGAAGAATCAGATTCCTGATCGATGGAATTCAGCTCTTCCCGGTTGACCTCTCCGATATATCCCAGAGCATGCGAAGCCCGGGCGTTTGTAGGGTAACGTCTTCGCTGTTTGATTTCCCATCCAACACCAGGCAGCCAGTATGCGTCTTCAAGAATGCGGCTGTATTGCTCAAATGAAACATTTGAAAAAGAAGGGTACAACCGATAAGGATTATGGTCATGTGCTTCCTGCAGGCGCAGCGTTACAACAGAGTCGGGGACATCCAGATGTTTTGCCAGTAGTGGTATGCGGGTTCGGTTGAAGTATCTCGGTGCGAGAGAGATCGTGTAGGTCGACGCATTATGGACCATGAGGGTACCGTTACGGTCATAGACTAGTCCGCGAGCGGGAAGTACACGTATATTACGCAGTGCGTTGCCACGTGCGATTTCTGAGAGATCCTGACGCTCGGTTACCTGCAGCCGAAAAAGTTGGAGGCTCAGGACCGACAGCACGAAAACAACGGCACAGCAAAAGAGTGTGAATCGGTTTTTTGTCAACGCAGTGGTATGATAATTGTCAGTATTTTGGGTACAGGAGGCTTTTTTGGGGAACCGCCTGCCAATCTAAGCCTATTATACTATCCAGCGGGAGTATCAAACGGTTCCCGGGTACATAAAATTAACGATCAGCGGAATAACTCCATGAGAAATGTCTTGAAGATTACGGCGTTCATCGTTCTACAGGTTCTTGTGTGGGTCTATCCTGTATTGGCACAGCAGTTCGGGCGCAATAAAGTCCAATACGATCAATTCGAGTTCAGGAGTTTTCAGACTCCCCACTTTGAATTCTACTATTACCCGGAAGCAAAGGATGCGGTTGCAGATGCGTCCCGTATGGGGGAACGGTGGTATCGCCGGCATTCCCGAACCTTCCTGCGCGATTTCCATGAGCGCAAGCCAGTCATTCTTTATGCCAACGATGCCGATTTTCAGCAGACCAATGTGATTGGAGGTTTTTTAGGTCAGGGTACTGGAGGGGTGACCGAAAGCTTGAAAGAGAGGGTGGTCATGCCACTCACGGGGATCTATAAGGAGACGGATCATGTATTGGGTCACGAGTTGGTGCACAGCTTCCAGTATGATATTGGACTTTCGCGCGGAGACAGCTCCCGCTTTGCCCTCCAGCTTCTCCCGCTTTGGCTTGTAGAGGGGATGGCAGAGTATCTGTCGGTGGGCCGTGATGATGCACATACGGCCATGTGGATGCGTGATGCAGCATTACGGGATGATTTGCCGACTATCGAAGACCTGACTCGGAGTAGTAAGTACTTTCCATACCGGTATGGACAGGCCTATCTGGCTTACATCGGTGGTAAATATGGTGATGCAGCGGTCACCAATCTTTTCAAGTTAGGCGGGCGCGTAGGGGTTGACTCGGCGTTTGTGTATACGATTGGGATTACTGCTGATTCGCTTTCGGTGGAGTGGGCACAGGCAATCCAGGAGGCATACCTGCCCCTGATGGAGTCACGTACGCATCCGGACAGTGCAGGAACCGCCATCCTTTCGGAAGAACTCAGTGGAGGTGCCTTGAACCTGTCCCCTGCTGTGAGCCCGGATGGACAGTATATCGCGTACTTGAGTGAGAGGGATGTCTTCAATATTAACCTGTTCATTGCAGATGCAGCAACAGGAGAAACCATCCGCAAACTTCAATCCACCAATACCAACCCCCATTTTGACAATATCCGCTTTATCAATTCCGCAGGCTCCTGGTCTCCTGATGGGAAACAATTTGCATTTGTAACCTTTGTTCAGGGAGATAATGAAATTTCGATATGGGATCTGGATAGCGGCGCAATTGAGCGACGGATCAGTGTGGACGGCGTAAGTGCGCTCAGCAACCCCGCATGGTCTCCAGATGGTCGATCTATTGCATTCTCGGGAATTGATGGCGGAATCAGCGACCTGTACATTTATGACATAGAGAGTCAGCAGGTTCGACAAATTACCAGTGACCGGTTTGCTGACCTGCAGCCAGCGTGGTCTCCAGATAGCCGGACGATTGCAGTGGTCACAGACCGGGGGCCGGAGGGGTCAAATTTTGAAACTTTGGAGTATGCTGATACCCGTTTTTCATTGATTGATCTTGAGAGTGGTACACACAGTACCCTACGTCCTTTTATGAACGGGAAACACATCAGTCCACAATTTTCGCCGAACGGACAGAGTCTGTACTTCGTGAGTGATCAGGATGGATTTTCTGATGTTTATCGGTACGATTTACGCGAACAGGTTTCATACCGTGTGACGAATTTAAAAACGGGAGTCAGCGGGATTACGGCACTCTCGCCCACGATGAGTGTGGCTTCTCAGAATGGACGGGTTGTTTACTCCGTCTTTTATGACGGCGGATACGCGGTCTTTGGACTTGAGGAGGATGAAGCGATGGGGAGATTTCGTCGAAAGTAGTGCACCGTCCCAGGCCAGTATCCTGCCACCTCAAAGTGCGGCGAATGAGGGGTTGGTTGAAAACTACTTGGATGATCCTTTGACCGGGCTGCCAGAGCCCCGTACCACGATTGAAAAGATCTATGATTCACGCCTGCGTCTGGACTACGTTGCGCCTCCTTCCATTGGCGTATCTGGTGGGGGGGTATTATGGAGGTGGTGCTTCCGGGGGCGTTGGGTTTTATTTCAGCGATATGTTGGGAAATCGGAATCTAGCGCTTGTGGCACAGGCGAACGGGACTTTCCGGGATATAGGGGGGATGGCTCAGTACATGAATCGTGGTCGACGATTCAATTATGGCGGTATGGTTGCCCATATTCCGTACCTGTACGGCTATCCGCGACAGGGCTTCAATCAGTTTGGAGAGTATGTCATCCAGGATCTACGACAGCGGCTTTATCTGGATCAGGTTCGTGGAATTGGCTCGTACCCTTTTTCGACGACCCGTCGTCTGGAGGTTTTTGGGGGATTCACCCGTTACGGGTTTGATATTCAGGCCTATACCTACACCTATACGGCTTTTGGGATTCAGAGAGAGCGCAGGAATGCAGATAAGTGCAGCAATCTGACGGCCGAAGAGCGACAAACCGTATGGGCGTGCGAGCCGGACGGGTTCTATTACTTTGACGCGGGTCTGGCTTATATCGGGGACTTCAGCAATTTCGGCTTCACGTCGCCTTCTCAGGGTGGACGCTACCGGCTTGAAGTTGTACCTCGTTTTGGGACGGATAATTTTGTAAGTGTTTTAGGGGATTATCGGCGTTACTTCTTCTATCAACCGATTACGTTTGCGGTTCGGGGTATGTTTGCGGGGAATTTTGGGGGCGAGCAGGATCAAATCTTTTCACGGGAGAGCCTCTATTATCCATACTATCGGGGCTTCGTTCGAGGATACAATTATGGTTCCTTTGATTTTGGGGAGGAGTGTAAAGATGTCGCCTGCTCGGTATATACGCGCCTCTATGGGACGCGTGCTGCGATGACAAGCGTTGAGATCCGCCTGCCATTATTTGGAACGGAGGCGCTGGGGCTGTTCAACTTCCCCTATCTACCACTGGAGTTGGTCGGCTTTGTTGATGCAGGGATGGCTTGGAATCAAGGGGATGACCCATTCAAAATGCTCAAGTTCGAGCGGGATACGGTGGAGCGCGTGCCGGTGATCAGTGTAGGCCCATCGGCTCGATTCAATCTATTAGGTTATCTCATCTTTGAGATCTACTATGCTTATCCATTTCAGCGGCCGGATAAGGGAGCACATTTTGGATTCCAGTTGCTACCTGGCTGGTAACGTAGTGTGAAATGGATTCCATTCTGCTGCGCCGGCTCTTCGGGCTGGACCCTGAATTAGCTCACCGGTTAGGTTTTAGTGCCGCATGGCTTGCAGACCGGATTGCACCGACGTATTTGGAGAGGACATTCAGGTTTGATGATTCCATCCTTCATCAAAAGGTCTGGGGATTGAATTTCCTGAACCCGATTGGTCTGGCTGCAGGATGTGACAAGAATGCTTTACTGGTCCCATTTTGGGACAGGTTGGGATTTGGCCATGCAGAGGTGGGTTCGATTACGGTCAACCGTTCATCCGGGAATTCGCGGCCGCGGCTGTTTCGCCTTTCGGAAGATCGTGCGATCATCAACCGATTGGGACTCCCCAGCAAAGGTTCGCGTCGGGTTGCCCAGCGTTTATCCCGTTGCTCTGCGGTTAAAATGCCGATTGGTGTGAGTATTGCCAGAGTAGATGGAAGTTCATCGGCCATTGAGGATTACTGCCAGTGTGCTCTGCGGCTTTTGCCTTATGCCGATTACCTGACGATCAACATCTCGTGCCCCAATACTATCGATGGGAAGAGCTTCGAAACACCGGAGCACCTTGATTCACTATTGAATGCTCTGATGGATCAGGTAGATAATCGCGTTCCAATTCTGGTGAAGCTTTCCCCTCCAGATACCCCGAAGGTGATATATGACAGTCAGACGGAGACACTCCTGGAGACGGCAGTCCGCCATGGAGTGAATGGGTTTGTCGTAACGAATACAGCCAAGGATCGTCTCGGGCTAGTGACCGACAAGGAATCCCTGCATGCCATCGGTGGCGGAGGACTCAGTGGCCCGCCTATCTATCCAAGGGCAGTCCAGATGGTCAGGTATGTTCGTTCCTGTGTTGGCCCCGATTATCCGATTATTGGAGTTGGGGGGATTTCCTCAGCGGAAAATGCCTATCAGATGATCCGCGCGGGTGCCAGTCTCCTACAAATCTATACTGCATTCGTCTATGAGGGGCCGAAGCTTGTCCAGAATATAAAGCGAGGGTTGGTTCAGCGGCTGAAATCCAGTGGATACACATCTATTGCGTCCGCTGTAGGTACTGCGCCGGGGATCGGCGAGTCTGCATATCTTGCCGGGTTGTCATTCGGTTCTGATACTTGAGGCGTACGGATGCATTTGCTGTTCAATTGAGGTCTCAGTAGAAACTCCTAGGCAAAGGCTTTCTGATTCGATGTTTTTCCACCATGCCGACTGATATGATTCAATCATGGATCCGTCCTATTTGCCGAATCGGTGAGGTGAGCGTGGTCCACATTGGCTTAGCTCCTGACGAGGCTCGTGAGCGGCACGCAGTTAGCTGGCTTCATGAGCAGGAGTTGCAGCGTTGGCAGCGGTATCAAGTTGATCGTGCACGAAGGGAGTTTGCACTTTGCCGGTCGGCGCTGCGTTACCTGCTTTGCCAGCAACTGGGATGTGATAACTCTGAGCTTTCGATTGCCGTCGCGGATCATGGCAAACCGTATGCCTTATTGTATGGCAAGCCAGTCTCCATCAGATTCAATGTGAGTCACAGTGATCCTCATGGACTGATTACGGTCACGGAGGGAGCACATGTGGGGGTGGATGTGGAAGCAGGTTTACGCAAAAGAGATTTTGATGGGATTTCCGAGATGGTTTTTGGTCCGAATGAGCGGGCAGAGATCCTATCGGCCAGGGGCGCAAAAAAAGCGAAGCTATTTTTTAGATATTGGACGCTGAAAGAGGCGCTGCTCAAAGCACTCGGGACCGGATTATCCACCGATCTCACCAAGATTGAGCTCCCCCAGGACATCCGCCACGGGGCTTTGAGGGGAATCTTTCAATCCCCCGGCGATCCGGCTACCCACTGGCAGCTTCAGGATTTGAGCACCCGGCAGTACACCGCAGCAATCGCCGCCGAAATCGTCTTATCCGATCCCCCCTCAGGCCTCGCATACTGAATTCTGAACCGTCGGCATGCGCGGAGGAGGAGGATTGGGGGATTATATACGAAAGGCTTTTCACCACGAATGTTGTGGTAGAGCCCTTCGGAGAATAGGAACGACACGTATTCAGCGAGCAGGGCATCGACCGAGAGGGAGTGTTGGTGCAATCAGGCAGTAAGCCGGTTCCAGACCTTGGAATAGGCTTGAAAGGTGGAGGAGTGATCGACTGGCGAATGGGCGATTTCAGTTCGAGCGTGAATTCTTGAGACGCCATTTGAGGGTGATTCAACAAAAACCCTGATGGACTTCAGTTTTCTTTGGGGAAGGGTAGAACAAGAGTCGTGTTTGTATACCCTGCAAAAACACCTAGACCTCCGTTCACATTGGAATACACTGGGGCTGGTTCTTCAAGCAATGGATCGTGGAAAACATTGCGTTCCAATGATTGAAGATATTTATAGTAATCTTCACTGAGCGATGAGATAATCAGACGCAATTCGTTCCTTCCGATCTCGTCTGACAATCCAGAGGTGGTTCCATTCCACGAGTAATCCTTTCCATCAAATAGTCTGTCTGTCACAACAAATTCTTCACATAATAGACCAGTGACACCTCCATCAATCGAATCAATGTTCTCAACGGCGGAATAACCACATGACCATCCAGAACTCAATCCATCAAAATCTATTGTTCTGTACACACTGTCAGGATCTGTCTCATCAAATGCGTTCTGATTCCGCTCACGACGGTAAACCCCTATTCTATAGAAGTTCATACCAAGGTTGTCTGAAAAAACGATTTTGAGTTGATATTTGGTTCTGGAAAATGGATTGGGTTCAGGTGACGGAGGTAGGGGTTCGATTGAGTAATCGGATATGATGACTGGAGAAGGAGCTACGGAAGTGGCTTGAATATTGGCCCTGCTTGGAAAATCTATCCGAAGTGTGTAGCTGATTCCATCCCTCGGAAACCCACCTGCACTGGATATATACCTCCCATACCCTACGTAATTGAGGATGTCAACCATGTTAGAGCCGTTCATGATCATCACAGATGCATCTGAAATATATTCGCGTGTTACATCTCGTTTGTCGGTGATACCCAGACTTCTATGCATTGTAACGGACCAGATACTGTCTGGGGAAAAGAAACTTGTAACCACCGGCTCTGAATCGTATTCGGGAGGATCCACTTCCACGATGGTCTCACAGCCCCAAAAAAGCAAAATCAATAAGGACAGCGGATACTTCATCAATGAATTGCTAAAACTCAAGTCTATAGTTTATAAAAGGAAGGACGGGGAACGCGCTGATTTCCTTAAATCTCAGATAATTCAAATTGTCTCCCCGTTCATCGCGTGCTTCCTCCGTGTGCAAAAGAAAAGGATTCCGTCTACTGTATGCGTTATAAACTCCAAATGAGAACGTGCGATGTCCCCATCCTAAGTTTCGTTTCATATGCATGGATAGATCAAGGCGATGATAAGTGCGCATCCGAACAGAATTTCGATCACCGTACACGCTTAACAAGCGTGAATTGTCTTGCTCAAAATAATCCATTGCTCCGCCTGGATCGTGCCGAAATCCATAAAAACTACCGACTGGCAACCACACAGCTTGACCGGTGCCATACACCCAGACGGCAGACACTTCAATAGACTCCTTCCACTGCCAAATAAGGGCCGTAGATACATCATGCAAGCGATCATATCGATAGGGGAAAGTTCGTCCACCGTTTAGTTCAGGAAAGTTTCGTTGTGTTCTTGTCAAACTGTACCCAATCCATCCCGTTAATCGTCCGGTCCTCTTCCGAATAAATAGTTCTCCCCCGTAGGACCAGCCTTTTCCACGCTCAATTTGGTTTTGCCAAGTGTCTCCGGATATGTTGTTGGTTTGAGCACCTTCTGAATACTCTATCTGGGAATTCATCCATTTATAGAAGCCTTCAACTGTGGCTTCGTATTTATTCTGAGTAGAATTCCACGCAAGCCCTGCTGCTACTTGAGTCGCACTTTGAGGGCGCACCTGATCTGTGGCTGGAACCCACAAATCCAAGGGGAGGGATAAACCATTGGCAACAGGTAACAAATGTGAATATTGTTTCAGTATGGTGAAAGATGACTTGAGGGCCATATTTGATGCGAATCTCCACCGAAGATTGAATCTGGGCTGAAGAAAGCTGTATCTCCGTTCCCTGACGAAGAAGCTTGAAGCTCGCACCCCAGCATTCATTGATAAATTTGAGAGCAGTTGGACTTCATCTTCAACGTATGCGTGCGCCTCCACCGCTCTGATCTGATAATCTGGATGATACACTGTATCTACAGGAGCAATATCTTCGCCAAACTCCCGCTCCGAAAACGTTCCGGTGTTGTATGTATGTACGGTGCCTCCTGCGCCGAATCGTATATAGTGGCTGGGATTGGGAACAAAGTCAAAATCCATTCGACCTACAATATCTGTAATTCCCGACAAGAAGCTGGTACGATAGAAAGAATGTATGGTGGAGAGATTATCAAGCTGCCTGACCTCTTCCTGGCTTCGTGTTCCGATGCGATAGCGTGTATATCCCAACAGTGCATTGGAAAAGAATCGAGATCCCCATACTCGATTCCAACGCGTGGTAGCTGTCAGGTTACGCCATCCTAAATCTCCACGATTACGCTCCTGTGTGTTGCTAAATTCGAGACTTCTACGGTCTCGCCAATACCCACGGTCACGTCCAGTATAAAAACTCAGATAGACTCGATCTTTACTGGTAACGATGTAGTTCACCTTTGCGCTGGCATCATAAAAATAGTATCCTGTTTTCTCATTCTCAGGAAGGAAAGGGTACACCAATAAATCCAGATAGGTCCGCCTTGCAGCAACAATAAAGGAGGCTCTGTCCTTTTTGATCGGGCCTTGAAAGGTGAAACTTGAAGCGAGAATTCCTATGGATGCTGTTCCTTCAAACTCTTTCAAATTTCCCTCTTCCATGCTCAAATCAATTACCGAAGATAATCGACCTCCATAACGCGCAGGGACCCCTCCCTTGATCAATGTCACATCTTTAATCGCATCACTGTTGAATACACTCAAAAAGCCGTACAGGTGACTGGCATTGTACACCGTGACTCCGTCCAACAAGACCAGATTCTGATCAGGACTGCCTCCACGAACGTACAGGCCAACCGTTCCCTCTCGGCCCGACTGGACTCCAGGAAGTAACTGAAGCGTCTTGAAGATGTCTGTCTCTCCCGCCAAAACAGGAAGTGCTCGAATGGTCCCGACCGGCAACTTGATTTGACTCATCTGAACGGCTTCCACCACTGACTCCCCGACCGCAACGACTTCTACCTCATCAAGCCTAGTGGGCTCAGGGCTTAATTCAATGTTCAGCTGAAGGTCTTCTGTTAGTGTTTGCTCCAGTGTAAGGGGGAGATAGCCAACATGGGAGACGACAAGGCGCACGGAATCCGCAGGAACTGAAAGACTAAAAAAACCATAGCGGTTGGTTGTAGCGCCAATACCTATCTCTGGCACATAAACAGTCGCTCCGATTAAGCTTTCAGCACTCTCGGCATCTACCACAAATCCACTAATTACATATCTATTTTTTTCATTGTTTTGTTCAAGTTGCTGGTCAATCAATATCCCGTCCGTGGTGGCTTCGATCAGCAGATGATTTGCATCGGTTTTCTGGGACAAACATACCAGAAGGATACAATAGATTACGGATGAAAAACATCTGGTCATAGGGGTAATTAAATTACTGTACCGTGGTGGATCCAACTGAAGTCCCGGTTATGACTGTTCTTCGAGGGAGCTTTCTTTTATCCTCAAAGAACAGTCATAACCTCAATTGGAAGGCCTCGATAGATGCTGTTAATAACTAGTTTATGGGCTCGTTTTCTGGTAATCCAGTTACCCCGCCCAAAGTTGCAGTATGTGTGCTCCTAGTACTTCTCCCACGCGTTCTCCTTTTGGTGGCCCATGTTGATAATCTACCAGATCCACTACTACTACCCCTGGAGGTCGTTACTGTTACATTTACTGACGCGGTTTGTCCATCGGGTAGATCGGCAGTACGCACATAGTCCAAGGCGCGCCCACCGTTGACTACTCTGTATTTAAAGAACTGGGTATTCGCGATTCCTCGTCTTGCTCCTGTCCATGTTTTGTAAGATGTATTCCACATCACGACGGCTCCTAGAGCACTAGAAGTAAACTCATAATCACTTGGATTTACCCTTATACTTGGATAATTAAAATCGTAAACGCACATATCAGTATGATCAACAGATCGTGTAGGATCACTTCCACCAACGAATGCGAAATGGTCGGGACGATTGCAGCTAGATTGCACTCCAGAGGAATTTTCAGATTTATGTGAAATCAATGCATCGGTCACTCGCAATACCCCTTGATCTTGTAAAAGTCTAGAGAGATAGTCTTTCATTTCCCGGGAAGGATCAACTACTTCAGCGACCGGATCATCTACATGTTGCTTCATATAAGAAGTGCCCGCAAGAGTGTAGAGGGTATCTCCAATAATAAGACGCCCCTTATAATTCGCCAGTGCCAACTCCCCGACCGGGATGAGGTGTTTGTGCCCAAGATATCGTTGGAGAGACTGATGGATGAGGATAGGCTCACCGGTTAAGCGGGATTTTTCCGAGATCAGATCGGCAGAGACGTAATAATCCTCGTACGATCAAAAGCGATTGATCGGTTCCCGATCATCAAAAAACTCTATTTGAGGTTCTCCTCCAACAGCGTCCGTATCGGTCATCTGACCTAGTTTGGCCATTAATGCTAAATCTATTTCCACATACTCGTATTCCATTTCTCCATCCTCTTCTTTCTCAAGAAACAATTCGAAACCAGAATCGCAACCAAAATGCACAACGGAACAAAGTAGGATCGCTGCGAAAATTGGGAGTTTAATATTTTTCATTAGTCTTCGATTGGGTTAGTTGAAATTGATGCTCGCTAGCCTATTAGGTTAGCGAGACACGACGCATCCCCGCATTCCCGTGCCGCTTTAGCACACGCCTGGATTTAATGTTCCCCAAACCTTACGGTAATATCCATCGTAGCAAAAAACCCCACAGATGCTGTCCAATTGGATACATTTGTAGCGTAACTACAACCGAAATTGACGACATCTTCGTCATGCACGGGAATTGTCAGAGCCCTGAAGTGGGATAGAACCATACGAAAGTGTCTTGGCTGTGAGCGATGCAGATGAGAGCCACAGGTTTATTCAGATGATTCTTCAGTATATCATGGGCTGCCAGAAAAGTAAGAGCTCCCAAACATTCTATATTCGCAGTATGTTAAAGGCGAGGCACATACCAGCGGAATTGAATCATTTCGGGCAGTGCTGAAGAGGACGCATGTAGGTACCTTTCACGAGTTCAGACCAAAGCATCTTCAAAGGCACATAAACGAACTTTCCGGTAAGCACCATATTCGTTGTCTGGATACAAGGGACCAGATTGCCGAAGGAATGCAGGGAAAACGACTAATGAGGCCAGCTACCTCCCACCAAATTTTCGTTTGATGAGAATCAGGACTTTTTTGAAGCAGCAGCTTCGTAGAGTTGGCTTGGAGGTGAATCGCTTCAATGCGGCGGGTTCATTTACTGCACGGAGACAGCGGATGCTGGAACGCGTGGGTGTAGATCTCGTGCTTGATGCCGGGGCAAGCGACGGTGGATTCGCGTCTGAGCTGAGAGATGCTGGTTACCGGGGGCGAATCATTTCATTCGAACCATTGGAAAAACCTTTTCAGTCCTTATTAAGCAAGGCAAAAAAGGACGACAATTGGGAGGCTTTTCAATATGCGCTGGGAAGTGCACCGGAGGAGGCTGAGATGAATATAGCCAAGGATGATAAATGCAGTTCATTCCTGATTCCCCTGGAACGACAGACTAGAGTATATTCGGGTGCGCGGACATCATCATCGACCACGGTTCAAGTGCAGAGGTTAAGTGACCTGTACGGTGTGCAGTTTCAACCTGGTGCGAACCCCTTTTTAAAAATTGATACCCAAGGTTATGAGGGGCGCGTGATTGACGGGGCAGGGGATGTACTGGACAAGATGGTAGGAATGCAGATAGAATTGTCACTGGTACCACTTTTTGATGGAGGCCAGAGCTATGCCAGGCTCCTACAGGAGCTGGAGCACCGAAAGTTCCAACCTGTGTTGCTGGAGCCCGTGTTTGTCGATCCAGAGACCGAACAAACTCTTCAGGTGGATGCTGTCTTCTTCCGTCAGGACCTGCAATAATGGGCCGGTGTTTTGGATACTTAAAGTCCGGGCTATAACCACCACATGAAGATGTTTTGCAAGTGATAATTGGTGGTATAGTATCTGCTACTTTGGGGGTTGGATGTTTTTCCAAGTCACTATCGGTAGAGGTTGCCAAAAGAATCCTGCATAGAACTTGTTACCAAGCCGCCCTGTCCGGTCTACCTGTGCAGAAAATTTCAAGGGAGACCAATACTTCTCGCGCGAATGCGCCCCCTCAAGGTTGGGGCTTTCAGTTCTGGTCAATACTTCCTATAATAAGTGCGACGGAGATATGGTCAATCTTCGTTCTTCTCGTAGGCGTTAATGATTTCCTTGACGAGCCGGTGGCGCACGACATCAATCTTGTTGAAGTACACAAATCTGATGCCGCTGATTTTCTGGAGGATGGATTCTGCTTCCACGAGGCCACTTTGCCGCGGATCTTGAAGATCTACCTGTGTGAGATCCCCCGTCACGATGGCACGGCTATTGATTCCGAGACGTGTCAGAAACATCTTCATTTGGATGGCCGTCGCATTTTGGGCTTCGTCCAGGATGACGTAGGAAGAATTCAGGGTGCGTCCGCGCATAAAGGCCAGAGGCACGATTTCTATGACATGGTCGTCCATGTGCGCGGAGAGCTTCTCATCCGGTAGAAATTCCTCCAGAGCATCATAGAGTGGGCGCAGGTATGGGTCAATCTTGTCTCGGAAATCCCCTGGCAGAAATCCAAGGCGCTCCCCCGCTTCTACGGCAGGCCGACACAGGATAATACGCTTCACCTGCCGCGCTTTTAGTGCTGCGACCGCCAGCGCCACGGCCATATATGTTTTTCCGGTACCAGCCGGACCAATGGCAAATACAATATCGTTCTTGCGGGTAGCCTCCAGTAGGCGGGCCTGACCAGGGGTTTTCGTCCTGATCATGCCACCTGAAGGCGTGTACAATACCACATCACCGATCCCCTTATTAGATGGACGTGGATTCGCAGTTGCCATTGCAAGGATAGTATCAAGATCCCCTGAAGTCACAGACCCGTTCCGGCCGGCAACGGATGCAAGTTCGGCAAACGTATGCTCAATCGAATCAAGCGAACCGCTCGGGCCACGAAGATGGATCTGATTTCCCCGTGCGGTGATCTGGATATTTGGAAAAGCAGACTCAATCCGCTTCAAATGCACGTCATGCGTGCCAAATAGTAGAAGAGGATCGGTCTGATCAAGCGTGAGAGTAGTTTCTGCCAATTGTTTGCTTTTGGTTCCAAATCAAAACTCGGGGGTTCAACCGAGTAGGGTGATAAATGTGTCCGATGAAGCGTGCATTGATTGTTGAATTTACGAAAATGAATGGTGCCGGGAACGATTTTATCGTGGTGGATAACCGGTTTTATGAGTTTTCGGTTCCAGAACTCTCACAGATCGCCCAACAGCTATGCCCAAGGCGCACCGGGATAGGAGCGGATGGAGTGCTGGCACTGGCAACTGCTGAGCATCCAGACGCAGATTATCGAATGATTTATGTCAATGCAGATGGCAGTGAAGGTACGATGTGTGGCAATGGAGCACGTTGTCTGGCTAGGTTTGCATTTGAAAGCGGGTTTCATAAGACCACTGTACACATGCAGACAGCTTCAGGGATCTGCGAGGTTCATGTCTCCAGAGATGCGCCGGTGCGCATATACCTGGAGGCACCCCGGGATTACGATAGTTCCATTGAACTGAACAAGGAGATCCCGGAAGCAATCACCTCTGTACATTACCTGTGGCCCGGAACAGAGCACCTCGTATGTTTTACTTCCGGTATCGGCCAACTGCCGGTAGAGCGATGGGGAGAGCGACTGCGTCATGACCCAGCACTTCGGCCGGAAGGAGCGAACATCAACTTTGTTATGTTGGATTCTGATTCACCAGACACAGGGATACATGTTCGGACCTTTGAAAAGGGGGTCGAAGCAGAAACACTAGCCTGCGGAACCGGTGCAATCGCAAGCGTAGTGGCCGCACGAAAATCCAAGCTCATTACATCAGATGTCTGCAATGTGCAAATGCCAGGAGGAATGTTGACCGTAGGCTTGGAAGAGGATCGTGTATATTTGGAAGGACCCACCGAATTCGTCTATCGTGGTTCCATGGAACTGGACATTCCCTGAATAAAAGAAACTACATTTGACCTGCCTACGTAATGGCAGTGTCTGCAGAAAAAAAACTCCCATAAGTATGAAACGTGCACTGCCAATCATGAGTTGGTTGATTTTGATTCTTGTAGTAGCCAATGGATGTAGAAGCAATCCGAATATTGAAGGTGCCAGGCTTGACTTGCGCAATAAAGATTACCAGCGCGCACTCACCAATATCAATAGAGCCCTGGAAACCGATCCCAATAATTCAGAGGCATTCCTCCTAAAAGGAGATATCCTTTCTGCAATGCTCTCCGAGGTTTCGGACGGCGCTGAGCGAACCGGGTATATGGGAGAGTTGATTGGGGCTTATGCTCAGGCAGAGACACTGGATCCAGAAAATAATGCACACGTGACAAGGCAGCGTTCCATTTTGTATGGCAACGAGTTTACTCTGGCGATGGAGGCATACCGGGATGCAGATCAGTTGGGGGGACACGAGCGTGCAAACCGGTTCACGGCAGCGGCACATCATTTTCGGAATGCTTCAATGATCATTCCAGATTCTGTGAGTGCGCTCATTAATGAAGCGCATGCGTACTACAACGCTGGGCAGGCACAAGAGGCTGCAGATGCCTATGAGTCGGCGATTGCATTGGGGCATACAGATCGCGATCTATTTATCTACTTGGCACGAACGTATGAGTTGATGGCGGTTGAGCTTGCTAGTCCAGATACACAGCCCGGGTATTATCGTCAGGTGGTCAGGACACTAAAAACAGCACGGCAGCATTACCCCAATGATGGAGAGATTCGAAAGTTGCTGCTGAACGCATATGCAATGTCAGAGGTGACTGCGGAGGCATTACCGTTTTTTGAAGAAATCTTTCCTCTGGAACAGGATAATCACATCTATCTCTATAATTATGGCACGTTGCTATTGCATCAGGAAGATTATGAAGGTGCAATCAGGATGCTCTCAAGCGCAGTTGAACTGGACTCGTCCTATGTGAATGCCCTTTTTAATCTTGGAGCAGCCCATGTGAATCTTGGGGTTCAAGTTGACAAGAGTTTTCAGGCGGTGGAAGATTCGTTGCAGGGCAATGGCAGAAGGATTGCCTCAAGCGAAATTGAGCGACTGGAAGCGCGAAAAAAAACCATAGAGCAGTCAAAATCAGAACACTTCGGACAGGCAATCGAATACCTGGAGTCCGCCAAGCGCCTGCTCGAGAATGATTTGTCAGACCTCGGCAGTGTTTGTCATGCGTTGTATCTGGCCTATGCACAGACCAATCAGAGATCTCGTGCAGAAGAGGCCAGCATCTGTGCCAGACAGTCGGGGCGTTAACCACCACCAAATTTTCATCAAACCCATGCGTTTTGCAACGCGGGCCGTACATGCCGGTCAGAACCCGGATGAGGCCACTGGCTCAATCATGCCACCGATCTATCAAACCTCCACCTACAGGCAGCCGCCTGCGGGCAGTACGACTGCGTATGAATATGGGCGGGCAGCAAATCCGACACGAACGATGTTGGAAGAGAATCTCGCGAGTCTTGAAAGTGCAGCACACGGGATCGCTTTTGCCTCAGGAATGTCTGCAACCGATGCAATTCTGCGGGCGCTGCGCCCCGGAGATCACATTGTTGCCTCTGAAGATATGTACGGGGGGAATTATCGCTATCTAAAGCTTGTACTCGCTCCCATGGGGGCGCAGGTGACCTTTACGGATCTGACCAGCATGGATGCAGTGGCGCAGTCAGTGAATCCTGCAACCAGGATAGTCTGGATAGAATCCCCTACAAATCCTTTGATCCAGGTTATGGACATTCAGGCCATTGCCGCATGTGCCCATTCCGTAGATGCAGCGGTCGTAGTAGATAACACGTTTGCTTCGCCGTACCTGCAGCAGCCGCTTTCTTTGGGTGCGGACCTGGTCCTTCATTCCACGACCAAGTATCTTGGCGGCCATTCAGATCTTATCGGCGGTTTTGTGTGTACGAACAACGAAGAGTGGGCAGATCATTTACGTTTTCAGGTCAAGTGCGTGGGCGCGATACCCGGTCCGATGGATTGTTTTCTCGTGCTCCGAGGTGCAAAAACCCTTCATGTTCGTATGGAACGCCACTGCTCCAATGCACGGGCGGTTGCAGCGTATCTTGATGGCCATCCGAAAGTTGCACGGGTCAATTATCCGGGGCTAGAGTCAGATCCGGGATATGGTTTGGCAAAAAAGCAAATGATGGATTTTGGGGGAATGCTGTCTGCTGTACTCAGGACATCGTCATCGCACCAGACAAGAGAGGTTTTGCATTCGCTGCGAGTCTTCACGTTTGCCGAGAGCCTCGGCGGGGTAGAAAGCCTGATTGGGCATCCTGCAACCATGTCGCACGGTGCACTAACCCCGGAGGAACGTGCCAACCTCGGGATAAGTGATCGTCTCGTTCGTTTATCTATTGGGGTTGAAGATTCCGAAGACTTGCTTGAGGACTTGGAACAGGCACTTGACAGGATAACATCTGCCCACATGGGTTGAGATCTATTTCTGACACCCCAAGCGCAGTGAACTTTTGGAAATGGGAAGAACCTTCCACCACCGGATGGCAATGGAAAATGTTACTGCAGAGGCAGTAAATCGGTTCTTAGATCCTCAATTTTCGCAGACTCTCGAAGCGTAGTGACCCAGCCTTGGAGAACAAGGCTCTGTTGATCTCTAGTGAGGTCAGCCAGCAGGTTTTCGAGTTCGTCGTCTGAGATTTCAGGAGGTTCGCTAACTGCGTTCGTACGGATGACATAGGCTCCATTGTCTCCTATCAGTACCCCGGAATCTTCTCCGGCATCCAGTCCCAGGGCTGCGCCAACAAATCGATAGTCCCGCCCTAATCCACTGACAACGGGATTGTCAAAGGATACGCCCGAAGCAAGTTGTGGGCCTAGTTCGAGTGCATCGGCAAGTCCATTGAATCCTCCAGAATCATAAGCGGATTGCAACCGATTTACCTGATGCTCGCGCTTTTTCTCCAAGGTTGCAAGCTGTCTCACTTGTGCTTTAACCATCTCAAGTGGCTCGTATCCTGCGGATTCAATTTCAACGACATGCACGACCAGTGCAACCTCATTGAGTTCAATGACGGGGCTAATATCTCCAACGTCTGCGTCACGCAAAAATGCTTCAATCGAAAAGCTTTGACCGAATCCGGGAATGGATGTCTGTCCATCCTGAATTTGCAGGGACTCAGTCGCAATGCCGCGCCGTTCGGCTTCACTCATAAAATCACCTTCCTCTTCGGCATAGTAACGCAAATCTTCCAGGGATTCCTGAAGGTTGTTCAGCGTAGCAACGGACACATCAATGGCGTAAGCCAGCCGGGATAATTGAACATCCACGGGTGCTCGATGCGTAACTTCAATCAGGTGGAACCCAAAGTTTGTTTCAATGGGGCCGACCAAGGTTCCAATGTCTGCTCCAAGGGCGGCATCTTCAAAGGCTTCGACCATTCTGCCCGGTCCAAACCATCCAAGATCTCCACCATTCGAGCCACTCCCCGGATCGTCGCTCATCTCAATGGCCACCGCTTCGAAGTTTTCTCCTGACTGAAGTCTGCGTCGAATATCCTGTATAGAGGCACGTGCGGCGATAGGATCGTCATCGGCATTCACTAGGATGTGGCGTGCACGGACATGGCTCTCTTCGGCGGCGCGCGTGGCTGCAATCTTGATCAGTTGTGCTTGACCATTGACGATAATCGGACCGACAATATCTCCCTCCTGGGGCACCGTGCCTTGTTCAAAGAGAACGCTCAACTCTGCTGGTGACAAGGTGGAGGCACCGAGAAAATTATCTGACCAGTTCACCTCACTGGCAGACTGGGCAAGGAACAGCGAATCGTTGTCGGTTTCTTCAAAGCCTTGACGCAGACGCTCAATCTCCTGCATGATCGCAAGCGTGTCCTCCTGTGAGGGCAATCTGGAGAGCGATGCAATCTGTACGGAATAGAGTCGTTCTCTAGCGTAATCTTCCCGGTTATCTGAGTAATACCGGGATACGTCACGGTCGGTAACTGTGACGAGGGAGTCCGGTACGTCTGCATACCTTAGGAAGAAAAATTCAGCATCCGCACGTTTTTGCTCAAGTTTCCAGGTTGCTTTCGCATCGGCCTCTGATACGCGCACAGACGCTTCCAAAAGCTGATTCAACCGCTGTTCGCGGCGCTCAAGCCGGATAAACTGCTCTAATTGGATGAGTGCCTGTGCCTGAGACGGATCATCAATCACGTTCTGCAGGATCGCACGATTGATTCCCCCCTGACCATCAGAAAAATTTTGCTGCACAATCCAATGGGGATTTTCACCAAGAATGAGTTCCCGGACCTCGGTGTCACTGACCGTCACACCAATCTCATCCATCATGTGTTCGCGCAGCTTGTTTTCCACCAGAGCATTAAACGCCCGTTCACGCTCAGCCTCTAACTGCTGCGGTAATACGTTTCCGTTATTGGAGCGTCTTACTTGTTCAAGCTGTGCTTCCAGCTGTCGGCTGTAAATCTCTCGGGTGATGGGGTCACCATCAACTACAATCACTTTACCGAGAGGGTCCGTGCCGATGGTGTCAAAAACACCAGAGTCTTGAAGTACCCAAAGACCACCAAAGGAAATAACGAGAATCCACAGGACAATTCCCGTGTTTTCCCGCATACGATTCATTGTACCCATTGGGCCGATTACGCGTTAGTTCGATACCATAGTCGGTGCTGAGTTCCAAGACGGAACTTTCAGAGAATCAGGCCGATGCGACGGGGTCAACATGAACCATCTTGCGGTCTTTGCGTCCACTCGCGAACCGGACAATTCCTTCTGCACGAGCAAAGAGTGTATCGTCGCCACCCCTACCGACATTGATGCCTGGATGGATTCGTGTGCCCCGCTGACGCACGATAATACCCCCAGCCGAAATGTGCTGGCCGGCATATACTTTGACGCCAAGCATCTTGGGCTTGGAGTCACGACCGTTCTTAGTGGAGCCTAGTCCTTTCTTATGTGCCATAATAATTCTTGTCTATTCTCCGATGGAGAGCGATGAAATCCGGATCTGAGTATACCGTTGCCGGTGGCCGTGTTTCACCTTGTAACGCTTGCGGCGTTTTTTCTTGAAAACGACGATTTTATCTCCCCGGACATGCTGAATCACCTCGCCGACCACCTGTGCGCCGGCGACATGGGGGCGTCCAATTTTTATGTCGTCCTGATCAGCCACCAGGAGGACTTCGGGGAAATGAAGCGTATCTCCCTCCTTGGCCTCCGCCGCGTAGGGAATGAAAAGTGTATCTTCCTCGGCAACGCGATATTGCTTTCCGCTAATATTAACAACTGCAAACATTGATTATAGTATAAGAGCGTCAACTCGACGCGCAAATTTTCGGTAGCCCAATGTTATGCTTTGACATATAAGAGGTTCCCCAAGTTATTTCGATGATACTGACTGATCCATCTACCGCAGAACAGGTGCGTGTCGGCAAGGTACTCTGCATCGGTCGCAACTACGCACAGCATGCTGCAGAAATGAGCGCCGCAGTTCCGAAGCATCCGATCATTTTTCTAAAGCCATCCACTGCGATTATACGCATGCCGGAGTCAATTCGGCTCCCTTCGATGACCTCGAACGTGCACCACGAAGTGGAATTGGTTGCCATGATTGGACGCAATGGCAGGGATATTCCATTGAATCGCAGCCTTGAGTATGTGACGGCCTATGCGGTCGGATTGGATATGACGGCACGGGACTTGCAATCTGAAGCAAAGAGGAAGGGGAAGCCTTGGAGTGTTGCGAAGGGGTTTGACACATTTGCTCCCCTTGGAGAACTGGTTCCCGCAGTTGAAGTTGGCGATCCTCAGCAGTTGACACTGACGTTGAATGTCAATGGTGTTACGAGACAGCATGGAGATACGCAGGATATGATATTCTCGATTGCTCACCTAATTGCGTACTGCTCTCAAATCTTTACATTAGAGCACGGGGACCTGTTGTATACCGGCACTCCCGAGGGAGTTGGTCAGGTTGCGAAGGGAGATCGGCTGGAAGCAATCTGTGCTTCGCTGCCCCCGCTCACGGTTACGGTCGTTTAAGTGCCTGCTCAACCGCCAGAATGGCCGTGTTGATCTCCTGAGTCGTGAGGTCCCGGTGAACCGTGGCTCTGATTGTATCGGGCCCGACTGCCACCATCGCTATTGCTTGATCATGGAGGCGTTTCAGCAGTGTGTCGGTTGTGAGTTCTGTATCTGTGAGGGAGACCAGAACGATATTGGTCTGTGGAGCACGAACCTGAATGGATGAGAAAGCGGCTAAACCATCTGCCAGCTGCCGAGCGTGAATATGATCCTGTTCAAGGTCGGGGAGATGATGCTCTATTGCATAGAGCCCGGCGGCAGCGAGGATACCTGTCTGACGCATTCCTGCCCCCAACTCTTTTCGACGCCGATGGGCGCGTTGGATCATTTTTTCTGTACCTGCAAACACGGATCCCACTGGAGCTCCCAATCCCTTGGAAAGGCATACCGTAACCGTATCAAAGGGGGCTGCATACTCCTTCATCGGGATTTGGGTAGCAACCGAAGCGTTCCACAATCTGGCACCATCAAGGTGACATGCCAGCCCATGTTCATGTGCACATGCGGTCAGTTCTTGTAATTCTGCAAGCGGGTTCAGCAGTCCTCCAGCAATGTTGAGCGTATTTTCCAGGCAGAGCAGAGTGGAATTTGATTCCCAGTAATGGCCGTGCCGCAGTGCACCCAGAAGTTGGTGTTTACTGAACCGGCCGTCGTTTCCCTCAATGACATGTAACGTAACTCCGCTTAAGCTGCCGGCGGCTCCGGATTCATAGTTGAATATGTGACTTTTTCGTTCAACGATCACCTCATCGCCGGGCCGAGTATGTACATGAATACCCAACTGGTTCCCCATCATCCCCGAGGGGACAAAGAGTGCAGCTTCTTTGCCGAGCAGGCTCGCAACGGTATCCTGAAGTGTTCTGACGGTCGGATCTTCTCCGAAGACATCGTCCCCCACTTCGGCTTGTGCCATGGCACGGCGCATCCCCGCAGACGGACGCGTCACCGTGTCACTGCGCAGGTCAATCATTGACCATCTCGAGTGATCTCCAGAATCTTCACATGCAACTCCCCTGCCGGTACACGGATGATCGCTTCTTCACCGACCCCTTTCCCAAGGAGCCCCTTGCCGATGGGACTGGTAATCGGGATCCGTCCATTGGATATATCTGCCTCGGGCGCAGACACCAGCGTTACGGATTTTTCCTTGCCGGTTCGTGAGTTTCTGAAGCGTACGGTAGACAGGATCCGGGCCTTGGAGGGATCCACATCATCTTCGTTGAGAACCCGGGCCTCTGCCAGGGTATTCTCCATCTGAGCGATGCGTGCTTCATGCTTTCCCTGGGCTTCCTTGGCCGCATCATATTCGGCATTTTCTGAAAGATCCCCATGTGCACGGGCTTCGGCGATCTCATTCGAGATGCGCTTACGTTCCACCGTACGTGCGTGGTGGATATCTGCTTTGAGTTTATTAAGTGCTTTTTCAGTGAGGTAAACAGGCATTCATACGTTAGTTCATTATCGTTACCACCCTACACGCCGTTTTCCGAGACTGTCTGGAGGTTCCTCTGACGTAATGGGAGTAGACACTGAATCCCGGGCCCCCAAGACGCGTCGTCCAACCCAGTAGGCTCCACTCCAGTACGGTTCATCCATACGTCCGATAGACACTCCATCTTCCGGCCAAGCATGTAGAAATTCCTGCGAACCAAGGTAGATGCCCACATGTCTCGGCATGCTGGTTGGTCGGAAGAATACAATATCGCCCGGCATGAGAGAACTGCGTTCAACTTCTTGACCGAATCCTAGTTGCCGTGCTGTTGAATATGGAAGGGACAGCCCAAGTATCTGGTCCGCCACCACCACGATAAGTCCGGGGGCATCTATTCCTGATCTGGAGTTTCCGCCCTCCAAGTGCGGGGTCCCCTGCCAGGATGTTGCAAAGGCGCGTAATTCCGACTCAATGGCTGCAGAAGGGATGGCGGGGTTCACGGAAGAAACTGCCTGCAGTGGCGATGATGTCTGCGTGCCTAGTTGCTCGGTTTGAGAGCAACCTGCGAGGCAGATGCTGCAGAGAAGAACATATGCACGCATGGGGCAAATGATTTTGTGAATGGTTGGTGCGAGTTCTTGAATTTGGCCTTAGAGGATCAATCCGAACCTTTCAATAGTACACACAGGGAGCATTTTCGGTTCATCATCTATTTTTACTATGCCATATCCAGAACATCTTGTATCTCCAATGCGCCAGGAGCTCACCCGATTGGGTGTTGAGGAATTGCGAACGGCCGAGCAGGTAGCGAGCGCATTTGATATGACCCCCGGTCAGACAATGCTGCTGGTGATCAACTCTATATGTGGGTGTGCCGCTGCCATGGCGCGTCCTGCTGTTGGCTTGGCCATGCAGAATGAAACGAAGCCGGATCGGATGGTAACGGTTTTTGCAGGACAGGACCTTGAGGCGACCGTCTCTGCACGGGATTTCCTGGTCGGCATTCCTCCGTCATCCCCGTTTATGGCACTCATTAAGGGTGGGGAAGTAGTATATGTTATTGAACGCAGGCACATTGAGGGGCGCAGTGCCGAGGCGATTGCAATGGATTTAGTTCAGGCATTTGATCGGTTTTGTGGGACCGATGAGACTGCAGAAGACGGTCCTGAGAGCCCCGACACGGTGGGCAGTCACGCTGAAAGTCCCATTTCGTCGTCGTTTCGTTCAATCGTCCGCTAATTAGTGCTTGGCAGGAAATAGCTGTTTTTCAAATTTTGATTCAGCAGAAATTAAGAATGTTGGTTCATTTTTTTCTGTCATATGACAAACATTGGAAGCACCGTATCCATTCTGTCCGTTCCGTGTCTGTTTTGGTCGTGTTCCGACGCTAAATCAGCAGATTTCGTGCGGTCCGAACGTAGCTCTGCCATCCGCGCCGAACGCGCGGTCGTGTTTTAACGCGATTTCAGAGGCTTTCTACGCTGCACGCCGTCGTCGGCGTTTGGCACGTTCCTGTTCCTGGTTGCGAACCAGACGTCCTAACCGGTGGAGATTGGCCGCCAGTACGGCGGTACCGACCACCCGAGCAAAGCTCTCTGGACTCACTTCACGCACCACATCCCATCCTCGTTGGTCTAAATTGTTCAGCGCAGATTCCACCGCCGAATGCCCTTTCCGTCCTTGCTTGAACGAGTCCGTTGCCTGACGTTGCTGCTCCTCTTTCGTGCAACGCCCCTTCTTCAGCGTTGCGTTGACCTCTAACAACTGATCCAACTCGTCAAACGTTGCAGGACTGTAAAAGCCCCGATCCAAGGAGCAACTCCGAGCGTCTGGATAGATCGCCTGCACCGACTTAATCAAGGATACAGCCACATCCTTATCCGTCCCCGTCCAGATAATTTCGTGCCCCAGAACAAATTGATGCTCATCCTCAATCATCGCAACCGGAACCCCTAACTCGCATACCACGCCAGACTTCCCTTTCTTGATCCAACGCGTATGCGGTTTGAAAATAGACAACACCTTCTCCTGCGGGGGAATCGTTTCTCCTCGCAGAATGCGACGATCAATTTGATCCGTAAATTTCACCACATAGGCGACCAATTCCACGATTCGCGCCTTTGATTTCCGCAGTTGACTCAGCTGTTTTGGATCCAATTCGGAAGGTTGTCCCACGTTGTTCGGATCCATGGACGGAGAAAGAAGTGCGTCCAATTCATGAAGCAGTTGTTCCGCTTTCTCCTGGATCTTTCGACAGTACTCCAGATATGCCTCCACTCCCTTGTGGTTGGATTTGTGCTGCCGAGCCGTGCGAATCGACTGAAATAGTTCGTACGTCTTTCTCTGAAGATAGGCATGCTGCCGCCAGCCCCGAAGCCTCAACTGCTCCGATACCCGGACACACTCGCGGAGCAAACACCGAATCGTATCCCACAGCAGACGCACGTCCGTGGGAAATTCTACATTTGTTTTGACGACTTTGGAGTCTCCTCGTGTCTTCAATAGATCCCCTTCGGTGTGTCCCACGGCCTCGTGCCCCTTGTTCACCACCAATTGATTGATCTGCTCAAGAAGCTCCGGCGACAGGGCCGACACATTATCCTGGATCGTCTGACGGTTGTACTGCGTGTCATCCTCATCGCTGTGTCCCATCATCTGGCGAAGCACCTTCAATCCATTGGCCAACAGGGCCAGACGATCATAATCACAGTGGATCGCTTGCCGCAATCCCGCTAATACCAAGACCCGCCACAAGTCCATTCCCGGACGTCCACGATCCTTGCGGACCATAGGATTGTAGCCGGAGTCCAGATGAGCAAACAGCTTTTTACGGGTCCGAGGATCCTTGAAGATCTGCTGGAGACCATACAAATAGGCGATCACATCGTCCCGACTCTTGAGGTCCAGTTCAATCTCCTCAATGGGAACCGTGCCAATCATCATCTGAGTTTGAAAAACCGTACGCATGACAAAAAGAGAAATAGTTCGAAGAATTCAACGCCGAAGTCCAAACAGGGTTAAGCTTTTGTCCCCCAATGGGACGCGAAGATTTCTGGTTTAGGCGCCCAGAACGCCTGCAAACTACCCAATTCCCATAGAAAATGCCAAAATCAAAAAAACTCGCTCCAGAGACAATCCTCAAAAACCACTCCAGAGACCTTGAATCAAAGATTTTTAGGCAATTTTCGTATTTCCTGCCAAGCACTAATTAAAGGGGCTTGAGGGGCGCTCCAGCCCCTTCGTCCAGCGGTGCTCCATGACGGCCCGGTTGTCGACGAGTGAAGTTCAGGCAAGAGATCGGCCAAGAGTTGATCATCGAGGGATTGGTCGTTCAGCCACGCCTTCTTACCCACGCTCAAATGCTCAAGATTATTCAACGACCTCCGCTTCATTCCACGCGCTTCACTGCGGTGCAGGATTTGATGGATGGTATCAACCCCACAACGAAGAAGATTCGACGTCTTGCGTTTGATTCTTGGTCGCCTTCAGCAACTTAATCGTACAGTGCTCAAACACATGGGGAAACCGATTCGAGATACCCGACCAAGGAGTCGTAATGGTCTTACGCCCGCAGAAGACTGGATCCGCGGAACCCGACAATGGATAAAAAACGGGAATTCCAACAAATCCAAATGGCGTCGAGTCCGCCTTCTCCGATAATCGCCCATCGTCCCCCTCTCGCCCGTCTCGGGACATCCCCATTCCAAATTAATCATTCCATCCGAATCGTGGTAGAACCATAAAACTAAAACTCTACAGTCCCTGTTGGGAGCAATCCCAAACACGGGAACCGGAAAGATCCAATTCTTTAAGACGCTGTGAACGAACGTTGGGGAGATGTTCGAATCAGGCACCCAATTGGGGTATGCAGCAGTATGTGGGCACTGAAATTAGCAGCGATAGATCTACAACCTCTGGCACAAAAATATGCGCAAGGGCGCGGTTTAATTTGGCTTGATAGCTCATCAAGGTCTCTGCGGTCTGGCCGTTACTCCTATCTCTGTATTGATCCGGTCGAGTCAATTCCAGAAACGGCGAAGATTGATGACTTGCGGCGTGTGCTGAATTGTTATGCGGCTGGGCGTATCGATCACGGTCCTCCGTTTCAAGGAGGATTAGTAGGGTTTTTCGATTACGAGTTCACAGAACTTGACTTACAAAAAGTAACGAATTCTCTTGATCGGGGCAGTGCAGACTGCCATTTCAGGTTGTATGACACAATTATTGCTGTGGACCACCATGCTGACCTCACATGGATCATCTCATCAGGCTTCAAAAAAGGGTCGGATAAACCGTGCAAGCATACAGCACAAGCCTGCATAAACGCAATCAGACTAGATATCCAAAACGCGCCCAAACCGGTGGCACTAGCCGCGAATCTCACTTGGCGTAACGAGATCTCAAAAATGACCTACTTGAAAGCTGTGCGTGAGATCCTTGACTTCATTCGGGCAGGCGACATTTATCAGGTGAATTTCGCACAGACATTCGTGGCAGATTTCCCCCGGTATACAGACCCGGTTCACGTCTATTTTTCTATTCGAAAGAGCAACGAGGCCCCCTTTTCTGCCTATGGCTCTTTCGGCGAGCGGAGTATCGCTTGTACCTCTCCAGAACGATTGGTTACTGTGAATGCGCAGGGCTTGGCCGAAGCAAGGCCGATCAAGGGAACGATCGCACGGTCAGATGATCCCCACGAAGACCAACAACTTAGAAACGTGCTTCTTGAATCTGAGAAAGATCGCGCCGAAAATATCATGATTGTTGATTTACTTCGCAATGACTTGTCACGAGTTTGTAAGGTCCATTCGGTGAAAGTACTGGAACTGTGCGCACTGGAATCCTATGCCGGATTGCATCAACTCACATCTTCCGTCCAAGGGCAGTTAGAGGACGGGAAGGATGCCTTCGATCTTTTATCTGCGGTGTTCCCAGGAGGGTCAATCACAGGAGCGCCGAAACGCCGTTCCATGGAGATCATTGATCAGTTAGAACAATATCCCCGTCGCGCCTTTTGCGGCTCATTTGGATATTTTGGATTTGACAACGCAGCAGATTTTAACATCATGATACGGACCATTCAATTTCAGGGTGATTATGCACGGCTTGATGTGGGAAGCGGCATCACCTCTTTGTCTGATCCAGATGAGGAGTATTCAGAAACTTTGCTGAAGGCACAAAAGATATTTGATGGGACCGGAGAGGCAATCGTTGAATGATCTTGATACTTGATAACCGAGACAGCTTTGTCTTCAATCTTAGCCGATATTTTCAGGAACTTGGCGAGACAACTGATGTGGTAGGGTCTGATCTTTTGACACTGGATGATATTGAAGTAATACAGCCTAAAGCACTGGTGATTTCGCCAGGCCCCTGCACCCCAAATGAAGCCGGGATCAGTCTGAATGTGATCTCGAATTTTTCAGGGCGAGTACCAATCTTGGGCGTGTGCCTTGGTCATCAAGCAATTGCGCAATCCCATGGTGGTGTCGTGACGAATTCCCTGTACCCAAAGTATGGCCGGGCAAGCCCCGTGATGCACGATGGATGTGACTTGTTTGAAGGGTTACCCAATCCGCTGACCGCAGGTCTGTATCATTCCTTAATCGTGACACAAATTAATGAGAGTGATCTGATCGTTCAAGCCAAATCTCCAGAAGGCGAGATCATGGCGCTACGGCACAAACAGGCCCCGACATTTGGTGTTCAATTTCATCCAGAATCAATACTGAGTGAGTCTGGGCATGAACTACTGCAAAATTTCATAAGGATTATAGAGCGGTTTCGATGTTCTTCCTAGAGCAATCAGGCGGGCAAAATGCAGTTCGTCCTTTCGATCTACGAGATCGGGGATTACTGCTCGCAGATGGGGTGTTCGACACATCTTTAATCGTGAGCGGCACCATGATCTTACGCTCGGCTCATGTGAACAGGCTTGTAGGCGATGCCACTGCACTCGGGATCACGATGAATCATCAAAAGATCAACGATCTACTCAACAAAAACCTGATTGAAGATCATCACGGTGTATTGCGCATCACGGTTACATCAGGCCCTGCAGAAAGATGGAGTTTGAATACTCGAATGATACCTCCAACAGTTCTACTGAGCATGTCATCGCTGAATCATAGCGACCAGTTTAAGCCGATCTCACTGCAAACCAGCCTCATTCGTCGCAATAGTACCTCACCCACAAGCCGTCATAAAACCCTTGCCTATACGGATAATCTAGTGGCTCTTAGAGCCGCTCGCGCTGAGGGCTATGATGACGCTCTCTTTTTGAATACCCAGGGTAATGTTTGTTGTACGACAATCGGGAATCTTTTCCTGAAATTTGGTGACACTTGGGCCACCCCGCCGATCTCAGATGGTGTCCTGCCGGGAGTCATGCGTCAATGGATAATGCGGCTTGCTCTGGACACGGATCTTAGGGTTATAGAGCGAACGATTACGGAAGACGAATTGCAGTTCGTAGAAGCTGCTTTCATGACGAACAGTGTGCGACTGGCGGCACCAATTTCAAAAATGAATGAGCAGGTGCTTTGTTCACAATTACCAGGCGGGCTGAAATGCGCCGCAATGGAGTTAATCAGCACATTCAAATGACGAATAAAATCAGTGTAGTAAAGAGATGTTGTGTTCCACTGATACATCCCCAAAATAGCCCCAATGTCTCGGAATGGTGTCCCGCATCACTCGGAATGAGTGTCCCACATGGTCGGAATATGCATTGTCACTTCTACAAGTTCTTTGTACAAGCTACATAAATGTTCTGACGACATATCCAATATAGGTTCGTACATAAATGAGTTTAGATGGATGTTTTCTGGAGTCATCAGGTTTACGCGGTCCATTAACTCAATGTACTCGGTACTCTCTTGTTTCCCGTTAGCAACTTTCTTGAAACATTTTATCAATTTGGCAGTCTGATTCTTTTTAATCTTTTTGACCCAGTCCAGATCATCAATTTCATTGATCATATAGCGCTCAGCACGAAGACGGATCGCTATCGACAGCACTACCTTCTTTTCCAAGTCAAGTGTAGACTCGGGATCATCGGCAATCAGATCTGCTGCCAGCTTCAGAATTAAGGGGATAACTGGCTGGTCTTCTTCAATGTCGTTAGGGAAATCCTGTCCATTCAAAACCTTGGAGTATACCTCAAGCAAATCTTTTACGCACAACTCCGGGGAACCCGGTTTGATATGGAGAAGGCTGGTAAGAGACTTGAACTCTTCTGAATATCCACAATACTCCGCAAGATTCCGAACAAACGGTATCATGGCTATTAGCACATCCGTTTTTTTATCTCCGCTTGCAAGTGACTTCCATTTTTCAAACGGATCCCGGTACATTTTCTCCTCTGTCAAAGAAATATCGCCCGCCGATTTTGATATGTGGAAATTTGTGCCGCCGAGATCCAGCCTGTGCCAAACGGTACGGTAGAAATCATAATTATGAGTCAAAATAATCTGCCGGAAACCTTCCTGGGAGAGAATATCGTTCAGATATTCAACAATTGCGTATTTGTTCTTGTAATCGAAAGAATCCGCAATATCATCTATAATGAACAAAGTTGGCATGCCACTACTTATTCTCGCTTCCACCTCAAAAATTATGTTTAAAAGATAAAGTGCTCGCCGTTCCCCACTGCTAAGAATATCTATTAATTTAGCGCGTTCTACCAGTTTAGGAGGCGCAGCTTCATCTTCGAACATAAAACTGACATTCGGAGTGTCTCGCTTAAGAATCACATCTTGCTTGTTCTCAATTACGACTTTAAATGGAACTGAAAACCTCCGGTTGAAAATATTCATGACTTCCTGCCATTTCGTCGCCTGCTCCGACGCTTCTTTGGTAATTTCTTCTATCCGCCTCTTGCCGGCATCATACTCGGTCATCAGGCTTTCGAATTCCGAACGATGAAGCATCAGATAAGATTTCAGCAAATCTTCTTTCAGTAATTCAGGAGACTGCAATCGCGGTATCAGGGTTTGATGGGCAAGCAGAAATTCGCGAAAATTCCGTAATTCCTTGTTGGACAGCTTTTTATCAATTTTCTCAAAAGATTGCTTAAGGCTCTCATCAGACAGAATAGATGAAAGCTCTTCTTCGATCAGAGTCTGAAGCTCAGCCTCGGTTTTAACCTTAGTATCGCCATCCCTTGAGTTAAGAATTATCCTGTGATCTGCTTTGAAAAATCCATGGTTTTTCAGCTGTTTCGCAATTTCCCCGGCCTGATAGTGGTTGAATACGCCCTTTCGGAAAAATCTTGACTTGCTTAGAAGAGCATCATAGTTGACCGTATATTCTTCCAATGTCTCCTTAACGTCTTCCTCGGCAAGAAACTTCTCAGTTTTGTCACTAAATAATGTGGCGAACTTTATCTCTGCAAGCAACGGGTCTTCGGGGTCCTCAAGTACCTCCCTTCTGACACGGTCCAACGCTCGCAACAGATTATTGGGCATCTTGCTGAACGCCCTTGAAATAATATTTTCCAGCCCTGACCTGACACCTGATGTCCTCCTCAGAAGAGTCATGAGTTCCGAGGACTTTTTATCTATCCCCCTCAAAATATCATCATACTCGATTTTTAACGTACTATTTGCCAGCAAAGTTGAGACGCGACCGGACTCATAAGACTGATCGTATGGCTCAATAACGAAAATGGATTCCGCCGATAGAGGCTGACCATCGTAGTCGGTGATTTCTCTTACCGTCTGTCGTTCAGGATAGACTCGGTCTTGAGAATCTCTACCTTCGCTGTGATCTTTGAATGTTTGCGCGAAGGAGGTTTTCATCGCACCATTCGGTGCATATATTAAACTTGCGCGCTTGTTTGAGAAATCAAATTCGGTATTCAGATTCCCGATACCGTAACAGTTTTGAAAACAAATTTTAATCTTTTGCATTGTCGCCCGATTTTTGAGTTGGGGGATGCCCAGATATTAGTTGGTCAAAAGGGCATTTGACGTGCATTTCTAAGATAATGATTTACGGGTTCCTGATAGTGTTTGAGCTTGTAGACCAGAGCATACAGTTGTGGGTTGTTGGGGGTCCGCTTGAGTCTTTTTCGGCGTGCAGACAGACCGTCGCAACCCATCGCTGGCGCTGGTTTGAGTTCGTCCACCGTTTGGCGTTCCGTGTACCGTGTGCGAGGAGGCTGTTCACATTTTCAATCGTATTGGTGGTTCTTAAGCGATTGCGAAGTGGTTCGGCCATTCCCACTTTATACACAGGGGCAGCATTTCCTCCATACCCTCTCGCAGGCAGGCTGCTGCACGCGGGCATTTCTGCTCCATCTTTGCTTTCACCCGTTTCTTCCCATCCTCGTCTTTGATATGACGGGCCACGTTTTCCTGCTTCTGTCATTGACACCGTTGAATGATCGCGTTCGGTCCAAAGACATCTACGGCACTCTTGCGCAGTCCCTTCGCAGCATCAATGAGCACCAGCAGGTGTCCGACATGCTAGAAGCCACGCTCAATCAGGTCAAGGAGCAAGGTCCGAATACTCTCATGGTTTTCTGTACGGGATTCGGTGCATCCCAGGATGAGCTTCTCGCCCGTCACTGTAATCCCCAGACACAGGATTATTTGGCAACCCTGCAGCATCTTTCCATCCACCGAGATGGCGATAAACTCCTTCTCGTCAAACCGGCGAGTCAAGAAGATCTCCAGAGACTTGGCCGTTTCTGCAATGAATCTCTGCCCACCGAAGTGGCACTCAGTCCAAAACTCTCCGCCACTTGGGTGGCGGCCTCCTTGTATTTGCGTTGAGAAAGCCCCAACAACAGGCGGTTGATCAGCTTTCCCAAAAACTCGCCCATCCGTTTATGGAGGGATTGATAGGTCTTCAGCGATTGTTCCTTGTTCGTCTCTTGGTTGCGAACCCGTGGCACCGAGACCTGGACCCGTGCTTTGGCCAGGCAGATGGAGTCAGGATTGCTGCTTCAACGTTGGTACTTCTTCCCCTCACGTCGGCGGGGTTGGCGCAATAGGACATGACTTCTGCTTGAATGAGATCACAGTCCAACTCAAGAACCTCCTCGGAAATCTGCTCCGATTGAAATAAGGCAGCGGAATATTCAGGATGCTGGGTCACCCATTGCTCATAGATCGGGCGGGGTTCAGGAGTTGGGTATTCGCTTTTACGAGCGGGCATGAGCGGGCGGGCAGTTTTTATGAAGGGTTCTAAGAGATTTGCGGAATGCAGGAAGGTGCGCAACATGGGCTACACGGCGCAACTGGGGTTCAAGTTCCAGCAATCCGGCACACAGGCGTGGGATATGTTGATAGGCAGGGCCAGCAGGAATCACGGGGCGAACCCGTGCCATCAGCGAATTCAGATAGTTCAATACGCGCAGCCCCCGGTCGGTCTGCGGCAGCATTCCGGTTTGTTGCAGGGTTAAGGTCTGTTCCATATTTTGTCACAATATGCGCGCAGCTGAACGATTCTTCGGATCCAGATCGCTGCCCCTGAAGCTCTAATGAGTTTGTCTGGCAGTGTATGTTTTAGTGGCCGCCCGGGAATGGATTTTCATTCCTGGACGCATTGGACAATGAGCAGAAGGATCACAGGAAAATAGAGGAGACTTGAAGGGCATATTTAGTCCCCCTACCTCAAAGCCACATGCCTTTCCTTGATCTGCTTCTTGAATGCTTGCGGTAGATCATCCCATAGAAACAGGTCAACACGGAATAGTAGATCACTCTCTTCAAATGCTTCTCGCAAGTCATGAACCTGCGGCCGCTGCTCAGGTGTTGCAAAAACCACAAGATCCAGATCAGATTTGGAATTGGAGATCCGCTTCACGCGGGATCCATAGACCCAGGCGGGCGTGTCTGGGAGATATAGATCAAGCAGCTTTCGGACAGTCCTGAGTTCGTCTGTACTCATGTCAATCGCCTGTGTAGTTATGTCCATGGTTCTCCGGTCATGGTCTCGTAGAGTTGAACGGCATCATCTATAAAATTGGGCACGAGTGAAATACAGGTCTGAGCTTTCTGGCCGTCGTAGTCATGGGATGTATCAGTCCGGGCGTCTGCATAATTAAACCATTGTGCCAGAGATCCAGAAAGTAGATCGTTTTCACTGGCAAGTCTCAAGACCGGCTTAGGGCTATTTGGGGCCTTAGCAATCCCAAACTCCTCAATCAGATATCTTTTCATCACCTTCCACAGGCATTCATAGCAAACTTTAAAACGCTGGATAACTGATTCTGTGACCGCCTCCCGATTCAGGGCCGAGGATGTCGGGGGCTGTTGCAAATAGTTCTCATGTTGCTTCTCCAGGCATTTGAGAGATAGACGAAATTTAGTGTAGTTAATCATCGGAATTTGCAGATTAATTTCCAGGGTAGAATGATATTTTCATAGAGGTAATATTGGGGATTCGTTTGAAAATTAATTACTGATCGACCAGTAAGTACTACTCACGTCGTATTCCCCGTTGTTGACAATTACAACAACGGGGAGCAGTTCAGTTCAATAGTAAATCAGACGGCTTTCTGATCATACTGCTTTGGAGATTGGGCGAATCAAAAGCCTAGTTCACGGGGCTCCCTAACTGAGCTGCATCGCCAGTTCAGGGCGTCTCAATGTCTGGTCTGCAGTTACCTTGTATGTCCATTACAGCTTGACGCTCAGCGTAATCCATAGTTAATCTCCAAGTTTCCTTGAGTGTAACCCATCGGTCAACATATTGACAGTGATAGGTCGTGTTTGGCGGGAGCCAATCTGCGGGGTCTCGATGCCCCTTTGATCGGTTCACACTGGCTGAAACAGGGATCAGTACTCCATTCTCACTCAGGTCATTTCCAAAAGAATAACGTGTGCGATCATCCCATTTTGCCCCTCCACTGCGATGCGCCTCTGCGAGCGGTATGAAGTGGTCAATATCAATCATACTTGGATCAGTAATAAGGCTATCCAAGTAAGGATCATACCATTCGCCTGCAATCACGATGCATCCGGTTTCATCAAGGCTTGCCTCAACGCGGCTCTCGGCGATCAAGATTTCGTGTCGTGTATTTTGACAGTCATTATCAGTGTCCAACCAGCCTCCATACAAGCTTCTGTGATAGGGCAGGGGTGAGGTGTGATTGGAAGATGTTCCTGGCGGATTTGAGAGGTGAACGGCTGAATCTGCGACGGCATTGAATGTATGGCTACAAAATACAGACTCCTGAAAATTATTAAACTTAGCTGGGTCTATTCCCTTGATGTTACGTAATGCATTCAGAGACATGAATGGTCCGTGTTGATTACGATAATCAATAATCGCCGCGGCTCCGACAGGGTCAATTCCATAGGCACGCTGAAGGGTTGCAGCATTCGCGGTATTTATGTCCTTACAGATGTTGTCAGACGCAGTGGGGTCATTTAATGTGGAATATAGCGGACCATTGAGGCTGGCATTTCCGCTGGTGGATGTCGGCGCGCAAAAGCCAGCCCTGCGGAAATTTTCAAGAGTGACTGGGCCAATACCTCTGACGCGAGTCAGTTCGTCCAGGGATCGGAATGGTCCGTGTTGATTACGGTAATCAATGATGGCTTGGGCTTTAACAACGCCAATTCTATTGACCCGCTGAAGGTCTGCAGCATTCGCGATGTTAATATTATTACAGTTGTTATCTGTGATTGTTGAGTTGTTTAGCGAGGCTTGTGTTGGGGTATTGCTTGTTTCGGTGGATATTGGTACACAGAAGCCAGCCCTGCGGAAATTTTCGAGAGTGGCTGGGCCAATGCCTCTGACACGAGTCAGTTGATCTAGGGACTGAAACGGTCCGTGTTGATCGCGATAGGCAATAATGGCCTGTGCTTTGACAGCGCCAATTCTATTAACTCGCTGGAGATCCGTAGCGTTCGCGGTATTTATGTTATCACAGTTATTGCTGTTCACGGTTGAGTCATTGACTGCGGAGTTTGGTTGGCTACCTTGAATCTCAGCTGTGCTGTTGGCTCCTTGCACGCAAAATCCGGCCGTTCGAAAATTTTCAACAGTGGCCGCCCCAATACCTTTGACTTGAGTCAATTCATCCAAGGATTGAAACGGTCCATGTTGATTACGGTAATCAATGATGGCCTGTGCTTTGGTGCGCCCAATTCCCTTGACTCGTTGAAGAACCGTAACATTCGCTGTGTTGATATCTTCGCAGACTTGGTCAGTTTGATTTCGGGTCCACAACCATGGATTCATGGTTGATGGCAGTGAATTTTTGTTCAGAGATGCATAGATGTAGGTAGTCTGACGCACTATTGGATCAGTTTTAGGGGAACCGAGATGGCTGATTCGGATAACGTCGTGACTGGAATACAATTCCTTTTTTTGTGAGTTGGAAGGGGAGAATTCCTTAAACTCAACGATCACATTTTCATGATTCACCTCAACAGGGAAATCCTCAATGGAAGGATTAACGCTTCTTGGAATCGAAATTGCGAGCCCTGAAAGCATCGGCAAAATCAGAGGGATGATTACTACGAGTGATATCAGGGGTTTTGAATTCCCCATTAACTGACTTCCAAAGTGATTCATTCCAACTTGGTTCAATGGCAAGGTTACAAATTCAGCCGCATACCGACTAACACCTCACGTCAATTTATGGATTTCTGGCTTCAATTTGGCGATGTTAGGGCCCAAATCGGCCATTTTCCATCCAAATCTACCTCGTCTTCTGGTATTCCCGGACGGAGATGGACACCAATTACACTGGATTCGGGATAGAACCAGAGAGATCAAGGCGAAGCGGTATTCCTCACTTGAAATAAATACTGCAGAGTTACTTGAAACAACGCACGCGTTCGGGCACCCGCGGGGTGAGTGATGTGGGGGTGATCCAGCACATTTCGCATTGTGGCACTCATGCGGAGCCGGTTTCCCCAAAATCTTTTTTGTACAGTCAGGTGAAGGTGGACTGTGCCAGGCAGTCGCATTGCATAAAACTCGGGGTTTTCCTTGGCAGCCCTCTCGAACGCATGCCATGCACTCGCGCCAACGTAGCGAAGCCTCAGATCAAGGCTGAACCGGTCATTGGGGCGAAACTCGCCCCGCATGCCTGCCTGCAGACGATGATGCCATGCATCCCGGAAGGTATGCATGCTTGACCACGGGTAAGCATAGGTGCTGTAAACCTTGAGAGTGAGATATTGGGTCAGAGGGTAATGGACCTGTAGACTCGTGCGGGCAACATTTCCCCCGGTAGATACGATGTGGGTTACGGCTTGCAGGTAAGTTCGGGTTGAGTCCAGTGTAGATTCGGTGAACGGGCGCACAGAATCCTTGAATTTGCGCACCCCACTACTTAGGTATAACTTCATCCTGTTCCCTGTCTCCCAGTCCAGATCGGCAGAGTAAAGGGCCTCTCGTTTGCGTGGATCCAGATGCTGGAAACGGAACTCTGCGTCCTGCGGGCGGTGCTCGCGCGTGATCCAATTGGCAAAGTTGATTCTGGAAGCCAACGACCGGCGCCGGATCAGAAGTCGTAAACCAATCCCGCTTTCTTCATGCCATGCATGCGTAAACCACTCGTAGCCCAGTATGCCATCATCAAGCGCGAATGCAGACATGGCTTTCATCTTGAAGGGAGACGTGTGGTCGGTCTCGAAGGTGGCGTCCAAACGCAATGTGCTCAGGCCGTCACGTTTTTGATTGGGGCCAAAGCGCGCATCGGCGAGTACAGCACTGGCTCCATACTCAAGCTTTGATGTACGAAGAGAGGTGCGTACATAAAGTTGTCTCTGCGTAAACTCAACGGACACAGATTCTGGATTCTCCCGCGTACTCAGTGCGGTTGAACTGCCCGATAATGAATAGCTGAATTTATTTCGGGAGAAAGATGCAGACGCATATGAGATCTCCTGATCCATGGGAATCTCTCTTCCCATGAAGGGAAGAAACCCCAAGTCTTCCACTCGACTGGTACCCGCGCTGATTCTGTAGTCAAGCAGCCGAGCACTAAGCCCCAGTGCCCGGTGAAGAATGCGCGCATCTTTTTCGCCTTGGTAGAGCTGAAGGACTCTTGGGCGAATGCGTGGATCGGTTGCATGGTGTTCGTCTACAGCTCCCGTAATCTGGACGAATCTATCTTTCGAAGCGACCGCCAGGCCGCTATGGATCGTAGGGCCCGTGCGATCCACATTCGAGCCCCCAAAATTCGTATACCGGTACGGTCCGGGATCACCAGTCTCATTGCCCGCACTAAGCTGTCCTGCAAGGGTAATCCCGGTTCGGGGGATGCATCGGGTAATCTGAATGGCACCGCCAGAAGCCAGGACTCCATAGATGACTACAGGATGCGCGTGCAGTTGTACTTTGCAGATCTCCGCAATCGTCAGAGGCAGTACATTGAGGCTCTGTTGGTTCAGTGCCTGTAGATTGATCGGTTGCCCATCAATGAACAGACTCCAGTCAGGGCTGGCCTCCCAGGAAGTACCCAACGGAGCAATCGCCCAGTGATATCCCTCAGTAGAGCTGCCAACCCAGTCATCTGCGAGTTCCAGAATGTCACTGAGTCGGGTGATTCCCGCTCTAACAAGATCATCCGCAGTCAGTACCTGAGCGGAGGTGCTGAAGATCCCAGATCCAAGTGCGATAAGGGCGCAGAAACAGGTCTTCCACGGGCAACGCATTACTCCAGAAGGGTTTGCAGGAGTTTTCCTGTGTTTACTTGGAGACCAATCCCTGCTGAAATAAACCATAAGTGCATCAAGGGTTGGGTCTGAACGCGAAGGTATTCGGCTTGACTAAACAAAAACCATCTGCGACCAACATCCAGTGAGACCAATATCCCAATATTGCCGACAAAATCACTTTCACGGCTTTCTCCAGAATAGCCGGTGACGGATTCGTCAAACGACATCCGGTAATTCCCGACTCCAATTCCCGGCTTGAGTGTCATCCGGTGGGTCACCGGAATTTTAAGTCCCCAGCCAGAGCTGATCCAGAGTGCTCCAAATCCAGGGACGTCAGCGGAACCATTGAAGCGATGAATGCCCAGGTTGACCTCCCAGTCCCCTGCATAAAATGGTGTCGCAACAGACACTTTCGCCCCGCTTGCAGGATGCCAGTAATCGTGTAAAAGGCTTCGATTCACGTTGTGGGTTCCTTGAATACGGAACTCCAATCCGCTGAAGGGCGCCTGTGCGAGGCAATCGGCAGCGACCAGGATCAAGGTCAGGATGGCCAGAATATGTCTCACGAATCCCAAAGCTTGAGGGTCCCGTCAAGTGTAAGCAGGATTCCGGCGTTGATGAGCCCAATGAACCGATGCTGATCATCACTGGTCACGTTATAGCCCCCATCCGCAGCAATCCACCACCAATGCATGGGTTGATACGTGAGTCTCATGGATCCTCGGAAGGTGCGATCTACGTCACCGTCCAGGAGGTTACGTACAGATTCTGATTTTACCGGGAATGGCTGGCGCATATCCCGCTCGCCCTGAAGCAACAGGTCCACCTTCGGCCCAAACCGTAATCCCCGGACCCGGTGATCCATGTAAAACTCAAGGGACAAAGACGTATGCACATAGTCACTGAACTGAGTTGCCAGCCCCCGATTGAGATAGATATACTGTCCCTCAACCTGGGGTGCATTGTAGGCTCTTGAGGTGACGGTTTCCAGCGTCAACTTCAAGTCTGCTTTCGGCAGGGCATAGGCGGCAGAACCCGTCAGAACAAAGGTAATGGTCTCTGGTCCTGTATTCGGCTGTAGACGAATATCATCAACCATGAATTGGCCCTGAAGTGTCAGGCGTTTGAACTGCGCCCATAGGAGCCCGGCCAGAAAGCCATTGTTGTCATCATTTTTGGGAACGTTATCGACGACGAATGCGAATGGATTGACGGGGTTAAGATATTTCAGAGAGAGTGAAGCTCCTGGGCTTGAATAGATCGCGGATTCCATGAAGCTGAGCATAAATTTTCTGGTGGGACGGTAATCCCAGCGATGGGCAGCATGGAATCTGCGGGTACTGCCGAATTTGACGGAATCGTCTGCTGCCCGTCCGGTGTAGTATCGTCCGTCGGTAGCGCTGTCGAGCTCGCTCAGGACAGCAGTGACCGATGCACGATCCCCTCCAATTCGCAGGAATACCTGATCACGGCTGCGTGCGTTGTTGCTGATGACCGTAGAGGCATCTCCAGGAGATCCCCAGTGCAGGTCCCATCGCCCGATGTAGGCAGATATCCAGCGGTGGTTCCAACCGACATAGGAATGTTCGCTTCGTGCCATCAGGCGCAGTCCAGCATCTATGCCGTCGGGGTCCCGGTCATAATAGCGACTGTGAAACAAGGACATTTCTGCCACCGCAGGTCCGGCATCCAGGTAGCCACTAGCCACGGTGGCGTGCCAATAGAAATTGATTGCATCTCCTTTGGGGCGTACAGGATCAATGCGGTCACTGTTAATCACATCCGTTCCCAGCATAAGCGTATATCCGACCGCAACCTGATTATCAGAGGTTGGAGGTGGCCGGAGCTTTTGCTGAAGTAGGTCTACCCAGTGATGCTCTGAACTGTTCAGTCGTGTGGTGTCTATTTGGCTCAGTGCATCCCATACCTCTTTTCTTCGATAGGGCAGGGACGTAGGATTCAAGTCCAGTAAGTGCCCCCGGCGTTGAAGTCGCACAATGTATTCGTAGGCATGGTCATTCGTAGGCAGTAGGCGATTGCCCTGAGCCAGGGCTGGATTAGCAGGCAGTGCAAACAGGCTGCCAAGCAACAGGCAAAGCAGTACAGAGTACGGGAATGAGCAGCGATACAAAAATGCCATCACGGTGAATTCATTCATGCGTTTCATCCTCTGTCTTAGCAGCCCTTATCCAGTAGATGAACTGACCAGAGCCTGGAGCATAATCTTGAATCAGGATAAAGGACAGTCAGGTCGTTCTCTGCGTACAACAGGTGGAGATTCGTGATGGTGCAAGGTTTATACATCAATTCATTAGCTTATTGTGACTTCCAGAAGTACTGAGACAGGGGTTTGAAGTGCTATTTCGCGGTCAAATCAATCCAGATATTCCAAACTAAGCACTAAAGTTATATTGTGTCCATGTCTGTATTCATGGTTTTTGATGATCCGGGTTGTTCCATGGAAGCATGGGTTGTATGGGCACGGGAGGTGGAGTATTCATGTATAAGTGTGCACAAAGCCGTTTGATAGATGTCCCGCAGGCTTGAATTTATCGCTTTGCTCATTACGGATATCGTTGCCACCGTAGCCTCCTGTATTCTCTTCTTACGGATCAGGTTTCCAGACAGTTTTGGTATTCTTGGCTTTGAGGGCTCCGAAGGGCAGATAATCTACCCCTTGTACGCCTCGTTGGGCCTCGCAATCTTTTGGATTATTATGCTCCTGTTCGCTGGGATGTACCGCGAACGGCACGCGGCCAGTCGGATTGACGAAATCGTGTCATTGGCAAAAGTGATTACGGTCGGAGTCCTGATTCTTGTCTTCAGCATCTTCATTGAGACCCTGGAAACGGGAGGGAGTTTCTTTACATTTGCAATCTACTGGACTTCTGTACTGGGGACGGTTGCATCTGGACGGATTCTTGTCCGCTCGGTGCAAAAGGCACTGATCCTGCGGGGGTATGGGACGCATCGTGCACTAGTGGTCGGGTGGCGGGATCAGGTCGAGCGGTTATATCGGGATGTGGCCAAGTACCCAGCTGCAGGCCTGCAGATCGTCGGGGCAGTGCGGCTAGGCCAACAAGGTGATGGAACCTTCAATGGATCCGAAACAGAAGATGGAGAGACGGTGCATGCCATTGAGCGACTCCCCGACATGATTGATGAGCTGCAGGTTCGGGATGTGCTGATCGCATTGGGATCCCAGGATCATAAGGAGCTTGCAGAGGTTCTGCGACTATGTGACGGGAAGAGTGTGGCTCTCAAAATCGTCCCGGATTTTTACTCCGTAATCGGTGGTATGGCGCGGACGGAACACATTTATGGCTTACCCCTCATTGAGGTATTGGCGACTCCAATGCCTGCCTGGGAGCAGTATACGAAGCGGTTGATTGATCTGATTGTCGCACTGATCGTTCTGGTTGTGGGGATGCCGCTCTGGATCGGGCTCACCATTGCCGTGAAGATGACATCGAAGGGAGGGGCAATTTACAGACAGAAACGTGTAGGAAAAAAAGGGCGTGTTTTTACCATGTACAAGTTCAGAACGATGCGGGTCGATGCGGAGGCGGAAACAGGACCGGTGTGGGCCTCCAAAGATGATACACGCTATACGTCGGTCGGACGCTGGCTGCGCAAGACCCGCTTGGATGAAATCCCACAGTTATGGAATGTGCTGCGCGGTGACATGAGCCTGGTCGGGCCTCGCCCGGAGCGCCCGTACTTCGTAGAGAAGTTGATCGGTAAAGTGCCACTCTATAACCGGCGCCATCGCGTCAAACCCGGAATCACCGGTTGGGCCCAAGTGATGTGGCATTATGACCGCTCCCTTGAAGATGTACAGCAAAAGGTAAAATTTGACCTGTATTACATTGAAAATATGAGCTTGCGAATGGATTTGAAAATTCTGTTCCGAACTCTGCGGGCCGTAGTATCCGGAGGCGGTCATTGAGTAAGATCAGACAGTTCCCCCACAGCGAGCTTCGTGAGCTGCTCTGCGCACTCCTGGTTCCGCGTATCATTGAGGAGCACATGCTCCGGCTCATCCGCCACAACCGTATATCAAAATGGTTCAGCGGTTATGGTCAGGAAGCCATTGCAGTCGGTTGTACCTGGGCACTCCAGGAAACCGATGTGATTCTGCCATTGCACCGGAATTTGGGGGTGTGGACTACGCGAGAGGTGCCGCTACGGCCACTGTTCTGTCAGATCATGGGGAAAGCCGGGGGCTATACCATGGGGCGGGACCGGACTTTTCACTTTGGGCTGCCGCAAAAGCGTATCGTGGGGATGATCTCTCATTTGGGTGCCATGTTGCCGGTTGCCTGCGGGATTGCGCAAGCGGCCCAGCTCAAAGGCACGAACGATGTTGCTGTTGTTTTTTGCGGAGATGGTGCCACGAGAGAGGGGGATTTTCATGAAGCCTGCAGCCTGGCGGGTGTCTGGAATTTGCCCGTATTGTTTGTAATTGAGAATAATGGATACGGTCTCTCAACACCAACCGAAGAAGCGCTGCCCATCGCCAACCTGATCGATGCAGCACCTGGCTATGGGTTTCCGGGAGTATCCATTGATGGCAACGATGTGCTGAGTGTTGTCACTGCGGTTCGTAGTGCCGCAGCACATGCACGGGAAGGCAAAGGGCCCACGCTTCTTGAAATGAAGACGTTCCGTCGCCGCGGGCACGAGGAGGCTTCGGGGGTCAAGTACGTGCCCAAGGCGTTGATTGAGAAGTGGGCGGCGAAGGATCCGGTGGATCAATACACAACTCAGTTGATCGAAAAGAAGGTCGTTTCTGCCGAGGAAGTACAGCGGATGCGGGATGAAATATCCGAGTCGGTGGAGGCGGCATCCGAGTATGCACTGGTGCAGCCCCTGATGGAAAGCACCCCTTCCAGGGAAAAAAGTGCGGTGTATGCGATTGGAAGCGCGCCGCTGCGGCAGCCTGGGGGTGAGCAGTCCGAACTTCGCTTTGTTGATGCAGTCTGTGAAGCGATGCGACAGGCCATGGAAGATAATGAACGCGTCCTGCTGATGGGACAGGATGTGGCGGAGTATGGAGGGGTATTCAAAGCTTCAGCAGGGCTTTTGGAACAGTTCGGGCCTGCGCGTGTGCGCAATACGCCGATCATAGAAAGTGGGGTACTGGGAGCGGCTTTGGGGTTGGCCCTGGAGGGTCTTCGTCCCATCATAGAAATGCAGTATGCCGACTTTATCTCCTGTGGGTTTAATCAGATTGTGAATAATCTGGCTACGACCCATTACCGATGGAATGCGCCGGTGAATGTGACCATACGCGCCCCGTTTGGGGGGCATATCGGTGCCGGCCCCTTTCATTCACAGTCCAAGGAAGCCTGGTTTTGTCATGTTCCAGGACTGAAAGTGGTGGTCCCATCCACCCCCTATGATGCAAAAGGACTGCTTCTTGCCTCCATCGCGGATCCGAATCCGGTCCTGTACTTTGAACATAAGTATCTCTATCGCAACCAGCGTGGATTGGTGCCAAATACCGCGTTTGACATCCCCTTGGGCAAAGCGGCCTGCCTGCACTCTGGTGAGGATGCTACGATTGTTACGTACGGACTCTGTGTGCAGTGGGCCCTGGAGGAAGCGCATCTGCAACAGCAAAAGGGGGTTTCCATTGAGGTGATTGATTTGCGTACGCTGGTGCCTTGGGATCAGGATATGGTCCTGCAATCCCTGAAAAAGACGGGACGCCTTCTGGTTTTACATGAGGCGACCATGACGGGCGGCTTCGGCGGTGAGATTGCTGCACGGATTACGGAGGAAGGGTTTGAATATCTGGATGCACCGCCGGTGCGGGTGGCCAGCCTGGATACATCGGTGCCTTTTTCGATCAATCTGGAAACGGAAATTTTTTCCGCCCATGCACGGTTCAAGGAAGCGCTTGAGCGTCTCCTGACGTATTAATCGGGGATCTATTGCGATCAGGACAGGGCGTGAGGAGTTGGATCAGTCATTCCATGACTTTTGTGTGCGGGAGCAGGATGCATGTATTCGCTTATAACTGGGTCACTGAACTCAAAACTCGATGTTACAAGTAGGGGATCAGGCGCCAGACTTTACAGGACGATCAGGGGATGGGGGAGAGCTTCAGCTCAGTGATTTTGCCGGTCGCCGGATCGCCTTGTACTTTTATCCCAAGGATGACACCCCCGGATGTATAATGGAGGCGTGTAGTATTCGGGATTATTGGGAAGCGATTCAAGAGGCGGGTATCGTGGTCATTGGCGTTTCTGGCGACAGTGTCAAGTCTCATCGAAAATTCACTGCGAGGTACGATCTGCTATTTCCTCTTGTGGCAGATACAGAAAAAGAGATCATGGCCACATATGGGGTGTGGGGAGAAAAGAAGCTGTATGGAAAAACCTTTTTAGGCGTGAAGCGAACGACATTCCTGATCAATGAGTCCGGCAAGATTGTTAAAATTTTCAAGCGCCCGAAAAACAGAATTCACGGCAAGGAAATCCTTGACGGGTTTGCATAATTGTAATCATCGGGAACTCATCAATAGATCATCCTCCAATAAATCGTATGGATGGGGTAAGCGTCACCATGGTGTACGAGTCTGTCATCGGTCTTGAGGTTCACTGCCAGCTACTGACCGCCTCCAAGGCGTTCAGTCCTGATTCTGCCGAATTCGGGGCCGCTCCCAATCAACATGTTGATCCTGTGAGTCTGGGCCTGCCGGGGACCCTGCCGGTTCTCAATGCCAAGGTGATTGCGTATGCAGTGCGATTGGGCCTGGCCATGAACTGTGAGATTTCCGAGCGAAGTATTCTGGCACGAAAGCACTACTTCTACCCGGATCTTCCCAAAGGCTATCAGATATCGCAATTTGAACAACCAATCTGCGTGGCAGGGTATCTCGACATTGAAGCGGGCCGGCGAATTGGAATTACGCGGATCCATATTGAAGAAGATGCAGGCAAGTCGCTGCATGATCAGGATCCGGTTCATACGCTTCTTGATTATAATCGTTGTGGAGTACCACTTCTGGAAATCGTTTCCGAGCCTGATTTGCGATCCGGCGCCGAGGCAAACCTGTACATGCAAAAAATCCGTCAGTTGGTTCGATACCTTGAGATCAGCGACGGAAATATGGAAGAAGGTTCGCTGCGTTGTGATGCGAATGTGTCTGTTCGTCCAAAAGGAGACCAGGCGCTCGGCACAAAGACGGAGATCAAGAACATGAACTCGTTTCGTCATGTGGAGCGGGCCATTGATTATGAAGTTCAGCGGCAGGTCACTCTCTTGGGGCGTGGAGAGAGCGTGACCCACGAAACCCGCCTGTGGGATGATGCATCTGCGGAGACCTTCCCCATGCGGTCGAAGGAAGAGGCGCACGACTATCGCTATTTTCCAGATCCCGATTTGCCTCCCGTTCTGGTGACGGAAACTGCCAAGGCAGCCATCAAAGAAGAGATGCCACGGCTTCCTGGTGAGCGCTATCGCGACTACGTTCAAACATTGCAGTTACCGGAATACGATGCACAGGTTCTGACCGACGAGCGACCGGTTGCTGATTATTTTGAGCAGGCTCTGGAAGCGATCCAGTCCTCTGAATCCGATCATTCGCTTCCTGATCAGGCGAAGGCACTCTCGAATTTTATTATGGGGGATGTGCTCAGAACTTGCAAGGAAAAAGATGTTCGCATGGTGGATTTTCCGATTCAACCCGAGCGCTTGGCAAAGCTGGTCCATTTGCGGATGGACGCCACGATTGGCTCCAGTGCTGCACAGTCGCTGTTTGAGGCGATGATCACAGATGATCGCCCGCCGGAAGAGATTGCCAGAGAACGGAACCTGATTCAGGTTTCGGATCGCAGCGCTTTGCAGCCTGTTGTAGATCTGGTTTTGCAGGAAAACCCAAAGCAGGTCGCATTGTATTTGCGAGGCAAGGAAACGATCATCGGGTTCTTTATCGGACAGGTCATGCGCCGATTTGATGGAGCGCCGGATCCGAAGCTTGTTCATACCTTAGTGAGAGAAGAATTAATCCGTCGCAGATCATGAAACGATCATTTATCCGAGCAAAACAGGCAGTATTGTACTGTGCACTCATTACGGTGCCTGGGTTGGCGTGCGCCCAAGCCGAGCAAAGCCAAAGCCCACAGCAGGTGCAGAGCTCGTTCGAGGGCATGCTGAGCATTCGCGCAGAGATTGATCCGTCCACGGATTATCGTGGGTTCGAGGTTCTTGTGGCAGGAGACAATGCAGGTGAACCGGATACGCTTGGCTACGCGGTCACCGACAGCATTGGTTCCTTTTCCATGCAGGTGAATGCTCCGCGGCGCGGGGTATACCGATTGATTATCAGTCGGTTGGGGCAAATCCAGGTATCCGGTCAAATGGCGATCGCAGAAGGAGACTCCGCTTCATTGGTGGCGGCGTTTCCCTTACGTGGACGGAGCATGCGTGTCCGATCTCCAGAGAATGCATCTCTGCAAGCGTATCAAAATATCCGTACACAGCATGAACAGGCGTTGGTTGAGCTTGTACAGTCGCAGGTGTACGATGAGGAAGAGGTGCGTGCCCGCGTTTCACAAACGACGATGATTCTATGGAATCTGCAGCAGACATTCCCAAACTCTATGGGAGCCGAGATCGCTGCTGCGGAGTCAATCCTGATGGGAACAGGCTGGGAGGATTCTGTTGCGGTTGTCCGGATGCAGCAGTTACCTCCTTCAAATGGGCGCTACGGCGATGCGGCCCGGGCGGCCAGGCAGGCAAAGGCTCGCTTGGGTGGTCAGTCGGCTGCATTGGCACTCCTGGATGATCTGGCGGAGCGAGCGGAAACCGAACTCCAGCGGGCCGAGATTGCATCCGAGCGTGTGCTTGCCCACATAGACAGTATGGAGTTCGATGCCGCACTTTCAGTAACCGAGACCATGCAGGATGACTTTGAAGATACGCAGTGGGCCATATGGGCGGAGCGGGCCGCGTACGAAGTACAGAACCTGCTCCCCGGAATGGAAGCGCCTGCATTTGCGGTTCGAGAGGCCAACGGAGACTCCTTAAGGTTACAGGATTTGAGAGGCAGGCATGTGGTTCTGGAGTTCTATCGCCCAGAGGATGATTTGTATCAGCGGGAGTTGCCTGGTCGCAATGATATGATTGAGGTTTTAGGGGCCGATCAGATCGAGGTGGTGTCCATCTCCATGCAACCCGATACACTGGTGAATGAAGCGTTTTTTGAAGAACGGGATGTCCCTGGACGCCATGTGTACGGGGGGCAGGAGGTTGCACAGACGTACAATATCAATGTTCTTCCAACACGCTATCTTATTGACCCGGAGGGGAATCTTGTGGACAAGTATGTCGGAGGCACCATGGCAGCACTCCATGAATATATGATGGGACTTTTAGAACAACAGGAACAGTAATTCAGATGCTTATCGCAGGAAATTGGAAAATGAATACAGATGCCAGCTCTGCAGTAGAGTTGGCACAGGGGGTTGTTCAGGAAAGCAACCATGCAGGAGCGGTCAAAATTGCCGTATGCCCTCCGAACCCTTTCCTGGGTGGTGTCGGTGCAGCACTGGCTGGCAGCCGGGTACGCTTGGGAGCACAGAACATGTATTGGGCTGATCAGGGAGCCTATACCGGTGAGGTTTCTGCGCGGATGCTTCTCTCGGTGGGATGTCATTATGTGATTCTTGGCCACTCAGAGCGGCGACAGCATTTCGGGGAGACCGATGCCGGAGTGAGTAGCAAAGTAAAACAAGCCGTTAAGGCCGGCCTGATCCCCATTATTTGTGTTGGGGAGCAGTTGAATCAGCGGAGGGCTGGGAAAGAGCAGCAGGTTGTGGCTACCCAAGTCAAGCATGCGTTGGAAGGGCTGAAGATCCAATCGTCAACCTCAATCGTGATTGCCTATGAGCCGGTCTGGGCGATTGGCACCGGCGAGACGGCCACTCCGGAGCAGGCTCAGGACATGCACGGGTTTATCCGCACACTGGTACGCCAGCAGTTTGGCAGAAAAATTGCCGAGAATCTGCACATTCTTTATGGAGGCAGCATGAAGCCGGCGAACGCGAAAGAGCTCCTGAGCCAGGAGGATGTAGACGGTGGGCTGATTGGCGGAGCAAGCCTCAAACCTGAAGTTTTTGGACAGATTATTCATGCTGCCCATCAGTTGCAGTCTGGATGAATCCTCTCTGAGGGGAGCAGGGAAGTGTTTTTCATACATCGGCATGCCGGTGGTAAGATCAGGGACGCTGAACCCCGCTTTGCCATCTGAATCGGCCAAACACGGTTTTCGTTGCCAATTTCTCCAGAACAGGAATTGAACTGGGATTTATCCTAAAATCTGGCATCCAGTCTGTTGTACCGTATATCTGGACGTCCCCCTCTTCGTTTTCTTAAGGACACAATATTCCCTCGAGGGTTGGGTCTTTTTTTTGAAAAATTGGCAATCGTCGGAGGTGGTTGTCTGGGAGGAATTTCCATCGGCTTGGTGCACCGATGACTACAGAGGTTGATGTTCAGAAGTTTGGATGCCCGCCTCTGAGAGGAACAGATCTTCTTGATCATGACGACTCTGGGGATTGCGTCTGTGCTAATTTCCATAATCACAACCAAGCGATATAGCTTTGAAAGTTTTTCCATCAAACTCGCAAAGCTCAAGATTTTTTCGACCGGCTCGTTTGGTTTGAGCTTTCTTTTTCCTGATCAAGATTTGATATTGTAGAAATAATTGCCTTTATTATTGTCATAGGGAGGTACATTTTCTGATCCAAAATGGCGAAGATGATGGTAAAGTAAGGGCAAGATTTTTTCTGTATGACAGGGGCGGCGGTCCCGTGGACTGCGCCACATATGCCCTGATCCTCGTTGGTCTCGGGGTGTTGTTTTTGCCTTCTGTCGTCCTTGGCCAGGTACAAACGCCGAAAATCCAGATCCATACCGATGTGGAGAACCCCAAGGCATTGCTAAATTTGCACTTACAGGCCCTTGGAGAAAGTGAACAGGAAGTTGTAAGCCATCGCCTTATGCTTTCTGAGGAGCAGAGCGAAGAAAATCCTCCGTCTGAAGCGGTTGGCATGAGTCGAGGAGAACCATCTGGAAGAGCATTCTTTTCCCATCCTTTCTCTTCACTTATTCCTCTCCAGGATTCAAGTACGGATAACTCAGGGCCGTCTACAAATGCAGGTGAATCTGTGGGAGACCGATTGAGAGATCTACAACAGGCGCCCGGGGATGCCCAGATTTCTTTGGCGATCTTGGATGGGAATTCAAAAACATTTGCGATCAAACTCGGTGATCAGCCTTCAGGCGGGGTGGTAGTGACCATAACGGGGTATGATGGTCACCACCTGGAGGTGAGTCCAACGCAACTGATGTTTGATGACTCAAACTGGAATGTGGAGCAGACGGTCACAGTGAACGTGAAACAGCAGAGCGATAACAATGAGGTGGAGCTAATATTTGAGGCATCGGGAGGCGGAATCAAGGAGTCAACCTCCATCGATGTGAGGATCTTGGATACCAGCCCTGTCACCGTGAACTTGTCGGCTGAACCATCAGAGATCCCGAAGGGAGAGAGGCTTACGTTCGCGGTAACACCCTTAAGGCCGTTTGCCAGATTAATCACCGGAGAGGTTCCGCTCAAATTTGGGAAAGATATGTCTGAGGAGGATGGTAAGAGCTATAATACAGTGCCAAAAATTCCAATACCCCGGGACGTGAAATCCGCTGTAACCGAAATCCAGATAGGGGAGGGTACGGACCAGAACAATGAGATGTTCATGGTGACGAGTGATGGGAATCTGTTGCCGCCGGGGATAGAGCTTGGCAGCCCTTCCTCGGTGGAGGGGGCGATTAATGACGGAGATGGGAGTCCGCACATATGTTTGGAAATGTCGCCAAATAGTGTTGTTGCAGGAAGGTGGGTGACCATAAAGGCAACCATTATTTCGGCGCAAAGCCGCGATATTGAAGTTTTGATTCATTTTCGTAATATGGTGAATATTTTTGATCCTGCCAGTATAATATTTGATAATCCAGGCAGAAAGGAGAAGACGGTCACGATCCCGGCGGGGGAGAGGGAATCCGAGTCATTTAAGTTCAAAACTCGCTGGTCGGGTCCACTCTATGATTATGGTTATCCGATAGGGAAACCAAACGTGGAATACCGCCACAGAGCATGCCTATGTCCTCGCATTCATGTTCTACCCCCGCCCAGATTGTTGGCGTCTCCGAACCCGGTGGAGGAAGGGCAACCGGTAACGATCACGGTGTCAATTACGGAGGCGCAGTCCAGTGATGTAACGGTATCGCTAAACTACCCCAATGCTCAGACCACGGACACGGCCATTGATCCTGACGACTATACCTCATTAACTTCAATCACAATCAAAGCAAATACGACGCAGGGTAGCGGGGTGATTCAGACCCATGAGGATGTCATAAAAGAGGACGATGAGACGTTCACGGTGGCGATTGGTGAGACCCTGCTACCTTCGGGGATCGTGCTTACCATCCCTTCCTCGGTGGAGGTGACGATCAATGACAATGATACACCAAGGGTTCGTTTTGATTCATCGACCGGCATCGTAGACGAAGATGTTGGTACGCACAATGTGGCAGTCAGCATCAGTCCTGCACCTGGAGCAGACCTCACGGTGAACTACACGCTGGGAGGGACGGCAACCCGGGGCACGGACTACATCAGTTCGGGGACGGTTTCCGTGGCCGCGAATGCGACCTCGGTGAATATCCCGGTCGTGATTACCGATGACGATGTGGACGAGAATGACGAGACGCTCACCCTAACGCTGACCAGTGGCACGGGATACAATCTGGGAACGCCAAAGACACATACGCTGACAATCACGGATAATGATCTGATAGAGGTAAGCTTCGCTTCGGCTACGTCCAATTCGCTTGAAGAGGGTACGCACAATGTGAGAGTAAACATTAATCCTGCGTTCGGGTCAGCTCTCACATTGAACTACACGCTGAGCGGTACGGCGACCGAAAACACAGATTACAGTATTAGTGGCTCTGGAACGGTTTCCGTGGCCGCGAATGCAACCTCGGTGAATATCCCGGTCGTGATTACCGATGATAATGTGGACGAGGATGACGAGACCGTCATCCTGACGCTGGCAAACGGTGCGGGGTACACGGTGGGAACGCCAAAGATACATATGCTGACAATCACGGATAATGATCTGATAGAGGTAAGCTTCGCTTCGGCTACGTCCAGTGCGTCCGAAAAGAGTACGCACAATGTGAGAGTAAACATTAATCCTGCATTTGGGGCAGCTCTCACATTGAACTACACGCTGAGCGGTACGGCGACCGAAAACACAGATTACAGTATTAGTGGCTCCGGGACGGTTTCCGTGGCCGCGAATGCGACCTCGGTGAATATCCCGATCGTGATTACCGATGACAATGTGGACGATCATGCCGAGACGATCATCCTGACGCTGGCAAGTGGTGCGGGATACACGGTGGGAAGTCCGAGCGAACATACGCTGACACTTACTGATTTGCCTAAGATTCGTTTTCATTCGTCTGGATTCAGTGTGCCCGAAAACCAGAATTGGTGGTATGTGAGAGTCGCCATCCATCCTGCGCCTGAGTCAGACATCACGGTGAACTACCAGCTGGGCGGTACGGCGACCGAAGATGCAGACTACGAAATCGGAAGATTAATCTCTTATAAACGGATGACGACACATCCGATACAGCCGACCGCAGGCCACAAAAACGGAGATTCAAGGACCTTTTCTGTGCCTGCTTTCTCGCAGGAGGTGTTTATCCAGATCAAGATCAACGATGACACTGTGAACGAGAATTCCGAGACGATCATCCTAACGATGGAAAGCGGTACGGGGTACACGGTGGGAAGTCCGAACGAATACACGGTGGCAATCATGGACAATGATACGCCGGCGGTTCGTTTTGCTTCGGCGACAGATAGCGTGGACGAGGGTGGTGGTACGCACAATGTGAGCGTCAACATTGATCCCGCGCCTGGATCAGATCTCACGTTGAGCTACACGCTGGGCGGTACGGCGGCGACCGAAGACTACAGAATTCAGAATTCAGGGACGGTTTCCGTATCCGCTGGTGCGACCTCGGTGAGCATTCCGGTCGAGATTATCGATGACGATGCGGCCGAGGATGCCGAAACGATCATCCTGACGCTGGAAAGCGGCACGGGGTACACGGTGGGGAGTCCGAGCGAACATATACTGACGATCACGGACAATGAGACGCCGCAGGTGAATTTTGCTTCGGCGGCAGGCAGCGTGGGCGAAGATGGTGGTACGCGCGATGTGGAAGTCAGCCTCAGTCCTGCACCTGGGGCAGACCTCACATTGAGCTATACGCTGGGCGGTACGGCGACCGAAACCGCAGACTACAGCATTACCGGCTCCGGGATGATCTCCGTGGCCGCGAATGCAACCTCGGTGAAGATCCCGGTCGTGATTACCGATGACAATGTGGATGATGATGCCGAGACGATCATCCTGACGCTGACCAGCGGTACAGGGTACAGGGTGGGAAGTGCGAACGTGCATACGCTGACGATCACGGACAATGATACGCCGCAGGTGAACTTTGCTTCGGCGGCAGGCAGCGTGGGCGAAGATGGTGGTACGCGCGATGTGGAAGTCAGTCTCAGTCCTGCACCTGGGGCAGCCCTCACATTGAGCTATACGTTGGGCGGTACGGCGACCGAAACCGCAGACTACAGCATTACTGGCTCCGGGACGATCTCCGTGTCCGCTGGTGCAACCTCGGTGAATATTCCGATTGTGATTACCGATGACATCGAGGAGGAGCCTGACGATACGATCATCCTGACGCTGACCGACGGCACGGAGTACACGGTGGGAAGTGCGAACGTGCATACGCTGACGATCACGGACAACGATACGCCGCAGGTGAGCTTTGCTTCGTCTTCGTCCAGGGCCCCCGAGAAAAAGGGGACCCACCATGTGGCCGTCAGGATCAATCCTGCGCCCGCGGCACCGTTCACGTTGAGTTACGGCACGGGCGGTACGGCAACTCGGAACACGGACTACACCAGTTCCGGGACGATCTCCGTGGCCAACTGGTCGGACCTCGGTAAATATCCCGATCGGGATTACCGAGGACACCGAGGACGAGTCTAACGAGACCATCATTCTGACGCTGGCCAGCGGCACGGGATACACGGTGGGAAGCCCGAAAACACATACGCTGACGATTGTAGATGACGATGATGCCCCGGACACTCCGGTGACGGTGAGTTTGTCGGCATCTCCAAACCCGGTGGACGAAGGCGAGTCGGTCACCATCACGGCAACGCTGTCAAACCCATTGCCGGATGCGGTGACGATTGAGTTGCGGGATATTCCGGGCGAGCCGCCGACGGAGCCAGGCGACTATGGTCCCCTTCCAAGTATCACGATCACCGGGGGATCCCGGGCCGGGTCGGGGACGCTTGACATCAAAGATGACCATGTTTCGGAGGGGGATGAGCGGTTCACGGTCGCTATTGATGCATTGCCTTCGGGAGTGGAGCGTGGCAGTCCTTCCTCGGTGGATATTACGATTGCAGACAATGACCCACCACCTCCGGTGGAAGTGACGCTGTCCGCATCTCCGAATCCGGTGGACGAAGGCAAGTCGGTGACGATCACGGCAAGGCTGACGGGCATGCTGGAAATCGATGTAGAGGTTCCATTGGTGTATAACGATGAGACGGGTCATCCACCGGAGCCTGGCGATTACACGTCACTTCGGGGGGTAACGATTCTTCGTGGTGAGACGCAGGGATCGGGGCAGATCCATACATCCGAGGATGCAGACATGGACGATGAGACCTTTATCGTCGCATTGGGGGATCTCCCCCCGGCGCTTCTGGTACCGGGCAGAGAGTCTTCCCAGTTCGTGACCATCCGGGATATTACGTCGCCGACAGAGGTGACGGTAGATCTGTCGGCATCTCCCGATCCCGTGGATGAGGGGAATGGTGTCACGGTGACGGCAACGATGTCCGAGGCACCGGACACTGATGTGGTGATTCCATTGACATTGACGGGTGGCACCGCGAATGCCCAGGATTATCAGGCACCCATTCCTGTTCAGGTAGAGATTGCAGCTGGAGAGACGAGCGGGACCTATGCGGTCTCGGCGGTTCAGGATGATGTTGCAGAGACAGATGAGACCTTCACGGTGGCGCTTGGAACCCTACCCTCCGGACTAGTCGCGGGGGATTCGCGAGAGATTGAGATAACGATCACCGACGACGATGAGGCAGGGATGAACGCTCCCCAATCTGTATCGGTCACGGAGGGGGGCGCGAAGTCGTTCGGGATTTCGCTGACCTCGGAGCCATTGGGCGAGGTCAAAGTGATGATGACCTGGCCTTCGGGAACCGACTTGGCCGTGAGCCCGATCACTCGGACCTTTGGGCCCGACAACTGGCGTACGGAGCAGCAGGTGAGCTTGCGCGCTGCGAACGACATGGATTTGACGGATGATCAGGTAGAGGTCACCTTAACAGCAAGTGGTAGTGTCGACTACACCGGGATCTCCAAAACAGTATCGGTAACGATCACGGACAACGATACGCCGGGAATCGTGGCCCCGGCGTCGGTGACCATGGCGGAGGGGAACCAGAGGACGTTGGCAGTTGCACTTGCACAGATGCCATCTGGCCTGGTGACGATGACCATCACCGGACATTCGGGGACCGATCTGGTATTGGACAAAGCATCTCTTACCTTTACCACTTCAAGCTGGAGCACGGCGCAGACGGTGATGGTGACGGCAGGGCAGGATGATGATTTTGCAAACGATACGGAAACATTGACGCTCACAGCATCTGGAGGCGGCTACGCCGGGGTGACGACCGATATCACAGTGACGATCACGGACAACGATGCGGCGGGGCTCGTGGCCCCGGAGGTAGTGCAGATGGAAGAAGGGGGTACGCGCCCGCTCTTGGTTCGTCTATCCGCATCGCCACCGGGCCCCGTGACGCTGACTTTCACCGGGCACGCGGGAACAGATTTAATATTGGACCAACCCTCGCTCACGTTTACGGCTGCAGACTGGAACACATCCAAGGCCGTGACCTTAACGGCAGCGGAGGACGACGAGGATTATGCAGACGAAACGGTCGGCTTAAAGGTTACAGCATCAGGCGGGGGGTATGACGGGGTGACGGCAGACATCACGGTGACGATCATGGACAACGATGAGCGGCCGGGGCCGCTTACGATCACCCTCTACGATGAACAGGCATTGGAACATGCAGAGGCGATCCAATTGCCCATTGAACTCAGTCGTCCCGTGGATCAGGTGGTGACCGTGCAGTATGCAAGCACGGACGGCACGGCAGAGGCGGGCCTGGACTATATGACCTCGCGGGGGATTGTAATCTTTGATCCGGGTGCAACCCGGGGCGTGATTGAGATTGAGGTGACCGATGATGAACTCCCGGAAGAGAATGAGACGTTTATCTGAACTTCCCCCCATTTTCGTTTTCTCAAGGCTACAAGATTCCCGGGAGAATTGGGGCTTTTTTGGATAATTGACGACGACCAGAGGGGCTGTCTGGGAGGAGGATACATCGGCTCGTTGAACCGATGCCTACAGCAGTTTGATGTTCAGCAGTTTGAATGCCTGCTTTTGGGTGGAACTGATTTTCTTAACCATGACGACTTCGGGGGTTGCATCCGAGCCAATCTTCGGAATGACCATCACTCGACATAGCCTCGAGAGTTCGTCCATGAGACCGGCAAAGCTCCAGACCTTTTCGCCCGTTGCGGTTCGTTTGGTTTGGGCTTTCTTTTTCGCCGATTCCGAGGGTTTGGCGGGTTCGACGACACTTTTGCGCTGCACTCGTTTTGCTTCCAGGTCATCCTCTGCAAACAGGATTGGCGCCAGCTTCCGGCGCAGATGATATTCCACATAGTAGGCCAGCATGCACAAAAAGACATGTGCAACGACCCGGTCTTTGGTGCGATGGTGAATGGGACGGACCTGTGACGACATGGATTTCATCGTGCGGAAGGCCATCTCCACCGTGGAAAGGCGTTTGTAATTGGTGACCAACTCGGCCACTTCCGGCCCCGGTTTCAGACTGGTACGAATGGCATACAGGCCGTCGAGTCGTTCCGCCTTCTGAAGGGCTTCTTCATTGCGGGTATACGAAAAATGTCCATCCCGGATCTCCAGATTGAAAAACTTCCCCATTTTGTTCTTTTCGAATACCCTCCCGACCCGCACCCCAATTTTTCCCGCATCTTTGAGCCGGCCCTGCTGGGTCGACTCAACGGTCTTGTTCAGTCTTTCCTGCGTCTTCACGAGCAATGCTTCCCGCGTCTGCTGACTCTTTGCCGCCTGTAAGGGGTTCCTGCACAGCACCAGGCGGTCATTGGGATACAGATCACAGCGCACCTCCACCAGATCCTGTTCATCAAATAGACTCATTTGGATGCCCTCCTGCTCCACCACATCACGAATCTCGCTCTTTTGCATTGCCGTGATCCAGTCCAGTCCCACAGGCAGGATCTCCTCCTGAATCTGCTTCTGCTTCAGGATCCCTCGATCTCCGACCAACACCACATGCTTGAGTGCAAAGGTGTTCTGAATCTTGTCCACCTGAGCGCGCAGCGTACGGATGTCTGAGGTATTGCCGCGAAACACCTCCACCGACACCGGACAGCCCTCTGGATCGGTCATCAGCCCATAGACAATCTGCTTCTTGCCCTCCTTCTTGTCCCGGTTGTAGCCATAGGTCGCCCATTCATTTTTCTCGCCTTCCACATAACTGCTGGTCACATCGTAGAGCACCAGACTCCCCTCCTTGAGATGTCGTTTCGCCAAACGACACTCAATGTCGGTTTTGCGTTTGAACAGTTCATCCATCGCATCATAGAGATCATCTTCATCCACGCGTTTGAGTCCAAGTTCTTCATTGAGCGTGGTGGACGCATGTTCCACATCCAGCATGGCACTGGTGGAGAGCTTGCTGGCCGGCTTGATCACTCGTGCGGCAATCATGCCGAGGATGAGTCGGCGGAAGCGGGAATTCTTCGGTGCAATCAGTTCGGGCAGCTGGAGCTGCTTCATGACGCCCAGTACGGCGGCGACATGTCCGTGGTTCTTGCTGCTTTGAATGGCAAAGGCATTGTCAAACGATTGGACGGCGGTTCCGCCTTTGAGGAGGATTCGGATCCCATCAATGACTTCCCGGGGAAGTTTGGTGATATTGGCGAGGGTGGTTTTTTGGACTTTTCCGTTGACCCATTTGGACTCACGGATAAGCCAGGTGGGGTTGGAGTTCCGGTTGGGAATTTTGGCGACATACATGGGCAGGAATGTTCTGAATAATGAATGGATAACCGCGATAAATATACGAAATAATGAGAATATATGCACATTTATTCTGAAAAAGTTTGGCAATCAGAAAAATATACATGGGTATGTATATTTCGGGCAAAAAAATCCCACAATGACACCGATTTGGGCACAAAACAAGGAAAATGATCCCAATATTTCCCCCTTAGAGGAGGAAGTATGTAAAAAAGTGAAGATCAAGACCGAAATGAGGTGGTTTGAACCTCAAAATTGCCGGCTTAGATGGGAAGTAGGGGGGAAGTTCAGGTTTATGGTGACCTTGTCAAAGCCTCGCAATGCCATCATTGCACGTGAAACGGGGACGGGCACGATCCTGGATGATGATGGTGCGAGTGCGATTCTTCGGGTGGAAGATGCGCTGGTGCTGGAAGAAGAGGGCATGGTCCGGTTCCGGGTCTTGCTGTCGCATCCGCAGCGTCAGATGATCTCGGCAACGTACCGGACCCGCGATGGGACCGCCAAGGCAGGCGAAGACTATGAAGCCTCCTCGGGGGTGGTCACGCTGGCACCGGGAACGGTGGAAGCGATGATAGCGGTGCCGCTCTTGAAGGACGGACTGGATTGGCACGAGGAGACGTTCACGGTGCATCTGGTGTCATCAAAGCATGCAGAGATTGCAAAGGCGGTGGGGGTGGCGACGATCCAGGAGTCGACCACGGTGAGTGAAGAGGTACTGGAGGCGTATGCGGCGCGGTTTGTACGGACGTCGTCGGTGCAGGTGGTGGAGGCATTGGGAGAGCGGTTCCGCTCCGGGGCGGATGGTGCCGCGTGTGGTGCGGCCGACCGCGCAGAGATGGCCCGGCTCTGGTACTCGGCCTCCTCATGGGATCCGTCCCTGGGCGAGCTCTTGGCGGGTTGCCGCATGTCTGCGACTTCGTACAGTGGGTCGTTCAGCGTCTGGGGACGGGGAGCATTCCGTCAGTTCAATGGACGGGATGACGATGCGTTGACGCTCCGTGGCGAAGTAACCACGGGGATGCTGGGGGCGGACTACCGCTGGCGGGGAGGTTGGCTGGCGGGACTACTTCTGGCCCACAGTCAGGGAGAGGGATCGTTTGAGGTGGTGCAGCAGTCTGGAGAGATCACCGCAGGGTTGACGGGCGTCTATCCGTATGTATCGTATGCGCGTGCGGGCTGGGATGTATGGTTGAGTGCAGGCGCGGGTCGCGGGCAGGCGGAGGTGCTGGAACTGAAAGGGGATCTGGTGTCCAGGTTTGGAGCGATGGGGGTTCGAGGGAAATTAATGTCAAGTGGCACGATCGGACTGAACTACCATGGAGATGTCCTGGTGACGGATGCAGAGATAAAGGAGCATGAGGTGACGGCAGAGGTGTACCGGGTCCGGGCAGGTGTGGAAGCGAATGTAAAGATCAGCGATGGACTTCGTCCATTTTTGGAGGCGAATGTGCGGAGCGATGGGGGGAGTGCGGAGACGGGGGTGGGGTTGGAGTTTGGCGGGGGGATCCGGGTTGCCTATCCGGCGTGGCGCTTGCAGGCGGATCTGCGGACGCAGGGGCTGGTGATGCACACGGCGGACGGGTTCACCGAGTGGGGGATCTCGGGATCCGTGCAGGTGGGCAGTCGATCAGAGGGGTTGATGATGCGTGTGCGTCCATCGTGGGGACGGGGTCAGGGGATGTCAATGTACGGTCAGCAGACGATCCTGGATGCGGTGCCGCTCGGGGCAGACGCGCAGCGGACCGAGTTGGAATTGGGATACGGCGTTCCGTGGAAAGATGGCACTGCTCGGTCCGTCATGGGGGTGACTCAGTTGCATCAGGGAGTGATGTACCGGTTGGGTGGAGAGCTTTATCCATCGGAATGGTTGACATTCTCGGTCTTTGGTCTGGCACACGGACGCGCAGCTACGCTGGGAGATCTCGGATTGAATGTACGAGGGTCGCTTCGGTATTAGGGCTCACAGAAGTCGGCGTGGAGATCGCATTTTTGGCGTACTCGTCCCGAAAGTCAGCCAAAAATTGCTTCCACTACTGGCTAATCGTCTCCATCCTGGAAATCCAGAGTCCACTGTTTAGATCTGATGTGTAGATATGTCCTTTGAAGATTTGAGCTCCCCAGGTCATGGGCCACCCCGGTACCATTGACTGCTCATCCATAGTCAGGATATGTGCTATTTCTCGACCTTGCAGATAAAGATTCCCTCTTAACTCACCACGAATATCAACTACCCGTAAGCCACCCTGATAATACCCAACGTACAGGCGGTCATCCTCAACCCATATGTTATGCGCGCCCGCATCTGGCACCTCGTACCGGGCAACCTCTACTGGAGACTCCATATCTGACATATCCAGGATGTGGATGTAACCCTCAGCATCTATCGGCTTGCTCGCATCCCAGTCATCGGGGAAGATTTCATCTCCGACAAATAGGTATTGGCCGTGCCTCCATGCAACATGGGTATTGCCTTCTGGATAGGAAAGCCGACTGACCATTACAGGAGACGTTGGAGTCCCACCGTGAGTTCCTGCCCCCACATCCAATGTGACGACACCATCATCCCAATAAGAAAGGTATGCATATCCGCCCTGGACAATAACATCATGCAGCGTCTTTTCTTCCCTGTCAAGTTCCCAGCGACCAACTTCTTGCGGATGAACAGGATCAGAAATATCAATGACATGGAGCGCATTCGTCCCGTTATGGCATGCATACACAAGATCTTTTTCAATCCACACATTATGGACCCCGCCGGTGACGGTTGCCGTGTACTCTGAAAGAATTTCGGGATGTGCTGGGATCGATAGATCCAGAATCACAATCCCATTGCGCCGATTAGAGGCACCTTCACGTGTAATCACCCCAAGCCGATTACTCTCGTGAATCTTCACATCGTTGATCCGACGAGCATCCACTTGGATTGAATCGGTCAAAACAGGGCGTTCTGGATTGGTTACATCAAAGACCTTCATCCAGTCATGCATAAAGGTGCCGATGTACGCATAATCACGACCATCCACGCCCTCAAATACCCACGTGTCACCGGAATGATGATGTGCAATCGGGCCACGACCGGTAATAACCATCGTCTCCTTATGGACTCGAGGTTCAACAGCTAAAATGAGAGACCGCTGAATGTTTTCTCCAATGTGCGCAGTAATGGTATAATCACTTATATCCTCCGCCACAAAGACTCCTTCTACCCCTTCACTTTCCATGAATGCTCCACCACCCGACACCTCCCACGATGGATAAACCCCTTCAACTTCCTCTCCATCCTCATCAACTGCCTGGACACGAAAACGTACAACATCTCCCTGTCTCACGATATACCGATTTTGTGCAATCTGATAGGAGACCGCTGGATTCGGTGTAACCTCTACGTCCATGGAAGCCGTTGCACCAGCAATCCGAATCGTCACCGTGAATGAACCCGGACTCTTCGCATGGATACGACCGTCCCGATCCACCGTTGCAACTGTAACATTACTACTGAGAAATCGAATACGGCGCTCTGGAATTGAACCATTTAACCTCACTTCAATGGGCACACTCGTCCCCGAGAGTATTGGGGAGACCGGTACGCTGGCAACAAGTTGTGTTGTATCGCCGCCCTTCTCGACGGTAATCTCTGCATATCCTGGCTTTCCTCCCATGATCGCAACGACAACCGCACTGCCAGATGCCAAACCCCGAACTGTTCCATTCTCATCAATCGTCGCAATGCTTGACTCGGCGATATGCCACCTAGTCTCCAATCCCGTGATCACTGCATCATCTGCATCATATGCTTCTGCCGAAAAATTCGCGGTTTCACCTACCTTTAGGGAAGCAGATCCCGGTAAAATTTCAACACGCTCGGGAAGAGGTGACTGAAAACTTGCCTGTATGAGTAATCCGATGAGTAATAGTTGCATTGGCTGGCGGTTCAGTTACGCCGCCCTATAAACTTCTACTGCCGGGCGCATGATCCGCAGCCAATAAAATTTGAACTCCGTGAGCAATCAGCAAAGCTATAACATCTGGAATGAGTCCCGCCGGGTCTCACTCCTCTCCATCCCGATCGTCGCAACCCAGCTAGGGCAGATCAGTAACGGATTTGTTGACGTGATGATGGTAGGACGCCTGGGATCATCGGAACTCGCTGGAGTAGCTCTCGGCAACGCCACCTATTTCTTGTTTGCCCTGATCGGAATCGGGATCCTGCTGGCCGTGGGGCCGATGGTTTCACAGGCGTACGGTGCTGGAAAACATGACCCTATTGGACGCACTACACGACAGGCACTCTGGCTGGCCACGCTCCTGTCCCTTCCTGTATTACTGATCATGTGGAATGCAAAATTGCCGTGGAATCTCATGCAGCAGGATGCGGCCACAATGGCCTATGCCGAAGGATACCTGCAAGCCGCAATGTGGGGATTTCTCCCTTTTATGTGGTTCAATGCACTGCGCAATTTTGTGGAAGCAATTGCCCGACCGCTGCCGATCACGATCATCATTGTGATGGGCATCCTGCTGAATATCGGAGCGAACTACGGGTTGATGTTTGGCAATTTCGGCCTCCCCCGTCTTGGACTCACTGGAACTGGATGGGCAACCTGTATTGTCCACTGGTTTATGTTCACTTGCATTGCCCTGTATGTTGCTTTTCAGCATCCATATCGCTCTTATGGAGTACTGCGAAAGCTCCGAACTCCCGACTTCGGCTATTTTCGCGAACTTCTGCGTGTGGGACTTCCGATCGGAGGATCCATTGGACTTGAAGTGACACTCTTCAGCGCAACTGCCTTTTTGATTGGCACCTACGGTGCAGTCCCGATTGCTGCCCATCAGATTGCGATTCAATGCGCCGCGATCACCTATATGGTGCCTCTGGGGATTGGGCTTGCCACCTCTGTCCGGGTAGGTCAAAATGTTGGGACCAAGAATTTTTATGCCGCAAAAATTTCAGGATACGCAGGCATGGCTTTAGCCCTCATCTTTATGTCCTGCACAGCGCTCCTGTTTTTGCTTGCTCCGAATTTTATCGTCGGCATCTACCTGGACACGACTGATCCAACCAATATTGCAACTGCGCTGCAAGTGATCAGCTTACTTGGTATTGCAGCACTTTTCCAACTCTTTGATGGGCTGCAAGCCACTGCCCTGGGAGCACTAAGAGGCCTGAAGGATACACATATTCCAATGGTGCAGGGATTTGTCGCCTACTGGCTGATTGGCATGCCAACCGGCCTCGGACTCGGGTTTGGTCTGGGAATGGGACCTGAGGGATTCTGGTGGGGACTTGTCGTCGGCCTGTTGGCCGCTTCCATCATGTTTACGCACCGATTTGTCCGTATGACCAACCGGTCAAAAGCCGGTAACCCTCCACACTAATTGATATTCGGTTGATTTATTGTGAAGATTTGTTGAATTACTGCCTGAATTCGTGAATACGGCTTAAATTCTGAAATATATGTCGTAAATTCGCTGCGGCTGAAATGGTTCTGTCCTTCAATGCCCCAAATTTTCCCAAAGAAATCCAACGCACTCCCGCACCTATCCTTAGGTGCAATGCTTGGCGGTGGCATTGTTATGATGTTTCTGGTCTGGTATTATTTCTCACCCGAATACACCGATGTTGGCTACGCACCCGAACAACCTGTGCCCTACAGCCATCGTGTCCATGTAGATCAGTTGGGACTTGACTGTCGATATTGTCACAATTTTGTGGAGATTGCCGATGTCTCAAACGTGCCTGCAACGGAAACCTGCATGAATTGCCATGAAGTGGTTCTTCCGCAAAGCACGGACCTCGCACCGGTGCGGGCCAGTTGGGCAGACAACTCATCAATCCCGTGGGTCAAGGTTCATCAACTACCCGATTATGCACAGTTCAGTCACGCAGTGCATGTAAACAACGGGGTTGGCTGCGAAACCTGCCATGGCAGAATTGATCAGATGGATGTGGTACGACTTGAGGAGCCGCTCTCCATGGGGTGGTGCCTCGAGTGTCACCGGGAGCCGGAGAACTACCTCCGGCCAAATGAAGAAATCACTACGATGGGCTACGTACACAGTGCCGGGTTTCTGGAAGACAATTTGAACCGAATCAAACAGGAAGGCATTCGTCCACCAACGAATTGCAGCGCCTGCCATTATTAGTCGGAAACGTGTTATGATATCCCTTCCAGTTATTGACGGCACTCCTTCGGGCTCCGAGCGAAAGTTATGGCGCAGCCGCCCACACCTTGATCAGGACCCCAGTCTGGTGGAGCAGGTTTCTGAGGAATTTATTCCTGGAGCAAGCAACGCCCCCACCGGGAGTAATCGCCGCCACTTTATGCAACTGTTGGGGGCATCCATGGCCATGGCTGGCCTCGCCGCCTGCCGCCGCCCAGTGGAAACCATCATGCCGTTCTCAGACCGCCCGGAAGAACTCATTCCCGGCGTTCCGCTGCACTATGCGACCGCAATGAATTTTCGCGGAACCGCCCGCCCGCTCCTGGCAAAAAGCTATGATGGCAGGCCGGTCAAAGTTGAAGGCAATCCAGATCATCCAAACGCTTCAGGATCTTCTGGAGTCTTTGAACAGGCATCCTTGCTTCAACTCTATGATCCTGATCGCTCAAAAACCATTTTGCGTACCGGCTCCCCTGTGGGCTGGGAGGATTTTCTGTCTCTGTGCCAACGATTCCAGACACGAAATCGACGTGTGGCGGTGCTTGCAGCACCGGACAGTTCGGCAACGCGTGCCCGCCTGCAGGCTCAAATTGAGAGTCAGTTCCCGGATACGCGATGGATTGATTATCGCAGCGAAGGGGATGATGTTGAGACTCTTGGGGTTCAGATGGCCTACGGGCAGCCGCTGCAGCCAGTCTATGACTTTGCAAATGCCGATGTCATCGTAAGCTTGGATGCAGACTTTCTTGGCCCCCATGCCAAAAACGGCACCGGGAACACCTCCTCTTTCGCCCAGGGACGCAAGCTCAATGGTGCCCAAGACCAGATGAGTCGACTGTATGTTGCAGAGAGCACCTACACCGTAACCGGCACCATGGCCGATCATCGTAGGCGGATGCGGTCGGATGCCATTTCCGATCTGGCAGGCCAGATTGCCACTGCACTGGGAATTTATTCCGGGACAAACCCCGACTCATTTGCTTCCAGCATCGCCAGAGATCTGCAAACAACCAATGGCCGCTGTGTCATCGTTGCCGGCGAAACACAACCTGCCGAAGTACATGCACTTTGTGCACTCATAAACCACGCCCTTGGCGCCGTAGACACGACCGTTACCTTGTTGGACACCGGAGCCCCCACTCAACTACCCCAGTCACAGGCCCTTCCCGCACTGGTCAAGGAGATGCAGGCAGGACAGATTGATCTGCTGATGATGCTGGGAGTCAACCCGATCTATGATGCTCCCCCTGAGTTGAATTTTCAAGAAGCGATGGGGCGTGTCAGTGATACCGTACATGTCGGTATGCATGTTGATGAAACAGCCCGGACAAGTACCTGGCATATCCCCCTGACTCATTATCTGGAATCGTGGGGAGACGGTCGCTCATGGGATGGAACACTCACACCAGTTCAGCCACTGATCGCCCCGCTGTACGGGGATACGCGAAGTGAAATCGAAATCCTCAATGCACTTTCGAGTGGGCAGTATACCAGAGGATACGATCTGGTACGTGAAACCTGGACCTCCGTATTGGGCGAGGAAGATTTGGAGACCGCCTGGCGCCGCGTCCTGCACGATGGTTATCTGCAAGACACCGGCTATCCTTCGGTCACCGCCGAGCCTGCCTTCGACGGACAGCTCCCCGAATCCGATCCCAGCCTTGAACTCGTGGTCAGACTGGATCCCACCGTGCTTGATGGCCGCTTTGCCAATAATGCCTGGTGTCAGGAACTCCCGGATCCAATCACGAAAATTGTATGGGATAACGTCGCCGTACTAAGTCCAAAAACCGCAGAAGACCATGGACTCGTCTGCGAGTACTCAAAAGGCCGTTACTACGCTGATGTCGTCACGCTGACTGTCAACGGTCACGAGGTTGAACTGCCAATCTGGATCCTACCTGGACATGCAGATGATACCGTATCGGTTACGTTAGGGTATGGTCGCGAGATTTCTACGACACGACCCGAACGGGATACCCCCTTCTGGGACACGGACGATGCAACGGATATCTACGCCCGGGGGACCTTGGCCACCGGCGTGGGAACGAACGTCGCAAAACTCAGAAATTTACTCGCACAGCCTGTCTCCACCGGAATTCAACTTGCGGCAACGGGCCGCAAGTGGACCATCGTTACGACACAGGACCACGGCATTCTGGACACAGAAGCCCGCCCATTGATCCGCACGGCAACAATGGAGGAGTACCAGGCAGATCCAGCATTCGCTCTGCAGGGTGAAGCTCCGACGCCCGGCTCCGACGTAAAGACGGACTTTTCTGATTACCCTGAGCTCTGGAAAAATCAGCACCCAGCCAAAACCCCTGCCTTTCGTGACAATGATTACTGGCAGAACCAATGGGGAATGGTCATTGATCTGAATGCCTGCACGGGGTGCAATGCCTGCATTGTCGCGTGCCAGGCGGAGAACAATATCCAGGTCGTCGGAAAAAAAGAGGTCGGCAATGGGCGCGAGTTGCACTGGTTGCGGGTTGACCGGTATTTTATCACTGAAGGCGGAGAAGATCTGGATACAGATCCTCAGATCGTCATGCAACCCATGCCCTGTCAGCACTGCGAGAATGCGCCCTGCGAATCGGTCTGCCCGGTTGCCGCAACCGTACATTCGCCCGACGGCACAAACCAAATGATCTACAACCGGTGTATTGGTACGCGTTACTGCGCCAATAACTGCCCGTACAAGGTTCGCCGGTACAATTTCTATAACTGGTCCAAAACGATCCCGGAAACCGTACAGATGGCCCAGAACCCGAATGTGTCGATTCGATTTCGGGGAGTGATGGAAAAATGCTCGTTCTGTGTGCAGCGGATTCGCCAGACGCAGAAGAGGGCCGGACTGGAAACCCGTCCGTTACATCGCGATGAGGTTGCAACCGCCTGTCAGCAGGCCTGTCCGGCGGAAGCCATCACCTTTGGTGACCTCAATGATCAGGAGAGTGGAGTCAGCCAGGCCATGCGGAATCCGCGTAGCTACAAGCTATTGGCCGAATTGAACATTAAACCAAGAGTGTCCTATCTGGCCCGTGTACGTAATCCAAACCAGGACTTGGAGCCTGCGGGATCACCATAGCCCTAGAAAACATCCGACTGCAAAGTGTCTGCATCGACTGACAAGACTGTAACGCTCCCCGCGGAACCGCCACTGGTTACCGGGAATCTGGGGTTTCATGATATCACCCAGTTAGTCTCCTATCACACAGAAAAACGCCCCCCTTCCGTGTGGTACATGGCCATTGCTGTGTCCTCCACACTGCTGTGTATCCTCCTACTGATGATTGCCTATCTGGTATGGAACGGGATTGGGGTCTGGGGCAATAATAACCCCGTAGGATGGGGATGGCCCATCGTTAACTTTGTGTTCTGGGTTGGTATTGGGCACGCCGGAACCTTGATCTCAGCCATCTTATTCCTCTTTCGGCAGCAGTGGCGTACGGCCATTAACCGAAGTGCAGAGGCGATGACCCTCTTTGCGGTCATTTGTGCATTGTTGTTTCCCACTATCCATGTAGGTCGGGTATGGGTGATCTACTGGACCCTGCCCCTTCCCAATCAGATGGAGATGTGGCCTCAGTTTAAAAGCCCGCTTCTCTGGGATGTGTTTGCCGTCAGCGTGTACTTCATTGTATCGCTCATATTCTGGTATGTCGGCTTGGTCCCGGATTTAGCGACTCTACGTGACCGGGCTCGCAACGTATTCCGTCGCCGGATTTTGGGATTCTTTTCTCTTGGCTGGACAGGTGCAAATCGCCACTGGCGTAACTATGAAAAGACCTACCTGCTCCTTGCTGCGCTTGCGACTCCATTGGTCTTGAGCGTACACTCTGTGGTTTCTTTTGACTTTGCGGTGAGTATCGTTCCAGGTTGGCACACTACTATTTTCCCGCCCTACTTCGTCGCAGGAGCTATTTTCTCGGGGTTTGCGATGGTGATGACCCTCATGATCCTCGCACGAAAGATCTATGGGATTCAAAACATTATCACTATGGATCACCTGGAGAAGATGGCGATTATCATTCTCCTTACGGGATCGATGGTAGGTTTTGCCTACATCACCGAATTCTTCATTGCCTGGTATTCACAGGTCGAATATGAGCAATATGCGTTCCTGAACCGGGCAACCGGCCCTTATGCATGGGCCTATTGGACGATGATGTCCTGTAATCTGCTCTTCCCACAGTTCTTCTGGATCAAGCGCCTGCGGCGAAGCATTCCATTCCTTTTCCTGACCTCGATCGTTGTAAACATCGGGATGTGGTTTGAGCGGTTTGTGATCACGGTGACCAGTTTGCACCGAGACTTCCTGCCAAGTAGCTGGGATTACTTTAATCCAACGATCGTGGACATTTTGACGTTTGCCGGATCGTTTGGTCTCTTTATGACCCTGTTTTTGATTTTCCTTCGCTACTTACCCATGGTTGCCATGGCAGAGGTAAAGATGGTGCTGCCGCAAAGTGATCCCCACTACTATGATCAGCACGAATCTGAGCGTGAGACCAATTAACTTGTAAGCCCAATGTTAAAGAAATTGATCCAGAGCGTGAAGGCAACCATGGGGATCTATGAGGCCCAAGGAGATGGTGTTTATGGGTTGTTGGCTGAATTCCCTAATCCAGGGGTTCTGATTTCTGCAGCTCGTAAAGTGCATTCATCCGGCTATCGTCACTTTGATACCCACTCTCCTTTCCCGATTCATGGAATGGATCGTGCAATGGGGCTTGGACAATCCAAAGTTGGATACATTACCCTCATTGGCAGCGCGACCGGACTGGGACTCGCGACATGGCTGCAATGGTGGACCTCCGCAGTGGACTACCCTTTGAATATCAGCGGGAAACCATTCTTCGCGATTGAGCCGTCTATCCCGATTATGTTTGAACTCACGGTGCTGTTCTCTGCGCTGTTTGCGGTGGGTGGGATGCTGGTTTTGAATGGGCTACCCCGCCCCTACAACCCGCTCTTCTACTCCCGGGGATTTTCGCGCACTTCCGATGATGCATTTTTTTTGCACATTGCAGCAAGTGATCCGAACTTCGATTTGGACGAAACAGAATCACTGCTCCAAGAGGCAGGTGCAAAAGCGGTCGAAGTGATTCATGACCATGGATATTCAGAACTGCACACGGCTTAGGATGAAAAAGGTCTCCCTTTTACTTGGAATTGCGATCATTCTCGGCGGTTGCCGAGGCAGCCTGAAAGAGGATCCGCCCATCCACATTAATCCAAATATGGATGCCATGGAGCGGTTTGAAGCCCAGGAAGCCAATCCTTTCTTTGAAGACGGTCGTGCTATGCGACCTCCGGTCCCCGGGACCGTAGCCCGTGGCATGCTACGGGAAGATGTGGTATTCCATACCGGACGGAATGCTGACGGAGGTTATGTGCAGGTGATGCCGGTGGAGTATACCGTGGAATTTGCCAGCCGTGGACGGGAACGCTATGATATATACTGCTCGGTCTGCCATGGTGTGGCCGGAGATGGGCAGGGAATTGTGATGGCAGGCGGGTACGGATTCGTACCTATTGGTTTTCATAATGACCGCTTGCGCACTGTTGAAGACGGATATCTCTATGAAGTCATCACACAAGGGGTTCGGAGCATGCCCGCGTATGCGCAGCAGATCCCGATTGCAGACCGATGGGCGATTGTCGCATATGTAAGAGCATTGCAGCGCAGCCAAAATGCAGACAGGGGCGATATCCCGGCTGATGAGCAAACCAATTTTTAGAATACGCCTTGAAACGAGGATCTATGCGTGACGCACTGCGAAGCAGCTCGATCTTGATGAAGCTTGTTGATCCCTTGGCACCCACCAAGAGTGATCAATACCCCTTTACCGGTACATCTCGTAGCTACATCATTCCGGGACTTGTCGGTTTGGTGGTGGTTGTGGTGAGTATTTTTGTCGGCATGAGCGAGGCATTTCTTGAGCAATTTTATTTCTCTTATCTGATCGGCTGGACCTTCTGCCTCTCCATTGCCCTGGGATGCCTGTTCATCGTGCTGATCAAACACCTTGTCCGTGCAGAATGGATTGTTGTCCTACGACGAATCCCAGAAGCGGCTGCGGTCTCCTTCCCGCTTCTTGCCATCCTGTTTATTCCCATCCTGATCGGCATATTTGATACCCACGGCCCCTATCACCACTGGACGGCGGAAGGCATTGCTGATCCAACCAGTAAATACTATGATGAGATCTTGGCCGGGAAGGTTGCTTATCTGAATATTCCATTCTTTCTGTTTCGAATCGCGTTCTATTTCATTGCATGGACCTTCATCTCTTCACGCCTGTGGAGATTATCTCTGCTTCAAGATGTAACCCGTGATCCAGATATCAGCGCCCGCCTGCGCCATCTGAGTGCTTGGGGCTTACCACTATGTGGTATTACGATGGCATTTGCAGCATTTGACCTGCTCATGACATTGTACCCACACTGGTTCTCAACCATATTTGGGGTCTATTTCTTTTCTGGAGCGTTCTTGTCTGCCTTTTGCTTCACTGCACTGTGCATTGCCGGACTGCAACGGGGAGGGATGCTGCGTGGGGTCGTGACAGCTGAACATTATCATGACCTGGGAAAACTCATGTTTGGATTTGTGGTGTTCTGGGCCTATATCGCATTCAGCCAATATATGCTTTACTGGTACGGTGGGATTCCTGAAGAGACCGTCTGGTTTAAGTACCGACTCCAAAATGGATGGGAAACCCATAGCGGGATCCTGCTGTTTGGACACTTCATTATTCCATTTCTGATTCTGTTACCTCGTGCCATCAAGCGCTACTCTACTCCTCTTGCCATCATCGCTGTGTGGCTTCTGATTATGCAGTGGTTTGATATTCATTGGCAAGCCATGCCTGTACTGCATCCAGACCAAGCTCAGTTTCACTGGCTGGATCTCAGTTGCTGGATCGGGCTCCTATGTGTGTTCATTGCAGGATTCCTGTGGCGTTTCAGCCGACACGCGATTGTTTGTGAGGCAGACCCGCAATTAGGCAAATCCCTCCGTTTCGAAAACACTTAGCGTATCCGTCATGTCTGTTGAATCTGAAGATAGAACCTCTGACCGACTTCTTGTTCAGCATGAGGCCATTGCTGCGATTCCTCTTATTTCTTTTGTGGTTGTCGTGTTAATTGGGCTTGGATCATTAACATTCTTGGCCTCATACTGGTTTAAGCGTGAAGGAGAGCAGGTGGAACTAGGGCGTGCGGCCCAGGCCACGTATCCAGAACTGGAACGATTACGAGTTGCCGGGCTCCAACAACTGAATCGCTACGAAATGTTAGAGGATAACACATTCCGGATTCCAATTGAACAGGCCATTCTGAGAGTCGCAGAAGAGTTTCCCGACAGTATCCGTATCTCTGAGGAAATACAACCCTAAATGCACAAAGGATGTATCGCCATACTGGCCCTTTGTATGTACCCGGTTTCTGTGTATGCACAGTTGACTGAGCAGGCTAGTATTGCGTACGAGGGAGTTGGGCTCTCTCCCCGTTTGGGGGAGCAGATTCCGCTTGACCTCGTGTTTATAAACTCGCACGGCGAAACCGTCACCCTGAGGGAGTACTTCCACCAGGATCGCCCTGTCGTCCTTACGTTTGTATACCACACCTGTCCAATGCTGTGCAGTGCACTTTTAGACGGCGTTACGCGAAGCTTGGACGATGTACCATGGGCTTCTGGAGAGGGCTATGAAATGGTCACCGTTTCATTCAGCCCAGAGGATACACCCGAGCGTGCCGCAGAGCAACGCACCCGTTACCTTCGACGGCTTGATCCGCAAGACGCTGAGTGGCATTTTCTGACGGGCAACAAAGCTTCGATACAGGCATTGACACAGGCAACAGGGTTCATGTTCAAGTGGGTTGAAGAACAGGAGGAATATGCACACCCCGCTGCAGTGATTGTTCTCAGCGATGAGGGGATCATTACTCGCTACCTGCCGGATCTTGCGCCAAAGGGGCGAGATCTACGTGCCGCAATCGTGGAAGCTTCGGATGGCATGGTTGGCAATCTGCTAGACCGGGCATTTCTCTACTGCTTTCAGTTTGATCCAACCTCGAATTCATACGTACTCGTGGCTCGGCGTGCGATGCAGGTTGGAGGTGGAATTACAGCTCTGCTCCTCATTGTGTCGCTGGGGCTTTTGTGGATGAAAGACACGAAAAAGTCTGAGTACGCATGAATCAACAGAACTCAATTTGGCTTCCCGAAGCTGCGTCCACGATTGCAGGGGATGTTGATGCGCTATTCTACTTCATTCTCGTTACCAGCGTGATCCTTTTTGTGGGGGTCGTCACGACCATGGCATTCTTTGCCTGGCGTTTTCGTCGGCGCAACCCGAATGATCGCCCCGAGCCGGTCCACGAGAATAAACTAGTGGAAGCCTCGTGGATTGTCGTCCCTTCCATTCTTGTCGCTGTCGTTTTTGTGTGGGGGTTCAAATTATTTCTGGAGCTTGGGATTGCTCCCCCCAACTCCTACGAGGTGAACGTGACCGCCCGAAAATGGAGTTGGAGTTTTAGCTACCCGAATGGAGTTGTATCTACTGATCTTCATGTTCCGGTGAACCGCCCAATCAAACTTCGCATGAGCAGTGACGATGTGATTCACAGTTTTTTTGTCCCGGCTTTTCGTGTAAAAGCTGATGTGCTGCAAGGACGCTATTCTTATGTATGGTTTGAAGCAACAAAAAAAGATACATTTATCGTTGCCTGTACAGAGTATTGCGGCACCTCACATTCAGATATGTACGCTCGAGTGATTACCCACTCGCAGGACGATTTTGAAAATTGGCTGGTGGAAAGTTTGCCCGATGACAACTTAACGCCTACACAAAGAGGTGAGATCCTCTATACACAACAGGCCTGTTTTGGCTGCCATTCGCTGGATGGGGCGGTCTCAGCGGGTCCAACTTTTCTTGGACTGACAGGCAGTACACGAAATTTCGCAGATGGCACCAGTGCAGTAGCTGATGATAATTACCTCCGTACTTCAATTACAAATCCCGCATTACAGCTTGTTGAAGGCTATCCTAACGTGATGCCCGGGCAATACGCAGTGACCATGTCATCCGAAGAAATTGATGCACTTGTCGCATTCATAAATGAGCAGCAGTAGGCATGAGTGACGAATCACGTAATTATTTGAACGCCAGGAAAGGCCTCTGGTCGTGGCTCTCTACGACTGACCACAAGCGCATCGGAATTATGTATGCGATCGCGTGTGGCGCATTCTTCCTTCTAGGGGGCATCCTCGCAACATTTGTGCGAACAGAGCTTGGAGAGCCCGGAGAGACGATTCTCGGGCAGGATCAATACAATCAGATGTTCACGCTCCACGGCGTGGTTATGGTCTTTCTGGTGATTATTCCTGCGATCCCCGGAATCCTTGGAAATTTTGTTCTACCCATACAGATCGGGGCCAAGGATGTGGCATTCCCCCGACTAAACCTGGCGAGTTGGTATCTCTTCATGGCAGGAGCGATCATGGCGGTCTGCGGGTGGTTATTTGTTGGAAAGGTGGATACCGGCTGGACCTTCTATACGCCCTACTCCAGTGGAGCATCGAATGCAGTACTCTGGCTGACTTCGGCTGTCTTTGTCGCCGGCTTTGCCTCCATCTTTACGGGTTTGAACTTTATTGTGACGGTGCACAAAATGCGTGCTCCCGGCATGACATGGAACCGGCTCCCATTATTCACCTGGGCCATCTATGCGACGGGGATTGTTCAGGTACTGGCTACACCGGTGATCGGCATCACCATGGTTCTCCTATTCCTGGAAAAGCTGTTACAGATTGGCATCTTTGATCCAGCTTTGGGAGGCGATCCCGTTCTCTTTCAACATTTCTTCTGGTTCTACAGCCATCCGGCAGTCTACATCATGATCCTCCCGGCGATGGGAATTGTCAGTGATCTGATGGGGACATTCTCCAGACAGCATGTATCTGGGTACACCTTCATTGCCCTTTCCTCGGTTGCGATTGCGTTTCTGGGATTCCTTGTCTGGGGGCACCATATGTTCGTCTCGGGACAAAGCGCCCTCTCTTCGATCATTTTCTCAATGCTCACTTTCCTGATAGGAATCCCGACCGGCATCAAAGTCTTCAACTGGGTCGCCACCATGTATAAAGGGTCCGTGTGGCTGCGAACTCCAATGATCTATGCGCTCATGTTTCTGTTCCTGTTCACGATTGGCGGCTTGACCGGAATTATGGTTGGTGTGCTGGCGGTGGATGTGCACTTACATGACACGTATTTCGTCGTTGCACACTTCCATTATGTCATGATGGGAGGTGCACTCATTGGTCTGATTGGAGGCCTCCACTACTGGTGGCCGAAGATGACTGGAAGGATGTACAATGAGACCGCTGGAGTGATTGCGGCGATCCTGGTATTCATTGGGTTCAACTTGACCTTCTTTACGCAGTTCTTCCTAGGCACGAAGGGAATGCCACGACGCTATCATGATTATTCTGAGTTCCTGCAGACCTACCCGGAATTTGCAGCATTGAATATGGCATCCACAATTGGATCCTACATCCTGGGAGTCGGATTGGTGATGATTCTGATCTACGCACTGTACTCACTGTTCAAAGGCCCAAAGGCTACTGCAAACCCATGGGGAGCCTGTACACTTGAGTGGACACATACCGGCCCGGTTCCAGATGAACATAATTTTCACGATACGCCTCTGGTGACGCGCGGTCCCTATGATTTTCACCTCGCAGATGATGTCTTTGGCCCCAAAAACAATCCTTAGGCGATGAGCAGTGCCGATACCACATTGAAGCACTATTTCGTTAGCCACCAGCAGCAGTTCGATGCGGCCAAGCTGGGCATGTGGCTCTTCCTGGTTACGGAAGTACTCCTGTTTTCCGGGATGTTTGTCGCGTATGCAGTCTACCGATCCTGGCACCCGGAGGTGTTCCTCCAAGCCAGTGAGTTGTTGGATTGGCGGCTTGGTGCGCTGAATACGGTGGTTCTTCTGGCTTCAAGCTTTACGGTTGCCCTCTCCATCCACTTCGTGCAGAAGGGAGAGAACGACAAGGTCGTTGTCCTACTGATCTTGACACTCGTATGTGCAGCGATCTTTATGGTTGTCAAGTACTTCGAATACGAGAGTAAGTTTTCCCACGGAGTATTCCCCGGGGCCGGCTTTGAGCCGCATGGGGTCATTGACGGCAAAGATTATTCCAAGTACGATATCCCGTTCGCACCACAATTCTTCAGCATCTATTTTGTGATGACGGGGATCCATGGTGTCCACGTACTGGTGGGAATGGGGCTGTTCGGATGGCTCATAACGCGTGTAGCCCGAGGCCATTTTTCCCCTCAGTGGTACACCCCGATTGAGTTGACTGGACTGTATTGGCATCTGGTTGACATCATCTGGATCTTTCTTTTTCCATTACTCTACCTGATTTAGGGCTTTTATGGCACAGAGCCATCATCATATCATTCCGCTGCGCACCCTTGCTTTGGTTTTTGGTGCGCTTCTGTTTCTCACTTTGATCACGGTCATCACCGCTCAAATTGATTTGGGGATCTTGAATGTCCCTCTGGCATTAGCGATTGCGGGTTTCAAGGCCATTCTAGTCATTTTTATCTTTATGGCCCTGAAATACGACAATCCCGTCAATATGCTGACGGTGGTCCTTGGTGTCGTATTTGTCGTCGTCTTCCTGGCACTTACGCTTGCCGACACGGAATTTCGCGGCAGTATGGGGATTACGGAGCCCGGGACTACAGAGCCGGCTTTCATCGAATCGTCCAGGGAGTCATCTGATGCAGAACCACATATACCATAAGGAAATTGGCGATTTTGCCGACATGTTTCGAATGATCTTTAACCGTTGACTTTCACAATCAGATTTCTGCGATCCCTGTTCCCTGGGCTTGCATGATGTCTGACCATTCCCTTAACCGCTGAAATTAACCTAAACCGCTTGCCGATGCACCGTATTAATAATCCAGTGCCGGCAGCACTACCGACTTAAATTTCAAGGTCCCACTTACGATTAAACCACCCTTTATGCCATGAGAATTTTATTTTTTAGCCTCTCTGCTCTGTTTTTTCTAACCTTGAGCGCATGTGACAGCTCGAGTAATGATCAGATCTCGGAAATCGCCATTGGCCTCGCAGCGCCCCTGACGGGCACCTCGGCTCGTCCTGGGCAGGATATGCGTGTTGCGACAGAAATGGCTGTCGCTCTCGCGAATGAAGACCTTGCCGAGGGCAGCCCACCCTTCCGGCTCCTGGTTGAAGACACCAAAAGTACCACTGAAGGTACTGAAGATGCGTTCCGCAGCCTTATCTCGAATGGAGCTGCATTTATCCTGGGGCCCTACACCTCTACGAATACAAATCATATTATTCCTCTCATTGATGAAGCTCGTGTTGTTACCATTGCCCCTGCTTCTGCTGCACAAGGGTTGGCTGCCATGTCTGATTGGCTCTTCCGATCTTCGCTCACTGTTGATATTCTAATGCCGGCCGGGGTACGTGCAACCCACGAACACCTTGGCTACAAGAATATTGGGATCTTGACCAATACAGGTGATCGGTTTTCTCAAAGTGCAGAGGATAAACTTGTTGAAGAGATTAATAAACTCAGTGGCGTGTCCATCGGAATGAAGCAGTCTTTTAACCGACCGGGTAGTGATCCTGTACCTAATCTGAGTTCTCAGATTAATGCACTTACCAATGCAACCCCGAAGCTGGATGCTCTTTTCTTTTTTGGACTTGCTCCAGACCGGTATAACTTTATCCTGAAGGCTCACGAATTAGGGGTTACGGATCTACCATTTGTGATAACACTACTGAGCACCTCTGATATCCGTTTGGCCCGCGAATCAGCACCATCTTCAACCGAAGGGATTCTGGCACTCCACGTATGGATCGCAGGAAGTAATCACCCTGCAAGCCGGACCTACGTACAAGAGCATCGGACACGATACGTTGAAGTTCCGAATGACTTTCATGCACGGACTTATGCTGCAGCAAATCTTCTCTTGAAAGCGATCATGGAAGTTACTCCCGAAAATATTTCCAATGATGCAGTCAGGGAAAAACTGTCTGGAATGCGCAATGTGGACACAATCTACGGCCCATTTTCCTTCGACGATAATGGTGATGCTGAATTCACTCCGTTGGTCGGTATTGTGCGTGGCAGCAATATTGAACTCCTCGAAAATTAGCAGTTGGTATTTTACCTTGCCCGTGGTAAAATGTCATCTGAATCAAGCACGACCCAGTCTCTGGAAACCTCCTCAAAGCAACGACCACGTTTCTTCTGAGAGGGTTCCAGTTCTATCCTGAAGTATGCGGGAGGAAGGTCTTTGACTGTAGGGACGTGAAAAAACTCACCGAATATTTAGCAGAAGAAATCATCTGAGCATACCAAAGCCCCAACTGATTTATACCCCTTTTGCCCACGCTTGATAGTACCTACTGTAAGCCTCCATTGCCCGTTTTCTTCCTGCTCCTAAATCAATGATTGGAGCGGGGTAAGGCCGATCAGCAGAAAGATTCCAGGATTTTGGGACCGCCTCAAAATAACTTAATGCATCCTCATGAGGCAACAAGCACCCCTCGGCAATAAATCTGTCCCTGTAACTGTGGTCAGGATCAAATTTCTTGGCCTGAAGCTCCGGGTTGTAAATTCGAAAATATGGCGCAGCATCAGGACCTGAACCCGCCGTCCACTGCCAACCCATTGCATTGGCGGCAATATCCCAGTCGATCAAACAATCACGGAACCACTGCTCACCAATCTTCCATCCGGTCATCAGATGTTTCGTTAAAAACTAGCCGCCAACATGCGGGTACGATTATGCATCGTACCCGTCACATACATTTCGCGCATCGCAGCATCAACCATCTCAATCCCCGTCATCCCCCGCCGCCACGCTTCTGCATCCTCGTTATCCTCACGCCACGGAAAATCATCCCACTGCGGTCGCCAATTCTCATTAACAATACGAGGAGTATGATATAGAAGGTGATAGGCAAATTCACGCCAGATTACCTCTCTCAGAAAATGCTCCACCTCCTTTGCATTCGTTGTTTTCTTCAGTGCGCGCACGCCAGCATGCCAAATCACTCTGGGCGAAATTTCCCCGTAAGTGAGGTTTTCAGACAATCTTGAGGTTGCTTTCCTGCCTGGATAGTCTCTTTCTGATTTATAATGATCAATGGAGCTTTCAATAAAGTGATCAAGGCGTTTATAGGCAGCCCGCTCCCCCACCCTTGCAAAACGAGAGACCACTGCAGCACCGCGGTACATCTCAGCACCAAGCTTCCAGTCAGAAAGCAAATCACTGCCTGGCCAATCCTGAGGTGGTGATAAATCGGTTGGAGCACTTAAAGGAGATGATACCTGCCGATGTTGTACTGCCCGCCAAAAAGGAGTATAAACTTGATAGAAACCGCCGGTCTGCGTATGTACGGTCCAGGGCTCAAACAATAGGCTGGAATTCACCTGATGAACGGCCACCTCCCGTGCATTTAAGCCAACCCGCACCGCCTCATCTCTTTCTATAGACTGCAGATCATAAAGTCTAGACCAGACAACATGTTTAGCACCCGTCTCCAGAATCAATGCATGAAGAACCTCTAATGCGTCCCACGCCGGAAAAGTAAACGGCTGTTCCGTTTTTCGAGACTCGCTGCCAACGAATACAGGCTTTCCCCAAGCCGCCACTTCGGTGCTGCACCGTGAGTAGATTCAATCAACGGATCAAGAATGAATACTGGCCAAACTGGACCCGGCTTCTCAAGCGCAGCGTGCCATGCCGGTTGGTCAATCAAACGAAGATCGCGGCGAAACCATAAAATGCTCCCTCCCCGCTGAACTTCCCTTGACCTCATTCGCTTCCTTTGGCAATCCACACCTCTATCATCTCAACCCAGGCCCTCACCTATACACTGAGATCCATTCATTGGAGCATTTCACAATTACTCTGCAGATGCGGGCTGCCCTTGTCAGCACTACTCAACGGTGATGGTCACAGATTCTGACATCACGGGTGGATCATGTGGGATATGGCTGTAATCACCCAGGAGTAACTGAAGTGTATAGATGCCGGGGCTTAACTCCAATGTAGTTTCTGTCTGCCCAAGTCCAAAATGGATATGGGCTGAATCTGTTGGAATCGGCATATCCATGGCCGGTATGTCTACCGCATTCACCAATAGATGATGATGGCCCGAGTTGGGGAATTCAACGCCGGCCGGCGCAACTCCCATACCGGATAAACCAAACTTAACACTCACCATGCCACCTTGTATGACATCCCCATCCCCAGGCGTAATGATATATACAACCGCGCCCTCAGCAGATTGGGATCGGACATATGCCATCTCTATCTCGGACTCTGTTGAAACCTGCGTCTCAGATTGGCAGGAGGCAAGGATGAATAGTAGCACTATCCAGTACAATCTCATAGATCTAATTGTTTGATTCAACCACAAAGATACACCATGATCAATAACTAACAGGCAACCCTGCACCATGATCAGCGTTGCACAGCGACAAGAATTTCTATGACGACTTGGTTGACCTCGTAACTTCCAGCCCCTCCGAAACCCAATCCTTAGGTCGCCTGATTGGTGGCTGGTTACCCAAATCATCTATCTTGGGACTTGATGGCCCACTCGGGGCAGGCAAGACCTGCTTCGTACAAGGACTGGCCCAAGGACTTGGTATCCCTCGACGACCCATGTGACCAGCCCAGCCTACACCCTGGTTCAAGAGTATCCTCTCGGGAGCTGTACGCTGGTTCACATTGATTTTTATAGGCTCAGCACCTTGACGAATGCGGACTTCATGCTCTTTCAAGAATTGTTTGAGAACCCGAATCACATCGTAATTGTCGAATGGGCATCTAAATTCCTGTCCGAACTGGTTCCCGAATTCCTGCGAATTTCCATCTCACTAGGACAAGATGAAAATCTGAGAAACTTCAGGATGTCCTCTACTTCCCCGCGTTACGTGGATCTGCTCAGTAAACTGTCAAATCATGCGAACACTGGTTCTTGACACATCCGGCCCATTTACTACCGTCCTGATCACGGAGGATCATCAGCTATCCACCAGTTGTATCCTTCGTGATCGCCCTGCAGAACATTTACATGAACAAATCCATACATCCCTTGAAAATTTGCACATTACTCCCCAGGACCTGAGCCGTATCGCCGTAGTCATTGGCCCGGGTTCCTGGACCGGATTAAATATCGGGGTTACGGCGGCCAAAACACTGGCACAGATACTTGAAATTCCTCTGATGCCACTCTACACGCTTGATGCACTGGCGGCGGGTTATTCTAAACCTTCTTGGGCGCTCATGAATGCTGGGCGTAACCAGTGCTACTATGCACGATATTCAACATCCGATTCTCAGGAGATGGCGGTAGGCCCCATAAATGCCGTGATCCAACAGATCCTTGCAGATTCGAATTCAATCCATATTCTCGAATATGGTGATACATTCAAGGAACGGTTTGCTGGAAATGACAAGTACCTCTCCATGGATCGCCTCCTGCCGGAAGCTTTAATTGCTACAATGAAAACTTCCGACAGTATGGAGGGTGCGGACATCAAGTCACTCACCCCTGCCTACCTGCAGCCATCTCATGTGGAGAAAGATGCCTCTCACTGATCTGTCCTATGCGAATTTTAGGGATTGATACTTCCTGTGACGATACGGGAGTTGCTGTCGTGCAAGACGGACACAACGTACTCTCAAACGTTATTGCATCGCAATACGAAGCACATGACCGCTTTGGAGGAATTGTCCCCGTGATCGCAGCCCGAGAGCATACGGCCAAAATCAACTTTGTTCTTGAATTGGCACTGAAAAAGGCCCAGATCTCTTTTTCAGACCTTGATGCGGTGGCGGTTTCTCATCACCAAGGACTAATGCTTTCCCTGGTGGTTGGGGTCTCTGCCGCAAAGTCAATTGCCTTGGCCTGTGGTATTCCATTGATCGGGATCCATCATTTGGAGGGGCATATTTATTCGAACCTCATGGGGCGCTCCGATGAACTTCGTTTTCCGTTTCTATGTCTCACAGTTGCAGGAGGTCATACGCTCCTGCTCAAAGTAATTGCTCATGGCACGTACGAGTTACTCGGCCATACACGGGATGACGCCGCAGGCGAAGTACTCGATAAAGTGGCCCGCCATCTGAAACTAGGCCATCCAGGTGGAGCAGCCATCGAAAAACTAGCAGAAAAAGGAAACCCGAATGCATATGATTTCCCCCGCCCATTGATCAACAGCCCCGATGGAGAGTTCAGTTTTAGTGGCTTAAAAACAGCCGTCATTGCAGCAATTAACCGAGACCCCGATCTGAACCGGGCGGACTGTGTGCGAGCTTTCAACAAGCGATCATTGATCTATTGGTCTCCAAAACCATGCGTATTGCCCAGGAGCATCAACTCTGCCAGATTACGCTGGCCGGTGGGGTTGCATTGAATACTCCACTGCGGAAAGCACTACAACATGCCGCGAAAGAACATGGTTATGAGACTTTTACCCCAGGGAGTGATCTGTGCATGGATAACGGCGCTATGGTCGCTGGTGCAGCCTACTTCCTCTATCAGGAACGTGGCTCTGACCCACTCAGTATTGGGACTCGTGCCAATGCCCCACTTGGAGCGACCGGGATACGCTACCGCCACGAGAGCAAATACAAATAGTCACCTAAGTACTGTAAAATCCTTTTAGACGTGGGTAGAGATCCTTGAACTGCTCATGTAAACCGGCATATACGGGTTCTGCATCTCCGGGAAAAGATTGCTCGTGGACAGAGATCGTTGAATCACAAGCCGCTTGCACGGAATCCCAAATACCCACACCGGTCCCCGCTAACAATGCTGCTCCCATTGCCGCCCCTTCGGTCACCTCGACCACGCTCAGTGGGTGTCGCATGATGTCTGAGAGAATCTGCCGCCATAACGTACTTTTTGCTCCACCACCGGAAATCCTGATCCGCTCAGGAGCCGGTAGCCCCGTGTCATGGAGAAGCTGCAAATTATCTCTTAAGCCGTAAGCTACCCCCTCAAGAACTGCTCTTGTAAGATGACCACGGGTATGCCGAGAAGTGAGCCCGATAAAGCTGCCCCTGACCAGTGGATCAGCATGTGGAGTACGCTCTCCACTGAGATAAGGTGAGAAGAAAAGTCCTCCACTTCCAGGCTCCACCTCTGCAGCTTCTTCAAGTAACTGCTCAAACGAAATATGGCTCGCGAGTGTATCCCGATACCATTGAAGGCTACCCGCCGCACTGAGCATGACGCCCATCATATGCCAGGTTTCAGGAATTGCATGTGGGAATGCATGAGCGCGTCCGAGTGGCTCGGTGCGTGGATCCTTCGACGGAGCAAAGACAACCCCGGAGGTCCCCAGGGTCACTGCCCAGGTGTCGGGATGAATTGCTCCTACGCCAACTGCTTGCGCAGCCTGATCTCCGCCTCCTGCATAAACTGGTGTTCCCTCCAGGAGGCCCGTCTCCAATGCACCTGTGCGATCAATAATACCTGTAGCCTCGGTACCCTCATGTGTTGGCGGAAGCCACGCTTCTGGAATCTCAAGATCCCTAAGCAAATCCACCGCCCAGGTGCGAGTTGAAAGATCTAACAGCAAAGTCCCACCTGCCCCCGCCCGATCTGTTGCATACGTGCCGCTCAGTTTCCATCGGATATAATCTTTGGGTAATAAGACTTGAGCAATTTTTGCATAACATTCTGGCTCATGATCGTGAACCCACAAAAGCTTCGGCGCCGTGAAACCTGTAAATGCATCATTCCCTGTGGTTGCAACAAGACGCTCCAACCCTACCCGTTCACGGATCATTGTGCACTGCTTTCCAGCCCTGCCATCATTCCAGAGCATAGCTGGACGGAGCATCTCTCCGTGGGAATCCAGTAGAACTAGGCCATGCATTTGTCCGGTCAGCCCGATCGCCCGTACAGCTTTTGCATCAACAGACAACAGGATACTGCGAATGCTCTTGCACATGGCATGCCACCAATTTTCGGGATCCTGTTCACTCCAAAGTGGATATGGGCTGGACAACTGGTGTTCATTTGATGCCTGTGCAAGGACAGTGCCTTCGGAATTGATACAAACGGCTTTGGATGCAGTGGTGGAAACATCCAGTCCGAGAATACAAGGGAGTGCTGACATGGGAGGATCAAGGCGTTAACTGCGGATAAAAGTGTAATTTAAGGGAATTATGGAGATACCCCCCTCTTACGGATTACGCCAATATGTGGGACTGTTCCTGGGGCCGCTTTGGTTAATCATTGTTCTTTTTCTGCCGCCGCCAGATGGTCTATCAGCAGTCGCGTGGTATACAACAGGGACCGCACTGCTTATGGCAACATGGTGGATCTGTGAATCTATTCCCATTCCTGCTACCTCGCTTCTGCCCTTGGTATTATTTCCCGTTTTAGGTGTCCGTACCCTCCAGGAAACTGCGGAGCCCTATGCCCATCCGATCATCTTTTTGTTCATGGGGGGATTCATGATCGCCTTGGGCATGATGAGATGGGGGTTACATCGGCGGATTGCCATGTGGATTATCGCGCGCGCAGGTACAGGGCCGCGGGCCTTGATTGGGGGATTCATGATTGCAACCGCAGGACTGAGCATGTGGGTGAGTAATACTGCTACGACCTTGATGATGCTTCCTGTTGCCCTTTCCGTCATTGCACTGGCAGATACTGAGAGCAGCAGTGAACGGTTCAAGCACCACTTTGCGGTTGCATTACTGTTAGGCGTTGCCTATGCAGCAAACATAGGTGGGATGGGGACTCTCATTGGCACCATCCCCAACGCATTTATCAGTGCGTTCTTTGAAAGCGAATACGGATATACGATCACCTTTACGAGATGGTTATCGGTTGGGGTGCCAATTGTTTTGATTGGTGTCCCCCTTGTGTTTCTCATGATTACAAGAGTTCTCTATCCATTTTCCAAGAACGACTTGGTTGGAAGTACGCACTTGATTGAACGTGAGCAGGACAAGCTTGGCCCGATGAAGAAGGGGGAGAAAGTTGTTGGCATCGTTTTTCTGATTACTGCACTACTGTGGATCACACGCCCTTTGCTTATTCTGTGGATCCCTGGGCTCACAGATGCCGGGATTGCGATGATTGGAGGCTTATCGCTGTTTGTGATCCCCATTGACTTCAAGCGGGGAATCTTTGTACAGGACTGGGAAACCGCAAAAACAACTGCCCGTGGGGAGCATTGATTCTGATTGGAGGCGGCCTTAGTCTGGCAGGTGCTGTTTCCGGGAGTGGTCTCGCTTCCTGGCTCGGTGAATCGCTGGAGCCCCTGCAGCAGTTCCCAACGATTCTGATTATCCTTCTGACGACCGGGATCATTGTTTTTCTCACAGAAATCACCAGCAACACAGCAACCACGGCAACATTTTTGCCCGTCTTAGCCGCTTTGGCGTTGGCCGTTGGGGAAAACCCTTTACTCATGGCAGTCCCCGCAGCCCTGGCAGCCAGTTGTGCCTTCATGCTTCCCGTTGCCACACCACCTAACGCGATTGTTTACGGGAGTGGGCGTGTTACCGTCTTTGAGATGGCATGTGCAGGTCTTGCACTGAACTTCGCTTTCCTCCTGTTGATTACCGTCTGTGCCTATTCACTGATCTTGTGGGTATTTGGAATTGAGACCGGAACGATTCCAGAATGGGCAATGTAATCCTTCTTTTAATTCTACTTGAATCACACAACCCTATCAAAAATGAAACGCTGCGTCACCTTCGGCGAAATTATGCTGAGACTTTCTACTCCAGGAATTCCAAAGATTTACCCAGGCATCGTCCTTTGATGCATGTTATGGAGGGGCAGAAGCAAAATGTTGCTGTCTCATTGTCCCAATATGGAATCCCTGCCACGTTTGTATCCCGGGTGCCATCCAACGAGTTGGGGACCAGTGCAATCCGGGCCATGGCTGCATTCGGAATTGATACACAATTCATTCAGCGAGGGGGCGAACGTTTGGGCATTTATTTCCTCGAAACAGGTGCATCGGCACGAGCAAGCCAAGGTCCTCTATGACCGTGCACATTCGGGAATAGCTTCCATCACGCCTGGAATGATTGACTGGGATGAGGTCTTTTCCGAAGCGGATTGGTTCCATTGGACAGGAATTACACCTGCGATCTCCGAAACAGCCGCATTGACTATCAAAGAAGCTCTTGAGGCAGCCAGCCGTCATGACCTGACGATTTCGGTTGACCTCAATTACCGGGCACGGCTATGGAAGTGGGGTAAAACTCCCGCAGAAGTCATGCCCGGGCTGGTTTCCTTCTGTGATGTGATTATCGGCAATGAAGAAGATGCCCAAAAAGTTTTTGGGATCCACCCTGAGGGAGTGGATGTCCGAAGTGACCATTTGGATGCTTCTGCGTACGAGTCGGTGGGGAGACAACTGACGGAGATTTTTCCACGCTGCACACGTGCAGTGACCACACTGAGAAGTTCGATCAGCGCCTCACACAATATCTGGTCAGGCGTTTCTATGGAACGGATCGGAGCTCCTCCATGGACCTACGTATGAGGTCACTCCAATTGTTGACCGGGTTGGCGGGGGCGATTCATTTGGCGGGGGCCTCATCTATGGGCTCCTGTCATTTGAAGGAGACGATCAAAGGGCCCTGAATTTTGGTGTTGCCGCGTCCTGTCTCAAGCACACCATCCCGGGCGACTTCAACCGAGTAACCGTGGCAGAGATAGAAAAACTGCTCTCTGGTGACACATCTGGGCGAGTTAGCCGCTAAGCCACGGATACGATGAATCCTGGAGGCTGACTCTGTATGTCCGGGAGGACTCGAACCCCTGACCTTCTGATCCGTAGTCAGGCGCCGAGAGGGATCAGTCGGCAAACCACCTTGGACGACCCCCGATATTCCCTTCAAGATCAGTGCGCGTCTGCAGGTTCTAACTTCACCACTGGTGTCAAGCCCCCCTGCCGGTCATCAATAGCTAGGTAGATGTAGCCATCCGGTCCCTGGCGAACATCGCGGATGCGGCCTCTGCCAAAATGCAGTATCTCTTCTTGCTCAACCTCCTGGCCATTGAGGGTCAGACGCGCCAGTTGTTGACCCGACAAGCCACCCACGAAAGAGGTTGCCACGCCACGCGGGAAAACGGTCCCCGGTATATACCAACAACCCCGAGGTAGCGATCGACGGCACCCAAAAATGTACGGGTGGTTCCATCCCTTCGCGGTGGATTCCCTTCGTGGATAGCCGTGCCGCTGCGGTAGTTCACCCCGTACCCGACTACGGGCCACCCGTAGTTGAGACTAGGGCGTATCAGGTTTGAGTTCATCGCCGCCTTGGGGACCGTGCTCATTGATCCAGAGGTCACCCGTTTCTGGATGGATCGCCAGCCCCTGTGCGTTCCGATGCCCGTAGCTCCAGATCTCCGGTTGTGCCCCAGCTTCGCCAACAAAGGGGTTGTCTGTTGGAACGCGCCCGTCATCGTAGATGCGGATGACCGTGCCGTGGTGGTTGGAGAGGTCTTGCGCCGGGTGAGCCTCCAGGTCTCCCCGAGGCGGTATCTGGCGGTCTCCTACAGTGATAAACAGGTAACCGTTCCCGTCGAAGGCCAGACGAGAACCGTAGTGTCCCCGTCCCCATCGAGTTTGCCTCAAAGATCTGCTCGACCTCGGTGAGGCGGTCGTTTTCGAAGCGGCCTCGCACGACGGCCGTCGTCGCCCCTTCGCTGTCAGACAGGGGCTTTGAGTAACTGAGATAGATCAGGCGGTTCAATGCAAAATCTGGATGCGGAACCACATCAAGCAGCCCGCCCTGGCCTTGGGCCAAGACCTCGGGGACCCCGGCCACCGGCTCCTCCAGTAGCCTTCCCTCCCGAATGATCCGGAGTCGCCCCGGGAGTTCAGTGACCAACATGTCGCCCCCTGGCAGAAAAGCGATAGACCAAGGGCGTTCGAGACCTTGGGTCACCGTGACAACGCGGTAGTCGTGGTAGGCAGACCGCAGGACTGGTGCCTGGCCAGAGGCTGGCAGTGCACTGGACAGAATGAACCCCATGACCATCAAGACAAGAGCCTTACGTATCATCTTTATATCCTCGTTTGGAGCGTATAGCATGCGTTTTGATAGGGGGTGATGCCGTTGTAATTGCGGGCAATACGAGTAACTTTTCGCCCGGCGATCATGAACCCCCTGCAAGCACTTCGTGTTCCACCTCTGAGTTGGCAGCCAATGCTATCCATTACCTGGACCACACTGGCCGCGAACTCGTACCCCTGCTTCTCGAGCGGCACATGGTTAGACCGGGAGTATCCCAGAGAAGATGGGAAAATGTTTTGGCTACGGCCCAACTTCTCGGAAAGATGATGTCGTGGAACCGCGCGAGATACTAGAAACGTTACGGTCCGAGAACCGCAATGCGAAAAACTGGGCCAAGGTGTGAACGGCGACGGGGTATTTAGCTCCGTGGGGCATCCATTCTCGCGATTACCTATAAAATGTTGCAAATATAGCCGAACCGACACAAACAGAAAAACGCTCCAGAATTATTATTTTCAACGTTTTCTGGGCGTTTTCGATAGCATGCCCGGGAGGATTCGAACCCCCGACCTTCTGATCCGTAGTCAGACGCTCTATCCAGCTGAGCTACGGGCACATGTACAAGTACAACGGCCCCTTGCTACCCTGACGTTATAAAGCTGTTCCAGTAAAGGCCTGTGCAGGATTCAACGCTTGATATCATCATCGCCGGTGCCGGATTAGGCGGCACCTGTGCAGCATTGTATTTGTCTGACTCGAAAAGGGTTGCCCTACTCTCGGGAACTGCCCCGGCAGCCTCTGCAATTGCTGCGGGGCTGGTCAACCCATTTGCTGGACAGCGGATGGGAGGATTCTGGAATGCAGATGTTGCATATGAGGATTTTCTGCATACTCTATCCCGCGCAGGAGCACTTGAGACCTATAATCCATGTGGCATTCTGCGCCCTGCCCTCAACGAGGTTCAAGCTTCGCTTTTTCGCGCAATCTCCCTGGAAAAACCTGATTCATTTACTTGGCTCCCACCTGATCAGGTGGGTGGGATGTATCCATCTATTACCGCTCCACTCGGTGCAGCAATCACAAAGGGAGGTGTGGCGGATATACCGCAAATGCTGAACAGTATGATTACCTCACTGATCCCCCGCTGCACGGTGATCCATGATCACCTTGCCGGTTGGAAAGACCACGGTTCGGACGTCACTGTAATACTGGACTCGGATAGATCCCTGAGAACAAAAAAGCTGATTCTCGCAGTCGGGGCTGGATATCAATCCATCCCCGAGCTGAGGAACCTGAACCTTCATTGCACCAAGGGGCAGGTGGTGCGTGTATCCCTCCCCGCCGGGATTCCGCTTCCAATCAGTGGATACGGCTACGCGGTTCCAATTAAGAATAGCGTGATTCTCGGAACCACCTATGAACACGCACCACACGATCTGGAACCGACCGAAGAGGGGATTGCAAAAATCCTTGCTCTAACCCAACGGATGATCCCCTCCGTGGCATCCGCAAAAGTTTTAAGTGCATCTGCCGGGATCCGGGTTGGGGTTCCCGGAACTAGGCTCCCGATAGTCGGCCCACTGACCAGCAATATCTGGGTACTGGCTGGGCTGGGATCAAAGGGGTTATTATTTGGATCCTATATCGGGAGAAACCTTGAAAATTGGATGACAGATCCCTCAAGCCTGCCCAACGAACTCCGTCTACAGAATAATTAATGCATTTGGGGCGTAAAACCTTTTTCATGGGTGATTCAATCACTCTGTACCTTAAATTTGAACTCAATCAATTTTCTTCCCAATGGCTGAAGTGCTGAACATAAACATCGCTGGCATCCTTGAGGATTCAGCAGAAAATCTTTTAACACATAAGTGTACCACGATCCCGCATGAGAACCTGCATCTACCAGGACCTAACTTTGTTAACGAAGTCTGGGCAGGCTCAGACCGGAATCCTCGTGTACTCCGCTCACTGCATACCCTGTTTAACTCTGGGCGCTTGGCTGGGACGGGTTACGTATCCATTCTTCCAGTTGACCAGGGGATTGAGCATTCTGCAGGCGCCTCCTTCGCAAAAAACCCAGTGTATTTTGACCCCGAAAACATTGTCCGACTAGCGATTGAAGGGGGATGCAACGGTGTGGCTTCGACGTATGGCGTCTTGGGGGCCGTAGCACGCAAATACGCACATAAGATTCCTTTCATCCTGAAGTTCAACCATAACGAGTTACTGAGTTACCCCAACTCACATGATCAGATTCCTTTTGCAAGCATTCAGAATGCATGGGATATGGGTTGTATTGGTGTAGGAGCTACCATTTATTTTGGGTCTGAGAATTCCAACCGGCAACTGCAGGAAGTGACCGAGGCCTTTGCCTTTGCACATGAACTTGGGATGCTGACCATTCTATGGTGTTATGTACGCAACAATGCTTTTAAGATTGATGGTGTGAACCACGAAGCATCTGCCGACCTTACCGGTCAGGCCAATCATCTGGGCGTGACCATTGAAGCCGATATTATTAAGCAGAAACAACCCACCTCAAATGGAGGGTATGCTGCATTGAATTACGGCGGCTCCAGTTACGGCAAGTTTGATGATCGCATTTATACAAAACTGGCCAGTGACCATCCGATTGATCTTACCCGTTACCAGGTCGCCAATTGCTATATGGGGCGTTGCGGACTCATCAATTCGGGCGGTGCATCCGGGGCAAACGATTTACAACAGGCCGTCACGACTGCCGTGATCAACAAGCGTGCCGGCGGCATGGGGTTGATTTCCGGCCGCAAGGCATTCCAGCGTCCGATGGAAGATGGCGTAGGTATTCTGAACGCGATTCAGGATGTCTACCTCGATTCATCTGTCACCGTCGCATAGCGAGCCCCAACTTTATTGAACGCTCGATCCCCCTACCCCTATACATCTGATGGGATTTGGGGGATATGCCTTCTCTGAGATGGTTAAATCCTATTCATAGACGGTTGCTGTTTTGGTGTGGCAGGAAAAACATAACCACTTGACACACGGGGAAATTCCTCTGCCATATGCCTAGGGCAAGCTCCGACCCTCTTTAACCAACTTACTTTTGGATATCCCTTATCCAAATTCCACTTCGCATTCACATCATAGAAGTAGTACCCGTTTGTTGAACGACAATTAAAATTTACCTCGGCGACAATTAAAAGTTTCCTTTGGAGGAGGTCGCGCAACGAAGCGGAGCAGCGAGCTGCGGAGCGAAGTTGCGCGCGATATATCGCATGAGTTTCGTCTGCGCCCCGACTGACAAATTGTCAGTCCGAGATGGATGCGAATCAGGTGCGATGGATGTGAATTTATGTTCGAGAGATTCATCAATCGTAGATTCAGGAGGACCCGATTTCAAGCGGTTCCTGCTTTGCCTTCTGCCGTTGTTGCGCCGCTTCAAGTCGGTAGCTCGGCAGGTTGAGTTCGAGGATCACGCTGTGATGCACAAACCGGTCCACGGCTGCGGTCGTAACCGTGGGATCTTGGAAGATCTTCTCCCACTGGGAGAAGGCCAGGTGACTGGTGATCAATAGACTTCCGCGTTCGTAGCGCTCCGCCAGTACGTGAAAAAATAGATCCATCTCCTGGCGACTGTGCTGCATATAGCCCAAACCGTCCACGATGAGGGCTTCGTAGCGCAGGAGCTGTTTCATGAACTCTGACAGACGCTGCTCACGCTTGGACTGGACCAATTCCTCCAGCAGCGTACTGCATCCATAAAAGCGTACGCGCCGACCTTGAAGTACGAGCGCATGCCCCAGCGCACATAACAGATGGGTCTTTCCACTGCCCGGCGGACCCACGGCCAACACGTTTTCGCTTCGATCCAGGAACCCGCCTTCCAACAGCGTACTGAACTGATGATTGATCTTCAGGGGCAGTCGGGTGCGATCAAACAACTCCAAGGTCTTTTCCAGCGGTAAGCCGGAACTTCGAAGTCCGCGTTGGATGCGATTGTGGGTACGCGCTTGCTGTTCCCGCTCCACGAGGGACAATAAAAAGCGCTCAAAGCTCAACGACTCCTGCCGCGCGATCTGGGCTGCGTCCTCAAAAGAATTCCGAATTCCAGGCATCCGGAGGTCTTTTAGTCCAGTCCGCAAGGCATGCTCCAGTTCTTTGGTCGTTTGCATCTTCATTGCACACCTCCCACCGCCGCAGGTTGATCCAACAACTGGTCATATACGTCTACATTCACAACGGATGAGGCAGGAGTCGGGGCCGATAACCATGCCTGCACCTGCGCCGTGGTTAGGGGCTTCTTGTCGTTCAGCAACCGTTCCAGGGCATGGGTCACCCTGGATTCGCTCTGCGTTGCAGCCAGATATAAAATGGCCAGATAACATCGGTCGGCCCGGATCGGGGCCGTATGCGTGCGTCTGAGTGCATCATACGCCCTGCGAAACGTTGAATTGGGGAATAACTCGGCACGATAGCGGTAGTCTGCAAAGGCCCCGGGCTTACGGACCAGGGTATGCACGATATGGCGATAGTCAATCCGAACCTGATCCTCTCCGTGCAGACGCGGCATCCGCACCATCTGTTTTTGGGCGTACCACACCTCAATCCATTCACCATACACGCGGACTTCAACCTGAACCCCAATCAGTCGACTGGGGACCGAATACCGGTTTTTCTGTACACGAATCGTGCTGCCGTTGGAGACCCGCACCGTAGTGCGCCGATGGAATGTCAAAGGTCGCGAAGGTAATGCACGCAAGTGCGCCTGTTCTTCTTTGAGACGTGCCTGCCGGGATGCATTCAACTGCTGAAACAGCGTATCCAAAAATGCTGCATAGTCCTTCCGACTGGCAAAATCGCGGCTCCCACGCAGAGTGAGTTGATTCTCCAGTGCGCGCTTGAATCGATGATGCCGCTGTTCAATTTTGCCATTCTCATGTGGACTCCGCGGCTGCGTATGCCGGATCTCCATGCCGTAATGACGCGCCAGAGCTTCATAGTGCTGCGTGAAACTGCCGCGTTCATCGCCTCGGTGGTTGCGGACCGCACAACTCATGGAATCCGTCTGGTGCAGTCGGGGCACACCGCCCAGCTGCGAGAGCGCTTTCTGCAGTCCTGCACTGAGCGCTTCAAAACTCTCGGACCAGCAGATCATGCCGGATTCCCAATTGGAATAAGTCAGCACAAAGTGATACAGTATATGGGGAAAGAACACGCCCCGGATGGTCACATCCAGACGGTTCATGCAGGTGAAATCGGACTGGGCCCGATCCCCAGGTTCATACACCTGATCGAAATAGACCTCTTTCGGGGGGCCCTCCTGCGCCCTCCATACCTTCACACGACGTTGCAGGGTGCGTAACTGTCCAGACGTAAACTGACTCGGATACTTGCGTTGCAAATGCGTAAACAGAGCTTTCACTTCAAGCCCCGAATTCGTCTGCAAGTACCCCACAACTTCGTCCCAAACCTGGGCAAATGCGTCCGTACGCGTTCGATGCGTACGACGATAATCCCGCGCGCTCGGAAGCTCCCCCGAACGAAGATATTTACGTGCCGACGGCGGGCTCATGCCCGCCTTCGCAGCGGCGGTTTTGACTGACATTTTGTCTTCTTCTACCAATATTCTTAAAAATCTTGCTTGCTGATCCGTGATCATTGCCTGAGACTGAATGGAATATAATTCGCATGTTCACGCGCGAATACTCCATCGGTCCCAATGGAACTAAAAGGAAACTTTTAATTGTCGTTAAGGAAAAATTTAATTGTCGCTGGACACCCGTTTATTGTTTCTGAACCTCGAAACTTCTTTGGATTGCCCAGGTGATTGCATCCAAATTAAAATGTATAAATCTATAGCTTAAGACCCTCCAACGAGCAGCCTATCAGCTGGATGGATCAAGGTCCAACATTCACGGTTCACAGGGTTCGCCAAGTAACCACGACAGGAATTTGGCACGGAATGAGCAGGTTTGACAGTACAATGAATTTTGATTCTATTCGGAAGGATTTGGTAGAGATAGCCCCCAAAAATCAACTCGGAATAACTCTATAATTTTATTGAAGAATTCATTAGGATGCGGTCTGAATTTAATTTAAATTTTGAGAATCCCGTAAAGGTGGTGCATATTCCGACCATGTGGGACACTCATTCCGAGCGATCTGGGACACCATTCCGAACGATCTGGGACAGTTATATGTTGTCAGACTTCCGTTCATGATTCTGTGGATTCGATGATCAATTCTTGTTCTGCCTTTACCTTGCGCATGGAGTCACCGGTCAGCTGAATTTTGTGTGCATTGTTGACTAGTCGATCTAGAATTGCGTCGGCTAATGTAGGATCATCCATGGTCTGATGCCATTTGTCAATGGGGTACTGACTGGTGATAATGGTGGATCGCAGAGTATATCGGTCGTCCACGAGTTCCATCAGATCCCGCTGTTGTGCACGGTTCATGCCATGTAGTCCCCAATCATCCAGGATGAGTACGTCGGCGCGGATCAACGGTTTCAACACGCGGAGATAGGTACGGTCATCACGCGCAAGCTGGATGGTTTCCAACAGGCGATGCAGGCGGTAGTATCGCACTTGGAAGTTTTCCAGACAGGCTTTGTGGGCCAGCGCACAGGCCACGTAACTCTTGCCGACTCCGGTGGGTCCGGTAATCAGGACATTCTGTCGTCGTCGGATCCATTGGCAACTGGCCAGGTGAAGCATCAGGCGCCGGTCCAGTCCGCGAGACGGACGGTAGTCCAGATCGGCCATACAGGCCTGCAGGCGTAGCTTGGCCGTCTTCAATCGCCGGTCCAGTCGCCGATCTTCACGTACGGCTTCCTCATGGTCCACCATGAGGCCAAGACGATCCATGAACGACATTGCCTCAATGTCGGGCATCTCCAATTGATTGCGCAGTGCGGTAGCCATGCCGCTAAGTCGCATCTGTTCCAGTTTTGAGACGGTTGGATGGATGAGCATTAATCAGTTCCGTTGGATGAATAGTAGTGGGCTCCACGAATGTTTTCGTGGTCAATGGGGGGCGTCTGGCTCCGTTGGGTTGCGATCCGTTTCAGGATCTGTTTCACGGCTGGAGAACTCAGGGTTTGTCGCTCTAACGCAATCCCACAGGCCTTCTCCAACACGTCACGGCCAAACTCATTCTCCTGCCGCAGAATCGCCATGCAGCGCCGATACACCTGTTCGGGAATCCGAGCCCATGCAAAATTCGCTTGAATCAATGCAGTCGTCTGTGGACCAATGGTTTGCGCCCAGTCGATGAATCGCTGCGGAGACCACCTCGCATACTCTCGGTGATGATCCGGCATATGGAGCGGATCGGTCGTGTATCGACCATCGGATTGACTACGCACATGAGATGCAATTCGATTGTCTCCATCGTAAATCTCTACGGTCGATTGACGAATCAATCCGCGCACCGACCTCCCAAGATAGGAATACGGCACACTGTAGCAGTGTTTTTCAATCTGAACATGGTAATCCGGGGCAACTTTCCGCATGCTGGTCCACACCCCATACTCGTACGGGTTAGTCGGCAATGGGCGCAGGGCGGGTTGATCCACGTCTTCAAACCTGCTTTGTCGGGTGCCAGACATCTTCTGGAAGGGAGTCCGATTGAACGCCTTTACCCCTTCTAAAATGGCTGCATTGAGCTCCAGAAGACTGAAGAAACTCACGTTGCGTAAGGGGGCCAGGATCTGACGCTGGGTAAATAATACTCCCGATTCCACTGCACTTTTATCTCTCGGCTTTCTCGGGCGAGCGGGAAGCACGGTCACTCGGTAATGCTCCGTCAAGTCGCGGAACGATTCATTCAGAACGGGAACATCATCCTTCTGGAATCGAATCACTGCGGACTTCAGATTGTCCGGTACAATCGCGCGCGGCACACCTCCAAAAAACTCCAATGCCCGACGAACCGACTCGCAGAAATCCTTTGCTTTTTGGGTCTCGGTGGCATCCGCATACAGATAGTTGGACGCTCCCAGTACGGCAACAAACAACTCCACGGTCCGCTCTTCACCGGTATCCGGATCCACCACACACGGCTTCTTTCCCGAATAATCCACGAACAAGCGGTCGCCTGCCTTATGGGTATGACGCATCACCGGATCTATATTCTTTGCGCGCCAACGGCGATAGAGATCGCAATAGCGACTGTACTGATACCCGTTCGGGTTCGCCTCAATATACTCCCTCCAAAGCTGCGCCAGAGTCAGCATCCTGTGTTTGGTCAGTTCCTGCTCAACCTCAGCCCAGTTCGGCACTGACCGCTGAGCCGAAGCACTTTGGGCCGAACTGGGATAAAAAATCGCCTCCAGCTCCGCATCCGTCATCCCCGCGGGTAACGGCCAGGTCAAATTCGCCACCGTCGCACGCTCAACAATCCGGGAAACCGAACTGCGGCCAACCCCCACATGGCGGGCAATCGCGCGAATGGACAGCTTGAACCCAAATCGTAGTTCCAGAATGCGCTTGATCATTTTCATTGAGATTCGTTTTGTAGGCATAGTTCATGGCTTTTAGTGAAACTAAAAACTATGACAAACCATGCCCAGATCCGATGAAAATCAAACCAATTCCAGAACGGATGAATACACACCTGCTCTCCCCAATACCGGTTGCTAAGGTGTCCCAGATCGCTCGGAATGGTGTCCCAGATCGCTCGCAATGGTGTCCCAGATCAATCGGAACCACTGTCCCAGATCGTTCGGAATGGTGTCCCAGATCAATCGGAACCACTGTCCCAGATCGTTCGGAATACGCAAATTGTCCTCAGGTTCAGAAGAATTCATGGCGGTGGAATGAAAAAAACAAGAAAGAACGGTGCGGAAATCACAGATTCCAACGAAAAATTTCGCCGGCAAATCCCGTAAGTATCACTCAATGGACAGATTCTCGAAAAAATGTAAAATAAATCGAAATTAACCCGTTTTAGATTTGGTAAAATGGTAGGGAGTCCTCCCGAAATTCCACTGCGACCCAAGACGGTTCGGGATGCCATCGGGGGGCTCCCCCCAATCCCTGCAGGGGGGAGGTGTGACCTGGATCAGCTCCACCAGGCGTCCGAGCTATCCCCGGTGAATCTGGAACGGATTCGCGCATCCATCCCCGGCAAGAGCTGGCGGGATTGGCCGCCCCACCTGGTTAATGATTGTCACAGCAATCAAGATCGAATCAGTTGGAGGAATGTCTATGGGCGAATGGGTTGGCATCTCCCGGCCCCGACCATCACAACACAGTTCTACACGTATGGCTGCGACCGTTTTGGACATCCCGAGCAAGATCGGGCACTATCCCTCCGGGAGGGGGCGCTCCTGCAAAGTTTTCCCGCGGGATACGAATTTGTCCCTCCCGGAAACAACACGTTCCAAGCGTGACATCGCCCTGTATCTTATAGGTGATGTTTAACTGAGTCCAATTTTGTAAAATCATAAAATAAAAAATCGGCAGTATAGCTGAATGTTTTGAGTTGCTATACGGTCGGGTTTTTTAGATTTACAAAACAACAGCTTTTGTTTTGCATCATGTAAATGCGGGTAACTCCCTGGGAGCAACCAAATCGCCCCTGCGTCTTGAACGCCTGAGTCGGATCTGTGCCCCAGGGAGTACCGTGATCCACGTCCAGTAGGGAGTTAGTGCCATTGAGCACCGATACAGGGACAGACGGAACGTCACGGCGACCCGCAATCTTCTAACCTTAAAGATACTCAAATCATGTCTATAAAATCTAGATTCACCATCTTTATTGGTGCGGACTGGGGTTCTCAGTTTCACCAAGTCTGCATCCTGACCTTGGAGGGCATTCTTCTAGGTGAGAAGGTGTTTTCTCATTCTGGAGAAGGCCTCCAACAGCTGGCAGATTGGATCCTTGACCGCGCAGGCTGCGCTGCAGATAAGATTGCAGTCGGCATTGAGGTTCCGCACGGTCCCGTTGTGGACACTCTGTTGGAGCGAGGGTTTCACGTCTTTTCCATCAATCCCAAACAAGCAGACCGATTTCGAGATCGGTTATCGCCGGCAGGGGCCAAAGATGACCGCCGAGATGCCCGCGTCATCGCCGATGCCCTCCGGACTGATATAGGATGCTTTCGGGAACTGAATCCAATGGATCCCAAGATTGTCCAGCTGCGTGAGTGGTCACGGATGAACCAGGAACTGACGACCCAGCGTACTCGCCTCACCCACCAGATCCGAACCCAATTCTGGCGTTATTTCCCACAGTTCCTCACGCTCGGGTTTGCATTGTATTCGCCAGCGCTCCGAGACCTCTGGAAACTCATTCTCACGCCTAAGCGTGCTCGCCGGGTTCATCTTAGTTCTGTGACAAAGGTGCTGAAAAAACACCGTATACGGCGTTTGAATGCGGAGCAGGTTCTAACCCACCTGCGAACCCAACCCATCCGCGTTGCAGCGGGTGTCGTTGAGGCGGCAACGGCCAGCATCCGAATTCATCTGCAGCAGCTTGAACTGCTTGAACGGCAGATCAGCGAAGCGAAACAAGCCATGAAAACGATCCTTGATTCGCTCAACGATGCTCAGAGCCCAGCTACTTCAAACTGCGCTTTGAACCAAGAGAAGAAAACATCCTCCGAGGAAAAACCCTTGAGCGATGTGGAGATCCTGTTATCCATTCCAGGCATGGGACCAACGGTCCTGGCTGCGCTCATCTCGGAGGCCTATGGATTGCTCAGTGAGCAAGACTATCGAGCCCTACGATGTTTGTGTGGGGTGGCACCCGTGACGAAACGTTCTGGGAAATCGTGGAAGGTCGTTCGAAGAAAAGCCTGCCAAGCCCGCTTGGGTAATGCAGTATACCACTGGAGCAGAGTGGCCATTCAGCATGATCCCATCAGCAGAGCAAAGTACGATGCCCTACGTAAGCGAGGACATAGCCACGGCCGAGCTCTGCGATCCGTTGCTGATCGACTCTTGGCCATCGCCTGTGTGATGCTTCGCGACCGGACACTCTTTGACCCCAGTCGTAGAACCGCCGCCGCCTAATGAATTGCTCCACCAATTGTCCTCAGGTTCAGAAGAACTCATGGCGGTGGAATGAAAAAATCAAGAAAGAACGGTGCGGAAATTACAGATTTCAACGAAAAATTTCGCCGACAAATCCCGTAAGTATCACTTAATGAGACAGATTCTCGAAAAAATGTAAAATAAATCGAAATTAACCCGTTTTAGATTTGGTAAAATGGTAGGGAGTCCGACTGACTGGAAACGCGGTCCCCCCTGCGCTCGCGAAGGCGATTGGGAAGGCGGTCGTCCAGTCGGTCTGCACATGATTCTACTCAGGTTCCAAAAATACCGGGACACCGACTATCGGGGACTATTTGGAACCATTAAGCCTTGAAATCTGTCTAAGTGATCTACTGTTCCTAGGCGTACACAGTATCTCAGAACCATGCGGCCATCCCCATCTCATCCATCTGATTTCGTGCCCGACCGTGGGACTGCCAAATATTTTCATGGGCGAAAAGAGATATTGGGGGATTTCGGAAAACTTTTGAGGTACTCAACCCAGAACAAGTCTGGTACGACCTTTGTGATTCAAGGGGCGCCTGGCGCGGGAAAGAGTGCACTCCTTGGTGAATGCGAAAAATTGGCCAAGAGTCAGGGATGGAAGATTGTGGAGATAAATCCGCCTGCCTTTTGGGATCCAAGTGCATTACGTGACTTTATTGGTTTGAGGAAATTTTCTATTACGGGCGGATCTCTGCAAATCGGCCCGAAAAACATTGCAAGTGCTGCAATTAATGTTGACTGGTCTCGCAAGACCATTCTAAAAATGCTTCGTAGAGGGAAGCAGCCATTACTCCTCACTTTGGATGAAGCGCAAACACTGGGGACAGTCAATGCTCCCCCTTCCGACCACACTGGGACGGCAGCCAATGTACTTGATACGATTCACAACGGAAAATTGAACAAACCCGTCATCCTGGTCGCGGCGGGGCTGGGGATGACGGCAAAGGCCTTTCGATCATTGGGGATTTCGCGATTCGAGGGGGAATCTTTTGTAGAGTTGGGCGCATTGGGAAAAGAGGCTGAACACGCGGTACTCCATGACTGGCTCACGAAAGAGGGCGGGGCGAAAGGAGATCCCGCTGCATGGATTGATGCCATCGCTCAGGAAACGCATGGATGGCCGCAACATATCGTGTCGTATGTAAAACCCGCATTGAAACAACTGGTGACCGATGAAGGGGCTATGACCGCAGATGGGTTGAATACCGTTCTGGAAGCAGGGCGTGGCTTTCGGTCAGATTATTACGAACGACGGGCGGACGATTTTAGCAGAAAACAACGCCATAGTCTGGCAAAACTGATTATGAATGTTCCGTTAGGAGAAGGTCTGGATAAAGAAGACATCCTGTCCTCCCTAACCCAGGAGTACGGTGAAACGGAAGCGGAGAAGCTGTTTGACCGGGCACTGCACAGAGGTGTGCTGCACAGATATCAAGGAACTCATGTTGTTCCGATCCCCTCGATGCAGGATTGGCTGGTGACCAATTACGCCCACATCCAAACCAAATCTCCGCCTCAGACGATGGAAATTCGCCGATCTCCTGGCAGGAATCCGGGGATGGACCTAGGTCGCTGAGCGTCCATTTCCCGTCCTGATACAGGGAATGTTTAGCGTGCCTGAAATGGACACCCCCTCTCCTTTTGTTGCACGCCTACTACTTCGGAACAGGCGTGGAAAAGGATCGCGTGGAAGCAGTAAGGTGGTTCAGGAAAGCGGCGGAGCGGGGACACGCGGAGGCACAGTATACTTTGGGTATAGCATACGAGTCCGGGGATGAGGTTGAGCAGGACGATGAAATGGCCGTGAGGTGGTACCGGAAAGCAGCCGAGCAAGGACACGCGGAGGCTCAGTACAGTTTAGCCGCATCATACGGGGCAGGGGATGGTGCCGAACGAGACCATGAGGAAGCAATGAGGTGGCTCAGGAAGGCAGCCGAGCAAGGGCTCGCAGACGCTCAGTACCATTTCGGGTTCTCCATCCTCAACACAGAGGAGATAGAAAAGGACTATGAGGAATCAGTAAGGTGGTACCGGAAGGCAGCCGAGCAGGGGCACGAAGATGCACAGTACCATGTGGGGATAGCATACTGCGAAGGGGAGGGTGTAGAAAAGGATCGTGAGGAAGGCGTGAGATGGCTCAGGAAGGCAGCCGAGCAGGGACACGAAATTGCACAGTACACACTTGATGACCCCCACCAAAACTAGACTGCGCCACGACGGTCCAGTCATACTGAACCCTGGAGGACATGCCCCAGCCATCTGGTGGATTTGCATGCAGGAGTCCGTCAAAGGAAAACGCCCCGCACAATTCAGCAAAAGGCTTTCTGTAAGGAGCTTGGTCAATCCCGCCAGCCCTCCCACCCCATTTGACGAGGATCCCACTGGGCACAACTGTTTTTGTGGAGATTAGGTTTCGTCCAGATGACGTCTCTTCCGAACATCTCGTGTGTGGATCTCTTCTGCGGAGCGGGTGAGCTAACGTGTGGTCTTGAACAGGTGGGGATCGATGTGAGGGCAGGGATTGACTCTGCCCCAATGTGTGAACATCCCTACGCAGCGAACAACAACGCCCCCTTCCATTTGGCATCCATAGAGGACGTCTTCGCTAGAGATGTGATTGATTTCTGGTCGGGCGGAGAGGTTTCCCTGTTGGCTGCATGTGCCCCATGTCAACCGTTCTCAACTCATACGCAGAAGGGGAAGACGCTCCACAATCTCAAGACTCCACTCCTGAACCATATCCGACGCCTGATCCGTGAGACCCGTCCAGATATTGTCGTAATGGAAAATGTTCCACTCCTGCTGAGGGTAAGGGCCTTTGTGGAGTTTATATCCACGATCCAAAATTCAGGATATTCCATTGCTCATGGGGTCCTCAACACTGCCGACTATGGAGTACCCCAGTCGAGAAAACGTCTCATTCTCCTAGCATCCAGACTAGGGAAAATCCACCTGCCCCCTCCCGAAATTCCACTGCGACCCAAGACGGTTCGGGATGCCATCGGGGGGCTCCCCCCAATCCCTGCAGGGGGGAGGTGTGACCTGGATCAGCTCCACCAGGCGTCCGAGCTATCCCCGTTGAATCTGGAACGGATTCGCGCATCCATCCCCGGCAAGAGCTGGAGGGATTGGCCGCCCCACCTGGTTAATGATTGTCACAGCAATCAAGATCGAATCAGTTGGAGGAATGTCTATGGGCGGATGGGTTGGCATCTCCCGGCCCCGACCATCACAACACGGTTCTACACGTATGGCTGCGGCCGTTTTGGACATCCCGAGCAAGATCGGGCACTATCCCTCCGGGAGGGGGCGCTCCTGCAAAGCTTTCCCGCGGGATACGAATTTGTCCCTCCCGAAACAACACGTTCCAAGCGTGACATCGCCCGACTGATTGGAAACGCGGTCCCCCCTGCGCTCGCGAAGGCGATTGGGAAGGCGGTCGTCCAGTCGGTCTGCACATGATTCTACTCAAGTTCCAAAAATACCGGGACACCGACTATCGGGGACTATTTGGAACCATTAAGCCTTGAAATCTGTCTAAATGATCCACTGTCCCTAGGCGTACTACAGTATCTCAGAACCATGCGGTCATCCCCCCGTTCTCCTTCTCCGCCACTGACGGCAGCATTCGACCGCGGTCCCGCCAAGTATTTTCATGGGAGGAAGCAGGTGTTGAGCGATTTCAATAAACTTATAGAGCGGGCGGTGCAGGCGAAGTCTGGCACGACCTTCCTGATCCAGGGTGCACCAGGCGCGGGAAAGTCGGCTCTGATGTACGAATGTGAAAAACGGGCGAAAGGCAATGGATGGAAAGTTGTCAAGATGCCCGCGCGTGCTTTCTGGGATCCAGACACATTGCGCCGAGCCCTTGATTTAGGGAAAATCCCTCAGGCTACAGGCGGGACAGTAGAAGTCAGTGTGGGGCCTTTTGTTAAAGGTGGAGTCACGGCTGAGATGGCATCTGCTACAACACTGGATACCCTCCAAGATGGAAAGCAGCCATTGCTCCTCAAGATGGATGAAGCACAAACACTGGGGACGACCAATGCCCCTCCTTCTGATCATGCCGGGACCGTAACCGACGTGCTTAATGCAATTCACAACGGCGAGATGAATCGGCCTGTCATCCTGATCGCGGCCGGCCTGGGGACGACGGCAAAGGCCTTTCGATCATTGGGGGTTTCGCGATTTGATGGGGATTCTTTTGTAGAGTTGGGCGCATTGGGAAAAGAGGCTGAACACGCGGTACTCCATGACTGGCTCACGAAAGAGGGCGGGGCGAAAGGAGATCCCGCTGCATGGATTGATGCCATCGCTCAGGAAACGCATGGATGGCCGCAACATATCGTGTCGTATGTAAAACCCGCATTGAAACAACTGGTGACCGATGAAGGGGCTATGACCCCAGATGGATTGAATGCCGTATTGGAAGCGGGGCGGAACTTCCGGTTGGACTATTACGAACGACGGGCGGACGATTTTAGCAGAAAACAACGCCATAGTCTGGCAAAACTGATTATGAATGTTCCGCTAGGAGAAGGTCTGGATAAAGAAGACATCCTGTCCTCCCTAACCCAAGAGTACGGTGAAACGGAAGCGGAGAAGCTGTTTAACCGGGCACTGCACAGAGGTGTGCTGCACAGATATAAAGGAACTTACGCTGTTCCGATTCCCTCGATGCAGGATTGGTTGGTGACCAATTACGCCCACATCCAAACCAAATCTCCGCCTCAGACGATGGAAATTCGCCGATCCAAGATGGAAAGCAGCCATTGCTCCTCAAGATGGATGAAGCACAAACACTGGGGACGACCAATGCCCCTCCTTCTGATCATGCCGGGACCGTAACCGACGTGCTTAATGCAATTCACAACGGCGAGATGAATCGGCCTGTCATCCTGATCGCGGCCGGCCTGGGGACGACGGCAAAGGCCTTTCGATCATTGGGGGTTTCGCGATTTGATGGGGATTCTTTTGTAGAGTTGGGCGCATTGGGAAAAGAGGCTGAACACGCGGTACTCCATGACTGGCTCACGAAAGAGGGCGGGGCGAAAGGAGATCCCGCTGCATGGATTGATGCCATCGCTCAGGAAACGCATGGATGGCCGCAACATATCGTGTCGTATGTAAAACCCGCATTGAAACAACTGGTGACCGATGAAGGGGCTATGACCCCAGATGGATTGAATGCCGTATTGGAAGCGGGGCGGAACTTCCGGTTGGACTATTACGAACGACGGGCGGACGATTTTAGCAGAAAACAACGCCATAGTCTGGCAAAACTGATTATGAATGTTCCGCTAGGAGAAGGTCTGGATAAAGAAGACATCCTGTCCTCCCTAACCCAAGAGTACGGTGAAACGGAAGCGGAGAAGCTGTTTAACCGGGCACTGCACAGAGGTGTGCTGCACAGATATAAAGGAACTTACGCTGTTCCGATTCCCTCGATGCAGGATTGGTTGGTGACCAATTACGCCCACATCCAAACCAAATCTCCGCCTCAGACGATGGAAATTTCGCCGGCCTTCCTGGCAGGAATCCGGGGATGGACCTAGAGTCGCTGAGCGTCCATTTCCCGTCCTGATACAGGGGGATGTTTAGCTTTGTCCCTCCCGAAACAACACGTTCCAAGCGTGACATCGCCCGACTGATTGGAAACGCGGTTCCTCCAGCGCTCGCGAAGGCGATTGGGCAGGCGGTCGTCCGGTCGGTCTGCACATGATTCTACTCAGATTCCAAAAATACCGGGACACCGACTATCGGGGACTATTTGGAACCATTAAGCCTTGAAATCTGTCTAAATGACCCACTGACTACAGGCGTACACATTATCGCTGAACCATGCGGCCATCTCCCCGTTCTCCTTCTCCGCCACTGACGGCAGCATTCGACCGCGGTCCCGCCAAGTATTTTCATGGGCGGAAGCAGGTGTTGAGCGATTTCAAAAAACTTACAGAGCGGGCGGTGCAGGCGAAGTCTGGCACGACCTTCCTGATCCAGGGGGCACCCGGCGCGGGCAAAAGCGCCCTGCTTGAAGAATGTAGAAAACGGGCACGAGAGAAGGGATGGGATGTTGTTAAGATTGGGGCAGACTCCCTCTGGGACCCATACGAGTTGCGAGAAGACCTCGGCCTGGGAAACAAGTCTGAGATTACTGAAAAATCTACACAGTTTGGGGTAGAGCATTTCCTTAAACGAGAAATTCGGACTAACCGACCTCCTCGTACAGTGCTGAATATACTTCAGGAAAGCAACCAACCATTGTTGCTTGCTTTAGACGAAGCACAGGTGCTGGGAAAAACGGATGTCCCACCATCTGACTATAAGGCGACTACAATCAAGGTACTCAATGCAATTCACAACGGGGAATTGGATCGACCCGTTATCCTGATCGCGGCGGGGCTGGGGATGACGGCAAAGGCCTTTCGATCATTGGGGATTTCGCGATTCGAGGGGGAATCTTTTGTAGAGTTGGGCGCATTGGGAAAAGAGGCTGAACGTGCGGTACTCCATGACTGGCTCACAAAGGAGGGCGGGGCGGAAGGGGATCCCGCTGCATGGATTGAGGCCATCGCTCGGGAAACGCATGGATGGCCGCAACATAATCGTGTCGTATGTAAAACCCTCATTGAAGCAGCTGGAGGCAGACAACAGGGTTATGACCGCAGATGGGTTGAATGCCGTTCTGGAAGCAGGGCAACGCGCCCGGTTGAAGTATTATGAGCAACGGGCAGACGGTTTCGCCAGCGAACATCGTCATTGTTTGGCAAGAGCATTTGCAGATATTCCATTAGGGGAAAGCACGACCCTCACTGCGATCATGTCCTCCCTAACTCAGGATTGCGGCGAAATGGAAGCGGAGAAGCTGTTTCGGCGGGCACTGCACAGAGGTATGCTGCACAGCTACAGAGGGACTTATGTTGTTCCAATCCCCTCCATGCAGGATTGGTTGGTGACCAATTACGCCCACATCCAAACCAAATCTCCGCCTCAGACGATGGAAATTCGCCGATCTCCTGGCAGGAATCCGGGGATGGACCTAGGTCGCTGAGCGTCCATTTCCCGTCCTGATACAGGGGGATGTTTAGCGTGCCCGAAATGGACCCCCCTCTCCTTTTGTTGTGTGAGGGCTATCCTGTCAATGCTTCCACCAGACCGACTTGGCCTCCTTTTCCTGCTCCCAGGGGCCCCTTCGCTCACACCGTGCCACCCCACTTGCTGCCCCGGGGTACCCCGCGGATGCGGCCAACTTGTACCAGTACAGCGCGGCATCTACCGAGCGTTGCATCCCCAAGCCCACTTCATAACACATCCCTGATAGATACATTCCATCAACATTCCCCTGCAGCGCCTGCTGCCAGGCTGCGTATCCGAAGCGTTCATGGGAGAAGATCTCCGGGAGCCGGTTACTCCAGGTCGGGGCGATGGACCAGGGAGGCCAGACGGAAATGAGCGGTTCCAGCTGAACATCGTCGCTCATCCCCCAAACCTCAACCCCGCGTTCTTCGTGTTCCCTGCAGACCGGGACGGGTTCCCAGGGGATTCCGCTCCGCAGCTGGTATTCCGCCTGCGCGGCTGCATCCTCTCCAATGGTCTCATCCCGTACACACGCCAGGCACAACTCCCCTGTTGGGCCCAGAATCCGCGTCAACTCGAGGGCACGCTGCAACTTCGCGCGCCCGATTTCGATGTATCCTTCGCCGTCCACAGCCAACGCAGCCCATCCCTGGGTCAGGGCACGATAGGCCCAGAAGGACACCCCCGTAACCAGGGTCGTGGTCTCCCTCGTCAACACCCCATCCGCCTCCACAAGATTCTCCTTTTCCAGGACGTCAATTACCCCCTGGAGTACACGCGCAGCAGCCGCACTCCGGCTGAGCGAGGAGCGCACGCCAGATGACGCCAATCCATTCATCGTCACAGCTTCTCTGACACTTGCCACCCATATGCCTTCTCCATCTCCCGCCGTGCCTTTTTGATACGCCCCTTATACCTCCACGCAGGCCAAGTCCGTACTTCCCACTCCCCATCCGGCTCCTTTCCCCCAAAGTAGCCGGGGCACCGGTTGGCGATAAGGGACAGCTTCGGTTCATCGCAGCCTCCATGTGTCCACCCCGCCACCATGTGCTCCTCCAGATCCAACGTTTTCAGGAATCGTAGAGCGACCTCGATCATTTGTTTGTTGGTCACCTGATCATCAGCACTCCATTTCACCAAGAGGTGGTATCCATGCAACCGCGAACGAAGCTGAGATGCAAACATATCCATGGAGCCCGCGATCGCGGCCGAGTCATTAAACCTCCGAAGGTTCTGGGTGAAGACCAGTGTGGCGACCTGCTCTTCTATACCATCAATCGTTTCGTGAAAATCACGAAACATCGTTGTTTCGATCTTCATCGCTCCAGATCTTGTCCACGGACACGATCGGTGATCCACTCCCCAATCCAGCCCTTCGGCTTTTCACTATAGCGCCGTCCTAGGATGAACCCATCCCGGTCCTCTCCTCCGAAGCAGGGCGGATTCACGACCCGATCCGTCCTCCGCGTGTACAGTTCAAAATCCTGCTTTGCAACTGGATGTCCCTGCAGTGCAGCGAGCTGCATCCACCCGGCGGCGATGGACCAGTCGTGATCCACCCCGATCCCACTCCCAAACATTTTCCCCATTTTCCATTAACAATGAGCATCTCCCTCCCCGGCCGCGATCCACACCGCCGCCAGCTGCCTCGCCGTTTGCGGCAACTCGGCAGGCACGCGACCCGAAGATTTTCGGTGATGAAGCCGTGCCCCGGCCTCCTCCCGGGACCGCCCCCGCTGGAGACGTCGTCCCCCCGCTGCCTTCTGGACACGGTTCTCCTTATTCACACCCCCAGCCCGAGGTGCCACGCGATGTCCGATTTGATTGGACAGCCTCCCTTCCACCTGCCTCCACCCATAGTAACGCTCCATCTCGCGTAATTCACTCTGAATCTTCACCCCATCCTCCCATCCTCTCCACGCCTGTATTTTCTTCCCGTCCTCTCTGCGCCGACCATGCAGGGGATGGACCCGGTTCGCAACAATGTGCATATGCGGATGGGGGCGGTCTGCATGTGCCGCGACCACCGCCTGATGTTCCTCCAGTCCCAGCGTTTTTAGAAGCTTTTTTGCAACCTCCTCCATGGCGTCATGTCCCACATGGTCAACGGGGTCCCAGCTGACGATCAGGTGATAAACCGGATCCTTCGCCTGACTCTGAGATGCACACCTCCGCATCGATCCCGCGATCAACTCAGTGTCATCCCATGGGCCAAGGTTCTGCTTAAAGAGCAGGGGTGGAGTCCTCCTTCCCCAGCACATAACCGACCGTTTTATGGAAATCCCCACCCCGAATTGGTTTTCCGATCATATGTGCTTTCCTTTTCGTCTCACCCCACAGAGCTCCCAAGCCCGCCGCTTAAGGTCCCGAAGAATCAACCGGATCCGCTGCGCCGCGACGGTATCCCATGTTCGCAACCGCAACAGCTGATTCAGGTTGTTTCCAAGCCTCTCCAACTGCCTGATCATCCCGTAGTACGCCCCACTCCCGATCGGGCGATTCAGCGCGATCGCCCGGATGAACCTGGCCTGCGTCATCCCCGCACGCTGAGCACGCCCCCTGATTTGGTCATGCTCACTTGGAGTACACCGTACATTTCCCCAGCGAACCCGCCTCCCTTGCCCCCGCGGAACCTGCCTGACGGCAAGCCACTCGACCTTCCGCGGAGTTTTTTTCAGCATCTCCTCAAGGAGCCATAACTCCTTCATGACGTCATCATAATGACGAAGCCCGGGCCGGCGCCGCCCCACGATAATTGTGGGGTCAATATGGAGTTCATGAACAAGGTGATTAAAGCGGCGCCCTGCGCGGCGAACCCGACGAATCTCCCTGTCGGAATAGTTGGTCCCTCCGCGATGATCCAGCGCAAGTCCTCGCACATACGAGGACACGGATAGCCCCTGGGCGGACGCCTTTCGCTTGACGGATGCGTACTCGGATTTCGTCATAAGAATTGGAGGCCCCCCTCTCCGGCAGGAACGCTTCTCCTTCTCCTTGTCGCCATCCTTCCCCATCAAATCCCATCAAAATCGGCGAGAACGGGCATAAAAGTGATACACTTTTGTATAGCTCGCTATGGTGTCCGATCTCGACCTGCCTGCCGTCCAACCCGGCAAGACTTCGCCCAGACTCGTTGAGTCGGCATCCAGTGACCCCACGAAGCAGACGGCCATTCTCGCGCCACCCGCTGGGTGCTGCTCCCACCTGATGCCCCAAAAACCCCGCGACATCCCGGAGCGCCTGCGTAAACCCCGCACCCCCACTTCGCGGCCTCCTCCCAATCTGCTCGGCCAGCGCGGTATAGGCCTTATAGAGAGTCGCTGTGTGTTCCCGGTACCCCTCCGCGTATTCCATATGGTCCGTGAGCAGCTGATGCAACACCTCATCCCCCCCAACCAGCATGCTCCTGGACTTGTCTTCAACCCGCGCACACCCTGTCCAGAGTGCGCCGCCGGGAGCATTTCGTTCCCTCCCGAGAATACGGACCCGAGCATAGAGCACTAGCCGGATGTATGCCAGGTGAGAGAGTTCGGGGGTGATTTCCCGCAAAATACCCCCCCTGTCGCGGGATAGTTTGGTCACGCCGGGCTGGTCAAGATTCCCGAACCACATATCAAATGGAGTCGCGACCAGCCGGTCTGCGACGGCAGGTGAGCCATCGAACCGAGGGACCTCGTTGTCCGCCAGGACGAGCTTCGGCGCACGAAATTCGCGCTCCCCCATATGCTTCCGGCTGGCGCGGATCGTCCCATCCCCCGTGACCGCCTTGAGCAGGCTCACATCCACCCGTTTCCCCGTCTCGTCCGCGAACGCCATGTGAGCCCCTTCCGACTCCGCGATCGCATTTGCATGCCCAGACGACCCACTGGGGGACCAGTCCAGCGCTCCCTTGCTGAACTTCCACGCCAGATCCCCCATCAGTTTGCGTTGAATGTCCATCAGCAGGCCCTTGCCATTGCGCCCCCCGCCTGCAAGGAACCAGAATTGCTGTACATCATTCTCGCCACTCATTACCCAACCAAACCGCTCCTCAACATGGGAAACCCACTCGGGGTCAGGCTTGACCTCCCCCTCACTGGGTATCGCACATGAAGCATCTTGCACTAGGCGAAGATAACAGGGGCAGTAATCCTCGTAGAATTTGCTGGCATAAAGATACCACTCATCGTGCAGCATCTCTTCCCGTGCAAGCAAATTCTCCCCTGGCAAAGGCCACCGCGAGTGTCCGGTGGATGCGATCGTCCTGCACAGCCCCCCCGCACGCGCATGGTGCGAATATCAAAGACCGTTGCATTCGTTACCTCAAGATGGCCATCCAGGAAGTCCAGGATGTCGTCATCCCCATATGCTCCGGGAAGCGCCCCGCACACGAGATACGGGTCAGGGTAAAAAAATTCGTCACTCCCCTCCGAGTTGACCCCCACTCCCCGCTCACGCTTGAGCATCTCCAACACATTCACCCGCATCCTCTGGGAGTGCAGCTGCCCCGCAAGATTCATCCGCGCCTTCTCCGCCTTTTCCCCGATCCATGTCTCTGACTCCACCTGGGCAGCTGCCCTGCACAACAGGTGGTGTACAATCTTCGCTCCGCTGGTACCGATGTAGACGCCTCCCAAACAAAAAAACCATCTCTCTCTCGACACATCCCACACCAGCGCCCCTGCAGTCTGCCCCGCTACCCACCGACACACAGACGCCTCCCAGGCACTCCCCGCCCCGCCATCATCGAGCGGATACGGGGAGGTGGCAAACAATGCGGAGGAATCGAGCCCGTCGTTTTCGGAGACACCCATTTCAGGCGCCTTTTCCAGAACCGCGTTCGCGCCGCCCCTCTCCTTGTTCCGTTCGCCCCCACCTTCTTTGAGTGCGGACATCTCCTGTGCTAAATCCGACTGAGTAACCCCGAACAGTTTGCCCGCCTCCCGGAGATATATTTTCCTTAAGAGTGCGTCCCGCACCCACAAAAGACGCTCGGCGACCCTGCCGATCTCTGAACGCACGCCCTGAGGCGTATCCATCATATTCTTGTCCTTCGCCTGCAGGTGGAGCGCACTCACCCAACTCCGTCGCTGCTCCCGAACATAATCCTTGAATCCATCCCCCCCGACCTTTTGCACATATGAGTCCGGGTCATCTTCCGCGGGCAACGCTACGACGCCTACATCCAGTCCGTTCTCCAACGCACAGTCAATCGCTCGAAACGTCGCTGCACCGCCTGCATTATCCGCGTCGAAGAGCAGGGTGAGTTCTGCGACATACTTTGCCAGGAGTTTTGCCTGCTGCACCGTGAGCGCGATCCCGCAGCATGCCACCGATGCCACCCCCACCTGATCCAGTGCGAGCGTGTCGGTATACCCCTCGACCAAGAGGATCTTTTTATCCCGCATCGCATCCCGTTTGGACTGGTGGAGTCCATAGAGTACAAGACTCTTATGGTAGACCTCGGTTTCAGGTGAGTTGAGGTACTTCGGCGTTCTCGGACCTTCTGCCAGCGCCCGACCCCCAAAACCCACAATCTTCCCGATATGAGACCAGATCGGAAAGATTACCCGGTTTCGGAACCGATCATAATATCCCCCGCTTTTGCGCTTCGCAACCAACCCCGCCCGCAGGAGTGTTTCCGGCCTAATCTGAACTGCTTCCGCCGCCTTGAGTATCCCCTCCCACGACTCCGGGGCATACCCCAACTGGAACCGCTCAACAGTCCGCTCAGTCAGCCCCCTGTCACGCAAGTAGGCGAGCGCGCTCGCTCCTGCGGTTGTTTCGTGGAGTTGCCCAGCAAAATACTCGGATGCAAACCGGAGCGCGTGATAGACTTCCGCGTGCTTTCCGCATCCCTCTTTCGCTTCCGGGACCGGTTCCCCCACCCGCTTTGCCAGGGATCGGACAGCCTCAGGGAATCCGACCCGCTCCCTCTCCCCCACAAAGTCAAATACATCTCCCTCTTTGGTGCACCCAAAGCACTTGAATCTCTGCTTGTCTGGATCCACTCGGAAGGATGCTGTCTTCTCCTCGTGGAACGGGCACAACCCCACGTAGTCTTTGCCCCGACGTTCCAGTCGTACATGTTCCTGCACAACCTCTACGATGTCAATACCGTCCTTGACCCGTTGAACTGTTTCGGCCGGAATCTTCATGATCCAGCCCCCTGTCTTTCACTGAAACCGGCACATGAAATATGCCATTTATCTCCACCATGCCCCAATTCGCAAATTGAACTTTACTGGTCCTTGCAGGAAACCACAATGGTGAGCACAAGGTTGCAGTCGTAATCTTAAGAAAAAAACATGACTCGTCTTATCGCTCTCATTTTTGCTGGATCCTTACTGGCCTCCAACGCGCCTGCACAGACCTTTGGCGTGACTGTCGGTGGAAATTTTCAGCGGTTGGGGGACATTGACCTCAACGAGTTGGAAACAAAATTCGAGAGCCAAACCGGATGGCATGTGGGGGCTTGGTTTGAATTTCCACTCGGTCCGGTGGCAGCGCTACGTGCAGGTGGACGATATATGGCCGCCGGGAAATTACTTGAAGGGATCCAGGATAACTATCCTACAATTCGCGAAAACTTTGATGTCTCATTGACGGAACTCTACCTGCTTCTTCGCATGGGTTTGCCTTCACGTGTAGTGAGTCCGTATGTTTTTGCCGGTCCGGTATTTCGGATCCCAACCAACACAGACCAAGAGCTCAGCAATGACCTGAAAGTCCTCTCTTACGCCGGCGAGATCGGAGGTGGACTAGCGATTGACTTGGGACCGGTTAGCCTGTACCCTGAAATTGCATACGTATTCGGCCTGACCCAGTTTATTGAGGACGAGATTATTCTTCAATTGATTTCCTTTCACGTCGGTAACCCCCAAAAGCTCAATATGGCTATGATTCGCCTGTCCGTTGGCCTTTAGGTTACCTCGCCATTAGCCTACCGGATGGATTTGTGCCGATAAAACTGGATGGCACAAGGAAGGATGCCATTCATGTCCGCGTGTCAGGCGATGGATACGGTTGTTGTGCAGCGGCATGCGCTCTCTCCTGAACAGATGAAGCGTGGGACTGAGTTGGATATGGAGGCCCTTGATCTGGCACTATCTCGCGAACATAGAGGAGAATCTGGAGGAGATCGCCGTTGAAAACACCATTAACCCACGGCGCACGGCGAAGTTGGGATAGCAGGGATGTGTTATGAGGTGGGCTTGGGGATGCAGTGCTCGATAGAGGCCGCGCTGTACTGGTACAAGTTGGCCGCATCCCCGGGGCAGCAAGTGGGGCGGAACGGTGTGAGCGAAGGGGGCCCTGGGAGCAGGAAGAGGAGGCCGAGTCGGTCTGGTGGAAGCATTGACGGAATAACCCTGCACAACAAAAGGAGAGGGGGTGTCCATTTCGGGCACACTAAATACCTCCCTGTATCAGGACGGGAAATGGGCGCTCAGCGACCTAGGTCCATCCCCGGATTCCTGCCAGGAGATCGGCGAATTTCCATCGTCTGAGGCGGAGATTTGATTTGGATGTGGGCGTAATTGGTCACCAGCCAATCCTGCATCGAGGGGATCGGAACAACATAAGTTCCTTTATATCTGTGCAGCACACCTCTGTGCAGTGCCCGGTTAAACAGCTTCTCCGCTTCCGTTTCACCGTACTCCTGGGTTAGGGAGGACAGGATGTCTTCTTTATCCAGACCTTCTCCTAACGGAACATTCATAATCAGTTTTGCCAGACTATGGCGTTGTTTTCTGCTAAAATCGTCCGCCCGTCGTTCGTAATAATCTGACCGAAAGCCACGCCCTGCTTCCAATACGGCATTCAATCCCTCTGGGGTCATGACCCTGTTGTCTGCCTCCAGTTGCTTCAATGCGGGTTTGGCGTACGACACGATATGTTGCGGCCAACCATACGTTTCTTGAGCAATGGTCTCAACCCATACGGTGGGATCTCCTTTCGCCTCACCTTCCTTTGTGAGCCAGTCGTGCAGCACCGCGCGCTCGGGCTCTTTACCCAACGCTCCTAATTCCACGAGGCATGTTTCCGAAAACCTGGAAATCCCCAGCGATTTAAAGGCGTCCACTGTCGTTCCCAGCCCCGCCGCGATCAGAATAACGGGCCGATCCATTTTGCCGTTGTGAATCTCGTCCAGCATGAATTCGAGGTTTGTGCCTCGATCATCTGGCGGGTGCGGGGACGTCTTCAATGTTTGTGCTTCGTCTAAAATGAGGAGCAGGGGCTGCTTTCCCTTGCGAAGGATTTTTCTTATTGTCCTACTAGCCCTGCCAACTGTAACCGATGCCCCTGAAACTCCGATTTTCAGAGACCTGAATGTAGACCATGGAAATTTTCCCAAACCAAGAAAATCACGCAATGCGTCTGGATCCCAAAAGGCCTGTGGTTTAATCTCCGCAGTCTTCCATCCCTTCTCTCGTGCCCGCTTTTCACATTCTTCAAGCAGGGCGCTCTTACCCGCGCCTGGTGCACCCTGGATCAGGAAGATAGTGCCAGACTTGTTTTTAGATGAGTACACTAAAAGGGCGCCAAAGTCTTGCAATATTTTCTTCCTCCCATGAAAATACTTGGCAGTCCCACGGTCGGACACGAAATCAGATTGACGAGATGGAGATGTACGCATGGTTCTGAGATAATGTGTACGCCTGTGGTCAATAGATCATTTAGACAGATCTCAAGGTTTAATGGTTCCAAATAGTCCCCGATAGTCGGTGTTCCTGTACTTTTGGAATCTGAGTAGAATCATGTACAGACCGACTGGACGACCGCCTTCCCAATCGCCTTCGCGAGCGCAGGAGGAACCGCGTTTCCAATCAGTCGGGCAATGTCACGCTTGGAACGTGTTGTTTCGGGAGGGACAAATTCGTATCCCGCGTGTGTTTAACGGCAATTCGTTTGAAAAAGAAAGTTTCACACACACCTACGTTACCTTGGCTTGGAGGGGCAAATCTCGTGCTTGGTGTCATATTCGGGCACGCTAAACATCCCCCTGTATCAGGACGGGAAATGGGCGCTCAGCGACCTAGGTCCATCCCCGGATTCCTGCCAGGAGATCGGCGAATTTCCATCGTCTGAGGCGGAGATTTGGTTTGGATGTGGGCGTAATTGGTCACCAACCAATCCTGCATCGAGGGGATCGGAACAACATAAGTTCCTTGATATCTGTGCAGCACACCTCTGTGCAGTGCCCGGTTAAACAGCTTCTCCGCTTCCGTTTCACCGTACTCCTGGGTTAGGGAGGACAGGATGTCTTCTTTATCCAGACCTTCTCCTAGCGGAACATTCATAATCAGTTTTGCCAGACTATGGCGTTGTTTTCTGCTAAAATCGTTCGCCCGTCGTTCGTAATAGTCCAACCGGAAGTTCCGCCCTGCTTCCAATACGGCATTCAATCCCTCTGGGGTCATGACCCTGTTGTCTGCCTCCAGTTGTTCCAGCGCGGGATCCACATACGATAAGATATGTTGCGGCCAACCATGTGTTTCCTGAGCAATGGCATCCACCCAAGGCACGGGATCCCCTTTTGCCTCCCCTTCTTTCGTGAGCCAATCGTGGATGATCGCACGTTCCGCTTCTTTGCTCAATGCTCCGAGCTCTATCAGACATTCCTTTGAAAACCTCGAAATTCCTAATGATTCAAAGGCGTTCACTGTCGTTCCCAGCCCCGCCGCGACCAGGATGACGGGTTTGTTCAATTTTCCGTTGTGAATCGTATCAAGTACATTGGTTGCCGTCCCAGTCTGGTCGGAAGGGGGTGCGTTGACTGTCCCCAGTGTTTGCACTTCATCCAAAGTGAGGAGTAATGGCTGCTTCCCTCTGCGAAGCATTTTTAGAATGGTCTTGCGAGACCAGTCAACATTAATTGCAGCACTTGCAATGTTTTTCGGGCCGATTTGCAGAGATCCGCCCGTAATGGAAAATTTCCTCAAACCAATAAAGTCACGTAATGCACTTGGATCCCAAAAGGCAGGCGGATTTATCTCCACAGTCTTCCATCCCTGACTCTTGGCCAATTTTTCGCATTCACCAAGGAGTGCACTCTTTCCCGCGCCAGGCGCCCCTTGAATCACAAAGGTCGTACCAGACTTGTTCTGGGTTGAATATCTCAAAAGTTTTCCGAAATCTCCCAATATCTCTTTCCTCCCATGAAAATACTTGGCAGTCCCACGGTCGGGCACGAAATCAGATTGATGAGATGGAGATGACCGCATGGTTCTGAGATACTGTGTACGCCTAGGGACAGTGGATCATTTAGACAGATTTCAAGGCTTAATGGTTCCAAATAGTCCCCGATAGTCGGTGTCCCGGTATTTTGTATTTTTGGAACTTGAGTAGAATCATGTGCAGACCGACTGGACGACCGCCTTCGCGAGCGCAGGGGGAACCGCGTTTCCAATCAGTCGGGCGATGTCACGCTTGGAACGTGTTGTTTCGGGAGGGACAAATTCGTATCCCGCGGGTGTTTAACGACAAATCGTTTGAAAAAGAAAGTTTCACACACACCTACGTTACCTTGGCTTGGAGGGGCAAATCTCGTGATTGGTGTCATATTCGGGCACGCTAAACATCCCCCTGTATCAGGACGGGAAATGGACATTCAGCGACCTAGGTCCATCCCCAGATTCCTACCAGAAGACCGGCGAATTTCCATCGTCTGAGGCGGAGATTTGGTTTGGATGTGGGCGTAATTGGTCACCAACCAATCCTGCATTGAGGGGATCGGAACAACATAAGTTCCTTGATATCTGTGCAGCACACCTCTGTGCAGTGCCCGGTTAAACAGCTTCTCCGCTTCCGTTTCACCGTACTCCTGGCTTAGGGAGGACAGGATGTCTTCTTTATCCAGACCTTCTCCTAACGGAACATTCATAATCAGTTTTGCCAGACTATGGCGTTGTTTTCTGCTAAAATCGTCCAGCCGTCGTTGGTAATAATTCGACCGGAAGTTCCGCCCCGCTTCCAGAACGGCATTCAGCCCCTCTGCGGTCATGACCCTGTTGTCTGCCTCCAGTTGCTTCAATGCGGGTTTGGCGTACGACACGATATGTTGCGGCCAACCATGTGTTTCCTGAGCAATGGCCTCAACCCATACAGTGGGATCTCCTTTCGCCTCCCCTTCTTTCGTGAGCCAATCGTGGATGACCGCCCGCTCGGGCTCTTTACCCAACGCTCCTAATTCCACAAGGCATGTTTCCGAAAACCTCGAAATTCCTAATGATTCAAAGGCTTCTACTGTCGTTCCCAGCCCCGCCGCGATCAGAATAACGGGCCGATCCATTTTGCCGTTGTGAATTGCATCAAGTACCTCGGTTACGGCTCCAGTTTGGTCAGGAGGAGGTGCACTGCTCGTTCCCAATGTTTGCGCTTCATCCAAAGTGAGGAGCAATGGCTTCTTTCCCTTGCGAAGTATTTGCCTTATTGTCCTACTAGCCCTGCCAACTGTAACCGATGCCTCTGAAATTCCGATTTTCAGAGATCTGAATGTAGACCATGGAAATTTTCCCAAACCAAGAAAATCACGCAATGCGTCTGGATCCCAAAAGGCCGTCGGTTTAATCTCCGCAGTCTTCCATCCCTTCTCTCGTGCCCGTTTTTCACATTCTTCAAGCAGGGCGCTCTTGCCCGCGCCTGGTGCACCCTGGATCAGGAAGGTCGTGCCAGACTTCGCCTGCACCGCCCGCTTTATAATTTCATTGAAATCGCTCAGCACCTGCTTCCTCCCATGAAAATACTTAGCAGTACCACGGTCGGGGGCTGCCGTCAGTGGCGGAGAAGGGGAAGAACGGGGGGATGGCCGCATGGTTCTGAGATACTGCCTAAAGTTATGAACAGTGGCCATTTAGACAGATCTCAAGGCTTAACGGTTCCAGATCGTCCCCGATAGTCGGTGTTTCTGTACTTTTGGAACCTGAGTAGAATCATGTGCGGACCGACTGGACGACCGCCTTCCCAATCGCCTTCTCGAGCGCTGGAGGAACCGCGTTTCCAATCAGTCGGGCAATGTCACGCTTGGAACGTGTTGTTTCGGGAGGGACAAATTCGTATCCCGCGGGTGTTTAACGATAATTCGTTTGAAAAAGAAAGTTTCACACACCTATGTTACCTAGGCTTGGAGGGGCAAATCTCGTGACTGGTGTCATACCAAATTATTTTAAACACATGACCATGGACCACCCCGTAGAGACGCTTTCTGCTTTCAAACCTTAGGGAGTAAAGTTGATCCAAGTCATCCAACTTTAATTCCTTTAACCTCTTTCGGGCGTTTTTTGTCAGGCTTGAAATGTCAACATGATGATTTCTGGTGCCTCTGGAACGCCCGCTCGTTGCGTTTGCTATTTCCGTCCACTTATTCGCCTCGTAGTCCTTTAGCTTTGGCAGAATCTTGCTACACCATTCTGATCTGAACACCTCTGTGGTAAAGCCCCACTTGCCAACGTAGTCAGCAAGGGCAAGCGACCACTCAAACTTGTTGTGATTGGACTTTAGATCTTGATCCGTAACACGACCTCGCGCCTCCTTTGCGCCGCTTGGTTCATTTGCCGCACGCGGCGCCCTTCTCTTCCGAGCCATGCCTATCTAGGAAGCCCATCCCCTTCAGTAAGGCTCTCATAGTATTCCGCCATTGACTCAAGGCTGATAACGGAATTGCCGCGATCCCTCGGGTCAATTCCTTTTCTCGCTTCCTGCCAAGGAGTCTCCATGTGCGTCAAGTCACTTAACCATTGAGGGGACCTATCCCCATAAAAGTGCAATACAGCGTCAACGGTTTCTTTTTGAATCTCGTTCAAAGCATTTGCGTCGCCCGACTCTATTCTGCTTATCTGGAATTGGCCCTTGTGCTCTTTATAAAGAGCCCGGCATACAGGGCCATTAATCCATGCTTCAATATCCTCATGGAATAGCGCTTCGTCATCCCACACAAGGGACCACGCTTGGCTGTAGTACACAAGTTTTTGGAGCTTCCACGTTGTGACAGCACCTTTTTTTTTGAGAATGTGGGCGGCAACGTTTAATACCGAAGTCATGATCGATTAAAATTTAGACAGACGCGGTATGGCGCAGACATACGACACATATGCAGTGATATCAACTTAATCACGCAATATTCAATTCGTTGTGGCAATTTTATGAATTGAGGCAAATCCGCTATATGCTCTGGTCACTGCCATCGTGCTGCTCTATCTCATCGCACACCTCTGCCTTCAAACGAATAGTCGCTGAACATTACGGGGATGTGTGATCCCGTTTGGGATTGAACTCCCTTTCTTTTTACTTCACTCCCGAATAAAAGCGAAATCTTTGTTCATCCAGTTGTATTCTCCGCTGAGGAATGACCGGGGTGAGATCCCCTACCCAGTCGGGAGGAAGAGCCGGATCCAGCATGGATTGCTCGCTATAAAAATGGAGAACCCCACGACTAAACGGGCGGAGTCGCTTGTCGGCATGGCGAATATAATGAGCCAGTGCCAACGTTCTTTGCCAACCCGCTACTTCCGAAGTCTCCGATAAGCTGGTATAATAACTCTGCATCGACCGCCCCGGTAGAAAGGCACTGAATTGAAACGGATCCAGTATGCACTCCTGATAAGAAGTACATCCACGATGCTTCGCTTCAACTCGGTTTCGGACTGTCCAACCAATTAACTCCTGCTCATCATGTCTTTTACTCTCCGAAAACATTGCACGTGCCAGCCATAAAGTCTCTCCATCAATATTGCCCACATGGACAGGCTCAATGCCCCATGGATTTTGGAAAGCAGCGTACGTTTCCTCATAGGAGGGTATAAAAAGGGCCGGGGGTGACTGGACTGACAGATATTTGCCTCCAAGTGGAGGTGCAAATACGATCATAGCGGGTATAAGCAATACCAGAAACAGCCCCAAGAGCCCGCTCCAGTAATATTTTTTTCTTATACGCATAATTTGATTAATCTCAAGGCGGAAAAATTTTCCGGGTACGAGAATTACACATTCGGGCCGTCTAATACGTAACTCTAGCAATAAAAGATACATGCTTTCCATTGTGGCAGACGAAAATATTCCGCGTGTAAAGGAGGCGTTTTCCTCTATTGGAAATGTACATTTGCTGGATGCTGAATCAATCAAACCGGAGGTCTGTGCACAGGCCGATGTGCTTCTGGTCAGAAGTGTAACCCGGGTTCATGAAGGTCTTCTAAGACAGAGCCAAGTCGCCTTTGTAGGATCGGCGACCGCCGGGTTTGACCATGTGGATCGATCATATCTAAAGGAGCGAGGAATTCCGTTCGTACATGCACCGGGATCGAACGCAGATTCCGTCGTGGAGTATGTTCTGACTGCACTCCTGCGATTGCACGCTCTGAAGATGCGCGCGCTCACAGGACTGACACTGGGGATCATTGGATGTGGCAACATTGGCGGACGCCTTGGGAGACGAGCTCCCTCTTTTGGCCTTCGGGTTTTGAAAAATGACCCGCCACTTGCAAAGGCGGGGCATCCCGGCTTTGTGGATCTAGAAACCGTCTTAACCAGATCCGATATTCTCACCTTGCATGTACCCAAATTCCCCGAAACCTATCACCTCATCGGGGATGCTGAACTTCGGTCCATGAAGCCAGGGGCATGGGTTTTGAATACTTCGAGAGGGAACGTGATTGACAACCAGGCGCTCAAACGAGCCTTAAAAGCTGGAGAGATTGATGCTGCGGTTCTTGATGTATGGGAAAATGAGCCCGTCCCTGATCCAGAATTAATGCAAAGGGTTACGCTAGCCACTCCGCATATTGCCGGCCACTCCGTAGATGGAAAACTACAGGGAACCATCGTGCTCTATGAGGCAGTCACCCAGCATTTTCAGGTTCAGGGAACCTGGGAATACGAACAATTGCTCCAGGAAAATTTACCGGATCCTCTTTCACTCAACCCGGAACCTGAGTCCAGTTGGCTGGATGCGCTCGCGCAGCAGTTATATGACATCGGTGCAGACGATACACGCATGCGAAAAATCCTGCACGTACCCCAGGACCACATTGCAGAGACGTTCCGCCAACTCCGTCGCAATTACCCCCCGCGGCGCGCCTTCGACAGGCATACCATTACAGAGATCCCCCTGCCGTATGTGCGGGCGGTGCGCGATGGCCTTGGTGTTGGCTATTTGTAGCCAAACGATCGCAGTAATTGGCTTTGATTGCGCCAATCCTTTCGGACACGAACAAAGAGCTTCAGGTATACATCCCGCGCTAAAAACTGCTCAATATCCCGGCGTGCCTTGACCCCGACCGCCTTGAGTGCACGAGCTTTTGCGCCAATGAGAATCCCCTTTTGACTCGGGCGTTCTACGATAATATCTGCTTCAATCAGGTCCTTTGCCTGATCACGCTCCACGAAGTTGGAAATGATTACGGTAGACGAATACGGGATCTCCTGGTGGAATTGTTCAAAAACCTTCTCCCGGATGATCTCCGCAACAAAAAACCGTTCGGGATGCTCACTGATCATTTCGGCCGGATAAAGAGCCGGACCTGATGGGAGACAGTTGCGGATCTCCTCCATGAGAGCATCGAGGTTGGTTTCCTTCAGCGCACTGATCGGGACGACTGCCTTAAAAGAGTGCAGATTGGTGTATGCATCAACTAGGGGAAGCAGCCGGTCCTGCCTCACCAGGTCTGTTTTGTTCAGCGCTAGGATGGCGGGTCGATCCAAGATCGTCTTCAATCCCCGCAAATCCGGCTCATCCGCACGGGCATCCACCATAAAGATGATTAGATCTGCATCCCCTACCGAATCACGCACTTTCCGCATCATGGCCTGATCAAGACTGGTATTGGGGCGCATGATCCCCGGGGTATCCAGAAAAATGATTTGGATGCTCTCTTCTGTCAGGATCCCCAGTACCCGATGGCGAGTCGTCTGGGCTTTGGGAGTAACAATGGAGAGTTTCTGCCCCATGAGGGCATTCAACAGAGTACTCTTGCCGACGTTGGGTTTCCCAATCAGGGCAACATAGCCGCTCTTGAAGTTTTCAGGATGCATCCTGCTCCTTGACCAGCCGGGCCATTTCCGTCACGGCGGCCCCAAGCCCCGTAAAGATTGCCTGGGCAATGACGGAAAAGCCGATAGATACTTCACAAACATGCGGCACCGAGCGTGAGAACAGGCGGTAGTTCTCATAGTCCAGACCGTGGCCCGCATGGATGATGAGCCCACATTCATGTGCAAATTCTGCCGCCTTCGCGATGCGGCTTACCTCATGCAACTGATCCGCACCTGCCGGTGCGTTGGCGAAATCACCCGTATGCAGTTCAATCGTGGAGGCACCTGTGTCTCGCACAGCCCGAATCTGATCTGCGTCGGGATCAACAAACAATGCAACCTCTCCAATCCCCGCTTTCTTCAAGCGATCCACGGTAACCGTCAGATCGGCCTGACGACGGACCACATCCAGCCCTCCCTCCGTAGTGATCTCTTCGCGGCGCTCCGGCACAAGTGTAGCCAAATCTGGACATGTCCTGCAGCAGATCTCAACGATCTCCTCGTTTGTTGAAAGCTCGAAATCCAGCTTCCCCCGTACAGCCTGTTTAAGCCGGGCTACATCGTGATCATTGATGTGTCGCCGATCTTCCCGCAAATGAAAGACAATCCCGTCTGCACCGGACGCTTCACACAGATGTGCTGCTTTCACAGGATCTGGAAATGCTTCACGGCGAGCATTGCGCAGCGTTGCAACGTGATCAATGTTGATGAGTAGATTTGGCAATGATCTATCAGGCTATTAACTTATATTAAAACAAAGAAGGCACATGATGGTTACCTTCCGATTACTGGTTGATGTTGCTTGCAAAGCACACAACTCAACTAAATACACGGCGGGGAGTTACACGCGGTTTGCTGTGACTGCCTCGTTTCATAGCTTCGTATTAAATTAGTATTATTAAACAGCTACCCTGTGATAATGGTCAATCACAACGTTAAGATTGCTATACAGGCCTTGATGGCCGTTCTAATCGTGGTTCTATCGATATGGCTATATCGCTCAATTACAGAGCCATGGGATGCAATTGAGCGCGACCAGGCCCTGACCGAATTGACGCGTCAGCAGATGATCCATGTCCGAACGGGTTTGACGCACCATGAGCGCGGAGAAGATCGTTTCCCGTCATCCCTGGATTCGCTCGTTTTATGGCTCCATTCGGACTCTCTGGTTTCCGCCGATATCCTAAACGTTTTTGATTCAGAAATCGCGCTGGACTCTCTAATCTACTCACCCCGTACCGGAAGTGCCTTTAAGTACACCCTCAATGACACTGGAAGGGTTGCTATTTATCTACTCCAGGACCCAGACTCCGATGATTACATCGGATCGGATATCCCGGACATAACTCTGCTGAACGCTGCCAGCTGGGAATAGGCCCCGCTGCAGAAAGTTCATTTCCTTCTTATCTTAGCCGTTCCCGGTAAAATAAATCGGGAACGTTTAAGTGTTTGCCGCCTGAGAGCATGCTCCGATGTATGTGCGCCTTGCTGTCGCTTGTCTGGATACTTCCCCAGGTAGACGGGTACTGTGCGCAGGAACGTGATACATGGTTTCCAGCCACCTATGAGCCTGGAACAACAATCAATCTATTCACTCAGTGGAATGGAGTTCCTTTGGATGAAGGATTTGTGGTCTCACTGCCTGCGGATTGGGAATTGACCACTGCAACTGCTGTTCGCCAGTCCTACCGCTACGTAGAGCTTGAAGCAGTGGAGCTTTCGGGAGGACGAATTCGATTGTCCTCTACCAAGCCGATGCGCGGGACCTATGATCTTGTCCTTCAGATACTCACGGACCGAAGCAGCGTATCCCACAATTACAGAATCTCCGTAGCTTCCGCTGTAAAGGTCGGCACAAGCTATGTGGAGGACGAAGCAACGGTGCGTCGTGGGGAACTGCGCCCCCTGCTTAGCAATGAATCTGGATCCGCCCTGGCTCTGGAGAAAAACGCGCGCCCTCTGCATATTCAGCCACAGTGGCTGGAAACCCTGCATGACAGTCATACCCTGGAGTTATGGATACGAACTGCTACACTAAATGCCGTCGTACTATCCGCATGGGACGGCTCACAAATGAGCCTCTACCCGATAGAGCTTGTGATTGACTCTAGAGGGCGAATGCGATACTATCGTAATACGGCTGGACATCACGTCACCCTGGCCACTGAATCTCCCGTGGCTGATGGCAACTGGCATCATGTTGCGTTGGTTCATGATGCCGAAACCTACTGGACAAAATTTTTCTTGGACGGCCAGATCGCCGACTCACTTTTTGATCCCGCTGGTACTCACTTGGGCGGAACACAGCCGCTCGCCCTGGGTGGGCATGTCCATTCGGAAGAGAGCCGCTTTGCAGGTGAGATAGACGACCTGTCCGTGTGGCCCCTGGTGCGCACGGCAACCCAGATCCGTTCCACGATGCGACAAACACCCACTGCAGAAGGAGTGCTCGTGCTTGACTTTGAATCTGCCAGGAGCTTTCGCTACTTTGACGAACGTGATGCGATCGCGTATCGCGCTCCGGGCGGTCCTATCTTTAACCCTCCCATTCGCGGGTTTAGCGGGATCGTTTTTGATCAGGGAGTCATGCTCACCTGGGAAAATGAAGATCCAAGTTCGGAAGCATTTCTAGTCGAACGCTCTGAAGATGGCCTCACGTTCGAAGAACTGGCTCGCATCAACCGCTCCTTTGAGGGGACCCACTGGTCTTATACAGATCTGAAGGCACCGGACCGTGTCGTTTTCTACCGACTGGTTCAAGAGGTCCAAGAGCACACGCCTCAGGTCATCGGAACCATTAAGCTGGGGCTAGGCGCAAAAACCACCCCTTCCGCCATTGAAATTCTGGGAAACTATCCCAATCCGTTCAACCCTCGAACCTCCATCACCTATGAAGTGCGCGAGTCACAGCATCTGCGACTCTCCATTATCAATCTTTCTGGTCATGTCGTCACGGTTCTGGTTGATCAACATCATGAGATCGGTGAGTTTGAAGCAATCTGGGACGGAAATGAGTTGCCGAGCGGAACCTACTTCGCGCGTCTTCAGGGGTTGGACGGGGCGGTACACACACGACAAATTTTATTAACCAAATAGCGGCGATGCAACTCACCTACTTCGGGCACTCGGTCGTGCAGATGAAAACCGGCGGCGCAACCCTCCTGTTTGACCCGTTCATTACTGGAAATCCCCTGGCAGAAGCGGTGACCACCGTTGATGCTCTATCGGCGGATGCCATTATTCTGACGCACGCACACGCGGATCACTGGGGAGACACCATGGAGATCGCAAAACGATGTGATGCACTAGTTGTCGCGAACTACGAAATCACCGAGTACGTCATAAAAAATGGACATGCAAAGGTGCAACCCATGAATACTGGTGGGTCATTCAGGTTTGAATGGGGGGGCTTAACCCAAACGCATGCGCGGCATTCCTCCTCCTTCCCGGACGGAACCTACGGCGGGAACCCGAACGGATACCTTCTTCATGCAGAAGACCTTTGTGTCTACAATGCAGGGGATACATCCCCATTCCAGGAAATGGTCTGGATTGGCAGTCAACAAACGATTGATCTCGCCCTGCTTCCCATCGGTGATGTATTTACGATGGGGATCGCTGGTGCAACGCAAGCAGCGCGTTTAGTTGAACCCAAACTCACCATCCCCATCCATTTTGATACATTCCCACCAATCAAAGCAGATACAGAAAAGTGGCAGGAACTCATGAATGAGATCGGACGCGACACCCGGGTATTAAAGCCGGGCGAGTCGCTTGATCTTTGATAGGGGAGTGAATGCAGGAAGTGGTCCCAAGGGCGGAGCAGGTGCAGCGGCATGATTTGCAGGCACTATTCCAGACCAGCCAAGTGCTGACCAGCTCTCTGGAACTCTATTCGGTGCTGAGCAATCTGCTTTTGACTGCCATGGGAAAGCTCCTGGTTCCCCGGGGCATCGCGCTTCTGTACGATCCTGAGAAACAGAACTGGCGTGTGATTGTGGTCAAGGGGGTCCCTGCCGTTGAAGAAGGGTCCCGCCTTGAGTTACCGCTATTGATCTCGGAAACCCTGATTGCAGGAGAGGATTTGCCTGCGCTGCTTCATTCTCTTGGAATTCGGCTGCTCCTGCCCGTGCGGGATGATCAATCTGATATCGGTGCTATTGCACTTGGCAGTAAGATTACAGGAGCATCCTTTCAGGAAGAGGAACTCCAGTTTGTGCAATCGCTGGTCAATATGGCCTCAACGGCCGTTCGCAATTCGCTGATCCTGGAAGAATTGCGCAGGACCAATCTGGATTTGGACAGCACCGTGCAGCAGCTCAATACCCTCTTCGAGTTATCGAAAGAGTTCAATGCGACGGTTGATCGTTCGCATGTGCTGAAAATTTTCTCGTTCGCCCTCATGGGGCATATGGTGGTACATGGCCACTTGTTTTACCTAAGACGGCCGGACGGCACCTTCAAGCTTGTATCAGGAAAGCAGATCACGACGAAGGGCCTTGCTACGGAGTTTCTGGACGGCATTCAGGATCTCGTCCGCGCAAAACCGGAAGATCACCTGGACCAAAATGGGATTGCCATTGCACTGCCCATCCAGCAACAGGGAGCTGTCCACGGTGTCCTTTGCCTTGGAGCAAAGATGAATGACTCCCCCTATGACCGCAAGGATATTGAATTCCTCTATGCCCTCGGCAGCCTAGCAGTCACCGCAATCCAGAATGTTGAGTTGATTGAAGAACGGATCGCCAAACAGCAACTGGAGGAGGAGCTTCGAATGGCTCGCACGATCCAACGCCGCCTTCTACCTGATAAAATTCCTGAAGTACCCGGGATTGAAATTTCCACCCTCGCGCTATCAAGCCGTGAAGTCGGGGGAGACTATTTTGATGTAGCCCCCCTGAACAAAAACCGAACCCTCTTCATGATTGCGGATGTGACCGGCAAAGGCGTACCCGCAGCGCTCTTGATGTCCAGCATTCATGCATGCACGCATGTGATGCTCCCAATGGACCTGACGCTTCAGGAAGCCATTGAGCATACCAATCGCATGCTGTACGAAAACACAGACCCGGATAAATTCATTACTGCTTTTGCAGCGGTGTATTACCCAGACAAATCTCTTGCATTTGTGAATGCCGGGCATGAGCCCCCTTTATTGATTCGGGCAAATGGACAGGTCGAACGTCTCTCTGATGGGGGCCCACTTCTGGGCATCATCCCGAATACATCCTACGAAGCGGGTTATATTACCCTTGCACCAGGAGACTTGATCATCATGTATACCGATGGAGTAACGGAAGCCATGGGAAAAGCCATGGATGAATATACCGAGAAGCGCCTGTTGGACTTGGCTTTGACCAACCGCAACTGCTCGGTAGATGCCCTTACGGAGTTAATTCAAAGCGACATTCAACAATTCACCGGCCCCGTTGAAATGCTCAGCGATGATCGTACCCTGATTGTCATCAAAGTAACCGATCAAACTCAGCAGCCAGGGGTATCACACGCATAAGAAATTTTGGTCCAATGAAATTCTTTATTGATACTGCAGATCTAGCCGAAATTCAGGAGGCTGGAGAAATGGGAGTCCTGGATGGGGTGACTACGAACCCCTCCCTCATGAAAGTGGCGGCGGAACGCGCGGGGAAGTCCCTGGACTTTCATGAGCACATTGCAAAAATTTGTGACATGGTTCCGGGAGATGTGTCTGCTGAGGTTACTGCTGTTGATTTTGACGGGATCATGGAACAGGGGCGGACGCTTGCGGCAATCCGTGACAATGTAGTGGTCAAGGTTCCCCTGATTCTGGATGGGATCAAGGCCATCAATGCACTTGCGCAGGAGGGAATCCGGTCCAACTGTACCCTCTGCTTTTCTCCAACCCAGGCGCTATTGGCCGCGAAAGCAGGCGCCACATACATCAGCCCTTTCCTCGGGCGTCTGGATGACATTTCCTCCGACGGCATGATCCTCTTGCAGGAAATCATTGATCTCTATAACATTTTCGGGTATCCCACCGAGGTGCTTGCTGCTTCGATCCGTCATCCGATGCATGTTGTGCAATCTGCACTCCTGGGTGCCCATGTGGCGACCATGCCGCTTGGCGTGATCAAAAAACTCCTTGTGCACCCACTCACCGATATTGGTCTTGCCAAGTTCATGAACGACTGGGAGACTTTTAAGCAGCGCCAGTCCGACTGAGCCTCACGTATGGATTTTATTTCGCTCGGCAGAGCCAACGATATCGGCGCAAGCTGCCATTACCTTGGAGTGAACGGCAGCGGGATTGTTCTGGATGCCGGTGCTGATCCGAATGAAGAAGGTCCTGCCTCACTGCCGGATTTTTCTCCTATTGCACGTCACAATGTGGATCATGTGTTCATCACCCATGCGCATCATGATCATATTGGCAGCATCCCGAACTTGAATGCAAAATGGCCCAGGGCCTGGCTACACCTGACGCCTGCCACACGGACTTTAACCACCTTCATGCTGTACGCATCCGCCAGGCTCCAGAGACGCAAGTTTGATGAGGGCTCCTCCCCGTTCCGTGCGTTGTTTGACGAAGAGGACCTGGATGATGTATTTGATGTGCTTTGTGCCCACGACTACGATCGATGGATTGATCTGGGATCGGAGCATCTGCGAGCCAAGCTCCACTACTCTGGACATTTGCTGGGATCTGCGGGTGTACTACTCTCTACCCCCGATCATCGTCGGATCTATTACACCAGCGACACCCGCTCGGAGGCACAGACGATGATTCCTGGAGCGAAGCATCCCTCCGCGCCGATTGATGTACTCATCATGGAGTCTACGCTTGGTGCGGATCCGGTTGCTGAAACCGTGACCCGCCCCGAGGAAGAGATCCGGTTTGCTCAGCGGCTTGCGTCCGTTCTGGATCGGGGAGGAACCGTACTCCTGCCGGTATTTATGTTAGGGCGTGCCCAAGAGATCCTTGCCTTGCTTGGGCACTTCAAGATGCAAAACCTGATTGATCCAGAGACTCCTGTCTATACGGCGGGAGGACTGCGGGAGGTTTCACGGATCTATGATGATTACCGCTTGTCTACCCCTCGAATTGATCCCGATTTCGAGGTCTATTCCGTTGATCAGAAGCGATTTCCACGAGCGCGCAAAGCTCGGAATAGAATCCTAAATCAACCTGGGATCCATGTCCTGACCAGCGGGATGATGATTGAGCGTACGCTGTCGCACCAGGTTGCCGTAGAGCTTCTTGAAAATGAGAAGCATGCCATCTTTTTTGTTGGATTCAGCAAAGAAGATCTGCCTGCAGGGAAACTGCTTCATGCAGCACAGAGTGGAGCGGAGGGGATGCTGCTTAGCCCTGATCGCGGAATGCAGCAGATCGGGTGCGAGGTGGATCGTTTCCGTTTCAGCGGGCATGCCCACCGCAGAGAGCTCACAGCGCTTGCCGCAGAGCTCCAGCCCAAAACGATCATCCTGGTGCATGGGGAGACCGAGGCCAAGCGTTGGCTGAAGAAAAATCTTCGTGAGCATTGTCCTGAAGCCCGTATCTTAACCCCATCCCAAGGCGAACGAGTAGAAGTATAAACAAGAACAGATATACAGCATGAGGTTCTTTTATACCTCATAAAGTAGTCACTCATTAAGCATGGCCTCGAAATATTCGTTTTCTGGTCACGAAACATTCCCACTGCGACTAAACTGGTTAAACAAAGCTGTGCATGCCGTTGGTAAGCAAGGCACGATCTTCCACTCGGATACTGCTATCGTTGAGTTTGGGGTTGGCAAGAACATGGTACGCTCTATCCGACATTGGGGACTTGCAACAGAAGTCATCAAACCTGATGCTGATTCTAAGGAGCGGAATACCTTCTGTGTTTCAGAGTTCGGAGCATATTTGTTAGGAGAAAAAGGTGTAGATCCGTACTGCGAAGATAATGCGACACTATGGCTGCTGCATTGGTTGTTATGCCGCTCACCCCACCGCTCCACTCTGTGGCATTTTATCTTTGGCCATTGGCATGGCAGTGCACTTGAGCTTCGTAATCTTCAGTTGATACTGAAGAGATGGATCGATGACCGGGAGGGGACTATGCCTTCAGACGCAACGCTGCGTCGGGACTTCCGATGTTTCCTCAATACTTATATCGCTCCGCGACTCGCGGATTCTCACTTAGAGAATATTGTGGCTTTCCCCTTGACTTCTTTGGGGTTGCTTTATGAGAACGGAGGGATGGTTTATCTACGTGAGGGCCAGCCTCGTGGTCTTCCCCCAGAAATTTTCGCCTACTCAGTTCTTGACTACTGGGACCGAAATTTCTGTGGACAAGAAACCCTGTCTACCCAAGACGTTCTGACGCGACCGGCGAGTCCCGGGCAAATCTTTCTATTGAGTGAGGAGCAAGCCTTTGAGCTCGTAAACCATATCGAGACCTTTGACGAGGTACCATTTCGTTTCGATTCTACCGCAGGCGTCCACCAGTTTTACCGAATGCCCAATGCAGCGCCACAAGCAATGCTGGAACACTACTACTCTAATAGCCTGCCTACAGTAACCTGATTGAACCCATGGCCGTATCTGTCCGAGGCTCGTTTCAGCGAAGCACCAACTTGGTCCGTGACTTTTACAGTGATCAGGACTTGGATAATTATATCGTTACGTCGAAAGCTCGTGAGCTAATCAAGCGAGTGATTGAAACGATTACCGCTGGGCAGGTGACCGGACGCGCATGGTCGATCATAGGCCCCTATGGCAGTGGAAAAGCTCCTTTGCGTTGTTCCTGGCTCATTTGCTCCAGAAGAATGCCAACGCGCTTAACAAACTAACCGACACTGATCCTGCCCTAACATACAAGATAGAGTGCGCGAATACCGGTGTTTATTGTCCTGTGTTGGTGGTTGGATCGCGCGAACCACTTAGCTTGGCTCTGCTACGTGGATTGATTCATGGGACCGATGCCTTCCTTGCATCTCTCGCTCGGCATCAGGGAAAACCCCGCAAAAAGCTAAAAGATTGCCGTGATGAACTTAGAGGTATCCTTCAAGAAGCAAAAGCGATTGCATCTTCAGATATCAGCGATGAAATCGTTGTTGATCTATATCAGCGAACAGCGGCAGCGGTACATACTGCAACCAGCGGAGGGCTTCTACTGATCATCGACGAGTTGGGAAAGCTCCTTGAATATGCCCCCTGCACCCCGACCGTAGCGACCTCTATGTGCTTCAAAGCTTGGCGGAACGGGACTCACGAACAGGCGACCCATCGGGAGCAGCCGCACCATTACTCATCTTTTCAATTTTTCATCGTATCTGCCTCGAAATCCCGGCCATGGATTTAATCAATATTCTTCAACAGCATGACCCGCTGGAAGATGTCCGCAAGCGTGCCGATCGTGTACATCTTGAAGTCATGTTAACGGTGATTGCCAATGAGATAGAGTCCTTGTGTGGTAAGTACTATGCCGATGATGCCTGAGACCCAGAACGTCGAGTAGAAACGGTCTTGGCGGGACGAGTATCTGAAATGGATCTGTGGGTTCGCCAACGCGCAGGGCGGCGTGCTGGAGATCGGCAAAGACGACAGCGGAAACGTCGTCGGGTTGGAAGGAGTACTCCGGCTGCTCGAAGAGATCCCCGGCAAGGCGCAGTCGCTACTCGGCATCGTCGTGGATGTGAACCTGAGGTCGGAGTCCGGCCGCGAGTACCTTGAAGTCGCGGTCAAGCCGCATCCGAACCCGATCAGCTACAAGGGAGAGTTCCACTACCGGAGCGGCAGCACCAAGCAGGTACTGAGGGGGGCTGCGCTGAGCCGCTTCTTGCTGACGAGATACGGGAGGACATGGGATGACATGGCGCTACCGGGCGTCGGGCTGAAGGAGCTGGACGCCCGCGTGGTCGATGCATTTCGTCGCAGAGCCGTCGGCAGCGGACGGCTTCCGGCCGAGGTCCTTGGCGAGCCCATTGAGAGCCTTGTCGAGAACCTGAGCCTGCGGGACGGGGAGCACCTGAAGAGGGCTGCCGCGCTTCTCTTCCATCCGTCGCCTACACGGCTCGTGCCGGACGCGTATGTTAAGATCGGCTACTTTCGAGGGTCGGAACTGTTGTTTCAGGACGAGATTGAGGGCTGCCTGTTCGCGCAGGTGGACCGGACCATGGACCTGCTGTACACGAAATACACCCGCGGCCTCGTCTCCTATGACGGCGTCTATCGGGTCGAAACCTTCCCCGTGCCGCGCGAGGCGATGCGGGAAGCTGTAATCAACGCTGTCATCCACCGCGACTACGCGAGCCCTACAACGATCCAGATTCGAGTCCGAGACGACCGGATAACGATCTGGAACGCGGCCCACCTGAACCCCGAATGGACGGCGGAACTGCTTGCCGAGGAGATGTCTTCGCGCCCACACAACCCGCGCATCGCCTATGCTTTCTTCCGGGCCGGAATGATTGAGGCGTGGGGGCGCGGCATCCGCCGGATCGTGGACATTTGCCGCGATGCGGGGAACCCGCCGACGACGTGGCGGCTAGACGCGAGCGGGGATGGCCTGTGGATACGATTCTCGTTCTCGGAAACCTATCAGGCCGACGACGCAGCGCGGGGGAAGACTACCCAGAAGACTACCCAGAAAACTGCCCAGAAAACTGCCCGCGACCGGATCGTGGATTGTCTCCAAGCCGAACCCGGGCTGACCCAGGCGGCGCTTGCCCAACGGGTCGGCCTATCTCCATACGGCGTAAAGTACCATCTACAAAACCTGAAGGCGTCTGGAGTCATCCGTCGTGTTGGCTCGGACAGGGCGGGACATTGGGAGGTACTCGAATGATACCCGCGAAGCGTTATGAGAACGGAGGGATGGTTTATCTACGTGAGGGCCAGCCCCGTGGTCTTCCCCCAGAAATTTTCGCCTACTCAGTTCTTGACTACTGGGACCGAAATTTCTGTGGACTAGAAACCCTGTCTACTCAGGATGTTCTGACGCGACCGGCGAGTCCCGGGCAAATCTTTCTATTGAGTGAGGAGCAAACCTTTGAACTCGTAAACCATATCGAGACATTTGACGAGGTACCATTTCGTTTCGATTCTACCGCGGGCGTCCACCAGTTTTACCGAATGCCCGATGCAACGCCACAAGCTGCTCTATTCTCTGTATAAAGGATGTCCAGCGACACTCGTTTGAAAAAGAATTGTCGTCAGACACTTGCCCTTTTGCTGTACTCATTTATTGGATATCTTATACCAGACCTGCTATTGAATATTTCAGATTTGATCTCATAAAAATTCTGTCACTATCAACAAAAGTTAGGTAGAACCATGATCACAGCAACTGTCTCATCAAATGGTCAGGTGATCCTGCCCATAGAAATTGTGATCGCCTTGGGGCTCAGACCCGGTGACCACGTAAGTTTTATTGAGATGGAAAATGGTAATTATGCGGTGCTCCCTAGGACCCATTCGGTCAAGGCATTGGATGGTATATTGCAGCGCCCAAATCAAAAATCTGCCTCACTTGAGGAAATGGATCAAGCGATTGCTAAGGGTGCAACAGACAATGATTGGTCTTGATACAAATGTATTGGTGCGCTACCTCGTCAAGGATGATGGGGTTCAAAGTGCTATTGCATCTAAATTCATGGATGGACTAAGAATGATTCAGGATTTGTTAGTTCGGTTGTCTTGGCCGAGACAAGTTGGGTCTTGTCCACCTCATATGAATTGGGCCGTGAAGAAGTTGCTGATGTGATTGAAGAGTTGATTCTCTCGCGTGAACTCGTCTTGGAAAACATTGAAGCATGTTATCTGGCCTTGTATCTATCGTGGTGGAACCTTGATTGAATTTACCGACGCGTTGATCGCTGAAACGGCCAAGTTGGCGGGGGCTCAGGAAACGGTGACATTTGACCGGAAAGCCGCACGCGAAAGCAGTATGCGTTTACTTGACAACATATGATCTCGTCAAAAACTCTTGCGTTCACCTACGGTAAAAATCCGATAATCGCTTATGATTCCAAAGATTCGACCTTGCTGATGTCGGCATTGGCCCCTGAATATTCCAAACCAATGGAAACGGAAGATTATTCAACAGTGATGGATAGAGACAGATGATAGTCACCCCGGTCTACTCATTGGCACATTCAATAAACAAGCCAGTCATATTGAGTTGGCACATGATATTGGATGTGCATCATTAATTCTTCAGGATCCTGAAGAATACACACGCTTATTGTAAGTGGTTACAGCTTTGGTGATCAGGCGATAAATTCTCGGCTTGTATTTTAGCACACCTATCTGGAAATAAATTAGATTGCTCAGCAGAAAAGCCAAAGAGTGGGGTGCAAATCAGTTTGACTTGTACTCGTACGCACTGGGGATCCCGATCCAACAACGAAAGCGCCATTTTACGCATCTAATCATCGCCCATTTGCTCTTGACCATGAGGAGACTTCTCACCCGTCAAACTATATGCTTCCTGTCGTTTGAAGGTATAAATTGCTTGATTCAATATCTGCGTGTTGAATACACCAAGTTTACAGAGTGCATCAAAATCTCGGATCTGAAGTCCTGTGACCTTCGTGAAAAGAGCAGGCTCCATGTTACGAATTACCTCAATCAGGCTCCCCTCTCTGTGGTCGGTCAGGTACATAAAAATGGGCACCCTGGTGAGAAATTGTAGAAGGGCGTCTTGAATTTCTTTTCGGCGTTTGGCCATTTCCCTTTTTTCTTTGCTGACCGAGGACTTCGACTTGCCCTCCGCCCTAGCTTTTTTGATTGACTTTTCTGCGATCAGTATTTCCGATGTGTGCTTACGCAGAGCACGGAAAGCTTCCATGTTCTCCAGTGACTGCAGAAGTTCTTCGTTGTTGAGGATGCCCTCCAATACAGTCCGGTTCAGGTTGACTAGGCGATGGGACTGCCACTTCCTCGCCAACATAGCAGAGCCAACACCCGAGGTTGCCATATCCATCAGATTTGCTGCGTCTAGTTTAACCAATTTTCCATCATCGTATGCGAGAATAGGGAGAAAATTTAGAAATTCACGTACTTCGGAGCTTGCATTCCCCTCACCCTTCGCGTTGGCCTGTGTTGCACAGAATCCGTATACCATCTCCAGCGCACGGTTCTGTGCAAAATCAAATATATACGCGACTGGCTTGACAATCTCTTTCTGGCTTGAATCACTGTCGATTGGACGCGTCCAAAGCGACTGGACCCGGAATGCAGCCTGAAAATAGGTTTCGGCCGACTTTGTATCCCGAAGCATAAAAATCGCCCCCCATTCAGATACGGTAACACCCGTCAATAACTTGCCACACGTTAAAGTAATGGTCTTTGTCCGCGAACCATCGCCGATTGCCTTTCGCACAGGCTCCAACGCCTTGAGCCCTATGCCAGCCTTTTTTCCTGCTGCACATACGACTTTGAACTCTCTGTAAAAGGGGTTTTGGGGCGCTTTCAGGAGCCTCTCCATCGCTCTACAGGATGCTACATCGGGAAGATGCCATACCGTATGACGCAAGCAACTGCGAAGTTGAGGATCGGCATAAGGACCTGGATTGTTCTGCTGTTCCGTGACCGCAACCGGCTTATGAAGCCAATCCAGCCACCTCTGCACCTCGCTTTCCTTACTGAATCTCGGGATTCGATCATGAACTTTTGCTTCAAAGAAACCGTTCAGACTGAACTCATCGTCGAACGCAGCCTCCGCATAAGATCGGGTTGCATCGCTGATCTTATACGTGAACATCTTCAGTTGTGGCAAAGATTGGTACGGATTCAGCTCACCGTATTCTCCTTCCCACGTTTGCTTGGCGTTCTGTTCGTCAGCATAGGTCCAATTATAGATCTGATCTTCACTGAACTCTCCCTCCGCCAAGGCTCGAAATGGGGTGCCTGATAGATAGAGTTTATGCCTACTGGTAAGTGAAATCCCCTCACTCAACGATGTTACTGGATCATAGTCGTCTATAAGCTCTGCTTCCTCGTCAGAATCATCGGAATCATAAAGCTCTTTTGCATTACCTCGCCAAGCACCGAAATGATATTCGTCAATTATTATGCAATCCCAATCAGCCAGATATACTTCCTCCAGACGTTCTTTTATCTCCCCTGTTGCATCACGCTGCATGATATCCTGAAAGGACACCAGCCATGCATACGGAGACGATTCATTGATACTTTCAAAACCTTCTCCCTTGCCAATAAATTGCCATCCCTGAAAATCCTGATGGCGCTCCAAATCATTCCTCCAGGAATCCTCAACGGCAGGTTTATAGGTGAGGATCAGCAGCTTCGTCCAGCCCATTTCAAGGGCTAATTGGTAGGAGGTAAAAACCTTTCCAAATCGCATTTTTGCATTCCAGAGAAAATGTTTGGCTTTATCCTCCGCCTGGCCCCGGAAGTAGGCCGCTGTTTTCTCCACTGCGTCCTGCTGCTCTGGACGCATTGCAAAACTCTCCGGTGCAGTTACTCTACGACCTTGTTTGACCCCAGCAATCGCAGTTTTCAACTCATCTAATGTTACCTCAAACCATTCATTGTGTACTCGATACCCACCATTAGCAATGAGTTGCCTGTGTACGTTGCTATCTTTGAAAGTCTCTCCCTTATCTGATATAGCCTCCTCTTCCCACAACAGTGTAATCTCACCAGGAACACTGGAACTTGTTTGTTCTCTGATGCGCTGATATACATCTTTAGTAGTATAGCCCACCTTCATCCATCCACATCCACCACTGCGGCGCTCCCATGTTTTCTCACGATATTCACCATAGGTGTATGCATAAATCTTCGGGATCCGTTTCTCCTCCAACTGGTCTGTACTATCTCTGCCCATTCCAAATAGTTAAGGATTTATTCTTGGCTTGTGATCCAGGTGAAGCATTGCGGTCCCAGCCATGCTTGATGCAATCATACACCCATCCCATACACTTGAGTTGAAAATATTGTTAGGCCTACGTCTCAATTGCAGATGAAAATGTCAGTTGATGGGCTTAATCTTGCTTTCAATATGCTCTATGTCGGTCCTGTCAAGTTCAAAGAGATCATATAAGATCTCATCCGTCCAATTCTGGTCCATGGGAAGGAGCGGGACAAACTCAAAGCAAGGCCGAGAAAGATTGTGTGTAGGAGTTCTCAGATACAAAAAAAATCGAAAAAATCTAGACCTCACATAATCCAACAACCGCCCCGCCGGTTCGTGCTGCCTGAAGAGGTCAACGACGAGGTAGGTTTCTGTAAGTGCACTGCCGGGAGGAATCACTCGTGGCTTACTAATCACATTACGAAGCCCTTGCCTATCAGACTCCCCCGCATGCTCAGAACTTGTTTTAGAGACAATGACCTTCCAACGATCAATCGTGTCTGAGTTCTTGGTGATAGCATCTTTTGGGATGTACTTGTCACCGTCTTTTGTCACTAAGAGTATGGCCTCTTTAGAATGTGACTCGTCGGATACTGAAGATGGTAATTTGTGGGCCTGGAGTCCATAGAAATTTCTGGGACGCACAACGGAACTCATAGAATCCCATCCGTGCTTTTTCAATATTCTTTGTACTTTTTCGAGTATCTCAACGTCTTTGCTATCCCGCACAAAGACTTCATGTGCATCAAGCCTCCGAAGAGTTGCCCCTTTTGTTTTCCCGTTCGGAATGACCAAGCAATCTCCTTGGTGATGCTTATCCCGTACAAATGAGCAAACTCCTCCTGCGATATCAACATCTGGAAACACATCGCCAGAACGGGGATAATCTGCCAATAGTGAGATTAGCGGATCCGATAACATCCCCCGTCGAAAGACGTCCAACCCTTTACCACCCGCATACCAGCGGGCAGGAATGACAAAGGCCAGCAGCTCTGGTTCAATCGCTTTCGCCTTTTCGACAAATCGGTTATAGAGTGGGATAGCACTCTTTCCCATACCCCCACCATCCTGCATCTGATACGGGGGGTTACCTATAATTACGTTTACCTGCATATTATCGTCTCCAAATATTTCTCCCAAATCCATGTGGAGGAAGGGGTGAATGTGCGCTTCTCTTCCCTCTGCAACCTTGGCGTTTTTCTCACTCGCTCCGCAATGAATACATCTCCCTGCCTTCCATTCGCACTTTGCCGTAGGAAAGCGAATATTGCCCTCTGGGTTATCAAACTTAATGATACTGTGTGTTTCTAGGCTGGCATCCTTGCACTGGTATAAGGTACGGCGCGCAATCAGCCCCGTGAGGTCTGAAATAGCAATACCATAGAGCATATTCCGATAAATATGCTCAAGGCGGTCTTTGTAATCAGGGATCTCCGATTTTAGACCTTCCATTAATCGCTGTGCCACCTGATACAGAAAAACACCGCTCTTCGTGCATGGATCAAGCCATTTAAGCGACGGATCCCGCCAAACCCGATCCGGCAAACGATCCAACATCTGTTTGGCAAATGAGGGCGGCGTAAACACCTCGTCACTGGATAAATTCGCGAGGCACTCAAGTATGTCAGGTCTGTGCTTTTTCAACTTTCGCTACCAGCAGTAATTGCACTCCAGTGCGCTGGAGGCAGGGTTTTGGACGGTTCCAATATCTCTTCAAAGAGTGTCCCTTTCTGACGGTTTTTCGAAAAAATCACCTCCACAGGCCAGACCTTTCGCTCAAATGAGTGTTCGCTGTGCGGAATCCATTCCACCAGAGAATAATTCTCAGCCAGAAAATCACCAACTACGATATTCGTTTGAAGAATAAATTTTGCTGCACAACTGAAATCGATCTCCGGCTCACTGCCGACCACCGCCTCGTACGCCTTGAAAACAATGGCCGCCATACGCTCGCGCGCCTCCTTAGCGGTATCGGCGTTAATATCTATCCCATACAGTTTCGATAATGCCCGCATGCAGTCAAATTCATACTGTTCCTGATCCAACGATTCCGCGAAGAGCTTTGCAGCTATCACCAATTTGCGTCTCAATGCCTCGGTCAGAAACTGACCATTCCCACAGGAAGGATCAAGCGTTGACTTGCTCAAGTCCGCAACAGGATCGCCGGGCAGATAATCCAGCATCTGCTTAACGAACCAATTCGGCGTGAAAACTTCACCATAATTGTCCACACGATCGGTATCACGTACCAGCACAGGTGAGTCATCTTCTACCAAGGCAGTCTCCAAATATTTTTTGACTCGATTCCGAATAGCCTGAGCCTTTGATTGCTCATCAGTAACTCGGGGCCGATCCTTGGTTAAGGTCGTCTCAGTGGACATTGTGTCAAAAAGAGGAGCTTCCATGTTCAATAAATTAACCGGCTTATGCTTTGACAAAACCTACCGGCTCAAGGGTGCAGGCTATCTCCGGTATTATCGAAAACCTTATTTCGTTACTTCTTTTGGCACACAGCACTTCTTCAAAGAAAGCTGCCTAATCATTGTGATGGTCACAACAAAATTATCCTAACGCAAAGTAAGATACCCTAGTTTAAGAAATAATAGCCTGAACTGTACATTGGTATGGGGAACTTTTGCGTTTTTGTTGAATACCTTTAGTTGTTCCGTCTGGAATGGTGTTCGGCGAGATCACCGGTGGCTGTGGAGCCTGTGGGGAACCCGTAGTTACTGAGCGGAGATGTGCCAACCAAGCAGAGGGACATCAAACATCAGAAAAAACATGAGTGCCTTACACATTATATTTGTACGCGTAGATCTATCGAATTTACATGGAAGAGCAGAGACCTGAATCAATTCGTAGCTTCGTCCTGTTGCGTAAACTGAGCGAGGGGAAGACATTATCCCCCGAGGAGACTCACGAATTCTTAGAAAATCAATATAACATGGCAGGGTCAAACGTAATCACTAAGATTGAAGCTCAAAATGCAAAGGTGGACATGCTTGCTGAATCCATGAATACAAAGATGGACATGCTTGTTGAATCCATGAATCGCCAGCACAGCACCTTCCTCTGGGTGATCGGGATCGCAACTGCCTTATTGGGTGCGATTCAGATATTCACTTGAATAAGCAGTAGTGTTCTCGCGGAATCGAGCGTACAAAGACGCGATCATTAGCGACCTGCGCAGCACGTGAAATGATCGCGAGTTCCCTTGGGATTGAGTATGTCCCCAAAAAAAAACAGATCTGTAAATCCACCCGTCATATTTGCTCACTGTGCTGACAATTTCCCATGTGCCCACATAAAACACCATCCCAGAGCTTAGAACTCAGGGATTGAACCCATCTGGTGGGGTATCAGCCACAAAGTACGGAAATAGACACCACGGTACAAGCAGGCTGCAGATTTAAGCTCCCCAACTGAGGAATTTTTCTGGTTACCGGAGCGATACATTGACCAGTGAGTGCTTAAGCTGTTCAGGGAAATACAGTTTGATGTATCATTTCTCAAAATAAGCTTCAGTGCTCGCTCGCTTGGTAGAACCCTCTATATCGGCCTGTGGTAACTGCAAGAGACAACCGCAATACTCCTGCCCCATTACGAAAGGCCGCTCATGGGCTCGGGTACCTCAGATAGAAGACGATCAATGACCGACTCCACGGTCACTCCCTCACTCTCTGCATAGAAATTCGTCAATACGCGGTGGCGAAGGACCGGATGGGCTAACGCGTGAATGTCTTCAATGGCTACATTGTAGCGGCCGCGTAATGCAGCCCGCACCTTGCCTCCAAGCAGGAGGTACTGCGTAGCCCGCAGGCCGGCACCCCAACTCACCCAGTTCGAAACAAACTCCAGAGCATCCTCCGCCTTTGGCCGCGTACTGCGGACCAGATCCACCGCAAACTGCGCTACGTTTTGGGGAACGAATACATTGCGAACCTCGTGCTGAAAGGATAGAATATCCGCCCCGGACAAGGCCTTCTCAACCGGCTCCTGATCACGACTGGTCGTCTCCATAGCAACGGTCAACTCATCCTCCGCAGATAAATAATCAATCACGATATTGAACATAAACCGATCCAGTTGCGCTTCCGGCAGCGGATAGGTCCCCTCAAGCTCAATCGGGTTTTGAGTTGCAAGTACGAAGAAGGGTTTGTCCAGTGAATAACACTCCCCCGCAGCAGTAACCTGGTATTCCTGCATCGCTTCCAGTAAGGCCGCCTGCGTTTTGGGCGGGGTGCGATTGATCTCGTCCGCAAGAATGATGTTGGCAAAAATAGGACCCTTGACAAACTCAATGGTTCTGCGACCGGTGGTGCGGTCCTCGTCCAGCATGTCCATCCCCGTGATGTCCGCCGGCATCAGGTCCGGGGTGAACTGAATCCGCTTATAGGACAAATCCAGCATCTCGCCAAGAGACCGGATTAACAGCGTTTTTGCCAGGCCGGGAACACCTGTCAGTAGACAGTGACCGCCCGCAAAAAGTGCGATCAAAACCTGTTCAATCACATCATCCTGACCGACAATGCGTCGACGTATCTGCGACATAATTTGTGACTTGCCTTCTCGAAGGCGCCCAAGTGCTTGTTTTTCCGTCTCTGGAGTTGCCAAAATCAATGGGGGTTAAAGTGCAGACGTGATACTCAGCACCAGCTAAAATGTGGCTAATCCAGCCCTCTTCACGATGCGAATCAAGCCGTTCCTCAATGGGTGAGTGCGTACATCACAAAATTGATGCCCATCTGAAAACTGACCGTAGAGGCATTCTCAAAATCCCGATCGGGATACTCCCAGCCGTCACCAATATCCTGGTTGTGATTTGCAAGTGCAACCAAACGACCACTGTCGTCAAAGTAGGCCATATACCGGTCATATTCAAACGTCCCGGAATACCCACTGACCAGGGAAGGAGCGGCAACCGGGTCAATGTCAAAGTAGATGTTCCATATCGGATGGGTCGCAGGAAGCTCCACCGGTTCCCGGTTCGGAAGTACGCGCTGCATCTGCTCATAGAGATTATACCACTCGTAGTCCCCTCGAAAATCATCAAAAAGGAGGAAACCGCCTCGGTTGAGATACTCGCTCAACTGCTCCACTTCTTCGTCTGTCATATGCCAGTACCCCGGTTCACACAGATAAAGGATCGGATGTTCAAAGATGGCTGGATCCATCAGATCCAGCACCAGGTGGGGCTCCTCAACATGAATCGTGGTCGTCCGCTTGAGAGCGATGTAAAAGTTCTGCTCCGCGACCGGATAATCATGCGCCCACATGGGACCTCCACCACGCCCCCATCCCCGCTGCTGCATCCCAGGTGTCTCAAACCGTACCCGCACGAAACGAAACCCGTAATCCGCCTGTGCTCCGGCTTCTTGTACGATTCCAGGCAATAAGAAAGCGGCCGCGACGAGCCAAATCGCTCTAGTCATTCGCATCGTCTACAATTTTCAGGAGCAGCTTTTGCGCCTCGCGGTACCCAGGTGCAATTTCCAGGGACTGTAGTACCGCACGCCTGGCTTCGGCCATCTGCCGGTTATGGTATAGACTCATTGCAAGCGCGAATTGCGCCTCTGCACGGTTGACCGGCTCCAGAGCCAGGATCGCCCGCCGCTTTTCTATCTCATGTGCGTGCTGGCCTGCATCCGCATGCAGCTGTGCCAATTGCCCGAGGACCTCCATATTATATGGTGCTGTGTAGCGTGAACGGGTTAAATAGTGCACCGCCCCGGTGGTGTCTGCCTGCTGCAGGAGGATTTCTGCCAACTCAACCGCGTGCTGTTCTCCGTATGGATGGATTCCAAGATAGTCCCGCAAGACCTGGGCAAGCTCCGCCGTCTGGCTGCGCTGGCGATAAATTTCTGCCAGGCCTTCATATGGATTCCCCGGACCGGTATAGTCTGAATAGAGATCCAATGCTTTTCGATAAGCGGATTCGGCAACCTCCAGCTCTCCCTGCTCCAGGGCCTTTTCGGCGCTCGTGAGGAGCCCATAAAATGAGTCCTGACCTGCCTGAGCCAAATAGCTGGCCAAATTGCCGCCGTGCTGTTCCTCGGTTAGCATGTCCGGCCATCCCCGGAGCACCGGGGCAAGCCGTGCACGCTGCTGCTCCAGGTGTCCCCGGAATTCTTTGTCCAGCTCCCTGCGCGATTTCCCAAATACGCTTTGCATTGCCATCTCTTCCGTCTGCCCCTGGCTCAAAGCGCTCAGAAGACCTGTCAGCGCATCAAACCCGTGCTCCACTGAAAGGAATTCAACCACACGGTACGCGTGGTAATAGCTCAAAAGAACCTGTCCCTGAAACGTCGGGCGTGTAAACCCGCGATCAATATTTTCAAGTTCATAGAGCCGATCCTGATCATAGGCGGTGAAGAACTGGATCTCCATATCACGCCTCCACGCCGGATTTGCACGCACCTCTTCATAGACGGATAGTCCCTCGGTCAACCATCTAGGCACGCGGTAATCACTCAGGCCGACCGTCATCGTATGCGCCAACTCATGCCAAAGTGTGCGTGCCCAGTTGTACGGCATGTCCGGTTGTGCCGCCGGTGTGTTCATCGCCACAACATCCCCAAAGCAAACTCCCAACAGCCCGACATGAGGAACCCCTGCAACGCGGACCGCGAAGTCGTCGGCATCATTGTATGCCTCCAACAGGATCCGGCCTGAGGGCTGATACCCGTAATGAGCCTGCAACGCTTCATAGGCCCGTTCCGCTTCGCGCAACATGATTGGCCCCAGCACCTTCTCCTCGCTGGAATGAATTCGGAGTGTAAAGTGCACACTGGTGAGCGTAGAGAATTGATCCAGTTCATCCAATAGGCTCAAGCTGTTGGATGCGTAAAGATTGAAGCCGTCGCTGGCATAGCTGCGCTCCAGATGGGTACGCGCGGGCTGGACTTCTCCCAGACGCATGAGTGCGATTGCATACGTTGCGTTTGCCGCCGCATTTTCCGGATTTGACTCCACTGCTTTTTGTGCGTACGCGGCCGCATCAGGATACCTGAACCGCAGAGATAGATCTTCACTCATCACCCGGTAGAAATCAGCTGGCTGGCTGGTTCGCTGATTCACAGCGATCTCAGCCTGGCCCACTGCCTCATGGTTACCCTGCATATGCTGTGCAGCGGCGTAATGCGCCCACGCCTCCAAATGTCCGGGATCCTGATCCAAAGCCGCGCGAGCCACAGATGCCGCCTCCGTATAGTCGCCATCCAGTAGATGTAACCTGGCCATCAGTGCCAACGCCGGTGCATACTGCTCCGCGATCTGCAGTGCCTGTTTTGCCAATTCTTCTTTTCTGGCATAGGATCCTGTGACGGAAGCCAGCTTTACGTACGTTTCTGGGCGATTTGGGTTAATGGAAAGAGCTTTGCTGTAGCGCTCATTTGCAAACGCTTCGTCATAGGTTCTCTGATAAAGATCCCCATGCCATAACAAAATCTGAACATTGTCCGGATCCAGTCTCAGCGCAGTTGAGAACGCCTCGTTTGCCTCGTGATAAGCGCCGAGTTGCTTTGCCGCCTGCGCTCCGACCGCAAAACCTTTGGCCGTAGTGAATCCCCCTTGCCTTAAGCGACTGTTAATGATGGAATATAGACGCTCTGCCTGACGGGAATTTCCGCGAAGGCGGTGAAGATTGGCCAATTCCAGCCCTGCACGCCAATAGTCATTTCTGGATTGAATGGCCGTGATATACGAGTCCTCCGCTTCACGCCAGTTCCCCAGCGCCATGTGCAGACGGCCCATGGCATAGTTCACATACTCCGGCTGTGAGGAATTGCGCAGTAGCTGCCGTGCTCTGCGAAGCCCCGCCTCATAGCTACCCGTCTGCAGATAGGTTTCGAAATACCCTTCAATATTCACGCCATACAGGCTGTCCGCGAAGGCTTCGCGTGCGGTGCTGTATTGTCCTGCATTTAAAAGATCCTCTCCATTCTGCGCCTGGGACACGATCGACGTGCCTCCCAGGAGGATTGCAAGGAGAGTGAACGTCCGCATTAGGGCTGGTTCGGTTTGCTGTATGATTCTTCAATACTTTCCAGACGTGTCTGGATCTCTGAGCGCCCGAGCCAGTTCCCCCGAACCATCACCCCGGACAGCTCCTTCAAATGAGCCAGATCGTCCAGGGGATTTCCATCCACCAGAAGCAGGTCTGCCCGGGATCCCTCGCTGATTGTGCCAAAGACGTCCTTATGTGCAAAGTACTCCCCTACAGCGCGTGTCCCTGAATCAAGAATCGCATAGTTCGACATGCCGGTATCCACCATACGCTCAAGCTCACGATGCAGAGAGAATCCCGGTACGCTGAAGAATTGGGGGGCGTCCGTCCCCATGAGAATTCGAACCCCCGACTCGTGGAGTGCACGCAATACCCGCATCCGGGTGCGAATCAGCTCCAGGGCGGCAGCTCTGTCATACCCCGGATTGCGCTGCCGCCCTTCAACCACCCGGGACCAGTTACCAACCACCGCGCGCGGCATATACTTGAGTTCGTCGTATGCACGGAGATCCTCCAGATCGATCGTCCCATGTAGAACTTCCCATAACGCCATGGTAGGCACGATCCAGGCCCCTTTTTCTTTGGTGAGTGCAATGGCTTCCTCAAGCATTTCGTCTTCTGGACGATCCTCTGAACGAAGATATTCAACATACCCATCGATATGATCAAACGTCTCCTGGTTCATATTTAATGCATGGATCAGGCCCACATCCGCAGGCACATGCCCACCAAAACGAATCCCCTCTTCAGCCGCCGCGGTTGCCATGGCATCAAACTCATCTTTCGTCAGGCCCGGGAGCACTTTCAACAGATCCCATCCTTCCGCCGCCTGCGACCGAACCATCGCAACGGCCTGCTCCGGTGAGTTCACCGAGCTGCCATTAAAGCTGGGCCCCGCCAGGTACAGGTTCGGTGTAATCAACTCACTGCTGTTGGCGCGCTGCCGAAGCGCCAATTGTCCCTCCGCCCCAAGCATTCCCCGGACCGTAGTGATTCCATTGGCTACATACAGGAACAGAACATCCTCGGTATATTGTGCATGCCGATCCGGTCGCGGTACATGACCGTGCATTTCTGCGAGCCCGGGCATCAAGAACTTCCCCGTCCCATCAATAATATGGGCACCACTGGGGACTTCAATGTCCGCTCCAACCGATTGAATCCGATCTCCCTCAACCACCACCGTATGTGCAGTTAGGACTTGGTCTCGATCCATGGGAAGTACATTCACATTGGTAAATGCAGTAATATCCTGTGCTTGAGTCAGGGTGCAGATAAAAAAACCGAGAAAGAAATAGATGCTTGTTTTCGTTTTCATGGGACTATAATGGAGAATGCATTGCGGTTAATCGTATTACTCAGGAATTTGCATTAGGGATCCCATATGAAGCTGGCCTTGGCACAAATAAATACGATTGTAGGAGACCTGAGGGGAAACTCAGACAAGGTACTGCACTACTCCGAGAAAGCACATGCCCGCGGTGCTGACCTGACAGTATTCCCCGAACTGACCCTCACAGGGTATCCTCCGATAGACCTGTTGGAGGCCAAGGAATTTGTGGCCCGCGAACATCAGGAACGCCAGAGACTGGCAAAATTGCTCCCTAGGGGCCTGGGAGTGCTTCTCGGAGGGTTGGCATATCATACGGGACACGGAAAGCCTCTGCACAATGCAGCATACCTGTACGAAGATGGTCATTGTATTGGGGTCTGCCATAAACAGCTCCTGCCCACCTATGATGTATTTGATGAGCAGCGATACTTCGCTCCAGGATCGCCTCCCACCGTCCTTCGCTGGCGTGGACTGAATCTGGGCGTTCATATTTGTGAGGACCTGTGGAATGTGTACGACCTGGATCTAAAGCCTTATCCACACGATCCCGTTTCTGCATTGGCCGCACAGTCCCCGGACCTTTTTATCAACCTCTGCGCATCCCCCTTTGCCATTGACAAACATCTTGAGCGTTACGAACTCATGGAGACTGTTCATCAAAAGTACGGACGGCCCTATATCTTCACGAACCTGGTTGGAGCAAATACGGACTTGATTTTTGATGGACGAAGCTGTGTCATGCAGGGGGATAAGGTGCTTGAAGCTCCGGCATTTGAGGAAGCACTGCTGGAGTGGGATACAGATAAAGCGCCAAGATCAAAAATTGCCTCCATCCCTGCGAGAAAACAGGTGCGGGAAGCCTTGACTTTGGGAATTCGGGATTACATGAACAAAACCAGGATTCCAGGAGAGGTGATTATTGGTCTGAGTGGAGGCATTGACTCCGCAGTGACCGCTGCGCTTGCCGTGCGTGCATTGGGGCCAGAGCAGGTCGTCGGTGTTTCCATGCCCTCAAGTTTCTCTTCCAAAGGGTCGAAAGACGATGCCAAAAGCCTGGCTTTGAACCTTGGAATCAAGCTGGTCACGATCCCGATTCAACGCCTGATGAATAGTTTTAACAACGCTCTTCGCAAACCTTTCGAAAATTATTATCATGATGTGACGGAAGAGAATATTCAGGCACGTATACGGGGAACCCTGCTCATGGCTTTTGCCAACAAGTATAGGGGAATGGTCCTTGCCACCGGAAATAAAAGTGAGCTTGCGATGGGGTACGCGACGCTGTATGGCGACATGAGTGGCGGACTTGCGGTTCTGGGAGACCTCTATAAAACAGAGGTATATGAATTGGCAAAATTGTTGAACAGGCCAAAAAGAATCATTCCCGCATCTACAATGCGCAAGCCCCCCTCGGCCGAATTGAGACCGGGTCAGAAAGATTTGGACTCCCTGCCACCGTACGGTATACTGGACAGGATCCTTAAACAATACATCGAACACCAAATGAGTGTGGAGGAAACTGCCGAGTTTCTGGATTACGGCGAGGGCCTTGTCCATCAAATCGCTCGCCAGGTGGACCAGACCGAATTCAAGCGGCGGCAGGCCGCACCGGTTCTGCGACTGCGCCCGAAAGCATTCGGGAGTGGACGCAGAGAGCCCATCGTCGCCCGGCGCCCCTAAGCGTTCGCCCTGAGCCAACGAACAGCCAGGCTGTATCCCGTGGTGCCCAGGCCTGAGATTTGTCCCACACAGACCGGTGCCAGATAAGAAAAATGTCGAAAGGCTTCCCGGGAATAAATATTGCTGAGGTGAACCTCAATCACCGGGGTTTCGATTGCCCGCACTGCATCCCGCAAGGCCACCGACGTATGGGTGTAGGCTCCCGGATTGAACACAATCCCGTTCAGACCCGAGCGATGCCCTTGATGAAGGCGATCAACCAGATCCCCTTCATGATTGCTCTGATAGAACGACAGATCCGTATCTGGAAATTCACTCTGCAAATCAGCTTCAAGCTGCTCCAGAGATAGTTTTCCATATTGATCGGGTTCCCGCTCTCCCAAAAGATTGAGGTTTGGACCGTTCAGAACAAGAATTTTATGTTTCATGGTCAACTTGAATTAAGAGTCATTCCGTCATACCCGAACCGCATCATCTCCGGCAGTTGTGCACTCTCCCGTGCGTGGAGGACCTGATGGGACATGTGAATAAATACGGTTTGCTTTGCTCCGATTCTACGGGCAATATCTACAGCTTCAGTAATTGAAAAGTGGCGGGGATGTTTCTGGGGCCGGAGTGCATCCAGTACAAGCAAGTCTAGATCTTGAAGTTTGTGATACTCCGCTTCAGGAATATGACTCACATCCGTCAGATACGCAAAATTGCCGAGCCGATACCCATTCAGGTGCATTCTGCCATGCATGACCTCAATCGGAGTGACCTGGACTGAATCCAAGCTGCCATACCGACTCCTGATCTTGAACGGGTCCTGTGCGATTTCCAGATCCAATGACCCCGGATACACACCGTTTTTATCCCATACATAGGGAAAGATACGTTGCAGGGCATCGACGCTCTGCCGGTGTGCAAAACAAGGGATGGGAATTTTGCAATCAAAAAAATACGGCCGCAAATCATCCAGCCCCATCACATGATCAAAGTGGTGATGCGTCCAGAGCACGGCATCAACCCGGCGCACCTGTGCACGCAGCATCTGCACCCGGAAATCCGGCCCTGTATCAATGACAATACTGAGATCTCCCGCCTGAACATGACATGCAGTACGCAGACGCTTATCCCGCGGATCTGCCGACTGACATGTCTCACAATCGCAGCCAATCATGGGGATCCCTACGGATGTGCCGGTGCCCAGTAACGTAATGCGCATGCATCTTCACTCAAATGAGTACTTTTGAATAATCGATTCTATGTGCTTACGCATCCCTTTGCGTATGGAAATTTCCTGAAGCGGGACATCCTTCAGCGTGCGTGCCAGAACCCCAAGGTGCACTTCAGTTGGATGATGCCGATTCAAAACAATCAGTTTGCTTCCATCCAGCGTGCAGGATCCACCGTGAAACTGGCCCTTATCCCATCGAATCGTGTACCCGGATTTTCTGGCTGCGTCCTCCATGGCCCGCAGAATGGCTTTATCCTTGATCATCGTTCAAAACCACACCCCTGCAGACAGGGTGTGCACACGGCTAGCGTAGTCATACACCTCATCAATACTCTCTGAAAAAGCTCTCGATCCATTGATATTCCAGAGTTGGTAGCGGAAGGTATACCCGATCGTGAGACCAAAACGTGAAAAAACCTCCGCAACAAAGAAACGCGCCTCTGCATCTACGGCCCAGGAGAAACCGACTGCATCCGAAACCTGACTCCCGGTAATTCCAGCAAGTGGAATTACCCGAAGTCGCGCCCGTGCACGATCATTCATGGAGTGCACCAATTCGCCCCCCGCACCGAACAGAATCGCTGTTGCTCCGAGGGGGGCAACGTTTTTTTCTGCCGTCGTTCTGCGCCACGCCGCCAAGAACCCCATCGGGGCGGAGAATGTCGTATTCCCTCGTTTGATTCTCGTAAACGAAGGGGCAAGCCAGCCCACTGCGGAGACATCAAGAAAGGTGCGCGGCTCGTTGGAGCGGCCAAAGAGCAGGGAAGCGCGTACCTGATTGCCGATATAAGAAAGTCCCAGGCCGATCCCCTGGTAATCATAGTCCCCGCCGATGGCCTCCGAACCCACATAAGCATGGTCAATCATTCCAATACTGAGCTCTCCACCCTGCGTCCCGCGCTCGGAAGCCCAATTCTGCGCGGCGATCTCCGTAGAAATCAGCATCAGAAGCAAGAGCACCAGCGAACGCCTGGGGACTTTCTCATGCATTGGTTGTCGATTTTTTCCCTCGGGGGGACCGACGATTCCCGGATACCTGGCCGTTGTTGTTCCGACGCGGCTTGCGTTGATTGCGGTTTTTGTCTGTCTGTTTGGACTTTTGAGTCTTTTTGACACTTTTAGGCTTTTTGGGCGGTGGTTGTTTGGATTGCGCTTTAATGCGAACCATCCGGGGGCTTAGGTCCGTAATGTCATGTTCACTTGTGGCATCCAAAAACCTGAACTCGTCCGGGCGTAGTTCTTCGGCTTCGACAACGGTGATCCGGTGCTTATACTGACGCTGCCATTGTGCCTTTTTGCTACGACGCCATGAACCACGATTCACCCAAGCAGCTGTGAACGGATGCAACTGCAAATGCAGACTGCCACCATCATGTTTGCCGAGCCACTTCTCGATTCTTTTTTCGGTGGCCTCTGGATCCGGTGGGGGCGTTCTGCGAATCCGTGATTTTTGTGCAAGCCGGTGGGTTGACGTTACGCTGACACGCTGACGCTCCCGAGAAATCTGAACAATCCCCAATTCACTCATTGGAAGGTTATTCGTCTGTGCTCGATCAGTCTGCAGCTCTTGCGCAAGCGTCTGATCTACTTTTTCCCGGTTCTTCTCGTGCCGCAGATCAATAAAATCAATCACAATCAGGCCACTCAAGTCCCGCAGGCGTATTTGACGTGCAATCACCTCCACGGCTTCGAGATTGACCTGCAGTGCAAATCCTTCTGGATCATGTTTTGAACGTGTTCGCCCGGAATTCACATCGATCACATGCATCGCTTCTGTTGACTCGATGATGAGCGATCCACCGGAGGGAAGACTGACTTGCGTATCAAAGACCTCATTGATTTGATCCTCAACCTCGGCCGCTGCGAAGACCGACTTGCGGCCCTTATGTTGCTTGACCGCATTAATCATATGGGGGGCGACCGCCAGAATATACCCGCGGATGGCCCGATACATTCGATGATTATCCACCAGAATGCGGGAAAAGTCATCGGAGAATAAATCCCGGATGATGGAAGAGGCCAGATTCACATCTTCGTACAATTTTATGGGCGCCTTCGGGGATCCCTGCAATTTTTTTTCGATTTTTCCCCACCGATCGATGAGCAACTGAAGATCCAATTCCAGCGCCTCTTCATCCCTTCCTTCGGCAACGGTCCGGGCAATCAGACCAAACCCGGATGGCCGGACTCTTTTCATGATCGAGCGCAGACGTTGACGCTCTTTTCTGTTGTCAATCCGCCGCGAGACCGCACTGTACTCCGCAAGCGGAATCAGCACAAGAAAACGTCCAGCCAGTGAGATGTCCGTGGAAAGCCGGGGGCTCTTACTGTGATAGGGCTCCTTGGTAATCGTGACGAGAATCTTCTGTTTGGGTTTCAACAAGTTCGAGTCCCCCCAGCGGCGCCGGTGTGGACCACTCTGAGGGGGCGTTTTTGCCTTTTTTGAGGCCCCGGCCTCCATGACTTTAGAGACCTTAGGCTTCGAATCTTCCACCAGAGCAAGCTGCTGCTCAAGATTTTCCGTGAGATCAGAGAAATGCAAAAACCCATGCTGATCCTCTCCAATATCCACAAAAGCTGCCCGAAGTCCCGAGCGGAGCGCATCAATACAACCCAGGAAAATGTCTCCTACGGTTCGCTCGTTATCTGGATTTTCTATGTAAAACTCTACCAACTTCCCTTTATCAACGATTGCAACTCTCGTTTCCTTGGGCGTGGTGTTAATAATGATTTCTTTTGACATATAAGACTATTTTGGACGCGCTTAGCATGACCCCCGGAGGTACGAATCTTGTCGTTCCTGCCAGCGAGGGAGACTGTGGTCGGACTGCAGAAGGTATCGTAGCGCGCTGGCATTGATCGCGTACCATAACGGCCCGTGATCAAGTTTTGATGTAATTAATTTGCTACGTTACGAAAATGCCAGCTAATTGATCCATTTTAGGCACATCATCGAAGTTGAAACGTTAAACTGCGAAATTTACTGGCCTGCTCTGCTTTCAATTTTATCCAAATGAATTCACCTATTATTCCTCCATCCGGCCAGGATCGTCATGTAAAAGGGCTTGAGGGTGTCATCGCACTCAACTCGTCCATCTGTCACATTGATGGACGTAAAGGGACTTTGGTTTATCGAGGGTATGCAATTGAAGACCTCGCTGAGAACAGTACCTTTGAAGATGTGGCATACCTCCTCTGGCACGGCCAACTTCCTGGAGAGGTGGAACGGAGCACGCTGAATGAACAGCTGGTCAGCCTTCGTCATGTACCGGAAGTAGTGCTGGACCTGCTTGGCCGGTTACCTGCAGACTTTGATGCAATGGCTGCACTGCGGACCGGCATTTCCCTGCTCTCGCATTACGATCCTGAGGCAAATGATGGTTCGGAAGAAGCCAATTATTGTAAAGCGCTCCGTTTGACCGCACAAATCCCGGTTTTGATTGCCGCTCTGGTGCGCCATCGTCATGGGAAGCCTCCGATCCCCCCACGGACGACCGGCAATACCGCTGCAAACTTCTTGTACATGCTTACTGGCGAGGAGCCGGGAGTTCGTGCTATCGAAGCCCTGGATGCTGCTCTGGTTCTGCACGCGGAGCATGGGTTGAATGCCTCAACCTTTGCTGCACGTGTTATCGGAGCTACGCTCAGTGACATGTATTCTGCCGTCACCGGCGGGGTTGCAGCACTCAAGGGGACGCTGCACGGGGGTGCAAATACACGGGTCATGCTCATGCTGCTTGCGTTGCACGAGAGTGGTGAAGATCCTGCCGAATTCGTTCGCAGAAAACTTGCTGCTAAAGAGCGCATCATGGGATTTGGACATCGTGTTTACAAGACACTGGATCCACGTGCAAACGTTTTGCGCCAAATGGTCACTGAATTGGGACATGAGCGCGATGCCATGTACTGGGTGAACCTTTGTTCTGTCCTTACCCGGGTGATGGAAGAAGAAAAAGGGATCAACGCAAACGTAGATTTCTACAGCGGGCTCGTCTATCACCTCCTGGGGATTGAGCCAGAGTTTTATACGACACTCTTTGTGATGGGGCGTATTACCGGTTGGTCGGCACACCTTATGGAACAATGGGAGAACAATCGACTAATCCGGCCACGGGCAGCGTATACGGGCCCCATGGGACTCCGTATTGACTCTCAGAGTGGCAACTGATCTGCAACCGTGAGAGTATAGGGTTCATGTTCCGATCCACCCTTCCAAAGCGATAAGTTGTTCACCATGAAGTTGATGAGTGCCCTCATGTCCCCGATTGGCCGCAAGGTCTTGACCGGAGCAACAGGAATTGGTCTGGTTGCGTTTGTAATCGCGCACATGATTGGGAACCTTACCTATCTATCCTCCGACCCCAACGCGTACAATACCTATGCCCATAAGTTATTGAGCCTTGGATGGATCTTCTACACGATTGAGATTCTATTGGCACTCTGTTTTCTTCTGCATGCTGTGGTGGGGATTGCCATTCAGGTGCGCCGCCGCAAAGCCCGTCCAGTTGGATACAAGCTCTATAAAAGTGCCGGCTCTCCTAGCCGCTCGGGATACAGTGCACGCTCAATGATCTTTACGGGGATCATCCTACTCGGATTCCTGATCCTGCATTTAAACTCTTTCAAGTACGGTCCGGGCGAGGCCCAAGGTTATATTGCAACGCTGGAAGGAGGCGAGATCGTGCGTGATTTGCGCCGTTTGATGACGGAGAAGTTTCAGGAGCCGCTTTATGCCTTCGGGTATCCGCTGGTGATGATTCTTCTTGGGATGCATATGCGGCATGGGGTCTGGAGTGCTCTGCAATCTCTGGGAATGATGAACCGCCGCCTGTCCCCGTATCTGTACACGCTGGCTGCTGTGTTGGGGGTACTGGTAGCCGTTGGATTCCTGTTTGTCCCACTTTACATCTATTTCCTGGAATAGGTCAACGAAATGGTCATGTCTGCGTCAGATCTATCACATAGTCCGCGTCTAAATGCGAAGGTGCCTTCGGGACGCCTTCAGGAAAAGTGGGATGCCTATAAAAATTCGGTCTCTCTGGTTAGCCCTGCCAACAAGCGTTCACACCACATTCTCGTTGTGGGTTCCGGCTTGGCGGGGGCTTCTGCAGCGGCTACGCTCGCAGGGCTGGGTTATAATGTGACCTGTTTCTGTATTCAGGACTCTGCGCGTAGAGCTCACTCCATCGCAGCACAGGGCGGAATCAACGCTGCAAAAAACTATCCGAATGACGGGGATACCATCTGGCGACTGTTTTATGATACCATCAAGGGTGGAGATTACCGCGCACGCGAAGCAAATGTGTATCGGCTTGCCCAAGTATCGAACAATATCATTGATCAGGCGGTCGCGCAAGGGGTCCCCTTTGCACGCGAGTACGGTGGTGTACTCTCGAACCGCTCGTTCGGTGGTGCCCAGGTTTCGCGCACTTTTTATGCAAGAGGTCAGACCGGGCAACAACTCCTGCTCGGGGCCTATCAGGCGTTGAGTCATCAGATTGCCGCGGGGCGTGTCAAGATGCTGCCGCGCAGAGAGATGATAGATCTGGTTGTGGCCAATGACCGTGCCCATGGAATTATCGCACGCAATCTGATTACGGGCGAATTGGAGCGGCACGCAGGTGATGCGGTTCTGCTTTGTACGGGTGGATATGGGAATGCCTACTATCTGTCCACGAATGCCAAGAACTCCAACGTCACTGCCGCCTGGCGCTGTTATAAGCGGGGGGCATTTTTTGCGAACCCATGCTACACGCAGATTCACCCTACCTGCATCCCGGTGTCAGGAGATTATCAGTCCAAGCTCACGCTGATGAGCGAGAGTCTCCGCAACGATGGTCGTGTATGGGTCCCGAAAGATCCGAAAGACACGCGTGCACCGGAAATGATTCCCGAGGATGCCAGAGATTATTACCTGGAACGCCGTTATCCCAGTTTCGGCAATTTAGTCCCCAGGGATGTTGCCTCCCGTGCAGCAAAGAAGGAATGTGATGCCGGACGCGGAGTCGGCGATACCCGGCTCGCAGTCTACCTTGATTTTGCTGATTCCATCCGTCGCCTTGGAGAGCAGACCATTCGTGAGCGCTACGGAAACCTGTTTGAGATGTATGAGCGCATTACGGGAGATGATCCGTACAAAACTCCAATGCGGATCTATCCCGCGGTCCATTACACGATGGGGGGGCTTTGGGTTGACTATGAGCTTCAAAGCACCGTTCCAGGCCTCTTTGTCCTTGGAGAGGCAAATTTCAGTGATCACGGTGCCAACCGCCTTGGGGCCAGTGCATTGATGCAGGGCTTGGCGGATGGATACTTTGTGATCCCTTACACCCTTGGAGCATACCTGGCGGGAACTCGCCAGTCGGACCAGCTTCCTGTAACGAACGACGCCTTTACTGCTGTTGAGCAGCAGGCCGGTGCGCGTATTGACCGCATCCTGAAGAACAGTGGAGATAAATCTCCGACCCAGTTCCACCGGGAGCTTGGTCGTCTGCTTTGGGATCACGTAGGGATGGCCCGCGACCGCAGCGGGCTGGAATCGTCCATCACTGCGATTGAGAGCTTGAGAGAGGAATTTTGGGAGCGAGTCCTGGTTCCGGGTACCGCTGATCGGTACAATAAGAATCTGGAGTTTGCCGGACGCGTGGCTGATTTTATCGAACTGGGATCGCTCATGGCGCGAGATGCCCTTCGCCGTGAGGAATCCTGTGGAGGACATTTCCGCGAAGAGCACCAGACTCCTGAAGGAGAGGCTGCGCGTAACGATGAAGATTTTGCTGATGCAGCAGCCTGGGAGTATACTGACGGTGCCCCTGAATTGCATCTCGAACAACTCTCCTTTGAGAACGTGCACCTATCTAAACGCAGCTATAAATAGTGCCATGATTATCAACCTGCGTGTTTGGAGACAGGAAGGCCCCGAATCTCCAGGAAAACTTGTAGACTATACGGTTCGCGAGGCCAGCGAGCATATGTCCTTTCTGGAACTCCTGGATGTCCTCAATGAGCAGCTTCTTGCAAGCGGAGACGATCCTGTGGAGTTTGACAGTGACTGTCGGGAAGGGATCTGTGGATCATGTGGCCTGATGGTCGCTGGAATTGCACATGGACCACAAAAGCGTACTGCAGTATGTCAATTGCACATGCGCAGCTTCAAGGACGGCGATACCATCACCGTAGAGCCCTTCCGTGCGCATGCGTTTCCGGTAATTCGGGACCTGGTCGTTGATCGGAGTGCCTTTGATCGAATTATCACAGCACACGGATATGTTTCTGTCACCACGGGTTCCGCTCCAGATGCGAATGCGATCCCGATCCCCAAGGATGCGGCAGAAGAGGCAATGGATTATGCAGCATGTATTGGCTGTGGTGCATGCGTTGCTGCATGCCCGAATGGGAGTGCTTCTCTGTTTACCGCCGCCAAGATCGCGCATTTAGCTCAGCTTCCCCAGGGCCAGGTGGAAGCGTCCCAGCGCGTCATCGCGATGGTGGATCAAATGGATGCAGAGGGGTTTGGGGACTGCTCGAATTATGCCGAATGCGAGGCAGTATGTCCGAAGGGCATTTCCATAGACGGGATCGCCAGTATGAGGCGGGCTTACATGAAAGGGGTTCTTTCAGAATAATTTCCCCGCCAACATTCATTCTTTAGCTCTGAAGCCAGGTTGTTAGTCGCACACCTTTGCATACTGTTACTCTCGATTTATGCTATCGTAAAATTGAGTGACTCACTTGTAGACATTGCCAGTGGGCTTGGGGGCAAAGCCCGTCTGAATGACTACTTCATCGGCAGTTTCCTCGTTGGAATCGGAACCTCTCTGCCAGAGCTTTTTACGTCCCTCGCGGCAACGTACTCGGGTTCCCCACAACTGGTCGCTCCGACCATCTTCGGCACGATCATTGCCAACATAGGAGCGGGGTTTGGCTTGGGCGTTTTAGCCCTCTTCTTCTTTGTGCGGACGGAAAACGATCAATTGCGCCTATTCACCAGGTCTCACGCATTACATCGCGGGTATCTGGATTTCAAGAGCCTCAATCGCAACTCCGTCTTTATTGCAGCCGGGTCTGTGGTGCTGACCTTGATAGTTTGTCTGGACGGTGTATATGAACGTCATGAGGCGGGCATATTTCTCCTTTTCTATGCTTTCTTCATCTATCTGGAGTTTCGCAGAAGCCGCGACCAAGAACCTGTTGCCGGACCTCACCCCACTCGACCCGAAATAACACTGTCCCGACTTGAGCAGGATCGGCACCAAAAAGCCGCTATTAGGCGGATCACCCTGTCATTTTTCTTTCTCGTTGTTCCCCTTGCATTTCCTTTGATCCGGTCAGAATTGAGTACGATTGCAACAGGGAACACTGCCTTCTACTGTTTTATTGGTGGACTATTGTTGATTTTTGGGTTTCGGGTCTGGAATTATTTTCCAGAATTAACGCGTAGGGGAGGGTCTGAAAAAACGAATGTGGCTTACTGGCCAGTCTGGGCTGGGATCCTTGGATTAGGCTCAGTTATCCTTTTCTTATACTTCAGCGGCGTAATTGTCGTGGGCTCACTCGTCAAAATTTCCGAGGACTTGCACATCAACTCGGGTGCACTGGCTGCGAGTGCGCTGGCAATCAGTACCTCTCTTCCTGACATTGTCGTCGCACTCAATGTTGTCCGCCGCGGCCGGCACAAACTTCTGATCGGTCACATCTTTCAATCGAACATCTTCGATGTATTGCTGATTATGGGGGTTTGTGGTCTGATTGTACCACTTCCAGAGGTTGCAACGGGCTCGTCAAATATCTCAATTATCGCTGCAGCTTTGCTCACCTTGCCACTCTTGTGGACGCTGCGGTCGAAAAAATTAACCCTACTGGGAGGGATAGGATTATTTCTCGGCTTTCTCTTTTTCGTTTGGCGACTCTACTGGTAACCGGACCGGTGGGGGCGACCGGGTTGAGTGAAAATGTTACATATACGCAGATTGTTCTTTGGACTAGTCCGAATTCCCAAACCAAAATAGATAGTGACACTGAATGATCCCCGAAGTTGTCATACCTTGGGCCTTTTACACTATATCTTTGAATCAGTATCATTTATTATGTGATTGTAATTTATATAATCACTTTTCATCTACGTACTTATCTCTGTCTCCTCTTTTCCTCTAAACGGTGATTTGTTTGCGAACTTCTGCCGTCTATCCCGCTCTAATTCCCATTCTATCCCGTTTTTTCTCCACACTTGCATTTGTCGAAAAATGTTTGTAATTGTGGTGATCATAAGCATCACTACGATATTATAGAGCGGATTGACAAGTTGTGGGCTTGACTGCAAGTTTGGTCTCTTGCAGCAGACAGCAGCTATCGTGCAACATTCAATGCTATTTGCCTTATAAATAGTATGTGTTCCATCATATTACCACCAACCGATGTCAATTTTGGGACCTACATACTGCAAAACTCGTGAGGAAGCTCGAAAAGAGATGAATCGGAGACGTGCGGCAGATTCAGAAAGCGTCATTGTCAAGTGTGATAAGTCTCCGTACAGGGGATTCCGCGTGTACAGTATTCCTGTTGACAACTATGTCGACGACTTGGTACACCCTGCCCCAAAGCCTCCTAAGAATGAACGATATGCGGCATATCCGTGATTATGCCTGACAGAAACAACTACGACGCACTGACAGCAAGAATCAGTCCGTCCAGCCTTACATCGGCAATTCAAGCGTAAAAGAATTTCCCGCCGAGGTTGCGGCCTTAATTGCGCTTAAAAACAAAGGGAATTATATACGTGTGTACCCATGAACCTTTGTAGTTGTAAGGAGTTAACGGATGCAATAGGATGGGCTGCCATCCACCCTATTACTTACCATAATATCAGTTGGATTGATACCATGCCCGTTAAGGGATTGAACGAAAACAAGCAGACTGGTTTCCAATACGCGTACCGAAGCGTCGTCTATCGGCTATTACCGGGAAGCCCAAGCAAGGCGAAGAAGCTGGCGGGATTAGCTGGTGCCTGCCGGTTTGTTTGGAATGCCATGCTGGCACAACAGAATAAAGCTTATGAGGCGTACGCCAAAGCAAAAGAGAACGAGTCCAAAGAGAAGACTAAGACTCCGTCTGTGAGCTTCTTTTCGCTTGGCAAACGATTCAAAGAGCTACGAGATAATGTGGATTGGTTACCTGAATACTCGTTTGCCATCGTTCGTTACACCTTGAAGTATCAGGCGGATGCCTGGCAGGGATTCTTCAAGCACGGTAAGGGACGACCGAAATTTCACTCCCGGCATGGCAGCACACCCTCTTTCACGATTCCCGAGGCCGTTAAGATCAAGGACGGGAAGCTACTTGTTCCCAAACTGGGATATGTACAGATTCGCGGTAACAACCCGTACCCAGATGGCGTGCCGGTCAAGGCGGTCGTCAAGAAACTGGCAGGAAAGTGGTATGTCACTGTTTGCTACAAAGTAGAGCTACCGGAACTGGTAGATAATGGGGTTGCCACAGGGATTGACCGGAATTGCGGTCAGGTGGCTACCGTGTCGACCAGTGGAAACAGAGAGCTGATTCACCAGCCAAAGGTCAAACGGAAAACGGCACGATTACACCGGTATCAGCGAAAGCTGGCTCGGCAACAGAAAGGGTCCAATCGCCGGCACCGTACGAAGCTGAAGATTCAGAAAGCCCATCGAAGCATTGCCAATACCCGCAGGAATGCGAATCATCAAGCAAGCAGGAAGATTGCCAATCATGCGTCCACATCTGTACTGGAAGGCTTGAAGATCAAAAACATGACGTCCAGTGCCAAAGGGACGATAGAAAATTCAGGCACGAACGTTAAGGCAAAATCTGGACTCAATAGTAGTATTTTAGGAACCGGTTGGGGGCAGCTGGATCAGATGCTGGAGTACAAATGCCGGCGTGTGATCAAAGTCCCTGCACAGTATACCAGCCAACGGTGTAACGCTTGCGGGTACACGGATAAAGATAATCGTAAGACTCAAAGCAAGTTCAAGTGTATGTCCTGTGGGCATGCGGATCATGCCGACCTGAATGCGGCGGCAAATATATTGGCCTCTGGGATTGGGGCATCTGCACGTCGAGGGGCGTTCTCATTGGAGACCCCAAAGACCCGTGAAATGGATACAAAGAGACCGCTTCATGCAGGGTACTCATGTATATAAATCCCAAAATAAAAGACTGGAGGGCCAGAACTTGCGCATGGATGTCGCGGCTAACGATGCCGCAGACCAGCGCCAATACGTGAGTATCATCTATTAAGACTAAAGCTGAATGCTAAAAATCTTGCTTGCTGATCCGTGATCATTGCCTGAGACTGAATGGAAAATAATTCGCACGTTCACGCGCGAATACTCCATCGGTCCCAATGGAACTAAAAGGAAACTTTTAATTGTCGTCAAGGAAAAATTTAATTGTCGTTGGACACCATATACCGGTATACCACGAGAGACACGCAGGACGATTGAATGGGGAGATTCAGCAAGTTATTGCCACTGCAGGAGGATTTTGAACCTTGATCCACAACCATCGCAGCAGAACCAAAGAAGACGGTAATCCGTTCACAGTGGCTGATCATCCTCTTCCATTTTTCGATCCAATCACAGTATCTCAACTGAGTCTATGCCGGCCAATACAGCAGAAGCGGTAGTAAACGCCAAGCTCGCTGAATGCCTACGCAGGAAGCATCCAGGTTGGGAAGTTGATACAGAACAGACGGGAGTGCTCGAGGAAAGATCGAAGCGTCCCGACATCATAATCTCTCACGAGAATGGGCTGACCGTCGTGATTGAAACGGAGTATGCCCCCGCAAATACCGTTGAGTTGGACGCACAGTCACGGTTGGGCCAAAAAGTCAACCTCAGTGGAGATGAGGTGGAGGTGTGTCTTGCCGTCAAGTTGCCGGCATCTCTTCGACAGTCTCACCAAAAAGACTTAGCGGCTGCTGCGGCGACCGCAAACTATTCATTTGCACTCTTTATCCATGGAGGTGAAGAAGGATCGTTGAGCCACATAGAACGCTGGCCAAAGAGCGGGTGGCTTGAAGGCGGGCTGGACGATTTGGCGAGTAGCATTGAGGACGTTGTGTTATCCGAGCGGCGAGTACTGCGAGGGGTCAAGATCTTGGAAACGGTCGTGGGTCAGGCCGCCGGGCATTTGCAGTTCCATGCAAAAGAATTCGTTTTTGAAAAACTCGCGGAAAAATTGCATCAGGAAGCAGGGGAACAGACCAATCGAATGGCCATCGCCATTTTGGCCAACGCGGTCATCTTCCATATGCGTCTTGCCCGGCTGCATCCAGAGGTTGAGGAGTTTCCCGCCCTCAAGACCGATGCAGGCATCTTCCGCAAGGGGGATGTGCTGGACTGCTGGCGGGCAATTCTGAACATTAACTACTGGCCCATCTTCCGCCTGGCATCCGATTTACTGCTCATCATACCGGAGCGTTATGCGCAGACGATCATGAAGCGATTAGACAAGATGGCAGCGGATTTGGATCAATACGGCGCAGCAGATATTCAGGACTTGTCGGGACGGATGTTCCAGAAACTGATTACCGACCGTAAGTTCCTGGCCACTTTTTACACCTTGCCCGCTTCCTCTACGCTGCTTGCACAACTGGCGGTTTCCCGCCTGAGAATAGATTGGACTGTTCCAGAACAGATCACGGCCCTCCGGGTCGCCGACCTTGCCTGCGGGACCGGCGCACTGTTGGCAGCTGCCTACCATGCGATGGCTTCCCGCCATCGGCGCACGGGTGGAAACGACAGTGTGCTGCATGCCAAAATGATGGAGAAGGTATTGACCGCCGCCGATATCATGCCATCGGCCGTGCATCTCACTGCGGCAATGCTGTCGGGAATGCATCCGAATAAAACCTTTGACCATACGCGTGTAATCAACATGCCCTATGGGGATCAGGAGGATGGCCGGGGAGCCTCTATTGGATCTCTTGACCTGATCAAGACGGAGCAGACACTGCCCATCTTCGGCACTGGACGCGAAGCAATCTCAGGTAGGGGGGTTGTGGTTGATGATGTGCGGGGTACCGCAATCAAGATTCCGCACGGATCCATGGATCTGGTCATCATGAATCCGCCATTTACCCGCCCCACCAACCATGAGGCGACGGGAGTCCCGGTCCCTTCTTTTGCCGGCTTCAGAACCAAGGAAGAGGAGCAGGCCAAAATGTCCATTCGGCTCAAGAAGATCAGGAAAGAGTTAACCACACCGGCTGGTCATGGCAATGCAGGGCTTGCATCGAATTTTATTGACCTGGCGCATGCCAAACTCCGCCCAGGTGGAATCCTCGCCTTGGTTCTTCCCGCTTCGTTTGTCCAGGGAGCTGCCTGGACAAATGCCCGTGCATTGATCCGGCAGCACTACACGGATATCCTGATTGTAGGGATTGCGACCGACGGGAGTACGGATCGGGCTTTTTCGGCGGATACGGGGATGGCAGAAGTACTCTTGGTGGCTACGCGTAGGGAAGGAAAAGACGAGAGCTTGGATGACATCTTTACTGCCAATTTACTGGGCAGACCGAAGACGCTGTTAGAGGCGGGGATCATTGCCCGCATGATGGAACAGAAGCGACGGGAGTCCACGACAGGTGCCGGCAAAATTCGGTTCACAGCAACCCACGAAGCCGGCAGTTTCTTTCGTTCGAAGGGATGGAATGGCGTTGGCATAAAAGAGCCCACACTGGCGGTCTTTATGAAGTCATTGGGCCAGGGCAATCTGCTGCTGCCCCGGATGGTCTCAGCGGTGTCCGTACCGGTTTGTGAACTGGGCAACCTCGGTCGTCGAGGTTTCTTACACCGGGACATTAATGGGCGAACCAGTGATGGGAAGGCACGTGGGCCGTTGGATATCGAGCCGTTGGCCCGGTCGCCGGAATATCCGGTATTGTGGGGGCACAGTGCCAGCCGTGAGCGTCGGCTGATTGTTGAGCCGGATGGGCAGGGTCGAAGCCGGGAAGGTTGCCGGAAACAGGCCGCAGAGCTCTGGCGTGATGGGGCATCCCGGCTGCATTTTAACCTCGATTTTCGACTTAACTCGCAGCCACTGGCCGCATGCCTGACTGAGAAACCATCTCTTGGAGGCACAGCATGGCCAAATTTTCTCACCAAACCGCAATGGGAGATATCACTGGTTCTTTGGGCCAATACAACCCTTGGGCTGATCTCTTTCTGGTGGGCAGGAACGCGTCAGCAGCAGGGACGATCCCGTTTGACGATTACGCGCTTGCCTCAGCTCTTGTCCCTTGATGCTGCACAGCTCACCGAAAAACAACTTCACCTTGGTGAGAAGATTTTTGATGATTTTCACGACAGGGATTTTCTGCCAGCCAATGAAGCGTACCGGGACGATGTGCGCAAGGCATTGGACCAGGCAGTATTGGTCGATCTTCTGGGGTATGAAGACAGCCTGCTTGAAAACCTCGCAATCCTGCGCGAACAGTGGTGCGACGAACCCAGTGTCCATGGGGGAAAGGCAACAAGGCCCAGGCACTGATTTTGAAGCGAACCATCAATCAATCCTGGAAAATTTCGGGATTCTCGGATGGATGCGCCAAGAGAGCAAGAGCCGTACAAAAACTGCCAAAACACGCACCTAAATGAATCCTGCAGATCCGTTGGCTCGGCCATCAATACGAGCGTAGCCCATGGCCCTGGAAGTGCTTGACTTCTGCATAATCCATTTGGGGAGCACCACAACCTATAGAATCTGTAGCCTGATGGAAGTTCGATTCAAGAACTCTCTTTAGTCTCGGGTTAAATCCATATTTTACCCGGGCAAACTTAGGCAGGAAATTACCCCATGAAAGTTCCTGCCTGAGCTCCAGGAATACAAGGTGCGGTATTTTCCAGCGAAAGATCGTAGTGCATTGCTGATCAAGCAAATAGGGTATGCAATCTGACAATTCCAACTCATCGCCGGGCATTCTCTATGAACCCGACAACAGACCGCCAGTGTCTGTTTCCCTTGGCCTGGGACTGCAACTGATGATTGTAGCACTCTCCATGACAATTTTATTGTCCATGGTTGTGTTTCGAGCCGGTGGAGTGAGTGAAGCATATTTAATCTGGGCTGTATTCGCTGCCATTGTGGTAACGGGCCTGGCGACGATTATGCAATCCATGCGAATAGGGCGCTTCGGGATGGGACATATACTTCTGATGGGAAGTACTGGAACGTTCGTTGCCGTTTGTATTGATGCGCTCAACAGCGGGGGAGGTAGCATGCTCGGTATCCTCGTTCTTGTCTCAGGCCTGATTCAACTTGCCATCTCCCAGAAACTCTCGTTATTCCGGAAGATTTTAACCCCAACCGTCTCGGGAACCGTACTCATGCTGATTCCGATTTCGGTGATGTCAGCTGTGTTCAATCTACTTGAGGATGTACCGGCAAATCAGCACTCGCTGGCAGCTCCTCTGGTTGCATTCGTGACGGCTGCCGTGATGTGCGGCGTGTACCTTGTGGCTCGGGGGATACTTCGTTTATGGGCATCCGTCCTTGGGGTTGTTGCAGGAACACTCATTGCCGGTGTATATGGCATCTACGACGTATCCCGGATCATGGAAGCTTCATGGGTTGGATTGCCTGGGTTGGGATGGCCTGGACTCAATCTTCACTTTGGGTCAGCTTTCTGGGTGCTTCTTCCTGGATTCATTCTGGCGGCCACCATTAGTTCTATCCGCACAATGAGCAGTGCTGTTTCCGTACACCGGGTTTCCTGGCGGAAGCCTCGAGCTGTAGATTATCGTTTGGTCCAAGGGGCCGTGGCCACCGATGGAATCAGCAATATGGTTGCTGGCTTTTTGGGAGCAGTCCCCAGCACAGCTTACTCGCTGGGAGCCTCCCTGTCCCAACTCACGGGAGTCGCATCCCGCCATGTTGGAATCGCAGCCGGTTTACTATTGTTGGTACTGGCCTTCCTCCCCAAAGTGATCGCTGTGGTATTGGCAATCCCGGGGCCGGTTTTTGCAGCTTACCTGATCGTAATGATGGCAATGCTGTTCATGATCGGGGTCCAGATGATCGTCCAAGATGGGTTGGATTATCAAAAAAGCCTTATTGCTGGTGTCTCGTTCTGGCTTGGCTTGGGGTTCCAGAGTCGCTTAATCTTTCCAGATCTCGCGTCCGAATTTGCAGGAGGTCTTCTAAATAATGGGATGACTGCAGGCGGGATTATAGCGATTCTGATGACCTTATTCATGAAGATGGCCGAATCTCGGCCGAAACGTCTCACGGTTGAACTGGATCTTTCAGCCCTTACCCCGCTCATGACATTCCTTGATGAATTTGCAGCCCACCAAAAGTGGGGGCAACGGATGAAGGACCGCCTGGATGCGGTGGGGGAGGAAGTATTGGTCACCCTTCTTGATCAGTACGAGGCGGACAAGCAAACTGGAAAACGTAAACTTCTATTACTTGCACGCAAGGTGCGCGGCGGGGCCGTACTGGAATTCATTTCTACGACTGGTGAAGGAAAGAATCTCCAGGATCAGGTCGCCCTGCTGAATGAGCAGGCTGAAGAAGGCTTCCTTGAAAAAGAAATCTCTCTCCGCCTGCTTCGCCACTTGGCAGCCTCGATACGCCATCAGCAATACCATGGAGCGGATATTATGACCGTTCGTGTGGATCTTCCCAAGCCGGCTGTGCAGCATACCGTGTAATCTAAATAAAGCCCTCTTTCAATTGCCTCAATACGGGAACAATAGATCTGTATCCGGGATCCAGGAATAGTTCCGTTCATCTATCCCGACCCGTGACCATGCCTGAAAATCTCAAACCCGGCCTTTACGATGTCGTATTGTCGGAAAGATTTTCCCAAACCATTGAAAAAGATCCTTCCCTGCAAGCCCATAAAGATCCCCTGAAGGATGATACAGGGGTCAGGCTGCTCTCCCAGCATCTAAACAAACTCATTGAACGCGCACTCACTGATCAGAAAACCGCAAAAAAGCAGATTGAGCTGACCAATCGCCTGATTCAGATCATCATTCAGTACGCCCCTGATCTGGTCAAGGAATCGGATTTTGCGACAACTGAGCTGTTGAAAGAGCTTACTCGGGGAATCTCCATCACGCCAACCCGACGACCAGGAATCCCGCTTTCGCATTCAGAACTACTGACCAATGCTTCAAACGATCATCGCATTGGACATGAACTGAAACGGGAGATTGAATCTGCCGATGAAATTGATATTCTGGTCGCATTTATCCGGTGGTCTGGACTTCAACTCGTGCAGGAAGCACTGCAGGACTTTATTGCACGGGGAGGATCGTTGCGCGTGGTCACCACGGTCTACATGAAGGCAACGCAGCGGCGGGCGCTTGACCGACTAATCGAAATGGGTGCCAAAGTTAAAATTTCATATGACACGCGGCGGACACGACTCCATGCAAAAGCATGGCTGATCCGCCGTAATACAGGCTTCTCAACCGCTTTTGTTGGTTCTTCCAATCTCACTGCCGTAGCGCAGGTGGAAGGACTGGAATGGAATATCCGGCTCTCCAAAGTGGATGCCGGCCGGATTATTGATAAAATTGAGGCCGCTTTCAGCAGCTACTGGGAAGACACTGAATTCGAAACTTATGATAGCAGTACCGAATCCCGAACTCGTTTTGATCGAGTCGTTAAAGACCTGACACCGACCGACCCCATCACCGACCTGAACGTTCATCCATACCCGTTCCAACAGGAAATCCTGGAAAAACTGGACGTGGAGCGCACAATCCATGGTCAAACACGGAATCTGGTGGTTGCAGCCACTGGCACCGGCAAAACCGTCATGGCAGCACTGGATTACCGCCGACTGGCCGATCAAGAAAAACCGCTGCGCCTGTTGTTCGTTGCTCACCGGAAAGAAATCCTGCAACAAACACACAGAACCTTCCGAGAGGTCCTGAAGCATCGCAGCTTTGGAGAGACCTATGTTGGAGGATCACGCCCCGAAAAATGGGATCATGTGTTTGCCTCCGTTCAATCTCTTGCAAACGTTGACCTCAGAGAGATCAACCGAGAGCACTTCGGGATGATCATCATTGACGAATTTCATCACGCAGCTGCAAAAACCTATCAAAGACTCCTTGAATATTTTCGACCCCGCTACCTTCTTGGACTGACTGCAACGCCCGAGCGTGCGGATGGGAAAGACGTACTCGACTGGTTCGGAGGCCACATCGCTGCAGAACTGCGGATCTGGGATGCCATTGATCGCAGCTTTCTAGTCCCCTTTCATTATTTCGGGCGGCACGACGGTGGAGATCTATCCGGCGTACGATGGGTTCGGGGTAAATACGATGAGCAGCAGCTGAGCAACCTCTTTACCGCTGACGATGTCCGCGTGCGAAAAATCCTGGAGGCGGTTCGTGATCACATTGCAGATCCGCTAAAAATGCGTGCATTGGGGTTCTGTGTCAGTATATCCCACGCTGAATTCATGACACGCAAATTCAACGAGGCAGAAATTCCAGCTGCCTGTATTGTTGGAACAACCCCTTCAAAAGAACGGGCGAGTGCGCTCTCTCGACTCAGACAAGGCGAGATCAATGTTGTCTTTTCCGTGGATGTACTTGGAGAAGGCGTCGACATCCCTTCGGTGGATACGATCCTGATGCTCCGCCCCACCAACAGTGCAACCGTTTTTCTCCAACAACTAGGGCGGGGGCTTCGCCACTCTAAAGGCAAAGACTGTCTGACCGTCCTCGACTTCATCAGCAATAGTTCGCGGAAATTTCGATTCGATCACACCCTTGGAGCAATGCTGGGGATAGTCTCAAGAAAAGCCATCGAAAAAGCCGTTAAGATGGACTTCCCATTCCTCCCATCCGGGTGCGCCCTTGAGTTGGACCATGAAAGCCAGAAATCCATCCTTAACAACCTGAGATCGCAACTTACCTATCGAACGAGAGAGTTGGAACGATTACTCAAAGACTTGGGAGATCAGACAACCTTACGCGATTTTCTGAATGAAACAGAGCTGTCCATCGAAGATTTTTACTCCAGAAAATTGAGTTTTGCATCTTTGAGTCGGAGAGCAGGAATTTCCGCTCCCCCACAGGGACCGGATGAGACTAAAATCGGCGAAAGCTTGCGCCTGTTGATTCATGCAGACGACAGCTCTCGCCTTAATTTTATCCGCAGAGCCGCTGAAGATAACCTGAAGGTGACTGAGTTACCCGAGCATGATCGACGACGACTCCTGATGCTGCTGTGCCTGCTATTGGGTCTGGAAGCTGCCAACGACCTCGGTAAAAACTACAGAAGACTGCTTGATCATCCTGCCATTTGTGACGAGCTAATCTCTCTAACGGATCTGCTGAACCAAAATATCGCACATGTACCCTCTGACTACACGATCGACCCGCTTATCCCATTGGATTTATATTCAAAATATTCAAGCGCAGAAATCGCTGCCGCATTCAATATGGTTGGGAATGGGCGAGTGCTCAGGATTCGGGAGGGAGTGACCTTTAACAAAGCAACCAACTGCAATCTTCTTTTTGTGACCATCCAGAAATCCGAGAAGAGATATTCCCGAAGTACGCTGTACCAGGACTACGCGATCAGCCCTCATCTCTTTCACTGGGAATCCCAGAATAATACCAGAGCAGCAAGTAAGACAGGGCGTCGCCATACGGATCATGATGCTCTGGGAGTGACTCCACTGCTATTTGTTCGAGCCTCGAAGAAAATCGATTCTGGACTAACAATGCCATATCAGTTCCTGGGGCCGGTCTCCTATCAATCCCATGAAAATGAACAACCCATGAGAATCATTTGGAAAATGGAGCACCAAATTCCCGCAGATATCGTTCGCACTGCCCGTATTGCAGCGTAGTGAAATAGATTCGGTCTTCAGCGTTGGCATTGTTTCATTCTGAGGAATCGTGATCGGATTGTATTAACTCAGAAAACGATCCACGATCCTGTCGTGGAAATTTTTGAAGTAGAAAGAGCCAATATAGAACTGGTAAACAAGTCCGAATCCGGTAGAAGGGATAGCTGTATTTCATGTTTTAGTAAACGGAGACGTATCAAAGGACAGGCATGGCTGAGCAATTGGATTGTATACATGTCGGCGACTACAGAAATTGAGAGCCAGAGAAAATCATGGGGTCGATGGTGGCATAATCGCATAAAGTCGGCCCGTTTAGGCGCTGACTACAGCATTACCCAAACCTTCCGATCTCCGTGGGGGTATGAATATACCGAAACGACTACGGATAACTACAGTCATACGAAGTATAATGCCGCTGAAATTAGGAAGAATTTGACATGGGGTGTAGGCGTTATTGGTGTTGTTCGGGTGAAAGGCTGGATATCCAGTACCTATACTGGGAACCGTAGTGACGGATTGACCAGGTCGTGCTCAACCTACGTTTCAAAATAAGGCTCTTCGCTTTTATGAGTGGGTAGCTTGTTTTTGGAAGCCTTCCGGGTACAGATCCAGTCCTCCGAGATAGAAGTAAATTGCATTGGTAAACCGCTGTTTGTTTCGGAATCCACGAGCACGGACTTTGACGGTTTTGATGCGGCTGTTGATGCTTTCGGCGGGGCCATTGCTGACCTTTAAGATCACTGCATTGATAATGCCCCACAAATGATTCTTGATAGTTTCCGCGGCGTCTTTCATCGGTTCCAGTCGGCAACGCATGGCCCAGGACAACCATCGTTTCCATCCTTTGAGTGCCCATGTGGGATGGACATAATGCCATAAGTTCTGGGAGAATTCCTTGATGGCCCACGCACGAGCTGTTTTCAGCGAACTGGTCTTTAACTGGTTGAATCGTTTCTTTTGCCGCGCAGACATATTCTTCGGATTGGTCAGCCAATCATACTTGGTTCCAGTGAGATCGTAGTTGTCTTCTTTCCGCAATTCTCGGTTCTCTATCCGACGGACTTTATCCACGGCATCGCTAATGTATTTGGCCACATGAAAGTGATCAAATGCAATCTTTTTTTCTGCGTTGGGGACGCACGTTTTCGTGATGCTGATATACGCTGGCCACATATCCATGCTCACACTCTCAATGGCCTCCAGTTGCTCGGGAGAACATCCATCATAATACCCTTTCAAACTCGCCTTTGTCCGACCCTCGCCGACATACAGCACGGTTGCCGTGTCTGGATTGGACACCACAGTGATGTAATTGTGACCTTTCTTATAAGGGTCTTCCCCTTTTCAAGTGGGTTCGGAGTCAGAACTAAGATGAACCACGATGCGATTGAATAGATTCGGAATGGATTTTTTTATTTATTTTGGGTCTGTTTTTGGAGTTCAAATCAAATATTTCATTCACCATGAGTGTACGTATTCAAGATATCAATCGATTGTTAGGGATTCAGTCTCCGTGGGAGGTTTCGGAGATCAAGCAAGATGATGCAACGCAGCTGGCTGAGATCCATGTAATCTGTTCGGAGGGTTCGGTACTTCGATGTCCCGAGTGCACCAAAGTTTGTCCTGGCTACGACCATCGTCTTCGGAAATGGCGCCATACGGATATCTGTGAATATCAGACGACCGTGGTTGCGAAAGTTCCTCGGGTGGAATGTTCGGAGCATGGAATCAAGACGGTTTCAGTGCCCTGGGCGGATGAGCGCGTGCGTTTTACGACGGCATTTGAAGCGAAGGTCATTAACGGGTTGCTGGATGCCACCAATATTTCAACGGTGGCGACCAGGATGGGAGTCAGTTGGACGATGATTGCCAACATTATGGAGCGTGCGGTACTGCGAGGACGTGCCCGCAAAAAAGAGGAACTGATCGCGCATCTCTGTGTCGATGAGACCTCTTATAAGAAAGGTCACAATTACATCACTGTGGTGTCCAATCCAGACACGGCAACCGTGCTGTATGTCGGCGAGGGTCGGACAAAGGCGAGTTTGAAAGGGTATTATGATGGATGTTCTCCCGAGCAACTGGAGGCCATTGAGAGTGTGAGCATGGATATGTGGCCAGCGTATATCAGCATCACGAAAACGTGCGTCCCCAACGCAGAAAAAAAGATTGCATTTGATCACTTTCATGTGGCCAAATACATTAGCGATGCCGTGGATAAAGTCCGTCGGATAGAGAACCGAGAATTGCGGAAAGAAGACAACTACGATCTCACTGGAACCAAGTATGATTGGCTGACCAATCCGAAGAATATGTCTGCGCGGCAAAAGAAACGATTCAACCAGTTAAAGACCAGTTCGCTGAAAACAGCTCGTGCGTGGGCCATCAAGGAATTCTCCCAGAACTTATGGCATTATGTCCATCCCACATGGGCACTCAAAGGATGGAAACGATGGTTGTCCTGGGCCATGCGTTGCCGACTGGAACCGATGAAAGACGCCGCGGAAACTATCAAGAATCATTTGTGGGGCATTATCAATGCAGTGATCTTAAAGGTCAGCAATGGCCCCGCCGAAAGCATCAACAGCCGCATCAAAACCGTCAAAGTCCGTGCTCGTGGATTCCGAAACAAACAACGGTTTACCAATGCAATTTACTTCTATCTCGGTGGACTGGATCTGTACCCGGAAGGCTTCCAAAAACAAGCTACCCACTCATAAAAGCGAAGAGCCTCTTATAAGAGGTCTCATCGACACAGAGATGCGCGATCAGTTCCTCTTTTTTGCGGGCACGTCCTCGCAGTACCGCACGCTCCATAATGTTGGCAATCATCGTCCAACTGACTCCCATCCTGGTCGCCACCGTTGAAATATTGGTGGCATCCAGCAACCCGTTAATGACCTTCGCTTCAAATGCCGTCGTAAAACGCACGCGCTCATCCGCCCAGGGCACTGAAACCGTCTTGATTCCATGCTCCGAACATTCCACCCGAGGAACTTTCGCAACCACGGTCGTCTGATATTCACAGATATCCGTATGGCGCCATTTCCGAAGACGATGGTCGTAGCCAGGACAAACTTTGGTGCACTCGGGACATCGAAGTACCGAACCCTCCGAACAGATTACATGGATCTCAGCCAGCTGCGTTGCATCATCTTGCTTGATCTCCGAAACCTCCCACGGAGACTGAATCCCTAACAATCGATTGATATCTTGAATACGTACACTCATGGTCAATGAAATATTTGATTTGAACTCCAAAAACAGACCCAAAATAAATAAAGAAATCCATTCCGAATCTATTCAATCGCATCGTGGTTCATCTTAGTTCTGACTCCGAACCCACTTGAAAAGGGGAAGACCCCAAAATAAATGCATACTTGGGATGTTGGCAAATTTGTCACGTCAAACCAGTGCGTTCACCACCACAAATGTTAGTTGAGGCAACTATGACCAAGCTAAATTATAACTACTCCAAAGTTTTCTATAAAGGATTGCTTGTCGGCCTACTGTGTGTTTTTATTGCGGTCATGACCTGTTTCGTACGACCCTCGTACGCCCAGTCGGGCATCGGTATGGGGCTCGTATTCGCGGGACCACATGCCGGAGGATTAAGTGTGCGTTATAAGCCCATTCAGGTTCTCGTCACAGGAATTGGCGGCAAAGATGGTGATTTCTATGTTGATGTAGCCGCTCGATATAACCATGCTGTTCGTGATTGGAAGAGAGTCAAGTTCAAAGCCTTTGGCCAAGTTGATCGGCGTAACAGAAGGGGGGAATTGGGTTTAACATCAATGTATCTTTTTACAGGTGGTGGCACTGCTGAACTTCAAATCGGTAGAAAACCATCTTCCAAGGGGTTGTATCTGACCGCAGACATTGGATTCTCCATAGATCATACAGGTGATGTAGGATCTTTTCCGGGATTGGGAATGGGAATCCATTTCTTTTTCTGATTCCCCACCGAGAAAATACGAATGGCATAGTTTCGAACGTTCTCCCGCAATCATTCACTTCTTTCTGGAGCAAAGAATGGCGACAATCAGGTGGCTGAATCGTGGGCTACTACTGGGGGTACTGTGGAGCACCCAGTTCAGCGTAGTGGCCGCTCAGTCTGTGACGGTCAGCGGCTATGTGGAGGATATGGATAGCGGGGAGCGGATTCTTGGGGCAAGCGTATCCATCCCAGCTCTACAAATCGGTACCACAACGAATCAGTATGGATTTTACAGTCTAACTATTTCGTCAGGATCACCTTTACTCTTGGTGTCACATGTTGGGTATGAATCTTTGCTGAATCAATTGCAAATCGATCAGGATACGACACTAATCATCACGCTTATTCCCCGTATTGTTGAGTTGGAAGATGTAGAAGTTTTTGCGGAAGGAGAGTCTGATCTTGATGTCGTTCAGATGAGTCGACACGAGATCTCTATTGAGGAAATTGAAACGCTCCCCGTAATTTTCGGAGAGATTGACATCCAGAAGACGCTGCAACTGCTTCCTGGTGTTCAGTCAGGCTTGGAAGGTACCAGTGGGCTGTATGTGCGAGGTGGTCGTGCGGATCAAAATCTGATTTTACTTGATGGGTTGCCACTGTACAACCCGAATCATCTATTTGGGTTTTTCAGTGTTTTCAATTCGGCTGCGATGAAGCGTGTTGAGTTGATCAAAGGCGCACTTCCCGCCCGATACGGTGGGCGTCTCTCATCTGTGATCAATTATACAATGAAAGAGGGGAACTTGAAGCGTTTTTCGGGGGAGGGAGCGATTGGCCTGATTTCGTCACGTATCATGCTTGAAGGGCCGATTGTACGGGATCGGGCCTCGTTTTTGGTTGCGGGTCGACGTACCTATATAGATCAACTATTACGTCCGTTTCAGATTGGCCGTAATACCCGGTATGGAGGATCATTTTACGATTTGAATATCAAGGCCAACTACGTACTGTCCCAGCGAGACCGTATCTATCTGAGCGGCTACTCGGGTCGGGATGGATTCTCGTACAAAAAGTCAATTCCTGTAGCAGATGCGGATGATAAGTTAGAATACGATCTGGGCTGGCGCAACCGTCTGGTCTCTTTACGGTGGAACCGGCTAATTGGGGACCGCATGTTCGCCAATACCCTGATTGGCTTGACACAATACCGTTTTGCTTCAAGCACATATTCATTGGATACGGCAGATTCCGAATCTATTGAATACGATCAGTTATGGTATTCAGAAGTGAGTGACTGGACAGCAAAGATTGAGTTTGAATATGTCCCGAATTCGCAGCATTACATTCGTTTTGGTGCAGAGGGCATATTGCATCGTTTCACACCGGGAAGCACCCAGACGAGACTGGATGAGTCGGGGAGTCCGCCCATAAGCCTCTTGCAGACACCGACCGGGCTTCTCAATTCTCAGGAGGTTGCACTGTATGCTGAAGATGAGATGCAGCTCCATCGTGTATTACGTGTAACTGCGGGGCTCAGACTTTCGAGTTATTTTGCCAGTGGCACACAATTCAATTCCCTTGAGCCACGGCTCGGGGTCAACGTACGGATTACGAAGAGTACAGCAGTTAAGGCTTCGTTTGCACAGTCAAAGCAGTATGTACATTTACTGACAGGTGGAGGTGCAGCGTTTCCGACGGATTTATGGATTCCCAGTATGGATCGCGTCCCTCCTCAGAGTGGATACCAGATCGCTGCAGGAGTTCTGAAAAGCTTTCAGGGTGGTCGTTATCAGATTTCCGTTGAGGGATATTATAAGCGCATGAGGGGGCATATCGAATACAAGCTTGGAGCAGATAAATATCAGGCTGCATTTTTGGCTTGGCCGGGTTTGATTGAAAGTGGCAAAGGGTTTTCTCGGGGCGCGGAATTATTCCTGCAAAAGAAAAGCGGACGTCTAACGGGGTGGGCAGGCTATACATGGGCGAAGACGACAAGACAGTTCGAATTTCTAAATGGAGGGCGCTCCTACTCTGATGGGTATGATCGCAGACACGATATTTCAGTGGTGATGCAATATAAGCTCACGAATAGGATGCAATTATCAGCTGTATGGGTCTACGGCAGTGGTTATCCTGTATCGGTCCCAACAGGTCGCTATGTTATTGGCTCCTTGTTTGAATTTGGTTATCCATATCATGTAGTAGAATCCGGCCCCATCAATTCGGCGCGAGCACCTGAGTATCATCGTCTTGATATGAGTATCAACTTTAGGAAGAAAAAGTCTTGGACAGAGCGAACCATCACGTTAGGCTTATACAATGTATATAATAGGCAAAATCCCATGTTCGTGTATACGACAGTGGAAGAGGTCGATGGTGCTCTTATTTCGTTTAAGAAATTGAGCTTATTGCAGTTAATTCCAGCGATTTCTTGGCAGTACAGTTTTTAGGTAATGCGTGGGCTGATTCTCATTTTGTTCTTTGTAGTGTTCTGTGGCTGTGAATCAGCCCTTGACCTTGATATTCCTGGAGGTTACGATTCCCAGCTTGTCATCCAATCACACTTCACTCCTGACAGTTTATGGGAATTTCGGGTGGGGAAAAGTGCCCCAATAAGAGGTACGATAGACCCAAATGAATTAATTGTGCCAGATGCCAAAATTGTTATCTTCGGAGAGGACAGATTTCGTGAGACATTGCATTATGTTGGTCATGGAATCTATCAGACGGCGCAGGGGCAGCGCCCAATCAGGGGGATATCATACACGGTACAAGTGAGTGCAACAGGCTTTCCACAAGCGGAGGCCTCGTCTTGGGCCCCACCTCTAAAAAGCAAGCTTCTGGAAGTGAAACATACAGCAAAGCACGATTCTCTTGGCACGGAAGACTATGAACTCCGCTTTGAATTGGAGGATCAGCCAGGAAGTAATTATTACAGGATGGCTCTTCATCAGGTGGTACCACTTTGCGAGAGGGAAGGATGGGGCATATTTGTTGAGGATGTTCCCGGTAATGTAATAGATTATTGGCGACTCGTTTTTCAGAGTAATTCCACCTCATTTCGTGACTATATTGAAACGGTTGATGACCCGACCATTCCGTATCAGGATGATGATTTTTGGGGTCCTTATTTCTCAGATAAACTATTTGAAGCTACGACAAAGGAATTTAAGATCACATTTGAAGCTACAATTTTTGAATCAATCCATCCTCATTTCAGTCTTGTACTTTCCTCGTTAAGTGAGGACATGTTTGTGTTTGAACGCTCCATTGTTCTGCATGACCTTTTCTTGGCTGCCCCCAGTATCGCTCAAAGCAACCCCGCTGTAGTGCACACAAATGTAGTGAATGGCCTTGGAATTTTCGCAGGGTACACAAACGACACCTACAGATTTGACGCAGCGGGGGAGGAATGGCAGGAAGATGTACTGGGCATTGGAATAGGTGAGATACAATCCTGCAAATAGTGCGTCCAAAAATACCCTTAGCCTTATGCCTGCCCTGAGACATAGGGCAAAGGCATTTTCTGGAGGACACAAAATTAGGTGCAAAAAGGTCATTTTCAGTCCTCTTTCAAAGGGTTTCCTACAAAGTCGTGCTCACCTTAAAACTCCCAGGGAATTCAGGCTAGAAGAGTTTAATGTGTTATTTTCTGTCAGGCATTCGTTAGATCCCACCGGATAGGGCGGCCTGACGTGCCTGCTGGACTGCAACTGGCTTTCAATCAGGAGGCAGAATCCAGAACTTTATCTCGAATGGCTCAAAAGTAATCGCTCCTCGTTTGACGCGAAAAAATCTTACAATCCAATGCCTGAATCCTTTAACCCTCGTGTTGCATCTATGCAACCCTCGGCTACGCTCGCCATGGCCGGGCGTGCAAAAAAACTCAAACGTGCGGGAGCCGATGTGATCGCCCTAAGTGCGGGAGAGCCCGATTTTAATACCCCGAAACCGATTGCCGAAGCAGGTATTCAGGCAATTCGGGATGGCTTCACGCGATATACCCAAAATCCAGGGATGCCAGAACTGCGAGAAGCCATCTGTGCAAAATTCGCGAGTGAAAACAACCTGCAATACACACCAGATCAAATTCTCTGCTCTAATGGAGCAAAACAGTCGGTCGCTCTAGCTGTATCCGTACTTGCCGCGGAAACAGACGAAGTCTTGATTCCTGCACCCTACTGGGTCAGCTACCCCGAAATGACCCGCTTCGCGGGTGCAACCCCCATTATTGTCCACACGACCGCAGAGACGCAGTACCGCATGACTCCACAGGCCCTAGAAGATGCCATTACTGAGCGTACACGTGTGCTGATCCTTTGCTCTCCCTCGAATCCCACAGGATCGGTATATACCCAGAAGGAGTTGAGTGCCCTCGCGGAAGTGCTGCACGAACATGAAAAGATTGTTGTCGTCTCGGATGAGATCTATGAGCATGTTATTTATGATGCGGTTCATGTCCCGATCGCCAGCCTCCCTGGAATGCAGGAGCGCACGATCACAGTGAACGGCTTTTCCAAGTGCTTTGCCATGACTGGCTGGAGACTGGGTTATATGGCAGGACCACTGGAAATCGTGAAGCAGGCCGCCAAGCTGCAGGGACAATTTACCTCCGCGCCAAGCAGTATCTCCCAGCGAGCCGGTATCGCTGCACTCAATATGGATAAAGAACCCATACAGTCCATGGTGCAGGCATTCCGCGAGCGCCGGGATTATTTGCTAAAACGATTACGTGCACTGCCCGGAGTGAAGGTCCCCAAACCTGAAGGGGCATTCTATCTGTTCCCGCAAGTCAGTGATTACTATGGTACGGTGGCTCCATCTGGCCGCACCATCAATTCCAGTGACGACCTCTGCTTTTATCTACTTGAGGAGCATCTCGTGGCACTCGTTCCCGGGGTCGCTTTCGGAGACCCTGATGGAATCCGAATTTCCTATGCCTCCTCCATGGAAGATCTGCAAAAAGCATTCAATCGGATTGAAACCGGCTTAGAAGAACTGACACGAAATTGAACACTTTCGCGGTACGCAGCATAGAACGCAAATCATTCCCTCGTTCCCACTGCACTGCCGGCATCCGAATTGTTGACCCGTAACCGCTACCTGCTGCATGCCGGGCTATTTGTCGTAACGCTTCTCTCCACCGCCCTTACCGGCGCAGTGATGTTCATTGGTCGAAGCGTAGCCTGGGAAGCAGGGGATGCCGTGCTCAATATTGGCGGGATCCCGTTTACCACAACATTTCTAGCCGATGCATTTACGTTTGGTGGAGCACTCATTGCTTTTTTGACCATCCATGAATTTGGTCACTATGTTGCCGGCCAGCTTCACCGTATCAAAACCTCGCTTCCCTATTTCATTCCATCTCCCCTGATTGGAATCGGCACGCTTGGGGCTGTCATTAGTATCCGCGAACCGATCCCGAACCTGACCAAGCTCTTTGATATTGGTGCCTCGGGCCCAATTGCCGGGTTTGTGATGGTCTTGATCCTCTTGGTCTGGGCGATGGCAACCCTGCCCTCCCCCGAGTATATGTTTGGCGTTGGAGGACATGAGCCGCTACTTAACTATATTCAGGCGACCGGAAAATTTCCAGAAACCCCAATCTCTGACGCACCTCCGGGAAGCCGACTGACTTTGGGAGCAACCCCGCTGTACTGGGCACTGACACAGGTATTCCCAAATGTGCCTCCATTATACGAAATGTATCACTATCCCCTCCTGTTCGCGGCTTGGCTGGGACTGTTTTTTACAGCACTTAACCTGATGCCCGTCGGCCAGTTGGACGGAGGCCATATCGTCTATGCACTCTTCGGGCCAAAATGGCATGCCAGAATCTCCCGTACATTCATTTTCATGATGCTCTCGTCCATGGCTGTGGGAGGTGCATTGATGCTTCCCGACATGCTTACTACCATAACTGGAAGTGAGTTGATCGGAAAAACCTTGCTCTGGTTCGTTCTCGGCGCATTTTTAGCGCTCTGTACACGTCGAGTATTCGGGGAGCGGTGGTGGCTGATGACCCTGACGATTCTCGTACTTGCCTCCTTCGCATCGACGGTCCCGGATGCGTTGAACTGGTTTGGGTACTTTGGTTGGTTCCCGTGGTGCCTGCTGCTGATCTTTGTGGTGAAGGTAGACCATCCGCCTGTTCCACTGTCCCATCCCCTCACAAACCGACGGCGGCTCATAGGGTATTTCACCCTGGCCATCTTTATTCTGTGCTTCAGTATCAAGCCTCTTTACAGTGTATAGGCGTTACCTTGGCACACACACAGCGACTTACTTTCCTCCTACTGATCGCCTGCGGAGTCGCATGTGACTCCGTACCGGATTCACTCCCGGAGATTACGGAGCGACTTCCACAGATCAAAAAGTTTTCGATCACACCCCAACGCGTTGATTACGGCTTCCTAGACCAATCCGCTATTGAGGGAGACAGCGTCCACATCACGATCAACCTGATGGTTGAAGTTGCGTCGCCGGGAAGTCCGGTAGCGCAGGTTGCCTACGCAATCCTGTCCACAGACACGACCGGGACCCCGATCCGCACCGGCAGCCTGGTTTCTCTTGGAAATAACCTTCATACCGGCGTCGTGAATGTAACCTTGAGTGCACTGGATATCCAAGATTATCCCGTCCTTGTCTATGCCATTGACACGAAGAATCGCCTCGGTGGTGAAGCACGAACCACGTTGGAATATGTACGCACCTTCGAGCCTAGATCCCCCCCGGTCATCGAAAAATTGACGATTCCTGAAAGAATCCAGCGACCGGCTGCAGGCGAATCTCGCCGAAGCCTGATCTTCGTTGCTGAAGTCTCTGATCCGGACGGACTTGAGAATGTGAGAACCGTAGAATTTTGGAATGAGTCTGATCCTGGCACTCGATTTCCACTTTGCGACGACGGCAACCTGAGCCCCTGTGGCTTGAGTACTGAAAGTGGTGATGCCGAAGCCGGAGATGGCCTGTATACACGTACCGTTTTCATTTCGAATACCAATAGTCTTGGTTTCAATACCTTCATATTTGAAGCAATTGATCGCGCCGGGCTGCGTAGTCAACAAGTCAGTCATACATTGGAGATCTACGAATGATATCTCGTGCACTCTTCGGGATGCTGGTAACCCTTGTCGCTCCGCTACAGGCGCAGGACCTGGTACTTTCCCCTGGAATCCTCTCCAATAATATTACGAACCTTGCTGCGGCCGGTCCTTCGATCTGGGTAGGACCATACCTGAATGTATCCCATGACGGAGGAGATACCTGGCAGGCTGTCGCTGTCGAACCGTTTCAAGATTTTTCAAATTCCGTCTATTCACTGACGGTCAGTAATCAATCGATCTGGGCAGGTGTGGGGAATCAATACACTCAAAGAGATAGTGACGGGCGGTTGCAAAGAGTCAACGAAGTCACTGGAATCCTGCACTCTCCTGACGGCGGAAATGCGTGGAATTACTGGCTTCCTGCGCCACCGATTGACGATGATCCGGTAACCACCGGACTGATTGATAACCCGGAAGATACCCAGATCACCTATGGGACCGTTACGCTCACCACATTACCCATTACCGTCCCGGCACAAGCCGCACCATGGGATCTGGATTTTGATCCTGATACCGAAACCCTTTGGATTGCAGGCCAACTCGCGGGACTTCGTCGCAGTCCTGATCTGGGACAAACCTGGGAGCGTGTCGTACTTCCTCCAGATACAACCTCCTACCTTGGACCGGAATTAGAATATGATTTCCCATTCACGGTGCAACCGGTGGATGTTGCTGTTACCCTGTTTCATGGTCTCAACTTTCAGGCTTATGCTGTACTGGTTGACGAAACCGGTACGATCTGGGCAGGAACTGCAGGCGGTCTCAACCGCTCAGAAGACGGAGGCACAAGTTGGTACCACTACACGACGGACGACGGTATACTCGGAAACTGGATTATTTCCATTGAAGAGCAACCTCGCGCAGCACAGCCCCCGGCGATTTGGATGACGAACTGGCCGGGACGAGGAAGAGGCCAAGGCCATGGAATCGCGGTTACCCGTGACCAGGGTGCCACTTTCCAAACCGCTCTGCACGGCGAAGAGTGCTCCGACTTTGCGTTCGATGGCCCACGAATCTATGTTGCCTGTGAGCGGGGATTATACCAGTCCCGGGACGATGGGACTACATTTTTCTTCAACAATGAATTCATTGACCGTGAGGATCCGGTGCGGAGTATGCGCCCTGGCGCACGAGTATATGCAGTTGAAGTAACCGAGGATGCAGTTTGGGTTTCGTCACAGGATGGACTATTTAAGAGTATGGATCAGGGAAATTCCTGGAGAATTTTTCGAACAGAGATTCCGCTTGACCCAACCGGGCTTCCTGCAATCATTTCAGCAGATCGAGTGCCAAAGGTATCCACCTACGCGTATCCAAACCCGTTTTCACCTTCAACGGATCGCCTGGTCCGCCTACGCTATGATTTGACTCAACCGCAAACGGTGACCATCCGGATCTTTGATTTCAGCATGACCCTTGTCCGAGAGATCTCCTCTGCAACCGGTTCTGCCGGAGCAAATGAGGTGGCCTGGGATGGTACGGATGATCAAGGGGTGCGGTTGGCAAATGGGGCTTATTTCTATGCCATTCAGGCGCAGGAAGATACGTTTTGGGGTAAAATCTTGATCGCCGAATAGAGATGAGACGTTCCCTGTACTTGTGCCTTCTACTGCTTTTGCCCGGCATAGCCATGGCCCAGACTGCTGGACAGATTGTTCGCATGGGATTTGGGGGTCGGGGAATTGCTGTTGGGAATGCCCTGGCCGGGGATGCATCCGGTGTCGCCAGCCCATTTTACAACCCTGCACTTGCCCCCTATATCAAGAATCAGAGCCTTGGTCTCAGTGCAGCACTGATGACACAGGATCGCCAGCTGCAGTTTGTGGAGCTCCGCACTCCTCTCAGGCCATTGGCGGGTATTGCTGCTGGACTCATCCATACGGGAGTTCAAGATATTGACCAACGAAACTCAAGTGGCTATCATATCAGTATGGCCTCAACAAACGAATATGCTTTTTTTGCTGCCTTCGGAGTACGTGTGAGCAGCAGGGCTTCAATTGGTGTAGGGTTGCAGTTATTTCGGAATGATTTACATAGTGACCTGCCAGCTGTCCAAACTTTTGGCCTTGATATTGGCGTAGGGGTTCAGGTTCTCCCCTCTTTACACGTCGGTTTGGTTCTGGACGACCTCCTGGCGAAGTACAGTTGGGACACGATCAATCAGGATGGAGCTGGAGTGACCGATAAATTTCCGACGCGCCTGCGCATCGGAGCATCCTGGATCCTTCTGGAAGAGCGGCTGCAACTTCTTGCTGAGTACGAATCAAGCTTTTCTGTACGACAAATCCGGGAACCCGGTGTTATCTTCACGGGCAGGGCGCCACGGGAAACCTTCGAGACGCGTGAGCTTACCCTCCATCAAAGCCATTTTCGACTGGGTGCAGAATATACTCTGATCCCGCAGTTCGTCATTCGTGCCGGAATGGGACGACTGGAGCAACTCTCAGACGGTGGTCCGCGCCCCAGTGCAGGATTTATGATTGAACAGCCCCTGGGGCTCCTGGTCACGCAGGTTGCGTATACGGTTGTACTAGAGCCGTATGCCCTGGGCACGATGCATCTTATTACTCTGCGATTTTTTCTGTGAGTATGCGCATACTTATAACCTTAGGACTGACCTTACTGGCCGCTCCCGCCATGGGACAGGAGACTGGTTTGAGTTTTCTGCGGATCGGGGTCAATGCACGGGCAGGTTCAATGGGCGATGCACAAGTATCAAATGTTCGTAATGCCTTCGCAACCTACTGGAATCCAGCTGGATTAGCAGAGGGGAGAAATTCCATGGCTGGATCCCATCGCCTATGGATTGGTGATGTCAGAGCCTATGACGTTGCCGCCCAGCTTCCAATCGGCCCCAACAGTGCATGGGGCTTGGCATTGACGGCTACGGATAGTGGTGACCTGGAGGCACGAACCCAACCTGGAGAACCAGATGGCCTCTTCGGTGCCCAATTTATCAGTGCTGGAGTGAGCTATGCACGCGTCCTCAGTGGGCTACGAGTAGGAATGACCGCCAAATATCTTCGTGAGCGGATATTTGATACGAATGCATCCGGGTATGCGGTAGACTTTGGGGTTCAGGCAGACGTCCTTGATGGACGCCTGAACTTTGGGGCAGGACTCCGCAATATCGGCCGTATGAGCACTCTGGAAACGGAACGGACCCCCCTGCCACGTCTGATACAAGGAGGCATTACCCTATCACCGCTGCAAATCATCGCCGCATTCGACGAGGCCCGCCTCCTGGACCTGATGATAAGTATTGAAGCTTCTCACCTGTTCGATGATCGCCTGACACGATTACATCTCGGATGCGGAGTCACAATCATGGAACTGGTTGACCTGCGTGGTGGCTATATCTCCAATGATGAACTTCGGAGCTATACTTTTGGGATTGGATTATTCTTTGACAGTATTGATGCAGACTATGCGTACATTCCCTTCGAAGACGGATTTGATGGCCCTGGGCATATATTGAGTCTTCTGTACTACTGGTAAACGATGATCCGACTGAACCCAGTTGCCCCCAACTCCCGTACTACAGATTTCTTCACAAACATTTGAGATATCATGGGAATCTTGAGTTGGGCACTTTTTGGACTTCTTGCCGGAGCACTGGCAAGATGGATCTATCCTGGACGACAGGGGTATGGAATATTCAAAACCATGGTCATCGGGATTCTTGGCGGCCTTCTTGGCGGCTGGGCTGGCAGCATGTTTTTTGGTGTCGGTGTACTCGGCTTCGACTGGCGAAGTCTACTCGTTGCCGTTCTTGGCGCGATGTTTGTAATCTGGATTTGGGAGCGGATTCGCAAATAGAGCATTCAATAAAGAAATACACAGAAGCGTAAGTGGCAAGTTCAGGCAGAGACTTCTCAAATTTCAAGCCCCAGGGAATTGTATCCTTCCTGTTGGGATTGATCGCGGTATTTTTTGTCGGACTTACATTGCTTGAGCTCCGCAGTGTCCTCGTGCCTTTTTCCGTGGCACTGCTTCTATCGTTCATATTTCAGCCCATCGTACTCTATCTCAAGGCACGCCGAATCCCCATGGCAATTGCCCTGATCGTCGTTTTTGTGGTGCTTGCCGCAGCTGCGACGATCGTTGGATATATCGTGTATTCAAGTGCACAGTCATTGGCAACCGCTGCGGATCGTTATCTGCCGCGCATCCAAACGGTCATTGCGGATATTGAAGTACTCCTTCAGAGTGCTGCGGCAGTAATGGGATTGGATGAAGGTCGACTGGACCTGAGTCAGGTCATTGACCCATCTATCGTTTCCACATTACTTCAAAGCGGAATCGGCGAGGCCTTTACCTTTGCGGGAAATACATTTCTAGTTCTCCTGTTTATGCTGTTTATTCTGGCAGGAAGCGGCGAACTGGTGGTAAAAGTCCGGCGTGCATACCCCGAAAGTATTGCGGCTCGAATTGCCTCTGTGACCGACAATATCAGCCAGCAGGTTCGCCAGTACCTTGTCGCAAAGACATTAGTCAGCGTAGGTACGGGCCTGCTAATCTTCCTGATCCTCTGGATCCTGGGGGTTGATTATTCCATCTTCTGGGGATTTCTGGCGTTTCTCTTGAACTACATCCCCAACATTGGCTCGTTCGTTGCCGTGATCCTTCCGTTCGGCTTCGCATTGCTGCAGTTTGATACGTTAACGATCCCGATCATAGCTGCGCTGTTGATGTGGCTCATTCAGATGGTCATGGGCAATGTTGTTGATCCAAGGCTCATGGCGTTCAGCCTGAACCTCAGCCCGCTTCTCGTAATTGTGTCTCTCATATTCTGGGGATGGCTCTGGGGCATAGCAGGTATGATTCTTGCCGTGCCATTGACAGCAACCATAAAAATCTTCTTTGAGAATATTGATAGCCTACGACCTATTGCAGTCCTGATGGGCTCTGTGAATGGAATCTCGGACTCTCCAAAGGAACCGTAAGGCTTGCGAAGTGTCTGTTCGCCTGTCTTTCTTGCCGGATTCTGACTCCTTTTCTCCGTGTGCAGGCCAGAGGATTTCGTGGAACCGATCCCCCACATCAACAAGTACATTCAACAGTGAACTGTTGAACTCAAAAATTATTATACTGGATGTCAGAGCAAATCAACGCTGACGACATAAATTTGACCACATGTGCTTTTACCTTACTTCGTAAGTTGAGTGAGGACGGCAGGTGAACCCCGGAGGAAATCCACGAACTTTTACAAACCCAAAAGAAAATGGCATCTTCGGAATTGCTCCCCCAACTACAAAGTGGCTTAGAGAACCTGGGCGACAAGATAGATTCTGTCAGTGAAAAATTGAGCGGACGAGTAGATTCTGTCAGTGAAAAATTAGACAGTTACAAGGAAGCGACGAACAGCAAGCTTGATGCTCAGAATAGCAAATACCATGTTCTGATCGTCATCATTTCCATTATCGGTGCTGTACTGACGATTATGCTCTCAATCAGTCAACTAACATAGTCCAGGTTTTTCAGATAGTTCAGCCTGCGAGTTGCCATATTCGGAAATTGACCTATATCCTTGCCAGACCATGGCTTCAACTGTCGTAATTGGCTGGAACTATGTGTCACGTTGCTGATCTGTGGGAGCATCTGAAAACTCTGATCTGAACGCTGATAATACCAATCAGATGCGGTGCATACCGCCTAGCAGACGATGGTCCATTTCGCTGGCACTTGCGTCTGTAGAACTGGATCAACGGATTTTTAGCCGACAACTTCACGCTTGAGTTGCTCTCGGGCAAACTTGATCTGTCGCTCTACCTCTCTTGTTGCCGTTCCACCAAGACTGTTCCGCGCATTCACAACTGCATCCAACTCCAGATATTCCAACACATCCACCTCAACGAAAGGGCTCACCTGTTGCATCTTTTCAATTGGTAATGACTCCAGAGGGATTCCTTCTTTTAGACAGATTGCAACTAAACGCCCCACCACATCATGTGCCTGGCGAAACGGCACCCCCTTGCGTGCCAAATAATCTGCCAGATCCGTAGCATTGCTGAACGCAGAACCCGCAGCAGCCCTCATACGCTCTGCATGCACTTGAATGCCGGAAAGCATCGCGGAGTAAATCTTGAGGGACACCCGGAGGGTATCCGCCGCATCAAAAACCCCCTCCTTATCCTCCTGCATGTCTTTATTATACGTCAGAGGCAATCCCTTCATCGTCATCAGTAGTGCCATGAGGCTACCACACACGCGGCCTGTCTTCCCTCGAATGAGCTCACACATGTCAGGATTTTTTTTCTGGGGCATGATACTACTGCCCGTAGTATGACTGTCCGGCAATGTGATAAAGCCAAACTCTTGACTAGACCACAGAATGAGTTCTTCGCTTAATCTTGACAGGTGCACCATGGCAATACTGCTGAACGAGAGGAAATCCAACACAAAATCCCGATCACTGACCGCATCCATCGAATTCAAAGCCACTCCCTTGAATCCCAATTGCTCCGCGGTTGCAGCCCGATCAATATCAAACCCCGTCCCTGCCAGAGCTCCAGCACCAAGGGGCGAATCATTCATCCGCTCCAATGTCTGAGAAAGGCGCTCTGAGTCCCGGCTGAACATTGCATAATAGGCCATCAGATGATGCGCAAAAAGAACTGGTTGTGCAACCTGTAGGTGTGTGTAGCCCGGCATAATCACATCCAGATGTACTTCAGTAAGATGAACAAGCGTTGACCGGAATGTATGCAACTCTGCCTCAATCTGTTTGCCCGCCCTTCGCAGCCATAAGCGCAAATCCGTGGCGACCTGATCATTACGGCTTCGTGCGGTATGTAACTTTCCGCCCACAGAACCAATTCGTCTGGTCAGCTCGTGCTCAATGTTCATGTGGACATCTTCAAGTGCAGGGTCCCAGGTAAATTTCTGCGCAAGAATATCTTCCCGAATCTCTTCCAGCCCTGCACAAATCGCTTTGCACTCCTCTTCGGAAAGAATTTCTTGAGACATCAGCATTGATGCATGTGCAATGGAACCTTCTATATCCTCCAGTGCCATCCGTTTGTCCACATCTATTGATGCACCGAAAGTCTGCACTAGTCTATCTGTTTCTTCTACAAAGCGACCGCCCCACATGCGCTTTGGATCACCCGTGCTATGTTGTTTTTCCATTAGAGGGATGCGTTTCCTGTTACCATCGAATAAAATAGGTCTCCTTGCCGTAAATTATCACGTCTAACTACTTACACGGCAGTGCGTCCCCTTCGCTTCTTACTCGTATCGCTGGTTCCTGCTACGCTCGTGAGTGCCCAGTCCTCAATGCCCGGTTCAGAGCAGCAGTCTACACCTGTTGCGGCGGCGACGTTTACAGATGTAGCTCCCGTACTGGATGGCACTATCATTGATGATCCTGCTTATGCACAAGCAATCCCCATCACTGAATTCTGGCAAACAACACCACAAGAAGGACAACCCTCAAGCGAACGAACAGAAGTGCATCTGGTCTACACGGACCGTGCACTGTATGTGGGCGTAATCTGCTATGATCGTGAACCAGAAGAGATCATCGTCTCTGATACCCGCCGGGATGCTCCGCTTGATGAAACAGACAGTTTTCAGATGATCATTGATACGTATCTGGACGGACAGAATGGCTTTGTCTTTGGTACGAACCCTGCTGGCATTGAATATGATGCACAGGTGACCAATGAAGGTCAGGGAGCCTTCGGCGCACGGCAACAGACTGGCAGTGGTGGGGGCTTCAACATCAACTGGGATGGATCCTGGGATGTGCAAACCCGCACGACCGAAGATGGATGGAGTGCGGAATTCGAGATCCCATTCCGAACCATTCGCTTCCCCGCGACACGCGAGCAGACATGGGGAGTAAATTTTCAGCGGAATATCCGTCGGCATAATGAACGCTCTTTCTGGACCCGCATGCCCAGACAATATCAACTCAGCAGAGTTTCCAGAGCTGGCCATGTCTCTGGACTGATCGTCCCTCAACCCCGTAACCTCCAAATCGTCCCCTATACGCTCGGGAACGTCACTCGAACGTTTGAACCTGCGAACCCTCAAGTTGACCCGGATGTTGAGGTTGGTGTGGATCTCAAGTACAGCCTAACTCCAAGCCTGACGCTTGATGCCAGCTACAATACGGATTTTGCACAGGTTGAGGTCGATGAACAGCAAGTAAATCTGGACCGGTTTAATCTCTTCTTTCCCGAGAAGCGCCCCTTCTTCCTCGAGAATGCAGGGCTTTTTTCGGTGGGTGTCTCCGAGTTCAGTGGACAGGAAGTCGAACTCTTTTTCAGTCGACGCATCGGTATCGGACCGGATGGAGAACTGATTCCCATCCTTGGAGGAACCCGGCTTTCAGGACAGACTGGGGGAGTCAACGTAGGCCTGCTAACCATGCAGACCCGCGAGGTTGAAGAAACTGCCGCCGGGACAAACTTCTCAGTAGCGCGCATCCGAAAAGATCTGTCAAACCGCTCCGCAGTCGGGATCATGGCAACCAGCCGACTTCATCTTGATGCCGGCGAATCCGTACCCGTGGAAGAAGACAATCAGGCCGTGGCTATAGACGGGCGATGGGGAATCGGCCAGTATACGACTCTTTCCGGTTTCGTTGCACGAACGTTTTCACCACACTTAAGCGGAGCTGAGCATGCATTCAATATGAATGTATCCTATCTCTCCAATGTATGGCGCATCAATACGACCTTTACACAGGTTGCTGAGAACTTCAATCCAGCGATTGGATTTCTAAGAAGAAACAGTGAATATCGTAAACTTACCGGTCTGATCCTTTATGCTTGGCGACCGGAAAACTTACTCGGACTCCTGGAACTGCGACCTCATGTAAGTTACCAGGGGTACTGGGACTTTAAGGGATTCCAGGAAGGAGGGCGCTGGCATATCGATAATCATTTTGAATGGAAGGGGGGATTTGAAGTCCATACTGGGATCAATCTCACCCGTGAAGGGGTCCAGGAGGAATTCGAAATTTCAGGCAAAGTGCGTGTCCCTGCTGGTACCTATGACCACAGAGAAGCACAACTCGTACTGATCACCAATCAAGGACGCAAAGTGAGTGTCAGTACCCGTGCGGTCCTAGGAGGCTTCTTTGGTGGTACGCGTAGAAACGTGTCAACGACCTTCCGGATCCGTGCCAACGAGGCGCTGACCACTGAGTTTAACTGGTCATATAATGATGTGCGCTTGCCAGACGGGGATTTTGTGGTCAACTTATTTCGAACTCGACTTTCCTATTCATTTACGCCCCGACTGTATGTTCAGGGACTATTTCAGTACAGTGACAGCGCAGGGGATCTGTGGTCTGCTAATCTGAGACTGGGCTGGCTTCAGTCTGCAAATACGGGATTATTCATTGTCTTCAACGATTTGAGTGAATCCAGCCAGCCCTTCCAGAATAGCTTGGGACGTACGGTCACCATCAAATACAGCCGACTTTTTAATGTTCTCCGATAAAATGCTACTCTTCGCCTTATGTCTTATCCCCTTACTTGGGGTCGTGCTTTCTGTCCAAGCGCAAGCACAGGAGCGCGCGCCGCTTCATCAAGCCCTGGATCAGCATGCTGCGTCTGTTGAGTCAGATGTGATTGAGTGGCGCCGGGATATACATGCAAATCCTGAACTAAGTAACCGGGAGTTTCGGACCGCTGCACTCGTCGCCGATCACCTGCGTTCCCTTGGCATGGAGGTCCAAACCGAAATTGCTCATACAGGAGTAGTCGGATTCCTGCAGGGGGGCAAACCCGGACCGATTGTTGCTCTCCGTGCTGACATGGATGCACTGCCAGTCACTGAGATGGTAGACCTTCCCTTTGCGTCGAAGGTCCGAACAACGTACAATGGGATGGATGTTGGTGTGATGCATGCGTGCGGCCACGACACTCATACAGCCATTCTGATGGGGGTAGCCAGCGTCATGGCCGCCATGAAAGATGAGTTGCCGGGATCCATAAAATTCATTTTTCAGCCTGCAGAGGAAGGAGCACCCGCGGGTGAGGAAGGTGGGGCAGAACTTATGCTTCGTGAAGGCGTCTTTGAAGATCCCACTCCAGAGGTGGTATTTGGATTGCACGTCTGGCCAGAGCAGGTCGGACACATTAGCTATTTGCCGGGCCCATTCATGGCCAGCGCGGATGAACTGCACATCACGATCAGAGGACGTCAAACACACGGCGCCGTGCCGTGGGGTGGAATTGATCCGATCGTTGTCGGCAGCCAGGTTGTACTGGGATTGCAAACCATCGCCAGTCGACAACTTGACGTAACTGCAACACCTTCCATCATTACTGTGGGCACCTTCCATGGTGGGGTACGCAGCAATATTATCCCGGATGAGGTGAAGCTCACAGGGACGATTCGTACATTTCTACCCGATGTGCGTGAGGAAATAGAAGAGCGGATCCGCCATACAGTTGAACACATTGCCATGAGCGCTGGTGCTACTGCTGAGGTCCAAATTAACTATGGATACCCCGTTACGGTCAATGACCCGGACCTAACGCTGCAAATGATTCCTTCCTTGGAACGTGTCTCGGATTCTGTCAGCCAAGCCGCGAAGATTACGGGGGCGGAAGATTTTTCCTACTTCGCGAACGAAGTACCAGGATTATTCATTTTTCTTGGTATTGCCCCTCCAGAGGCAGACCTAGAAACCGTCCCGAGAAATCATTCTCCCTATTTTTTCGTGGATGAATCAGCGCTCATAACCGGTGTACGGGCACTCTCAAGCCTGGCCATTGATTATATGGTCGATCAGGGGAGCAAGTAGTCAGGCAGGGCACTGCTTGTCAAAATTGGCCGCCTTATCTGGAAGCAGGGAAACTTACCCCTTTCCTCTCTCAATTCCTGCTGAGCAGAATCATCTGATTGTCCTTTATAAACGGCTTTCGGAGGGCTCTCCAGCCTGAATCCTGGAAGCTTGAAGCCAAACCGTGCGGCTACGTTGCGGAGGACAACTGCTCAGAAACAGACTGCTCCTCAAGGGGGGGCGGCTCCTCTTCAGGTTGGCAGCAGTGCAATCTGCTCAAGAATTTTTTCTGGAAGAGCAGAATGCCAATTACACCCCCCACAATCCCGATATCTGCCACATTGAAGATTGGGAAAAACGATAAATAGCTTCCACCAATCAGCGGAATGGATGAAGATACCTGCCCATGCCAAATATCAAAGTGAATGAAGTCAACCACCCGCCCTTGAAAAAAAGGACCATAGTCAAATATCATTCCATAAAACAGGCGGTCAATAATATTCCCAATGGCCCCTCCTAGAATGCATGCTAAACTCGCTGTATAGGGTAGATAGCCATCCCGAACGCGCAGCATATAGATCATGATCATGGTTGCAGCTATAATCGAAAACGCCGTGATCAGACCCGCGGGACCAAAATTAATCCCAAACGCCATTCCAGGATTTTCGGTATAGGTGAACTTAAGCCAGTCTCCCACAAGATCAATTGCACCAAAATGGCCTGGATCCATATTGATGCGCACGATCACCTTCGTTACCTGATCAAGGATCAATACCCCGGCTACAATCCAAAACAGCCGCATATACCAACCTATCGCTTTTGCTTGAGCTTGGCCTCAATCGAAATCTCTGTATGAGGTACTGCCTCCAACCGCTCCCGGGAAATGGGATTGCCTGTCACCTTGCAAATCCCATAGGTCTGGTTATCAATGCGCTCAAGGGCCCGATCTAAATAACCAATGTATTTTTTCTGGCGAGCCAGCATCAGATACAGCTTCTCCCGCTCCATTGCATCCGTCCCCGCATCAGCCATGTGGAAGCTGTACGCCGAGTCACTCTCAGATCGCTCGCGTGAGTCTTTGATCTGAGCCTGCATCTTCGTTATATCGTCAAGTGCACGCTTGCGCTTATCAAGAATCAACGAACGGAAATGAGCCAGTAAGTCATCATCAAATAGCGTCTTAGCGGGGCCATTTACCGGGAGTTTCGTGGATGGTCGGGCTGATTTTTGAGCTGCCATGATTTCATAATTATTCTATCTTCATATGGTGAGACTACTCTGAACGACTCACACCCAGCGTGAGCGACTCCTCACCAATATCAAAGCGTTCAATACGTTCTCCCTTTGGGGAATAAACAAAGTTAAACGTAATCGCCAACGTTTCGTTTCTGATACGGTCAACATAATGTTCAATGGCCGTGCGCAAAACTTTTGTTGCCTTGCAATCAACATGAATTCGATCCGTCACTGCAAATCCCGCTGACTTCCGCAGGTTCTGAAGTCGATTAATACTTTCCCGAGCGAGTCCCTCATGAAGTAACTCCTCCGTGATTACGGTATCCAAAGCAACCGTATATCCATCCTCCTGACCCACCAGCCACCCTTCAACCCCCTCGGCTGTAATCTCAATATCCCCCGTCTGCAATTCTAATTCAAACCCCTCCCCTGTAAGCGTGACCTGCTCGCCTGCACTGTAAGCCTCCAGTTGAGCTGGTTCTAAAGCTAAAATCGCCTCCTTGACCTTGGGCATATTCCGTCCGGCTCTACGACCTAATTGACGGAAATTCGGACGGGCACTTCGCCGAACTATGGCGTGTGAAGTATCAATGTACTCAATCGTTCGTGCATTCACCTCATCCAAAATGATGGGAGCAACCAGAGAAACCGTTTCCTCCCGACATTTTTCGTCCACCACCACCAGTATCCGGCCCACAGGCTGGCGAATATTCAAACCGGCTTTGTTGCGCAGCCCGAGAACGAGAGAGCAAATCACCTGTGCACTCTTCATTCGCGCCTCCAGTGCAGCATTCACCAGCGCTTGATCCTTTTGGGGAAAACATGTCAAATGAATCGACTCGGCTGCATCCCGGGTATTGGCCGTAAGATGCTGATATAACCACTCACTGTAATAGGGTGCAATTGGTGCCATGAGACGTGCCGTCGTCTCAAGGCACGTATGTACCGTTTCATAAGCTGCCCATTTATCATCATCGGATTCGGAGGCCCGTGTCGCTTTTGCACTCCAAAAACGCCGGCGAGATCTGCGGATGTACCAATTCGAAAAATCCGTGACAAAACTTTCAACCGCACGAGCCGCCCTGGTTGGATGGTAGCTTGCCAATGCCATATCTACCAGTTCCACGGTAGACTGCAACCGGCTGAGAATCCACCGATCCAGTTCTGGCCGCTCGATCACAGATGGAGCTTCTTCTTCACCTGTATAGCCATCTATATTGGCATACGTCGCAAAGAAGCTGTAACTATTCATTAACGTACTGAAGAGTTTGCGCTCTACCTCCTTCACGCCATTGACGTTAAACTTTAGATCCTCCCACGGAGGGGAGTTACTCATCATGTACCATCTCACCCTGTCCGCTCCGTATTCCTTGATCAAATCAAATGGATCCAGCGCATTCCCTTTGGTCTTGGCCATCTTTTCTCCTTTCGCATCAAGGAGAAGTCCACCAATCACACAATTGCGAAACGACACCTCATCCATCACCAGAGCCGCAATCGCGTGAAGCGTATAAAACCAGCCGCGTGTCTGATCCACGCCTTCGGCGATGAAGTCCGCAGGAAAACTCCGCTCAAATGCCTCCTGATTCTCAAATGGATAATGCCATTGTGCAAATGGCATGGCTCCTGAGTCAAACCAGACATCAATGGTTTCCGGTACTCGCCGCATTGTCCCTCCGTCTGGAGCAGGCCATGTGAGCTCGTCTACAAACGGGCGATGTAGATCAATGTCTTCATCTTTGTCCGGCAGTTGATTCCCGCAGCGTTCGCGTAATTCCTGAATGGAGCCAATCACCTCGATGACATCAGGATCCTGGTCAGATACCCAGACTGGAAGGGGGGTCCCCCAGAAGCGTTGACGGCTGAGCGCCCAGTCCACATTGTTGGACAGCCACTCCCCAAAGCGACCGGATCCAATAGATGCTGGCTGCCATGCAATCTGATTGTTAAGCTCTACGAGGCGATCACGAATCGCCGTGGTCCGAATAAACCAGCTTTCCACCGGGTAGCTCATGAGTGGAGTCCCTTTTCGCCAGTCATGAGGATAATTATGCACATAGCTGTCATCACGATGCAAAAGACCCCGCTCACGCAGATCCCGAATAATAGGTCGGTCTGCATCCTTGAACCAGACCCCACCCACATGAGGTACATCGGAAGCAAAATGGCCCCGACTATCAATCGGGTTCAGGACAGGGAATCCTTTCGTTTGTCCCACTTCATAGTCATCGGCTCCAAATGCAGGAGCAATATGCACGATCCCCGTACCATCCTCGGTGGACACAAAATCGGCAGTTACTATCCGCCAGGCATGGTGACCCTGGTCCTTGAAAAAACTGAAAAGTGGCTTGTAATGCTCGCCCTCAAGCTCACTTCCACGCATCGTACGGACCACTTCATACTCCTCCCGGAGCATCTCTAACCGGGCCCGGGCAAGAATCAGATTGGATTCAGGCAGAGAGGCACAACGGACGGATACATACTCAATCTCCGCGCCTACCGCCAACGCTGCATTCGAAATCAATGTCCAAGGTGTGGTGGTCCAGGCCAGGAAATACGTGTCTGGCCGATCCAGTGATCGAAAACGGACGGTTATACTTGGATCCTGAACCTCTTTGTAGCCCAGGCTCACCTCATGGGAACTTAGAATGGTGCCGGATCCCGGGCTGTACCAGTGAATCTTATGGCCTTTGTAAAGCAAGCCCTTGTCATAAATCTGCTTGATCAACCACCACTCGGTTTCGATGTATTTCGTTTCGAAAGTCACGTAAGGATGATCAAGATCCACCCAGTACCCCATCTGACGTGTCAGTTCATCCCATTCTCCTTTATAGACCAGAACGCTCTCACGGCACTGCTGGTTAAACTTTGCGATGCCGTAGCGCAAAATATCTTCCTGGCCATCGAGTCCGAGGCTTTTTTCGACCTCAATCTCGACAGGAAGCCCATGCGTATCCCATCCCGCTTTTCGCTCAACATGACACCCTTTCATGGTATGGTAGCGACAGAACACATCTTTAATGGTGCGGGCCATCACATGATGAACACCTGGATGCCCGTTTGCGGTTGGTGGGCCTTCGTAAAACGTATAGGTCGGTGCTCCCGCGCGTAGCTCAACGCTTTTCTGAAAGATGCCTTCAGACTCCCATCGCTGACGGATCTTCTGCTCAATTACATGAGCATCAACGCGCTGAATTTCTTCAAAACTCTTCATCCCCGCTCCCATTGATTACCCTTGAGCAAGTTTTTCTACAACACCGGACATAATCGCAGCCAGCTTTGGCTCTGCGATCCCTGCTGCTTCAATGACATCCTCTAATGTCAGGGGTTCGAGTGTATCTGGAAAGCATTCATCGGTGATCACACTCACCGCCATCACGCGCAAATTCATGTGTCTGGCAACGGTAACCTCCGGGGTTGTCGACATCCCCACTACATCCGCACCAATCGTCCGTAAGAATCTGTACTCCGCCCTGGTCTCCAGGCTGGGTCCCAATACAGAGACATATACCCCCTCATGAAGCCGGATTGAATGGGCTTTGGCAGCCTGCATTGCATACTGGCGAAGCTCAACATCATAGGGCTCGCTCATATCAGGGAATCGTGGCCCCCAGGCATCAACGTTCGGGCCTACCAGTGGATTGCCCCCCTGCAGATTAATATGATCGGAGAGCAGCATCACGTCTCCACGGCGATAATCGGGATTCATGCAGCCACATGCATTCGAAATCAATAGACTCCCGATGCCAAGTTTTGCCATGACTCGAACCGGGAATGTCACTCGACGGGCGCTGTATCCCTCGTATACATGTACACGCCCTTTCATACACGCTACGGGAGCCCCCTGAAGCGTTCCCAAAAGAAGCTCTCCCCCATGAGACTCCACTGTTGAGACAGGACAATGCGGGATTGACTCATAGGGAATCCGATGCTCAATATCAATTTCCTGGGTCAACTGCCCCAATCCTGTACCCAGGATCAAACCAACCTGGGGCTGAAATTGGGTGCGTTGACGGATTGCGGCTACCGCCTCTTCCACTTGCGCAACCTGTGTTTGGGGATCGGGAATATTTTCCTCCATCTGATCAAGTCTTAATGAATGGTTCTCGTGGTCCAAATAGGGCAGAGCCGACGCGTACATGCGTGGCTCCCTCCTCAATCGCTATTTCATAATCTCCACTCATCCCCATGGATAATCCTGCACCTGTTAAATGTGCATATTTAGAGTGTATACTTCGCAACAGACGAAATTCCTCTCGCACCTTTCGTAGATCCAGCGAGGCCAGCGTCATGAGCCCTACCGGCTGGATTGACCCGTATTCGCCCAACTGCGCTGCAACCTCAACGACGCGGGCAGGGTCCAATCCGAACTTGGACGCTTCTCCAGATACATTCACCTGTATAAAACAAGGGAGTATCCGACCTGCCTCTTCGGCGTGACGGTTTAATGCCCGAGCCAAGCGGATGCTGTCGAGGGCATGAAATTCTTTGGCATGAGCGACGACCTGGCGTGCTTTGTTGCGCTGCAGATGCCCAATCATATGCCAGTTTTGAGCAGGAAAGAGGGGAGCTTTTGCAACCAATTCCTGCACTTTGTTTTCCCCGAAATCTGTGAGACCGGCCTGTGATGCCGCGGCAACCACCTGAGGAGGCCAGGTCTTCGTCACCGCGATGAGGGTGACCTTCTCTTCCCTACGCCCTGCACGGCGACAGGCACCTGCAATTTTTTCCTGCACCTGATTGACTTGATCCCTGATCTGATTCGACATTCTAACAAATAGGACTACCCTTCTGCGCGAAGTACGGCAAGTACCGATCGATCATAAACACTCCGGTTGCTTAAAAAACCGACGATCACGGTCAATCCAATCACTGCAGCAATCACTGCAAGAATAGACTGGCCCGCCACCACTAACGGAAGTTCAAATACGGTCATCGACAGAATCCAACCTGCTACTAAAGATAAAATTAAACCTGTTGCGCAGGACAAGAATCCTAAGACGGAATACTCCGCCATCGTAATGATCAGAAGCTGCTTCCTGCTGGCTCCTAAAGTTTTTAGTAACCCACTTTCTTCAATTCGCTGCAATCGGCCAATCAAAAGAGAGCCGACCAGAACCAGAACCCCGGCAATGAAGCAGAAATATGCCATAAATTGGATTGCAAAGCGGATACGATCCATAACTTCACGGATGATTCGAATAATCGCCTCCAGACTGAGTACCGTGACATTTGGGTAACTCGCGACCACCAGTGACTGCAGAGAATCTGGGGCGGTGTCCCCTTCCCTACGACTTGTAATCACGTGCGTTTGTGGGGCCTCTTCCAATACATTGGTGGGAAACACAACATAAAAATTTGACCGCATCTGCTCCCAGTCAACCGTTCGGAAGCTGGCCACCACCGTGGGAATCAATCTCCCCTGCACATTAAAGACAAGCGTATCTCCCATGTCCAGACCCAGTTCTGTCCGCGCAAAATTATCCTCTACCGAAATGGGGACGAAAGCGGAATCCGGTTGATAGGTTCCAGTGAAAGTGCCGCTGACAAGTGATTCGGCATCCGTAAGCTCTGCCCGATATGTGGACCTGTACTCACGTGTCAGCGGCCATGTGAGTTTTCGGGTAGAATCCTTGACAAGCTCTTCTACCGTCTGCTCCCCAACCGCATGTAGTCGCATATTTACGATCGGAGAGCTGTCGATGATTGGCCAACTCTGCTCTTCAATCAGACGCGTCACTCCGTCCAACTGGTCATTCTGGATATCAAAAAGAATCATGTCCGGTTGACCGTTACCACCCACCGCATCTATTTGTTTAATAATGGTACTCTCACTGATCAGCAGTACCATGACAATAAATGTGCCCAGTCCAAGGGCCAGCATGACCAGGATCGTCTGATTCCCGGGGCGATGTAAGTTCGCAAATCCCTGGCGAAGTGGATAAAACGGAATCCGATTCGTCAACTTACGGGCGATCAGCATGAGGAGCTTTGACATGAGTACCAGAGCCCCAAAAGCAATGATGATCGCCAACGCATAGTAGACACTGGCAACCCAGCTTCCCGATTGGGCCGCTGCGATCACAATCAGACCACCCACGATAATGATGTAAGCCAGAAAGCGGACACGGGCCGGTGTCAGAGGCTCAATACTTGAACGAAGTGCCCGCAAAGGAGATACTCCACGTACATCCATAAGAGGCAGGATTGCAAAAATTAATGTTACAAACAACCCTACTCCATACCCCATCGCCATGCTTGACCATGATATACGAAACGTAATCTCGAACGGCAGGAATGCACTGATGGCATAAGGGATGAGTAATTGCGCCAACGCTCCCAAAAAACACCCAAGTACACCAGCGATACATCCCAGGGCAAACGCCTGAAAAAAATAAATCGAAAAAACGCTCCCACTCCCTGCTCCCATGCATTGCAGTACGGCAATATTATCCAGGCAACGACGAACATGTGCACGGATGGCTCCCCCAACTCCCAACCCACCCAGCACGAGTGCACCAAAGCCCGCCAAGCCAAGAAACTGATTAAAAAATCCCAATACGTCCTCCCAGTTGTCCCGCTGCTCTGCCACCGTATCAATATCCGCGTTGAACCCATTCGTATCGCTATACAAAGAATCACGGATGGCTTCTGGGTCTTCACCGGGAGCAAGCTTCACATAGACCTCATAATTGGCCATGGACCCGAACCCCAGGAGCAGGGTATCCAATGTGCTGATGGGGACATACACCGAAGGCATGATGAGCATGCTGATTTCCGTTTCGCTGGGTGCACGCACGAGCGAGCCTGAGATTTCGTATCTGCGACGACCAATCTGAACGGTATCTCCCTCGTGAACCCCCAGTGTCTGCATCAAGCCTTGATCCACCAAGGCTCCCGGCTTTTCTTTGAACCCACTCGCAGCCGCCACGGGGTCGGACTCCAGTGATCCATAAAGTGGATACGCATCTTCTACGCCATAGACACTGACCAGACGGGACTGGTGCTGTACCGGAAAATAGGCAACTGTTAGCGCGGACACCTTTTGGGCTTTGGCAACCCCAATCGTATCAATGGCAGCCAGTGTGGAATCATCAAATCGCTGGTTGCTAGAGAACCGCATATCGGCCCCCAAGAGTTCGCGTGCCTGCTGGTCAACGCTGTACTGTAGGCTCTCTGACGTCGAAGACAATGCGACTAGCAGGGCGACCCCGACGATCATTGAAAAGAGGAAGATCAGCAGCCGGCGACGACTTCCCCGGCTTTCCCACCATGTCATACGAAAAATCCAGGCATTTTTCATGCCACTGCACGCACTCCCTCGGTGATTTGATAATCCCGGGCAACCCGACCGGCTTGAAGCTCCAGAATCCGGTGACATGACTGGGCAAATCTCAGGTCGTGCGTTACCACGACCAGAGCCGTACCTGCAGTGCGATTCAGGTCAAGGAGCAGTTCTTCAATTCTGTTGCCCGTGGCTGTATCCAGGTTGCCCGTTGGCTCATCGGCAAAAAGAATGGCTGGGCGGTTGATGAATGCTCTGGCGAGTCCGACCCGCTGCTGCTCTCCCCCACTCATCTGAACAGGATAATGATGTGCACGTCCTTCAAGCCCAACCTCCGTAAGTAACTCCAGTGCACGCTTACGGGCACTCCCTTCCCCACTGAGTTCCAGTGGAACCATTACATTCTGCAGTGCAGTCAGCGTGGGGATTAGCTTGAACGTCTGAAAAACGAATCCCACAGAATTGCGTCGGATTTCCGCCCGCTCTCCTTCGGAACAGTGCCCAAGGTCATTACCTGCCAACTTTATGATTCCCGAGGTCGGTGAATCCAGTCCTGCACATAATCCCAATAGAGTTGTCTTCCCACTGCCGGAAGGACCCACGACCGCACAGACCTCGCCAACACCGAGAGAAAACGTAATGTTGTCTAGAACGGTCAGTAAGCTGGACCCACTTTGATATGTTTTCGTAAGCTCTGTAACCTCAAGCATTCAAGTTTAGAGTATTGATCCGCTTTGCCCAAATTAGCACCGCCCTATACACGGTTATGTGCTTCTGTGTTCTATTACCTGTACGGTCAGTAGTTGCGCAAAACCCCGAGAGTCCCTCAATCCGTGTACTTTTTCTGGGAAACAGTCTGACGGCTGGCTATGGGCTTCCCGCAGAAGAGGCTTACCCTGCTCTCTTGCAGGCACGCATAGATTCATTACAATGGTCCGTGACCATCATCAATGCCGGTGTGAGTGGAGATACGTCTGCCGGGGGATTGAGACGCCTTGCCTGGCAACTGAAAAACCCGCCCGACATCCTGGTTGTTGCCCTGGGAGCGAATGATGGTCTGCGGGGGCTTCCGCCAGCAATGACAAAAAGCAACCTCACGCAGATCATTCATCAAGCCAGAGAGGCCAATCCTAACGTGGCTATCCTGATTGCTGGGATGCAGGTCCCTCCCAACCTGGGTCCAATCTTTCAGAAAGAATTCGGGGACATTTTCCCTTCTGTAGCAGACGAAATGGACACCGAACTGATCCCCTTCCTTCTGGAAGGAGTCGGCGGTATTCCTGAGCTGAACCAATCCGATGGGATTCATCCCAATGCTGCCGGGCAGCGAAAATTAGCCGATCATGTTTGGCAGGCTCTGGCTCCATTGCTTCAGGAATATAACTCCCCTTAACCGGCACACTCATGACAGGCTGCTGTAAACCTGCACATTAGAAAGATTTGGGTCCTTCCATAAATCAGATATGACCTCCGACGGAGAACATATTATTTTCGGAATTGACCGTGTCTACAACGAGACTTGGGGCCACATAGATGCCCAGTACGTAGCAGGTCTGCAACCTCAGGTGAATCACCTGCTCATGTTTGAAATCACGGGCCTGCAAGCACGCGTGCGCGTCCTCCCAGGACGGACGTACTTCCTCCAGAGTTTGCACCGGGGATGGCGTAACCGGAGGCGGAGCAGATACACCGGGGGCAGCTACATGCTCGGTCAACATTCGCAATACGTCCGCGTAATGGCGTACGAACTCCAAGTGGAGTTCCTGGGCCGAACTGCCCCCTCGTGGGGCAGGTTCAGGAGTAAAAAAATCGTGAGAATTCATGGGATGTGATATTCAATTGAAAAGGTTATATCACGCCCCCCTTTAATCAACTAATTTTGATGCATTCCCTTCTGAAGAAAAGCAATGAACATCTAAGTAATTATCCGCGTATTGCGGAAATTTTTGACTAAATTACGACCTAAATCATCTGGATCACCCGTTAAGTCTCTCAATAATCTGTATGTTTTTCGACCTAAAATGATGCGAATAGTAGTACAGTTTCTCTACGACAAGGGCGGCGGTCTTATAGCTTACGCCAGACATGCCTTGATCCTCATTGGTCTTGGGGTGTTGTTTTTGCCTGCTATGGCCCTTGGGCAAGCGCAAATACCGAAAATCCATACCGGCGTATCCCCTTGGGCACTGTTAAGTTCGAATTTACATGCTCTTGGAAAAAGTGAGCAGGAAGTTGTAAGCTATCGTCTTATGCTTTCTGAGGAGCAGAGCGAAGTAAATCCTCCGTTTGAAGCTATTGGCATGCGTGGAGCAGATCTGCACGGAAGAGCATTCTTCCCCCATGCGATCCGTCCACTTGCTCCTCTGTGGGGTTCAAGTACTGGTGCCTCAGAGCCGTCTACCAATGCAAGTGGATTTGTAGTAGACCGATCGGGAAATTTACAACATGTACTCGGGGATGCCCGGAGTTCTTTAACGGTTTTGGAAGGGAATTCAAACACATTTACGATCACCCTCGGTGAGCCGCCTTCAGGCGAGGTGACGGGTATCATCACGGGGCATGAAAATACAGACTTAGCAGTGAATCCAACGCAACTGACGTTTGATGACTCGAACTGGAATGTGGAGCAGACGATTACCGTGGATGTGAAACAGGATACTGATGATACGGATGAAGAGGTGAAGCTAACATTTACGGCATTGGGAGGCGGCATCAAGGAGTCCATCTATATCGCTGTGAGGATTTTGGACACCAGTCCTGTATCGGGGAACTTATCGGCTGAACAATTGGAGGTTGAGGAGGGGGAAAGGCGTAAGTTGACGGTGATGCCTTTAAGGCCGTTTACCCGATCAATAACCGGGGATGTTCATGTTCCGCTCAAATTTGAGAAAGGTACGTCTGAGGGAGGTGCGGACCATAATGCAATGCGTCATACTTCAATCCCCCAGGGTGTGAAATCCACTACAACCGAGATCCAGATGCGTGGGGATGATACAGACGATAAGCGATCTACGGTGGCGGTTGACGGGAGCAAATTGGAAGAAAAAATAGTGGTCTCGGGGGATCAGAAAGAGATGGCGGCGAGGAGCAAGGACAATAATAGACCAAGGGTGTGTTTGGAGGTTTTGCCAGAAATTGTGACTGCAGGAGACTGGTTGACCGTAAAGGCAACGGTTCAGCCGGTGCAACAAAACGATATTCAAGTTGCAATTGATTTCTCATTTATGGCCCGGTTTTTTGATTCCAACGTATTTGATGATCCCGCCACGAACACGACGTCAATCACGATCCCGAGGAGAAAGGCGGAGTCCGCCCCGCTTAAGTTCAAAACTCACTGGAATAATAGTGAGTGGGCAACTCATCTGGGATATCTACTGGGAACAGTACCGCAGGAAACCGACCATCCCTTATGCCTATGTCCTTGGTTTAGGGTCCTAGCACCCCCGACGCTCACGCTGTCGGCATCTCCGAACCCGGTGAACGAAGGCAGCAAAGTTACACTCACGGCGACGATTAAGAAGGCGCGGTCCAAGGATATAACGGTCTGGTTGGATTACCCCAATTCTCTGACCACTGATACGGCCAGTGACCCTAACGACTATACTCCATTAACTGCAATCACAATCAAAGCCCGTATGAGGAAGGGTACCGGGGAAATTCAGACCCATGAGGATGTCATAGTAGACGACCATGAGACATTCACCGTGGCGATTGATGGAACTCGGTTGCCGCCGGGCGAAGGGCCTGGCAGCCCTTCCTCGGTGAAAGTGACGATTATTGACACTAATGGGCCGGCGATTCGTTTCGATTCATCTACGAGCAGTGTGGACGAAGATGGTGGTACGCACCATGTGGCAGTCAGTCTCAATCCTGCTCCTGGGTCGGACATCACGTTGAACTACAACACGCTAGGCGGTTCGGCGACCGCGGGAACGGACTACACCAGCTCCGGGACCGTTTTCGTTCCCGCGAATGCAACCTCGGTGAATATCCCGGTCGTGATTATTGATGACAATCTGGACGAGGATGCCGAGACCGTCATCCTGACACTGGAAAACGGTACGGGGTACCATTTGTCAACACCAAAGAAACATACGCTGACCATTGACGACAATGATATGCCGGTAGCTAATTTCGATTCATCCACGGGCAGTGTGAGCGAAGATGGTGGTACGCACAATGTGGCAGTCAGCATCAGCCCTGCACCTTGGTCGGACCTCATATTGACGTATACGGTGGGTGGCACAGCAACCAAAAACACAGACTACAACATCAAAAATTCAGGAACGATTTTCCTGAACGCGAATGCAACCTCGGTGAATATCCCGGTCGTGATTACCGATGACACTGTGGACGAGAATGACGAGACCATCATCCTGACGCTGGTAAGCGGCTTGAAGTACGATCTGGGAAGTCCGAACGAACATACGCTGACGATCACGGACAACGATACGCCGGAGATAAGTTTTGCTTCGGTGGCGGGCAGCGTAGGCGAAGATGCTGGCACGCACCATGTGGAAGTAGCCATCAGCCCTGCGCCCAGGGCAGCCCTCACGTTGAACTACACGCTGGGAGGGACGGCAACCCGGGGCACGGACTACACTAGTTCGGGGACGGTTTCCGTGGCCGCGAATGCGACGTCGGTAGATATCCCGGTCGTGATTACCGATGACAATGTGGACGAGAATGACGAGACGGTCATCCTGACGCTGACCAGTGGCACGGGATACACGGTGGGAAGTCCGAGCGAACATACACTGACGATCACGGATAATGATGATATGCCTGCGGCCAGTTTTTATCGATCCAGGTTCAGTGTGCCCGAAAGCAGGGATTTTCATTATGTGCGAGTATCCATCAGCCCCATCTCTACGGTACCTCTCACTTTGACGTACACTACCGGTGGCACGGCGACCGAAAACACGGACTACCGTATTGCCGGTTCCGGGACTCTTTCCGTGCCCGCCTACTCGGATGGGGGGTTTATCCCGGTGGACATTATTGATGATGGTGTGGACGAGAATGACGAGACTGTCCTCCTGACGCTGGGCAGCGGTACGGGGTATACGGTGGGCAGTCCTGGCACATTTACGCTGACGATCCAGGACGATGATACGCCGGCGGTTCGTTTCGATTCATCTACCGGCAGCGTGGATGAAGATGGTGGTACGCACGATGTGGCACTGAGCCTCAGTCCTGTGCCTGGGTCAGACATCACATTGAACTACACGCTGGGCGGTACGGCGACCGAAGACGCGGACTATAGCATTACCGGTTCCGGGACGGTTTCCGTGGCTGCTGGTTTGACCTCGGTGAAGATCCCGGTCAAGATTACCGATGACACTGTGGACGAGAGTGACGAGACGGTCACACTGACGCTGACCAGTGGCACGGGATACACGATGGGGAGTCCGAGCGAATACACGCTGACGATCACGGATAATGATACTCGGACGGTTGATTTTACTTCGGCGAGGGGCAGCGTGGGCGAAGATGGTGGTCTGCATCATGTGGCCGTTGCGATCAGTTCTGCGCCCTCGGTACCTTTCACGTTGAACTACACGCTGGGCGGTACGGCAGCCCGGGACGTGGACTACATCAGCTCCGGGACGGTTCCTGTAACCGCTGGTTTAACCTCGGTGAATATCCCGGTCGAGATTATCGATGACGATGTGGACGATGATGCCGAGACGATCATTCTGACGCTGGCAAGCGGCACGGGATACACGGTGGGAAGTGTGAACGTACACACGCTGACGATTACGGACAATGATGGTATGCCGCAGGTGAACTTTGCTTCGGCGGCAGGCAGCGTGGGCGAAGATGGTGGTACGCGCGATGTGGAAGTCAGCCTCAGTCCTGCACCTGGGGCAGCCTTCACATTGAACTACACGTTGGGCGGTACGGCAACCGAAGACGCAGACTACAGCATTACTGGCTCCGGGACGATCTCCGTGTCCGCTGGTGCAACCTCGGTAAATATTCCGATTGTGATTACCGATGACACCGAGGACGAGCCTGACGAGACGGTTATCCTGACGCTGACCGACGGCACGGAGTACACGGTGGGAAGTGCGAACGTGCATACGCTGACGATCACGGACAATGATGGTATGCCGCAGGTGAGCTTTGCTTTGGGGGCGAGCAGCGTGGGCGAAGATGCTGGTACGCACCATGTGGCAGTCGCGATCATCTCTGCGCTCGCGGCACCTTTTACATTGAACTACACGTTGGGTGGTACGGCAACCGAAGACGCAGACTACAGCATTACTGGCTCCGGGACGATCTCCGTGTCCGCGAATGCGTCCTCGGTGAATATTCCGATTGTGATTACCGATGACACCGAGGACGAGCCTGACGAGACGGTTATCCTGACGCTGACCGACGGCACGGAGTACACGGTGGGAGGTGCGAACGTGCATACGCTGACGATCACGGACAATGATGGTATGCCGCAGGTGAGCTTTGCTTTGGGGGCGAGCAGCGTGGGCGAAGATGCTGGTACGCACCATGTGGCAGTCGCGATCATCTCTGCGCTCGCGGCACCTTTTACATTGAACTACACGTTGGGTGGTACGGCAACCGAAGACGCAGACTACAGCATTACTGGCTCCGGGACGATCTCCGTGTCCGCTGGTGCAACCTCGGTGAATATTCCGATTGTGATTACCGATGACACCGAGGACGAGCCTGACGAGACGGTTATCCTGACGCTGACCGACGGCACGGAGTACACGGTGGGAGGTGCGAACGTGCATACGCTGACGATCACGGACAATGATGGTATGCCGCAGGTGAGCTTTGCTTTGGGGGCGAGCAGCGTGGGCGAAGATGCTGGTACGCACCATGTGGCAGTCGCGATCATCTCTGCGCTCGCGGCACCTTTTACATTGAACTACACGTTGGGTGGTACGGCAACCGAAGACGCAGACTACAGCATTACTGGCTCCGGGACGATCTCCGTGTCCGCTGGTGCAACCTCGGTGAATATTCCGATTGTGATTACCGATGACACCGAGGACGAGCCTGACGAGACGGTTATCCTGACGCTGACCGACGGCACGGAGTACACGGTGGGAGGTGCGAACGTGCATACGCTGACGATCACGGACAATGATGGTATGCCGCAGGTGAGCTTTGCTTTGGGGGCGAGCAGCGTGGGCGAAGATGCTGGTACGCACCATGTGGCAGTCGCGATCAGTCCTGCGCCCACGGCACCTCTCACGTTGAGCTATATTCTGGGCGGTACGGCGACCGAAAACGCAGACTACAGCAGCTCCGGGACGATCTCCGTGGCAACTGGTCGGACCTCAGTAAATATTCCGATCGGAATTACCGATGACACCGAGGACGAGTCGAACGAGACCATCAGGCTGACGCTGGCCAGCGGCACGGGGTATACAGTGGGAAGTCCGGGTACACATACGCTGACGATTGTAGATAACGATGATGCCCCGGACACTCCGGTGACGGTGAGTTTGTCGGCATCTCCGAATCTGGTGGACGAAGGCGAGTCGGTCACCATCACGGCAACGTTGTCGGAGGCATTGCCGGATGCGGTGACGATTAACTTGAGGGATACTCCGGGCGAACCGCCGACGGAGCCGAGCGACTATGGTTCCCTTCCAAGTATCACGATCGCCGGGGGATCCCGGACCGGATCGGGGACGCTTGACATCAAAGATGATGGTGTTGCCGAGAAAGAGGAGCGTTTTACAGTGGACATCATTGATGAGTTGCCCTCGGGGGTAGAGCTTGGCAGTCCTTCCTCGGTGGAGATCACGATTACAGACGATGATTCGCCGCCCCCGGTGGAGGTAACGTTGTCCGCGTTCCCGAACCCAGTAGAAGAGGGAAATTCCGTCACGGTGACGGCCACACTGACGCGCGTGCTGGAAACCGACGTAGAGGTTCCATTGGTGTATAACGATGAGACGACTCATCCACCGGAGCCTGGCGATTACACGCCACTTCGGGGGGTAACGATTCTTCGTGGTGAGACGCAGGGATCGGGGCGGATCCAGACACTCACGGATGCAGACATGGACGATGAGACCTTTATCGTCGCATTGGGGGATCTCCCCCCGGCGCTTCTGGTGCCGGGCAGAGAGTCTTCCCAGTCCGTGACGATCCGGGATATTACGTCGCCGACAGCGGTGACGGTAGATCTGTCGGCATCTCCCAATCCCGTGGATGAGGGGGGCAAGATCACGGTGACGGCAATGTTGTCCGAGGCGCCGGACACCGATGTGGTAATTCCATTGATACTGACGGATGGCACCGCAAATGCCCAGGATTACCAGGCATCGATTCCTGTTCAGGTGGAGATTGAAGCCGGAAAGACAAGCGGGACCTATCCGATCTCCACGATCCAGGATGATATCGCAGAGGGCGACGAGACCTTCACGGTGGCACTTGGAGCCCTGCCATCCAGACTAGTCGCGGGGGATTCGCGATGGATTGATATAACGATCACCGACGACGATGAGGCAGGGATGAACACTCCCCAATCTGTATCGGTCGCGGAGGGGGGCGAGAAGTCGTTCGGGATCTCGCTGACCTCGGAGCCATTGGGCGAGGTCGAAGTGATGATGACCTGGCCTTCGGGGACCGACCTGACCGTGCACCCGATTACTCGGACCTTTGGGCCCGACAACTGGCGTACGGAGCAGCAGGTGAGCTTGCGCGCTGCGAACGACATGGATTTGATGGATGATCAGGTAGAGGTCACCTTGACAGCAAGTGGTAGTATCGACTACACCGGGATCTCAGAAACAATATCGGTAACCATCACGGATAACGATACGCCGGGGATCGTGGCTCCGGTATCGGTGACCATGGTGGAAGGAAGCCAGAGGACCTTGGAGATTACGCTTGCACAGATGCCATCTGACCTAGTGACGATGACCATCACCGGACACGCGGGGACCGATCTGGCATTGAACAACGCCTTCCTCACGTTTACCCCTTCAAACTGGAGCACGGCGCAGACGGTGACCTTAACGGCGGCAGAGGATGATGATTTTGTGGACGATACAGAAACATTGACACTCACGGCATCTGGAGGCGGCTACGCCGGGGTGACGACCGATATCACAGTGACGATCACGGATAACGATGCACCGGGGCTCGTGGCCCCGGAAGCAGTGCAGATGGAAGAAGGGAGGACACACCCGCTGATGGTTCGTCTATCCGCATCGCCATCGGGCCCCGTGACGCTGACCTTCACCGGACACGCGGGAACAGATCTAACATTGGACCAAACCTCGCTCACGTTTACGTCCGCAGACTGGAACACATCCAAGGCCGTGACCTTAACGGCAGCGGAGGACGACGAGGATTATGCAGACGAAACGGTCGACTTAAAGGTTACAGCATCAGGCGGGGGCTATGACGGGGTGACGGCAGATATCACGGTGACGATCATGGACAACGATGAGCGGCCGGGGCCGCTTACGATCACCCTCTACGATGAACAGGCATTGGAACATGCAGAGGCAATCCAACTGCCCATCGAACTCAGTCGTCCTGTGGATCAGGTGGTGACCGTGCAATATGCAAGCACGGACGGCACGGCAGAGGCGGGCCTGGACTATATGACCTCGCGGGGGATTGTAATCTTTGATCCGGGTGCAACCCGGGGCGTGATTGAGATTGAGGTGACCGATGATGAACTCCCGGAAGAGAATGAGACGTTTATGGTGACCCTGTCAAAGCCTCGCAATGCAATTATTGCACGTGAGACGGGGACAGGCACGATCCTGGATGATGATGGTGCGAGTGCGATTCTTCGGGTGGAGGATGCGCTGGTGCTGGAAGAAGATGGCATGGTCCGGTTCCGGGTCCTGCTGTCGCATCCGCAGCGTCAGATGATCTCGGCAGCATACCGGACACGCGATGGGACCGCCAAGGCAGGCGAAGACTATGAAGCCTCCTCGGGGGTGGTCACGCTGGCACCGGGAACGGTGGAAGCGATGATTGCGGTACCGCTTTTGAAGGACGGGCTGGATTGGCGCGAGGAGACGTTCACGGTGCATCTGGAGTCGTCGAAGCATGCAGAGATTGCGAAGGCGGTGGGTGTGGCGACGATCCAGGAGTCCACCACGGTGAGTGAAGAGGTACTGGAGGCGTATGCGGCGCGGTTTGTACGGACGTCGGGGGTGCAGGTGGTGGAGGCATTGGGGGAGCGGTTCCGCTCCGGGGCGGATGGTGCCTCGTGCGGGGCGGCCGACCGCGCAGAGATGGCCCGGCTCTGGTACTCGGCCTCCTCATGGGATCCATCTCTGGGCGAGCTATTGGCGGGTTGCCGCATGTCTGCGACTTCGTACAGTGGGTCGTTCAGCGTCTGGGGACGGGGAGCATTCCGCCAGTTCAATGGACGGGATGACGATGCGTTGACGCTCCGTGGCGAAGTAACCACGGGGATGCTGGGGGCGGACTATCGCTGGCGGGGAGGTTGGCTGGCAGGACTACTTCTGGCCCACAGTCAGGGAGAGGGATCGTTTGAGGTGGTGCAGCAGTCGGGAGAGATCACCGCAGGGTTGACGGGCGTCTATCCGTATGTGTCGTATGCGCGTGCGGGCTGGGATGTATGGATGAGCGCAGGTGCGGGTCGCGGGCAGGCAGAGGTGCTGGAGTTGAAAGGGGATCTGGTGTCCAGGTTTGGAGCGATGGGGGTTCGAGGGAAATTAGTGTCAAGTGGCACGATCGGACTGAACTACCATGGAGATGTCCTGGTGACGGATGCAGAGATAAAGGAGCATGAGGTGACGGCAGAGGTGTACCGGGTCCGGGCAGGTGTGGAAGCGAATGTAAAGATCAGCGATGGACTTCGTCCATTTTTGGAGGCGAATGTGCGGAGCGATGGGGGGAGTGCGGAGACGGGGGTGGGCTTGGAGTTTGGCGGGGGGATCCGGGTTGATTATCCGGCGTGGCACCTGCAGGCGGATCTGCGGACGCAGGGGCTGGTGATGCACACCGCGGACGGGTTCACCGAGTGGGGGATCTCGGGATCCGTGCAGGTGGGCCGTCAATCAGAGGGGTTGATGATGCGTGTGCGTCCATCGTGGGGACGGGGCCAGGGGATGTCGATGTACGGTCAGCAGACGATCCTGGATGCGGTGCCGCTCGGGGCAGACGCGCAGCGGACCGAGTTGGAGTTGGGATACGGCATTCCGTGGAAAGATGGTACCGCCCGGTCAATCGTGGGGGTGACCCAGCTGCATCAGAGAGTAATGTACCGGTTGGGTGGAGAACTCCATCCAACGGAATGGCTGTCGTTCTCGGTCTTTGGGCTGGCACACGGACATGCAACTTCGCTGGAAGACCTCGGATTGAATGTACGAGGATCGCTTCGGTATTAGGTGGCTCAAAAGAAATACAACCGTGGAATACCGCAATCAACAGGTACTACTGCAGAAACTCCCAAAAAAATCGTAATTCTTGGAGCAGCATCAAAACTGGCAGCATCCCTGAAACGTTTCCACGATAGGGCTATCTCTGAATCTGCGAATCGGGATGCGTATCAACGAGAATCTGTGATCAGGTTCCTGTCTGCGGGGCTTGTCTGACGCAATTGAAATTTGGTGCTACCACGATTCGTATGGAATGATCAATTAGGAGTCCAACCAAATGTAGATGCACCCCATGGAAAGATCTCTCATTGAAATGATGCAATACGGCTTAGCGGCAGGACTGACAAGTTGATAAGGTGCTGCTGGATGAGCAGATCACGGAAAAACCCAGGTCTGAATTAAAAACAGACCTGCAAATACCTCATGGATCCACACGCCAACCCAGCTCCTGAGCTGGATCCCCACTAAAACGGAACTCATCTGGAATCTGGATCAGCTTCATGGAAGCCTCCGATGCCAGGGTGCCATCTGGAAGATAGATCATCCCCACGGCCCTCGCATAACGGTCACGTAATACTTCTCGCTTACCAACAATATGCAGTGGCACTTCAATAGGGACCGGATGCCGATACTTTACATCAAGCCGCACCGACATCATGAACGAATGAAAATCTTTGATCAACGATACGCGCCCGACGATCTCATCCAAAATTGCTGCCTGCACCCCTCCATGAACAATGCCCGGGTATCCTTCAAAGAACCGGGAAACGCGGTAATGTGACTCCACCTCATCCTCTCCATTGTCATAGAAAGACATGTAAAGGCCGTGTGGGTTATTGCGACCACACACAAAACAATTATTGCTGTTCGGCTGCTTGTTCACCCTCAAACGGCCTTGACCTCAGTAATCAACTCCGCCACCGAATCCTTTGCATCCCCAAAAAGCATTCGTGTATTCGGCTCAAAAAAGAGAAGGTTGGGGACCCCCGAGTATCCTGGCCGCATACTTCGTTTCAGAAATACGACGGTTCTTGCCTGATCAACATTCAGGATGGGCATCCCATAGATTGGACTTGACCGGTCATGACGGGCAGCAGGATTCACTACATCATTGGCCCCGATCACAAGCGCTACATCGGTTGACTCAAATTCGTGATTGATTTCATCCATCTCAAACAGCGAGTCATAGGGAACATTGGCTTCTGCTAAAAGCACATTCATATGCCCGGGCATCCGCCCAGCCACGGGGTGAACCGCATACTTGACTTCTACGCCTTGCGCCTGTAATACATCCGCCAATTCCCGTACCTGATGCTGAGCTTGTGCAACTGCTAACCCGTAACCCGGCACAATAATTACTTTCCGCGCATAATTGAGCATGATCGCCGTGTCATCCGGTGTCGTAGATGTAATGGTGCGCCCGTCCGACAACTTTCCTGCTCCATCCTCATCTGAGTCGCCCCCAAAACCTCCAACCATGATTTGCCAGAATTTTCGATTCATAGCAACACACATGGTATTGGTCAGCATGATCCCCGAAGCCCCAACCAGTGCGCCACTGATGATCAGAACGGTGTTCGACAGTACGAAGCCGGTGGCTGCCGCAGCCAATCCAGAAAGTGCATTCAAAAATGCCACAATGACGGGCATATCCGCGCCGCCAATGGGAAGGACAATCAGAATTCCAAAGATCAAGGAGAGAGCGGCAAGAATCGAAAGACATAGCAGGAGATCTCCACCAAGAAATATCCATACGATGGAAGCAATGATTGAAGCCAAACAGATCACCAGAACAACATATCGGCCAGAAAACTCAACCGGGTTCCCCGTCATCTTGCCGCTGAGCTTCAAGAAAGCAATGAGGCTCCCAGAAAACGTGACCATCCCCACCAGTACACTCACATACGGAAATACGCTGGGGGCCGCCGCCATCTCCATCTCCAAGACCACCCGGACGATTTCCGCCGCTGCTACAAGTGCGGATGCCAATCCACCAAACCCGTTAAACGCTGCCACTAATTCGGGCATTGCCGTCATTTGGACACGCTTTGCCATCACTGCACCAATAAATCCTCCAACCACCAAACCAGCAATCATCTCTACCGGTGTAAGAATTTTCTGAGAAAAGAGCGTGGCAATCACTGCAATCAGCATTCCCAGTGCTGCAAGCCGGTTTCCATCCCGCGCTGTAACGGGAGACTGTAGTCTTTTCAATCCCGCGATAAACAGGATTGCGGAAAAGAGATAAATCCCGTCAAGAAGTCCTGGATGCATTAGTCAGTGGGTTTCTTCTTGAACATCTCCAGCATCCGCCCCGTTACCATAAAGCCTCCTACGACATTAATGGTCGCCGCAATCAGGGCAACTACACCAATCCATTTTGCCCATACCCCTCCTACCATCCCCGCTGACACCAATGCACCAATGATGGTGATTCCGCTGATGGCATTGGAACCAGACATCAGCGGGGTATGCAAGGTCTGAGGGACCTTGCTCAATACCTCGCGACCAATAAACATGGCCAATATAAAAAACGTGTATAGGGACATGGGCTTATGATTTAATCATGCTGAGAATGCGCTCGTGCACAACTTTCCCATTGTGACAAACACAGGCAGCCTTAAAGATTTCGTCCTCAAAATTCGGTTGAAAAACCCCATCCTGAACGAATTCACTGACCATTGTTGAAACCGTACGCGCATATAGAAAACTGGCATCTGCAGGTACAGTGGATGGGAGATTCGTATGGCCAACAATCTGAACACCGTGGTGGATCACCACTTCATCCGCCACCGTCAGTGTGCAATTTCCTCCGCTGGCCGCTGCAAGGTCAACGATGACGCTGCCGGGCTTCATGGCTTCAACTGCTTTCTGGCTCACCAAGGTTGGCGCACTGCGCCCCGGAATCAAAGCCGTTGTGATCACGACATCTGATTTCGCTAGATGTGGAACAAGCAACTCAACCTGCTGCTTCGCCTTGGCATCCATCAATGCCTTGGCATACCCGCCTTCATCCTGCATATCTTCAATCTCGAGCTCCAATTCAACAAACTGAGCCCCAAGGCTTTTGACCTCTTCTCGGGCCGCTTCACGAATATCGTATCCCCATACGCGGGCTCCAAGCCTGCGGGCAGTTGCAATGGCCTGCAGCCCGGCCACGCCAGCTCCCAGAATCGTTACATTTGCAGGGCGAACCGTTCCCGCTGCCGTCGTTAACAAGGGAAAGAATCTAGGGAGATAATTGGCGGCGATCAGTGTTGCCTTATAGCCTGCCAAAGAAGCCATTGCGCTGAGTGCATCCATCTTCTGTGCCCGCGAGATCCTGGGAACAAGCTCCATCGCCAATGCGGTCACCCCCCGATCAGCTAACTGAGACATCCGCTCAGGCGTATCAAGCGGCTGGAGGAATCCGACGACAACCGCCCCCACCTTCAACCGGTCCAACTCATCCTCGGAAGGTGGCCCCACCAACGCAATAATATCTGATTTCCATGCTTCCTGCCCGGATACAATCCGCCCCCCTGCTTCACGGAATTCATCATCGGTGATCTGAGCCCCCTCACCGGCCTTGGACTCTACCAGGATCTCCAAACCCTTCTTGGATAGAGAGGATAAAACTTTGGGCACCAACGCCACTCGTTGTTCTACCGATGCTGAGGCACGAACTATTCCTAGGGTCATGAATCGTATGCTTCGGTGGGAATATACAACGATTGACTAGAATTCCTTGAGATCCGCATTCCTAAACTCGGACTATCCATTATTCTTCTCAAAATCCTTCATGAAATCAATCAGCACTTCAACGGACTCCAATGGACATGCATTGTAAATAGAGGCGCGGATTCCGCCGACCGACCGATGTCCTTTGAGTGCAACCAGCCCGTGCTCCGCAGCCTGTTGGATAAATACCGGCTCCAGTTCTTCTTTTGTCAATCGGAAGGTTACATTCATATGGGAGCGAGACGCTTTCTCCGCGGTTCCCCGGTAGAACTCGCTGGCGTCTATTGCATCATACAAAAGAGTGGATTTTTTTTGGTTTACCGCCTGGATCCCGGAAATGCCCCCCTGTTCCTCCAACCAGCACAGTACCTTTTCGACTATATAAACCGCATAAACCGGAGGCGTATTGAAGCATTTATCAGCATGCGTACCGTAGTCTAACATAGTTGGCAACTCTGCATTGCGGGTTTTCAGAAAACTGTCTCGAACCAATACAACCGTAACTCCGGCGGGCCCGATATTTTTCTGCGCTCCTGCATAAATCAGCCCATAGCGATCCATCTTAAGTGGACGACTCAAAAAATCACTGGATGCATCACAGACAAGTGGGCAGCTTACATCTGGAGTATCATGAAACTGAGTTCCATAGACGGTATTGTTGGATGTATAGTGCAGATAGGAATCCCGAGGATCCAACTCCCAGGATGCTGGATCTGGAATATAGTTGAAGGCAGACTCTGCACTGGATGCGACAATCCGTCCACGGCCAATCTTGCATGCTTCCGCATGCGCCTTCTTTGCCCAGATTCCCGTAAGAAGATACGCGGCCTGTCCATCAGGGGGTAAAAAATTTAGCGGTACCTGATGAAACTGCATTGACGCGCCTCCTCCAAGAAATAACACATGCCAGTCATCCGTCAATCCCAGGAAATTCCTGATCCGCTCACGGACAGAGGTCTCAATCTCAATGTATGCTGGAGATCTATGAGAGATTTCCATCACGGATGCACCCGTTCTCCCATAGACAGGCAGCTCTTCACGAGCTGCCTCAAGAACCGAAAGAGGAAGCGTACCTGGCCCTGCCGAAAAATTATGCAAACGCTCAGATTGGGTTAAGGTCATCCGTTTAAAGTTTGATTTCTGAGACAGCTAATACGTCTTGAATGTTTTCGAGTAAGCTTGAGAGTTCTTCAGGAGGTTTACCGACGACACGAATTCGTGCAACCGCAGCATTCATGGAGCCGGAAAATACCTGATTTTCCATCTCTTGTACGTTTAGATTGCACTTACGTACCATATCCAGCACACGGGCAAGTACACCAACCTTGTCCAAGTGCCGAACCGTTATTAAGTGTGTCGCCGAGGATTGAACCGCAATATTGACGCAGTTTGGAACAACGCCAGTGTTCGCATACGTATCAATTACGCGTGCAGCTTCATCCCCGGTAGCCTCCTGTGCCTGGGCTGTTGATGCTCCGATGTGATGGGTCAGGTACACGGAAGGATGTTTGTGCAGGTGTGTGGTGAGCGCACCCGCCTTGTACGATGGCTCATCTTCAAACACATCAAGGGCAGCGCGAATTCCATTCTCATCCAATGCTGCAAGCAAGGCGGTTTCATCCACCACACTTCCCCGTGTGGTATTTATAAAAAACGTCCCCGGCTTCATCGCAGCGAAAAAATCCCTGTTTGCCAGATGAAACGTCGACGGCGTTGCCGCTACATGCAGCGAAACAATATCGGACTGAGCGGCAACTTGAATCGGACTATCTGCATAGTCTACTCCGAATGCTGCAGCGGATTCAGCGGTAAGTGAGCGGCTCCATGCAACCACTTCAAGCTCAAGGCCCTGTGCCATCTGGGCAACAATCTGGCCAATTTTTCCCATACCTATGAGCCCGAGCACTCTATCTTTGAGTCCCAGTGCCTTGGCATACCTACCTTTCTGCCATTTCCCTGCCCGGGCATCTGAGACATTGTCCGGGATCCAACGATCCAGCGAGATTATGAGACCGATCGTTAACTCAGCAACCGCACTGGCATTTTTGCCTGGACAATTCGCGACGAAAACACCGAACTCTGATGCAGCTTCTAAGTCGATGGAGTCATATCCCGCTCCGGCTCGCACGATCAGCTCAAGGGACGACGCATGTTGAATCATGTTACGCGTCACTTTAGTGGATCGTACCACCAGCGACTCTATCCCATGGGCAACCAATGCTTCCTGCAGTTGATCTTCTGAACAAATTTCAACCACCACGCTGTGTCCGGCCTGCCTTAGAGCCTCAATACTTTTTTCAGGTAATTTGTCAGCAATCAGAACACGCATTATCCTGCAAAACGATGGATCAGGAGTCCACTTCGAAGCTTCGGCTCAAACCAAGTTGATTTCGGTGGCATAAGCTCATGTGCATCCGACACGGCCAGCAGTTGATCCATACTGGTTGCAAACATTGAGAAGGCAACAGCACTATGCCCGCTTTTCTCCACCCGCTGTACAAGCTCATCTGTGCCCCGGATTCCCCCCACGAACGTGATATTTGGATCTGTACGCTGATCTGTGATTCCTAAGAAAGGCTCCAGGATGAATTCTCCCAAACGAGCAACATCTAATTGATCTGCCACACCGCTGCGCTTCGTTGGAGGCAATGTAACGGTATGCCAAGCCCCCTCCGCATACAGAGACACCTCCCCTCGACTAGATGGTGTAGATCTTCCAGTGGACTTTTGGATCGCACCGACCCTGTCAATCTCCTGGATCAATTTTGCTGCATCCCGTACACGAATGACACGGTTATACGGCAGAATCCGCGTGCTGCCTGCCGGGAAGCATACGGCAGGGAAAAAATTACTGTCTGGTACTCCCTCCTGATCCCATACTTGCCAGGCCGCCTCACACCGATGATGCCCATCCGCAATATAGATTGGATCCACTCCCCCAAACGCTTTCACTAAACGCTCCGTGTCAGCAAATTTCCACACCGTATGCTGGATCCCATCCTCTGCTGTAAAATCAAATAACGGCTCTGTTTTTGTGCATGCATCCATTAAGTCTATTACCGGTGCATGCTCCTTGAATACCAGATTTACCGGCTCCGCATGGGCGGCCTGTGTCAGGATATGGCGGGTTCGATCAGCAACCTTTGGAGGCCGAATATTTTCGTGCTTAAGGATAGTTCCCCGCTTGTATTCTTCAACGGATACAAGCCCATAGATGCCAACCTGTTCGTGTTCACCCATCCGAATCCGGTAAGCATAAAGTGAAGGTTCTGTTTCCTGGTAGCTGTGTTTGCTTGAGGCAAAGCGACGTAAATTTTTGGCCCCTTGCAAATAGACAGCATCATCATATTCGTCAATGCGTGGGCTCAAGTCAATTTCTGGACGAATGATATGAAGGAAGCTTTTCGGGTTCCCTCTCGCCAGTTCGCGAGCCTCCGCTACACTGATGACGTCATAAGGAACACAAGCGACACTCTCTGCTGCATCAGCAGTAGGCCGAAGGGCGGTGAATGCCTTGATAATTGCCATTAATAAAAATCAGGTTATGATGATATGTAGAGAAATGAATCAATCCTTGAATCCCGCCTTCAACAAATAATGCGCACTGCTGTGCCCATTTGAACGGGAACCTTTTTGAATGTAGAATTATACAAGGTGTTCTTTCGCGGGGTGGAGCAGTGGTAGCTCATCGGGCTCAGGTCTCACCTTCGTCTGGTTGTAGAATACGCAATTCTCTACCTGCTATACGGCGATGGTGTTTATGGGCTGCGTGCGAAAGGAAACTGGCACGTGAAATCTTGTCAAATTCGGGGAAGCCGGTTGCGTGGTAATCCCGAGCCAAGCCCCTGTGGGGAAGGTGTAGAGACTTAACGGCAAGCCCCTAACGGTTCGGCCGAGGGTGAAGAGAAAGTCCAGACCACAAACGGTCCAACTGGGTCGGCGATGAAAATCGTAGAGGGTAAGCATAACCCGAAGGTCGCGGGTTCGAATCCCGCCCCCGCTACAAACAAAACCGACCTCTCGCACTGCGGGAGGTCGGTTTTTCTTTTTTTTCTTGTCAGACTTACTTGGGAACGACTGTATTTTGGGGATGACGCTAGACACCTTTGACCTGTTGCAAGGCTGGATGGACCAAGTCAAACACCAGCTTTCATGCGCCGGCAGTTAACGTGCAGGATTCGGCCCGCTGTGGAAACAGGCATTCCCACGGCACACCTTCCCCACCTATTCAACACGAAATCGCCCCGATACCACCAGGCATCGGGGCGATTTCTTTGCATACAGAGTAGCTCAGCTACTCTGTATGCGCTACTTCATCAGCGTCATGAGGCCAGTCTTCTCGTACCTACTCTCCAATCCTGTCGCAATCATCCGATACAGATAGGTCCCTGATGCAAGATGAATCGCATTCAGTTCAACAGTGTGGTTCGCACCCGCCTCAAACACCTGCGCAGGTAACTCAATCACTTTACGTCCCAATATATCTATAACCTGCAGCGTCACCTGCGCCCTCTCAGGAAGATCAAACTGGATCCGTGTTGACGGATTGAACGGGTTCGGGTAATTCCCATGGAGAGCGAACTCTGTCGGAAGCTCTGTGATTTCGCCCTCTACCGAGGTGGCGACGCTAGGGAAAAAAGCGCCCGCAAGGATATATTCCCCGTCTATACCCTCTGCTTTAATAGATGTCCCATAGGCGGTCCTGAGGGTTCCCTCCTCATCATCGTTTGGATCATCAGGATTATTCCAGTAATAGTCCACAAATCCCCCACCAGCCTGGGCCTGTTGAATAATTCTTCCGACGAAAGTAGTATCCCCTCTAAGATCGGGGTTATGGAGGACTACCCGACCTTCGCGCCATGCATCCAGTCCGTGGAATATAACATACCCGGAGGGAGTCATGCTATAAAGATATACCAAGCCATCTTTGAAAGTCCCTCCATCTTTAGCATCTTTTCTGAACTCACCTTTCCAGTGACCAAGCGCCGCAAAGCCCAACGAATCAAAGAGTTGAATAGACCATACTGCCGCACCTTCTACAAACTGCTTCAGGCTTTCCCTGTCTACCACCTCAGAAGCGGAGATTTCAGGCAATGGAATATCGGGGAGCGGTGTATCCAGAGTGCTCAAATCCTGATGGTATCCACCAATGACAACTAAATCGTTGTTGATTGTAGGTGCGAAGTAACGCTGGGCGAAGCTAGGCTTGCAAGTAGCACCTTCAGCGTTATCTGAATCATCATCCGGGTCATTCCAACAATATTCCACTTTAATTGCCTCCTCTTTACCCGCTTCCAACATCTTCTTAACGACCTCAGTGCCCTCATCATCTACTACCTCCAGCGCTACTTTACCTTCTGCATCCCGATACTCAGGATGAAATACAATGGTGCCATCACTACCACTAGGATCACCAACCACCAGGTAAACAAGGTAGATATTACCTGATCTGTAATCACCGGATTCGTCATAAATTGCTTCTCGCAGAGCATTGCCTGCCTCAATATCCGCTATTTCCGAAGATACCGCTGTGGCCCAAGTGACAAAAGCCTTTAGTGAATCTTCATTCACCGTTCCATCCTCACCCACAACTGCGCTGGCTGTGACCTTTGGCACCTGTGCCCGAGGTGAGTTTGAGTCAGACAACCGGATCCCTGCTCCCAAAAAGATGATTGAGATCACGATAACTATAAATTTTCTGCTAATTGACAATGTCATTTGTAATCACAATGGTTGGTTTATTCGGCTAGTATAACGAAATCGCAGTAAAATAACGTGAGAACCTGCCTGACAAGGGAGGATTATAACAGTTCCAATCTGAGCCACTCCCGACCAACCCCTTAAAAACGGACCCTTCGAGGTAAAAAACATCCGATATCTTCGCCCTTATATCATGATAAACTCTGTGCTTTCATGTATTTTTTAGACAGCTTGTCTGTCATGTTTGTGTAACCTATGGAAACTCCTCAATGTGCAGTTGGACCAAATTGGGCACCTCATGATTGTTTCGGCCGTTTTGTAAACTCATCATAGATTGAGCCTCTATCTCCAACCTCTAAAACGACCTTGTAAGAAGCGCACCAGATAGGTACAACCCATCTTCAATGAACGGAGTTATAGAATCAGTAAAGGATTCCATGGGGGATCGCGCAATGTGAGCGCAATCATGCTTCCGTTATTATCCGAGAACATAAACTGCAGTGATGATGGAAGTTAGTCGTCCCAGAGACACCATCGCAATCATCGGGATGGCCTGCCGCTTTCCAGGTGCGCCCGATCTCTCTGCCTTTTGGGAATTGCTTGAATCCGGCACGAATGCAGTCACGAAGGGGGATCCGGGATCTGGGGTTGGGCGTGTTGGGAAGCTTTTGGTTGGCTCTGACCCAAAACCCGCCTGTCGTTTTGGAGGATACCTTGACGATGTAGACCTGTTCGATGCAGCTTTTTTTCGCATCTCTCCTGTTGAAGCACAATTACTGGACCCACAGCAGCGGTTGATGCTGGAGACATGCTGGTATGCTCTCGAAGACGCGGGAATCCCCCCGGAAACACTTCGAGGCAGCCGCACCGGGGTCTACGCTGGAGTCAACTACAGCCAATATTATGAACTGATCCTAGATGCGATTGATGTGGATACCGTTGATCCGGCTTCCAATCTTTACACCGCAACCGGTAATGTCCCAAATACAGCTAGCGGGCGGGTCTCGTTTGCGCTCGGGCTGGAAGGGCCGGCAGTTTCGATTGATACGGCGTGTTCATCATCACTGGTTGCACTCCATCAGGCGGTGCGCGGTATACAGGGGGGAGAATCAGATATAGCCCTAGCGGGAGGGGTCAACATGGTTCTGTCCGGGATGTCCATGGAACTGCGCGCCAACGCTGGAATGCTGTCCTCCGATGGACGCTGTGCAACTTTTGACGAAGCCGCAAACGGATACGTACGAGGGGAAGGATGTGGGATCATTGTGCTCAAACGACTCGCTGAAGCTGAGGCAGATGGCGATCGGATCTGGGGTATCATCCGGGCGACGGCAGTGAATCAGGACGGGGCCAGTTCCGGATTAACTGTCCCCAATGGAATCTCACAGGAACATGTGATTGAGACTGCCCTCCGGCAGGCAGGCCTTGAACCTGCCCAGATTGACTACCTGGAAACCCATGGAACAGGCACAAAAGTCGGTGACCCCATTGAATTGCGGGCAATCAGGAATGTGTACAGCCCGGGGCGTGCTGCGGATCAGCCACTTTTTATCGGCTCTGTAAAAACAAATTTCGGGCATCTTGAAACTGCTGCAGGCGTAGCCGGAGCCATCAAGGTGATCCTCTCTATGAATAAGGGATACATTCCTAAACATCTTCATTTTAAAAAGCCAAG
>CBDBMQ010000019.1:0-33422 GCA_965207565.1 Rhodothermales bacterium | reverse complement strand
ATCCGCTCGGGATATTGACGCAGACGTACTCCTTGTATCTCAATTCACACTCTATGGAAATGCCACAAAAGGGCATCGGCCCTCATTCATAGAAGCTGCTCGTCCAGAGGTTGCCGAACCCCTGTATGAGTATGTTAAGCGTAAACTCTCAAGCGAATTGGGACGCCCCATTGCCTGCGGCAGCTTCGGTGCGTCCATGCAGGTTTCTCTGGTAAACGATGGACCGGTAACGATCTGGATTGAGCGCATGCCAGAAAGGACTCGAGATTCCTGAATACTCCAAACAGAGGTTCGATCAAGGTCGGCAAAATCAGTCAACCATATCGTTCACTTACTCGGCGAGTATCCCTTGGCCCTTGAGTAATTTCTGGATGAGCTGGATACCACATGGGGGATGCTCCAGACCCTGATTCAAAATAATCCCTCGCCCGACCAATCGTAATTACCCGTAACGTATTATTCAAAAGGTGAGGAATTCTCTTTCTTGATTTTAGCCAAGAGGTCATCTATAGAGCTATCCCACCTCACAGACGGCTGCCGTGCAGCCGGGGTCTTGGAAAGCGACATCAAAAGGTCTTTGGACCTGCCAGCGATTGCATTGCTTAGTTTCAGAATTTCCTCGTTGATGTTTCTGATTACGTTATTTTCATCAACGATTTCACGTTCTTGGCGGCCATTCTCACGTCCAAAATATACGATAACATCATGCGCTATAGGTAGCATTTCCAGTACACCAACATCTTCAAGTTTGCTGCTTCCGCGCTCATTTTCATTTCTTATAATTGGGTAGTCACCGATGATAAAGCTCTTTCTTGGTTTCTGAATAAACATTACACCAATCTTTTGGCTCATTCGTATCCTAAATGTTTCTAGATCGTTACGGACTCCCCCTTTCAGATAATTCAACCACGATTGTTTCTCGTTATCTAGCATTTCTTTTTCCTCATCAGTGAGATGGCCCCATTTCGCCTCCCACATGCTAGTCACCGAAGCTGAGACATTAGGATTCATCAAAATGTTACACGATATTCTAGTTCGAGCGTACTGAATGTGCATGAACTCCGCCAATGTTTTCTTCTCCTCGTATGAGATATTAAGGTTCCTACCTTCCCTTGCGCAACATATCAATCTAGAAATAAGTGGACCCGCCTTAGTTTCTATCCCCCCAGCGAACTCCTCTTCGACGGATGCATCCCTTGTACCGTCCTCGTGCTCAACCGAGTACATGTGCGTCTCCACAAATACATTCGAAGGATTGGTTTCATAACAATTTCCATTATCCTTACAATTCCCATTATCCTTCCTGAAACACCAGAGCATGCCACGCTCATTTGTAAAGTTTCTTAAAATCAGTTGCGGCACAATGTGATGCCGTTTTGGCTGGCTCATGATGGATGAATAGAATTCCTGATTATTAGAGTAATGTTAATTGAATACAGGTGATGCTCCCCTTCCGAGACTCAATAATGTAATGGATAAAAAGTTATGAACTGTTCATGGTTGCAGGGAACCTCCAGACTTGTTCACATGTCGAACGTCACCAAATCAGCTAACTTTCAGTCCAATGTCGTTGCTAAAATCTATGCGATCTAGTCTCTTCAAGGGAATGGGGATTCTATGCGGAGGTGGATCCGTATACGTTGAACAGACCATTAATCGTAGTGATGGAGAAGCCTTGAGCCGCGATTGGGAAGCAATAGGGAATGATATGTGGACAGTTATAGATCGGGAAAGGGATAATTTAAAAGCCTCTGATCAGCAGAAATCCCAGACAACCAGTGGGTAGGCAATCTCCTGCACGCAGAGAGCAGGCAAGTCCTGCAGTGCTTCATGAACAGATAGCTGTTCAACAAATTCATCAAGGTCCCCTTCCGTCTCCCGATGATTTGCCGAGATACCATTGTGTCAATGGCCGCCGGTGAGCAGGCACATCGACATAAAATGGAGACATTGGCAGTTAAATCGTTCCGCGTTGGACCGTGATTAGCTTTTGTGCTGGGCAAGCATAGGAACTGCACTGACTCTCTCCTGTCGAATGGTATTGGTTGGCCTGCCCTTTTCTTAGCTCCCACTGGATTCATCCCTTCCGCGTTGCCCTCTCCATCTCGGAAAACAACCGATGACGTAAGCATGAGCTTAAAACGGAAGTTGCCGAATGGCCACTCCCCAAATCACCGAAACGATCATTGGCTCCTGAAGCATGGTGTCTGATGAGTTGCACTGTGGAGTGAAATGTGATTTTAGCACACAGCCATTCTGACACCGCCCGAAGTTTCCTAGGCTGGCATAGGGGTTCACGGCATCAGGGTTGTACAAGAAAGCCGTGCCCCAGGAAGGAGGTCTTCCTCAGGATGGAATGTGCCCTTGAGTGAGTGCCTCTATCTGGACCCCTACTCCATTTCAGCTGCAAGCGTCTCGTGCACAGATTCCAGTGCGGCCTTTACTTCCAGGATTCCCTCAATCTCACGATCCTCGGGACCATGCTCAATCCCACAGTACCCATTGTAGCCGGCCGCCAGAACAATCCGCATCATGCGCTCATAGTCCAGATGGCTGGAATTGCCGTCATCATCGTACACATTGGGTTTCACGCTCACTCCGGTTGCATACGGCATGAGCTCTTCCACCCCGCGGTACGAATCATAGGTGGTCTCCTCGTCAATCCGGAAATTCCCAAAGTCAGGGAGGTGTACCGGCGCGCGGGTGGTCGGCCATTTCAATCGTGCCCGCAAGCCACTTCCCGCTACTCGAATAGCCACCGTGGTTCTCAATGATTACATGCAAGCCGTGCTCATCCCCAAAATTGCAAAGCTGGTGTAAACCGTCCGCAACCAGTTTCATTTGCTCATCATAGCTTCCTTTGCTGTAACCGTTGACCCGAATTGAATGGCATCCCAGGTGTTTTGCGGCAGTCACCCACTTAAAGTGTCGTTCCACAGACTCGCGCCGCAGCTTGGCATCAGGATCCCCTAAATTTCCTTCGCGATCACACATGATAAGAATGTTCGTTGCTCCTACGTCCTCCGCACGCATTTTCATCTCATTCAGATAGTCGGTATCCTCCGCTTTTTCCATGAAAAATTGATTCACATATTCCAGTCCCAAAATCCCATTTTCCGCCGCAACAGAGGCAAAGTCCAGGTTATCAATTTTTTCAGCGAAAATGGAACGATGTAGTGACCACTGAGCAAGTGAAATCTTAAACAGTTCTTTCCGAGGTCGAGGTGAGCCCCAGACCTGGGTGGACAGGGGGAGTGCGGCAACGGCCAAAGCACTCGTTCTTAAAAAATTCCGGCGAGATGTGCGCATCGTATTGTACTGAATTTGTTGTGATTACTGCGTAAGACCAGGGCCATTGAACCGAATCCAATCAAGTTCCATGATCGGGTCCTCTTCTATAGACTCAAAGGTAAGGATTAGTGTGATAGTATTTTTACTGGGGGCAATCGGGAGTGTAACCTCACGCCAGTTGTCGTAGGCCCCCTTGGGCAGTGATGCCATTCCTGGAAAGTCAGGTGACACACCAGCGACATACTCTGCCTGATGTGGTATGATGGACTCGCCAGTATCTGGCGAGATCTCAATTTCTGCCAAAACAGTTTCAAGGGTGTCGGCAGAGAATCGGAGTATACCCGTTGCGGTTGCGCGAAAACGCAGGGTAAGACTGTCTATGCCACGAAGGTTCAGCGGCGCATACGTAAGCCGAGATCCGTTCTCAAGTGGCATCGCACTAAGTACCGTCCCCCTCCAGTCCCTACTCGCAGGGTGCGTGGCATAGGTTTCCCGAGTTGACTTTTCCGAGTTGGTAACATGCTCAGCTTCTTTCAAACGGGGGTGCAATTTTATTTTCTGGCAGGAAATGCTCAGGCACGCTTTGACAAGAGCGAAACGATCTACATAGTGTATTGGAGGACTATGTGTGTAAGCCCGTGTGATTGAAAACTCTCCCTCTGGTCCAGTATAGACGGACAAGGGAATTGGAGACGTATCAAACCCGCTGAATACATGGACGGCTACTTCGTCTTCGATTGCCTGATCGTGTACAGTAATCCGATAGGCATAGGTTGAATCAAAATCAAATATGCCGCCGTTCGGTGGCCAGTCCAGACTCAGTGATAGTGCCGAAGGGGATTCGGGGACGGCTGGATCTGGTTGATTCGAGGAGCCATAGTAGTCCAACCGCACCAACTGTGCATTCGCATTACTTCCCCAGAACTGGTCTCCCCACTCAATAATATAGAGCTGGCCGCGCGGCCCAACCTCGATGTCCATCGGCCGGATGTAGTCATTTCCCGGCAGGAACGGGTCAATCTTCAGGACACTTCCATCCTCATCAAGAGAGACGATCTTGACCCAGTTACGCATCCACTCATAAATCATGACCTTCCCATTGTAGTATGGGGGAAGAGCAGTGTCCAAAGCACTGGCTTGGTCAAAGTGAAAAATCGGACCAGCCATTGGATTCAGGCCTCCAGCACCAAGCTCAGGATATTCCTCACTGGGGCCATAGTAGTAGCGAATCCATGCGGGGAGCGCCGGAGGGAGTTCATGTGCGCCGGTGTTGTACTTAGATTCATTGATCGGACGGGTTACATCCGGCTGGACATATTCCTGTTCTGCCTGATGGTAGTGCGGATACGGATCATTGTAGCCTGTAAAGAGTGGCCAGCCATAAAATCCAGGCTCCTTTGCCTGATTGAATTCATCCCAGCCATCTACGAGACCGGGGCCCACATCTCCCCAGTATACCCATCCCGTTGAATCGTCAATGGAGATTCTGAATGGATTCCGGTGTCCCATTGAATAGATCTCTCCACGGTGTAGAGAGCCCGCCTGGAATAAATTGCCTTCAGGAATCGTGTAGGTGCCATCCGGCTCGGGTTTGATTCGGAGAATCTTGCCGCGCAGATCATTTGTGTTAGCGGACGAGCGCCCCTGATCCGCCATTCGTCTCAGATCCGGGTCCGGGGAATCCCGGTCACCACCGGAGTTGTCCCCGGTAGATAGATACAATAATCCGTCTTTATCAAACTGGATGGAACCGCCGGAATGACAGCACTTGATACGCTGGACCGGTACCTCCAGTATTGAGATTTCGCTGTCCATGTCCAACATGTGACCGTTGTAGACGAACCTCGAGAGGCGGTTCACCTTCGGTTCATCGGAAATCGCAGAATAGTAGATATAAATCCATTGATTCTCATCAAAGTTGGGATCCAGGGCCAATCCCAGGAGCCCATCTTCAATCTTTTTATCTACCGGCAGCCATCCGATCACGCGCATTTTTCCGGTTTCGGGCTCCCAGATTTTGACGGTTCCCGCCCACTCAACGATAAAGACACGTCCGTCGGAGGTGATATCAATCTCCATGGGGTCAGTGAGTTCGGTCGTGAGAATCACTTCATCATAAGCGGATGCAAGGGTTGCCGTCACATCGGCCTCCACAATTCCCGCCGCCCACTGAATCCCTCCAAGTAGATGAGCACGCATATGGGGATCCTCGTAGCTCTCCACCGTATGCCCAAGTCCGGTATACCATGCACGCCCCCCGTCGTAATGGTGTGCCCAGGCAATCGGATGGTCGTCTCCCATTGCTCCCCTTCGTAAGAAGATTCTTTGACCACCGCCAGTACATGGACGTTGGTTCTTGGATTCAGTCGATAGTTATACCATTCATCGGTGTGATTCCAAAGCAAGGGCAGCTCCTTAGTCGAAGGGTGGAGTCGGTCAGTCACAGCGATATCTGCAGGCTGGACATCCGGGTGGTCTGAAAAATATGCGCCAACAAGGCCGCCATACCATTCCCAATCATATTCGGTGGTCGCAGCAGCATGAATGCCGACCCATCCTCCCCCTGACTGGATATAGGACATCAGTCCTTCCTCCTGATCCGCATCAAAGGCATCTCCCGAAGTATTCAAAAAAACCACAGCGCGAAAATGCTGCAGGGAGTCTGCACGAAAATAGTCTGCATTCTCGGTTGCAAACACCCCAAAATCATGTTCGGCTCCGAGAGCTTTGATCGCTTCCACACCGGCTTCGATCGAGTTGTGCCGAAACCCCTCGGTCTTGGAAAAGACCAGCACGTCATAGCTGTGCTGCCCCACCACATCTGCAACGTCAGCGCCGATAATCGCGGCTGCGATCAATCCGACTAGGCCCGCCTTTATCACGTTTTGCATGTCAGTCGAGTCGCTTTACACGGATATTGCGGTACCATACCGGTTGGCCATGATCCTGAAGGCCGATGTGTCCTTCGCGTGCAAATGCTGTCCCCGCCGTGGGGAACTTGTTCCATGATCCATCCGGGTTCGCATGTGGCGTCCGCCATCTTGCGATATCCATGTCTACAACACGCTCTCCATTTAGGCTGACCTGAATCCGGCTGCCTCTGCAGATCAATTGATAGGTATTCCACTCTCCCGGGGGATTGATGGCATTCTTGGCCGGTGCCTGCAGATCGTAAACCGCCCCTGCGGTTCCAGTACGGCTCAGGTCTGGTCGGCCATAAGAGTTGGCCACCTGTACCTCCAAGCCGGTATAGACCGGGTCCATGATGTCGCTAGTTCGGAAGAAGATACCGCTATTGGTCCCTTCGATCACCTTAAAATCCAGCTCCAGTATAAAATCCCCATATCGCTCGGTTGTCCACAGGTAATCCAGATTGTGTTCCTGTCCATCCGGGTTTTCCCGCCGTACCGTAAGCTCCCCATTTTCAACCACAAATTTGTTGTTCTCTCCGGTGAGCCAGCCGCTCAGGTCCTCCCCGTTGAAGAGTGTCTCCCATCCCTCGGGGTCTTTCGTTGGATCTTCCACGACCACCTTCTCCTCCAACTCCCGAATCCAGATATTACGAAATTGAATATTCGAACTGGTGGGATTCAGTGCATTCAGCGTTTCATCCCATCCTCCATGATGCTGCAACGCGATGGGGCCGCGCTCGGGGAGGTCCGGGATTTCGGCGTTCTTAATCACCTGCTTCCCGTTCAGCATGACCCAGATTCGATTCCCAATCAGGGTAATGTCCATGGAATTCCATTCGCCCATCACATGATCTGCGCGCATGCGGGGGACTGCTGCCGCACGCTGCTCAGGCGTTGCGTCGGGATTTGTGCGTACCCCCCACAGCTCGCCGGACCCAACCCCCCAGTTCCAGATATTTACCTGCTGCATGGTGCCCCGCAAAAATATGCCGGAGTCTGAATTGGGAGTAGGAGTGGTCATGATGGTGCCATCCTCATCCATCTGGTAGGATCCATCCGGAAGGATGGTCGGCATGTCAAAGATTCCACTGGCACCCTTGAATCGCCAATCCACATGCAACTGGAAATCTCCGAATTCTTCGGTTGTCCAGAGGTGCTTGTCCTCTGCTTCGGAGAGGGCATCGTAGTCAATCATGTACTCTTTGATAGTCCAATGCCCCCCGTCTCCTTCCGGTACGTTCCACCCCGAGAAATCCTTCCCATTGAAAAGCGTGCGATATGCAGGCCATTCACGCCACGTTGGATATGTGTAACGAGGGGGAAGCTCATTCGCGTAGCGGGGCTTCGGCGGTGTTCCCTGATTGTAGAACACGTAAAGCCCGGTCTTCCCTGCAAGGACCACGTCCTGATCGCCATCCTGGTCCATGTCCTTCACATTGATCTTCATTCCGACGCCAACGACATTATTGGGTGGCGGGCTGATTCCTCCCTCATCCGGGTAATAGGGGATATGGTTGTACGAGAGAATATGCCTCTGAAATTCGCCGCCTTTAATATCGTACCAGAACACAAAAGATGGATCTCCGACCCCGACATCCCCTCCATAGTGTGCAAACAGGCGCTTACCCGCGATCAGGTCGTCCTTCCCATCCCCATTTAGGTCTCCCATCGCCAGTGAGTGAAAAACACTGTGATCCGTTTCAATCCAGTGTCTTGTAAAGGAACGTGCACCAGAGGCATCCACAGATTGTTCGTACCAAGCGAGCCCATATGCATGCGCACTACCAAGGATGACATCGTTTAGCCCGTCCTCATTGACATCATGTACGATATTCGGATGTGCGGTTGCTCCTGCTTTTTCAGAGAGTGCACTCTCGAAGTTCCAGTCGGCATGGAAGGGCCAAGGCCCGCGTGGATTATCCGGTTGCTCATACCATCCCTGGCCCGTGACAATATCAAGGCGACCGTCCATATTCAGATCCCCAAGTGCATTGCCATGGGTATCTCCATCGGTTCCGACAACGTACTCAATCCAGTACGGGGCTTCATCAATATGCTCAAGCCATGTCATGCCCTGTCCTTCAACTAGGCTCCAGTGGTTGACCAGAATATCTTCGTCTCCATCCCCATCAATGTCCCCGTGCACAACCCCTTCCATATTGAAGGCCTGATGGATCTTGTGTGATTCCCATTGTTCACCTGGATTGAGCGGCCTTCCAGGGTTACGATACCAGTAGGCCCCTTTCATGAACATCCATCCGCTACTCACGATATCCTCCCATCCATCAAAGTCAACATCGAGCGCAAATTCGCTGTTGCTTTCTGTTTCCGGGCCATTGGGTTCGGCCCCTGAGCGATAGTTCAGGTGCTTAATCCATAGGGGAGCCTCGTACCAGTTTCGTCCTGCCGCGATATCGTAGTCTCCATCGTTGTTAAGATCGGCAACGGATGCGGTCTCTGAAAAGGGACCGAACCAGTAGCTGTTCTGGAGGGGATCATGTACGGGCCCATCAATTTTTACAGGGACAAAGATGATCTCCTGTGCATGAGCAGGTGTGGTCAGATTCAGAAGAACAAGCAGTAGGGCAAAGCGAAGGAAGTAGGTCATGATTCAGTTGGTCTATTCGGGTTACTGCGCAGCGGTTTGGGGTAACCCCCACGGCCTGGTCGGTCCCCATTCATCATCTCGAAGCATTACGGAGGCAAGTGTGCAAGGCCGCGGGTATTGTTCTTTATCTCAGCCACGCTTTCTTTACATTAGGATTTCCTGCGTCTGTAAGGTGCTCCATTTGAGCTTCAGACAACCTCAAGTCCAAAGCGGCCAAGTTCTCCAGAACCTGCTCTTCTTTGCTTCCTCCAATGATCGGGAGCACCGGTGGATCGCTTTGTCGCATCCAAGCGATGATGACCTGATTCACGGTTGAGCCGGTCTCTGAAGCCACAGACTGCAGCGCTGCTAAGCGCTCGTCAGCTTCCGGTCCTGCAAATTGTGCAGGCACCGGGCGGTCATCACGGGAGTAGGCGCCCTGCAAAAGGATCGAGTACGCAATCAGTGATATATTGTGATGGGCACAAAACCGCTTCATGTCATCCGTGATACAGATCTGTGGTCCAAAATCTGCGCCATGTCGCGGCCGTAAATAGGTATACCGCTGCTCAACTACACTGTATTTCGTGAATCCATGCAAAGAGGCCAACATATTTGCCTCTGCCACTCGCCAGAGCCACAGATTACTCGCTCCCAGGATGCGCACCTTTCCGGCGGTTACCAGGCGGTGGAACGCCTCCATGGTCTCCTCAACCGGAGTCTCGAAGTCATCTCTGTGTGCATAGTAGACATCAATGCAGTCCGTCTGGAGGCGCTGAAGGCTCTTGTTGCATTCTGATTCAATCTCTGAAGCATTCAAGCCACCTTCGCACCCGGGGTAATCGAATCCGAGTTTGGTACTGAGCACCATCCTGGCGCGATTGCCTCGCGCTGCCATCCAGCATCCAATGGTGCTTTCACTCTCTCCACCCACACATCCCGGATACCAACTTGCATAGAAGTTGCCGGTGTCAATAAACGTGCCGCCGTGATCGGCAAAAAGATCTAGTAGTGTGTGGGACTGGGCTTCGCCTACGCGACTGCCAATCAGGTCTGTCCCATAGCAGAGTGCACTGACCTGTACGTCAGTATTCCCAAGTTTTTGTTGATCCATCAGTCAGCAAAGGTTACAACGGCAGCACCACCGAGCAAGAGTACCACGCCAAGGCTTTTGATCAAGGTAATCGGTTGTTCGGGCGATCCCAACCAGCCGTAGTGGGACAGCACCATTGCGGTAATCACCTGTCCGGCAAGGAGTGACATGAATAGCGCACCAGCACCGACCCTTGGAATGAGGGCGGCAATCGCAAATACGAGGAGTGCTCCCATGATCCCTGCAGTGAACAGTACCGGGTTCACATCCTGCAGGCTACCGAAAAATTCGGTATCCCAGGCGGTCAAGCCCACGATAATGGCGGCAACCGCGCCAATGCACCAAAAGAGAGCGTTAGCCATTTGTGGGTTCTGAACGGCTGCGCCGACGCGTCCGTTCATGGCCAGGTGGACCGCCAGCACAACGCCGAGTCCGAGTGTAAGCAAGAAGAATGCTGCTTTCATGTATCTAGGGGTTTTGTGTATGTGTGTTGCAGAAAGATTGAATTTAGAGGTGAACCCACCTCTGCTTTGTATGGCTCTCCATAATCGCATCACAGAGAACCATCTTATAGAGGCCGTCCGCGAAAGTTGGATAGCGTGCCGACTGTGGATCTGCGCCGGATGCAATATCCTCATAAAAGGCGCGAAAACACTGTTTGAATGCATCGGGGAAGCCTTCGTTATGGCCACCGGGGTAGTTGCTGAACCCGCGCACCGTAGCATCCATCAGGGCGGGGTCACGTGTGAGCAACTCATTGGATTTGGATCTGTGGCCGATAAATAATTCATTCGGGCGCTCACTGCACCATGAGAGCGAGCCGGTCTCGGCTGAGATCTCGTATGTGCAGTAATTCTTGCGTCCTGCGGTCACCTGCGATACCCAAAGCACTGCCCGTGCGCCTCCTTTCATACGCAGGATCACACAACCGCAGTCCTCTGTATTGACGGGGACATCCTCCAGATCCTGTCCTTCAGCACTGGTGTATGTAGCGACTCCACCCTTCGGTTTTTTCCGGACAGGGTGAACGATACTCAGGTCTGCAAATACGGATTCAGTCTTCAGTCCGGTGATTGAATGGATCAGGTCCAGCCAGTGGGTGCCGATATCTGAGACGGCACGCAGGGCACCTCCCTCGGAGCTTAGCACGCGCCAATTGAAGTCTGTATCGTAGAGTAGCCAGTCCTGAACGTAGCGGCCAACGATACTGTATACTTTTCCCATGTTTTGGATGCGTGCACGTGCCTCAAGATTCAGCGGATAGAAGCGGATATTGTAGCACACTCCGGCGTGCAGGTTTTTCTCTCTAGCCAAAGTAACCAGCTCCTTTCCCTCCTGGGCATTCATTGCCAGTGGTTTTTCGCACATCACATGCTTGCCGGCAAGGAGTGCGCGACGTGAAAATTCGTAATGCAGAACGTTGGGGACGGCCAGATGTACAGCCTGGACGGTCGGATCGGAGAGTACCTCTTCATAACTGCCGTATCCGCGAGGCAGACCAAGTGCTTTACTGGCAGCCTCCGACTGTTCCAAATCTCTACCCAAGACGCCTCGTATTGGGATGCCAAGACGCCGCAGGGCCTCTACATGAACCGGACCGATAAATCCCGTACCTGCCACAACAACACCAATATCTTTCATTTTTGATTGCCGTCCGAATGAGTGAATGTGAGGGTCTTGTCCGCTACGGGGGGCAGAAAGTCGCTGCGGATAAGGTTATAGCACCTGGATTGTTTCATAGTAAAAGGTTAACGCGAAAAGGAAAGTACGAAATAGGACGCAAATAAATCACGAATGCGCACCTTTGTCACTGCACGAATTTAATGCAGACGGGGCTGGGTACATGTACAATCTGCTTGGGTCCGACAAGGTGCCCAGTCTGCTGATCAATACGAAAAACGACTAGCGTATCCGAATCCTGGTTTGCAACAATCAAATACTCTCCAGTGGGATCAAGGGCAAAATTACGCGGGATTGCTCCGTGAGTGGAAAACCATGTGGGGCTTGACAAATTCCCGTTCTCTGCGATTTGAAAGCAGGCGATACTGGAGGGACCGCGCAGGGAAGCATACAGGAATCGCCCTGTTGGGTGGACATGGATGTCTGCACCAGACCGCTCTCCAACGTACTCTTCGGGCAGTGCATCCACAGTGTTCAATACGTCTAAATGGCCCGCCTCCCAGGAAAGCGATGAAATAGAGGAATCCAACTCGTTGAGCAGGTATGCCACCGCTCCAGAGGGATGGAAGACCAGATGTCTTGGGCCCGCTCCCGGGTGAATTTTTACGGGTTCTCCAGAAATTTTCAGACCCCCGTCATCTGTCCGATACACGTATACCTGGTCTGTACCCAGGTCTGGAACGAGGCAGTAGTTCCCGGTTGGGTCTGGAACAATTGCATGTGGATGGGGGGCTTCCTGGCGTGCTGAATTTGGTCCGGATCCCGCGTGTTGTACATGCCCGGCAATCTGCTCAAGCTCACCATGATCGGTCAATTTTACTGCCGTGATGGATCCGCCCACATAGTTGGCGGCCAGGAGGAGGTTTTCGTTGATGCTAACATAGCACGGAGCGCCTCCTTGCGTACCGATATGGCCAAGCGGCTCAAGCATTGCCGGGTTGGCATCCCATCCCCATACCTGCAAAGCGCCTTGAGGCAAGCCGTCGAACTCCAGAGTTTCACTTGTCGCGTAAAGCCGTTGACGTGCGGCATCTACAGCCAGGTACGAGGGACTCGGAAGTCCCCGGAATGCACCCTCCGGTCGAAGGTCTCCTTCACGAAAGGAATAGGTATAAATGCCGATTCCACGTCCATTGACATGGTCGAGGCGCTGCGTGTATGTACCAACAAATACGGTTGTCATTCGTCCGGTGTACCAATTTGCACGCCAGCTAGGTTCTCAAGCGACATGACAAGCGCATGGTTTCCTTCACCTCCGAGCCCCCGTTCCTGCAGACTGCGATAGAGTTGAAAAATCTGGCTGGTCATTGGCAGGGGAATACCCAGTGCATCTGCTGACTCCAGGACCAGTCGCAGGTCCTTCTGCTGCAGATCAATGGTGAATCCGGGTTCAAAATCTCTTCTGATCGCCTGGGTTCCCCGGTTACTGAGCATCCAACTGCCCGCCGCCCCATGTTCGACTGCCTCCAGCGTTTTTGCCAGGTCCAGCCCTCCTTTCTGCGCAAAGAGGAGGGCTTCACTGATCGCCATCATGGTGCCCACTACTAGGATCTGATTCACGAGCTTCACCATCTGGCCCGCACCTGTACCTCCCACATGCGTAATTCGACTGGCCATCGCGTCCAGAGCTCCCATCGCACGAGCCACATCAGCTTCGTCTCCACCAACCATGATACTTAGTGTTCCATTGGCGGCACCTTCGCTGCCACCGCTGATCGGCGCATCCAACATTTGCAAGCCAGCTGTATGCAGCCGGGCTTCCATGCTGATGGTTGCCTGAGGGCTGATCGTACTGGTATCAATGATCAGTGAGCCGGGGTTTGCACCTTGTACCACCCCCTTTTTCCCAAATAGGACCTCTTCCACATCGCGGGTTTCGCTCACACAGAGGATAATAATATCTGAGCGTGCTGCCACGGTGGCCGCGTCCGGTGCCCCATGCGCTCCAGCGGCCTCAATGGGTGCCATACGAGTGGAGGTCCGATTCCAGACATGTACCTCAAAACCAGCCTTCAGGAGGTTACGCACCATCCCTCCACCCATAATGCCGAGACCAATAAATCCAATGGTTTCTTTCATCATTAACAGGGAATATAACACAGGCTATTTTATTGAAGCAATTGCTGGATGGGCGTACGGTTTATTCCTGAATGGCTTGCGACTGTATCCTGCTCAGGATCCCGGGACTATAGAGGTTTGATGAGAATAGCGGACGGTGTAAAACATGCGCCCGTTTTTCATCAAATCTCTACGTTAAATTGTTGGAGTTACGGTATGGTGGTAATTAAGTGTTGAACCGGGTACTGCTGATGTTACTATTTGTAGGGCACTCAATTCCGGCTTGGTAACCGCTCAGCCTGCGACGGTCAGCGGTTATTTGGAGGATATAGCGAGTCGAGAGCGAATTCTTGGGGCGAGCGTGTACATTCCGGCATTCCAGATCGGTACACGGTCAGCCGCCCCGGGGAGTAGCTTTTCATATTTGGCAACCTCGGATACAGGAGGCAATGGACCTCTGTATGAGACTAAGGATCTCTGAATCAAACTGACTCGTTGAGTTATTTCATTTGGAGTATCCGATTTCAGCCATTGATTGAGATCAAGATCTGCCTCATCTATTGACTCAGGATCTTGATCTTGAATTTTTTCAACTTTGGATTCATCATTGACTCCATCATCCCCATTTACCGCTGGGTCTGTCATCCTAGATCGTCGTCATATAAGGACATAGCTTCTGACAAATAGGCTCCTACAAGATGCCATAACCCATGTGGACTATGCCAATAAACATCGTCGCCATATTCTATGTCCTGTCCCATGGGGGTACAGTTCACATCAATAAGCTCATCCCAGAAAGTTTGTTTTGGGGCCCACCCTTCTCTCACTTTCCTCCTGGCCTTAGCGGCATACTGAAGGCGTACAATTACTCTGTCTAATGCCTTTATCTGCTTCTGCAAATCATGATCAGGGATAGGCTGATCCACAGTATCAGTAAGCGTATTGTCAACCATAATGCAAGGTATTTTAGGCTTCTATAATTCCGAGAATACAATCCTAATCCCGGGATCATACTGAGACGACAATTCAAAGCTATGGTTCATTGTTCAATTCATCAACAGGCCGTTTTCATTCTGCCAGGTACATATTCCGGCCATGTGGAGGTTTGATAAAAAACGGATGCATGGTTTCGTATCGTCCGCTATTCTCATCAAACCTCTAAAGCAATTTTCCGTGACCACTGCGGTGATGTTTCTGATCCATGAATCGGCCTGTATGGCGGGGTAGAAAAATGCCTATATCTTTGCAGGATCAAGTCTATAAAGGTGTTCTCCGGCTCTGGGTACGTACAGATAATCCGGGTCCTTTCGGTCTCTCCACCAGGGAAGGTCAATGGAGTCTGGATCACAGTATCCAAGTCCAACTTTTTCGCATCGTTCTTTGGGAATCCGGCTGGCGAGTGTGAGACGGATGCGAGGGGTTTCCACACCATCCTTGTAGGTGGTTTGTCCACGAACATGTGCTGCATGCGCAAGGACGGTCCACGGATAATGGCGATACTTCTCCCAGTTTGCTCTGAAGTAGTCCGTGCCGTGAAAGCCGATGGTATCCAGGAGTGCACCATGGGTATACGAGAGCTCTGAAATATGTGGAGCATAGAGGAGGATTTCGCCACCGTCGGCAATCACCGGCTCCAGTTTATACATCCCTTTTGCGCCCGTCCATAGATCATCATACATGGAGGGGATGATTGCAAAAGCCTGCGAAACTGGTTTTTGCATCCAGGTGATGTGTAATTGAGCAGAATGCCGGGCTGCTCTCAACCAGGATTCGTCCTCATCGTCTCCGATGTAGACTCCGGTCAGCCCTCCCTCCTGTACAACTAGGTTCATGAAGACGCGACTGCAGGGAATCTCATTGGCTGCCCGATTGATCAACCGGCGAATCGGGGTATCGTACGTACCGATAATCGCACGACTGGACATGAGGGCACCGACCCAATGGGTAAAATCAATGACTTCTGGTCCACTGATTCCAGGGAAAAAGTATTTATTGCCTCCTGAAAACCCTGCTACCTCATGCGGAAAAACCGGGCCGCACACCAGGGCCGCATCATAGTTAAGCACTTTTCTGTTGATCGTTACAGGAAGGGGGCGTTTGATCAGTCCTTCGGTAATTGCAAAAACCTCTTCATCCGGGATGGTCGTTAAGGTGACCAGTTCTGATGGGTCATCCCAGGTGTGATTAAAAAGATTAACGCTCGAATAGCGGCCGTATTTCTCTGCACGCGAGATTCCCACAAGCGCCAGACGAGCCTCTTCACTCATCGGCGGATGGGTTCCAAGTGCAATCAGGAAATCCAAGGCTGCCACCCGTCCCAGTATAAGATCACAGACCAAGGGGAAGATCACCGGGAGTGGTGCCGTACGCGTTGCATCCGGGATGATCACCAGGATTCGATCACTGTGTGCAAACCGGCCCCGTAACCCTTTTTCAAGAATCCGGGCGATGTCTGTTTGAGTCAGCAGGGCTTCTGGTGATCTGGGTTCCATCAAGGGCTTGTGTGTGTGATTCCAAGCGATGTTATCGCCCAGGATGATTAATTGTGCGGCATAACTGATGCGCACACAATACCGAACCGCATGCGACAAACTACGTTAGTATCGTGGGGTGTATTTCTTGAATGTATGAAAGAGACCTCGTTTTAGGTACGCTTGATCCATCATAAGATCATATAAATCTGTTGCACAAGCCCCACGGGTGGAACTTCAGTCTGTGAAAAACATATATTTAGACAATGTTCAGTTGTCTTTTCCGATTCGGCACAGGGGAAATAAAAAGTGAGATTAGATGAAGGTAGCTAATATTTCTGCTAAAACTTTTGATCTGTTTTGTGGCATAGGAGGTTTATCTTACGGTTTACAGATGGCCGGGATACGGGTAGTAGCTGGGTTGGATATTGACTTGACCTGTCGTTATGCCTATGAGGAGAACTGCAAGGCGAAATTCATTCACTCGGATATAAAAAAAATCAATTACTCGGATATCTCTCCTTATTTCAATGGCGCTAAATACCGAATTCTCGTAGGATGTGCACCGTGCCAACCGTTTTCTACTTACACAACCAAGGTTAGAAAGAATAGGGAAGATTCCAGATGGAATCTGATTAACGAATTTTTGAGAGTTGTAATTGACGGGAGACCTGAAATCATTTCAATGGAAAATGTCCCCGCGCTCAGGAAAGAGAAAATTTATCATAAATTCAAGAAGGTTTTGGAAAGGCTGGGTTACCGGGTTGACGATGGGGTCGTTCCGTGTGAACATTTCGGGGTGCCACAAAGACGTCGCCGTTTGGTGTTGCTTGCTTCGTTGCTGGGAAATATTCGTTTGCCGGAGAAAAGCCTCGGCAAGCCTGTCACCGTGAGAGAATCCATAGGGCACTTGAGAAAATTGAACGATGGTGCTGCATGTACGACAGACCAGATGCATGTTTGTTGGAAACTGTCTCCACTAAATATGAAGCGAATAAAAGCTTCCGTGCCAGCAGGAACTTGGAAGGATTGGCCAGAAGAATTGCTGCCGGACTGCTACAGAAGGAGTAGTGGGAAAACTTATTCTAGTGTTTACGGACGAATGAGTTGGGATAAGCCGTCGCCGACTCTTACCACTCAGTTTTATTCATATGGCACGGGACGTTTCGGTCATCCAGAGCAGAACCGGGCCTTAACTGTGAGGGAGGGGGCAATTCTGCAGGCCTTTCCAGAGGACTATGAGCTTTCTCCTCCCGGCGAGTCATTCTCTGTTTCTACTGTTGGGCGACATATCGGCAATGCCGTCCCGCCATTATTAGGGAAGGCTATCGGGAAATCTATTACGCAGCACTTGGAGAATGTTGATGCCAGATTATGAGTTGAAGATCGACCTGAACGCTCTGAATCATCTGGGCCTTAATTTGTATAGCAATGTTCCTGCGGTATTATCGGAGCTTATAGCGAATGCTTGGGATGCAGATGCTGGAGAGGTGCATCTAAATATCCATCGGGGTGACGGCGGAACGAAGATCGTCGTCAAAGATGATGGTTGTGGGATGGACACAAAAGACTTGAATGATAAGTTTCTGACCGTCGGTTACCAGCGCAGAAAGAGTATGAGCGGCGACCTCACTCCCAATCAACGTAAAGTGATGGGGAGGAAGGGAATCGGGAAACTCTCTGTTTTCTCTATCGCCGATTACATTCAAGTTTACACGAGAAAAAATGGTGCAACTATTGGACTGGAACTTGATGTTAATCTCATCCGCCAAGATATCGAAAACAACACCCCACATCATCCAAAGCCTATAGCGGATATTTCTCCCGACTACAAGATCGCCTCAAAGACGGGAACTATTATCGTTCTATCAGAGCTGAAGAAGCGGATCCTATCATCAATTGATAAATATTTACGGAAGCGTATTGCCCGGAGATTCAGCGTATGGTCAGAGGGATTCCGTGTGTTTGTGGATGGCGAACTAGTCGGCATTTCTGACAGGGACTATTTCGCTAAGCTTGAATATGCCTTGGTTTACGACAGTTTCGAGAATCCGCATTTTGCAAATCTGTTCGATAAAGGTCAGATAGCTAAACGCGTTCATAATGTAACTAAAAATGAAAACTATCAAGTGAAGGGATGGATAGGACTGGTCAAGGAATCGGGTTCGTTGCAAGAGGGGGACGAAAATCTTAATAAGCTGGCAATTTTGGCGCGTGGAAAAATCGCTTCCGAGGATATTCTCGAGACCTTGAGAGAAGGAGGGCTGTATACCAAATATCTTATTGGCGAACTGGAAGCGGATTTCTTGGATTTATCTGATAGGGACGATATCGCAACTTCAAGTAGACAGGATTTTTTGCGAGACGACAAAAGATTTGTCGCTCTTCGTGAATTTATAGGCAAGGAACTGAAGTTTTTGGAACAGGTCCGCGCTAAGTATAAGAGGGAAGAAGGCGTCAAGAGAGCGGAAGAAATCCCCGAGATTAAAAAATGGCTCCGAGAATTAAAAGCGGATGCACGCAGAGCGGCTGAAAAACTTTTCGCGAGAATCAACACTGTTGTGATAGACGACAAACATAGGGGAACACTTTACCAGTATGGCATTTTGGCCTTTGAACATCTTCGTCACAAGGAAAAGCTAAACGAATTGAACGATCTCAATATTCACAATCTTGAAGTCGCTGTCAGCCTCTTTTCGGAATTGGCCGATATTGAGGCCTCTTGGTATTACAAAATTACTCAAGGTCGTCTAGATGTTATTCGCAAGCTCAAAGAACATGTTGACCATAATACTTTGGAGAAGCAAGTCCAGCGACTCATCTACTCGCATTTATGGCTGCTTGATCCTTCTTGGGATAGAGCGACGGAAACTCCATTCATGGAAGAGAGCATAAGGAAATCTTTTGACAAATTATCGAGAAAGGCATCTGAAGAAGAAAGAGGGGGACGCATTGATATTAGATATAAAAAATCCTCGGGCAAGCATATTATCATTGAACTAAAGAGAGCCAACGTAAAAACGAGCACAAGCAAACTGCTGAATCAAGTGGATAAATACAGGCAAGCGGTCAGAAATGAAGCCGAGAAAGCTAGCCTGAATTTCCAACCACGTTTTTTTATGACAATATGCTATGCGAGTGAGGATGGGATTAGACGTATTCAAGGATGAGTTTTCGGTCATGCATCCATGAGATCGGGCCTTGGGATCCAACATAGCCGGCAGCCCGCAGTTCTGTGTTGTGTGCGCGTCGGGTGAATCGTACCACAATTTGATCGTTCTGTGAGATGATCGTGGCTGGGGCATGGACGAATTTATTGAAGATGGTACGGCTTTTTGCGGTCTCATACCGGGCTCCCAAGCGCTGAGCTAAGACTTGGTAGAGTGTACTGGCGATGAGCGTCAATTGTAAGTCCAGATCAATCCGCAATGGCACGGTACTTGAGAGCGCGTCCATATGGAAGAAATTAATTGCGTCCTCAATGGCATTTTCGATGAGCATCCGCCGGGCATACCGGTCCACGAGCGTTGTGGGATGTTCATCCATGCGATTGGTAATCAGCAGGGTTGGTTTATCGTGTCCGAGTCCTTTGATGGCAATCTGGCGCAGGTTCTTTGAGTAGTTTCGCACGGTAATGGATTCGTCCAGGATTCGTGGGGTGGAATACTTGCGCCCGATATTTTGAAGTCGGATGGTTTTCCAATCCTGGGGCGGGCGTTGATTGAGTTGATGTACAATTGAGGGGGCTCGCCGACGCAAGGTTAAAAAGTAGATATTGCGCTGATTGAGTTCGTTCAGGTTCGCATAAGTGGTAAAGCGGCTGTCAAAGACTAATTCTTTGGGAGGATTCCCGGCGCGTTGTTCCCAGAGGTCCACGAATTCCAGAACCGCATCATTTTGATCGGCTTTGGTTACTCGTGCATTACCGTAGATGAGCGCACGCTGGCTCGCTTCCCGGGCAACGATGGCCAAGATGCCTCGTTGCCGTCGGCTCCGTTTGGAGACGAAGTGTTTCTGCATCAATGCTTCATCTCCATGATAGGGTATGGTATGGAAGTCCAGATCAAAGGAGGTTTCTGGTGCTGGCAACAGCCCCTGTGCAACGCCATGCCAGGCATCCATCAGCGAACGCAAATGTGTGGCATCTATGCGGGTACTGTACTCGGTAAGCGTTGATTTTTTCGGCATCACATTGAGCCCTGCAAACAGGGCGCTTCCCGGATCCAGAATATCCGGCATCACATGATAGGGCCGTCCGATCCCCCAGAGCTTGAGGGCCAGCAATGCTCGGATCATGGTCGGGGCAGGCAGTTTCTTGCTGGTGGGCCACTCGGTCAGTAACGGATCCAGTCGGGCCTGCTGCAGATGCCGAGCAAAGAGGAATAGTCCGCCAAAACGGGTCTGCCACTTCGCGGAGGTAGGGACGAACTGGCGGACATCGGCTTCGGGGGCCTTCAACACTGATGGCACCGCGCGTGCCATTCGTCGGGGGAGTTTTGAAATTCCCGCGTTCTTGAGGACCAAGCCGATGGTGGTGGTGCCCGCGTTGATTCCTTCCGCAGCCAGACGCTTCGAAATTTCTGTATTGGAGAGCTGCTCTTCCAAACGCAGTGCAAGGATCCGCTGATCTCGTTGGGAGCGTTTTTGGGCAATGGGCGATTCAAACAGGCTGAGGGTTCCCGACTTGCGCACCTCTGAAGCCAGGTTACGAAGTGTACCGGGGTTGAGTTGAAACTGTTGAGCAATTTCCGTCCAAGACATTCGATCCACGAATCGTGCACGCAGGGCCTCATACTGGCGTTGCATCGGGGATTGGGGTTGGAGGAAGAGATTTTGAAGTTCTTGGTCGGTAAATGTCATAAAAAAACGTGATTAATTATGATATACCAATATAATACACGCACTGACAAATATCAAATAAAAGGAGATTAAATCGAATATATTTGATAAGAACCGGATAATCTCGGATATTTAAGGGCGTGACAGAATCTCTAAATATGTTGGATAGTGAAATATAAACACGAAAAAAAATGACAATAACTGGACTAAATCGTATCTATGAGGCCTGAATACCCACACAATGTCACTTTAAGTTGCCTGTTGGAAATTCAGGCTAGGGACAATGACACTGTTGAAACTATTTGTTTAGTAGGATGCGAATTACAAGATTGGGATACACCTAGACGTAAAGAGGAATCTGAAAAGACACTTCAGCCTAAAAATATTCGAGTAGTTACCTATCAACAGTTAATCCGTGATGCGGAGATCAGTTACAGTAACTACCTTGAAAAATCCAAGGAAAAGGGACGTATTAACAGTTTACTGGAAGCAATAGAACAGCGACTATTGCTTTAATTTCGTCCACACCCTTTCACACTAACCTGAACTCTCAAGCATAATTTTGAGGGTGGCTTGAGTGATTATTTAGGAATCTGTTTATAGAGTCTGTATACGTAGTTTCCGATCATTGGGGCATAGATCAGGCTTGTTGGTGTCCATGTATCCAGCAGCTAGGAGGTGCTGTAAACCTGTCCTGCAACCCTTTTTCAAGACTCCGCACTATGTCTGTTTATTAATGATTTAGATCCATCATACGAAAATTCAGTGGAACATGATGCTTAGAGGGGTTGATTTCAGGGGAATTGGTTTGCTTCTCGTGGTAGTTGGCATTTTAGGCTGTCAGACATCACCGGAGCGTCCGAATATTCTGATCATTCTGGCGGACGATCTGGGATATTCGGATATCGGGGCGTACGGAGGTGAAATCCATACGCCAACCCTTGACGCGCTGGCAGAAAACGGAATCCGTTTCCGTCAGTTTTATAATGCAGGGCGCTGCTGCCCAACGAGAGCTTCCCTATTGACCGGTCGCTATCCGCATGGTGTCGGGATGGGGGCAATGGTGTCTTCCGTTAACAGTGAGCTTACGACGGGACCCTATCAGGGCTACCTCAGCGAATCGGCGGTGACCCTTGCGGAGATGCTCCAAGAAGCTGGCTACCACACCTATATGTCTGGAAAATGGCATGTCGGAGAGCGCCCTCAGCATTGGCCCCGTATGCGCGGGTTTGAACGTTATTTCGGGTTGATCAGCGGTGCGAGTAGCTATTACGAGATCATCGAAAATCAGCCACGTAAGCGGCAAATGGTGTTTGATGATGATCCTTGGACCCCACCAGACTCGGGATTCTATATGACAGATGCATTCACGGACCATGCCATCGAATTTCTTCAGTCGCATCCATCCGAGAAGCCATTTCTGCTCTATTTGGCATATACTGCTCCACATTGGCCCTTACATGCACTCCCCGAAGATATTGCTAAGTATGCGCATGAATACGAAGAGGGATGGGATGCGCTGCGTCAGGACCGCTATGCACGAATGCAGGAGTTGGGAGTGATTGATGAGACGTACGCTCTTTCTTCCAGGCCCTCAAGGTTGCCTGCCTGGCAGGATATGATGGACAAAAAAGATTGGGCGCTGCGCATGTCTGTGTACGCTGCGATGGTGGATCGTATGGATCAGGGGATTGGGCGGGTGATCAATCAGTTGCGGTCGATGGATGCGCTGGACAACACCTTGGTGCTTTTCCTCTCGGATAACGGTGGGTGCGCCGAGAGTGTAGATGGGCGCCGGTTACACGATCCCAATACACATGCAGGTGAGCGGGGATCCTATCTGGCTTATGAGGAAGCATGGGCGAATGCCTCAAATACCCCCTTCAGGCTTTATAAGCAGTGGGTGCACGAGGGTGGCATTGCTACTCCCCTGATCGCACACTGGCCTGCACGCATCAAAGGGCCAGGTCGAATTATTGATGAGTCCGGCCATGTCATTGACTTGATGGCAACAGTTGCCGGGGTTGCTCGAGCGACCTTGCCTCATTCCGATGGGAAGAGCCTGTTGCCACTGTTGGATACGCCGGAGTACAGTTGGCCGGATCGTACCTTGTACTGGGAGCATATTGGAAATCGCGCGATCCGCCAGGGAGATTGGAAGCTGGTCTGGGACCGCGGACGCGCGGAATGGGAACTCTATAATCTGGCATTGGATGCAACGGAACTGTATGACCTTGCTACGGAAGCTCCAGAGATCGCTTCTAGCTTACAGCACCGTTGGGAGGTCTGGGCAGACTCCATCGGAGTTCGGCTGCGCTGATCATTTCCGCCAACAAAGTGATTGCCAAGAGCATTCCTCCGCAGTTGATGTGGAATCGAAATTCTCGCTCAGCCTGAAAGCATAGAGTTTCAACTCGTCATAGCATCAAGTCCTGGCTCACTTTTGGGAGGATGGATATTTTTGACCCTACCCCGGTACACCTTGAGTCTTGGCAAAGACCTAGTCGGAGCGTTTGTCAATTTTAGACGCTATTTATCTACCTCGGCCTTTATCACTGGGCGGATGGGATAGAGATGGGGTAGGAAGGGGTATCTGGACATCTTCCTGAATAATCCCTTCCTTACCAAGTACATGGACCACCAGTCTCTGCAATTGTCCATTCAGTGTGTATACTTTGTGGGCCAAACCAGAAATTTGAGTGTTTGTTACCTTCTGTTCAGTTTCAACTTTTTCAATGGAGGCTGTAAGTCTGGTTTCAACTTTTTCAATAGAGACTGTAAGTCTGGTTTCAGTTTTGTCTAATCTGGCATTAGTTTTTTCAATGGAGGCTGTAAGTCTGGCCTCGCTTTGTTCCATAGAGCGAGAAAGTCGTCGGGTGAATAGCGAAGTAATACCAAGCAGAGTTCCAATAATGAGGAAAAACAAAGAGCCTGCGGTGACAACGAGAACAATTGTGGAGATATCCATGAATGCCTTAACTACGATCTCAACAGGGCGTACTTGATTGGGAGTTGTCGGTTTCCAGTACACAACGCAGTAGCTTACGACAGGTCGGTCAGAACCATTTTGTAGAAACAGCGATAGAATTCAAGACAGGATCAATCATGCTGCGTGCATAAGAATGTACACTTACGTCGTTCTCCCCCCATACTGTTTCTCAATGGGAGGCTTCTAATTTCCGGGCAGCTATTGAGTTCAATTTTTCTAAAATATTAGGAGTCATGTCGGGACGGGTTTTCTAAGGAAAAAATCTTAAACGAGGAGCATGTATACATCAGGCCTCTTGAGGATTTCTAACTTCACCTCCGCTATTTTTCGAAAACGTTGTAAACTTTATCTATGAGTCATGCAGCAGAACTTTTTAAATACTATATGATCTTCAAAGAGGGGAATCAAGTTAAAGATGATGGGAGTACTTCGAAGTACTGGCTTTCGTCTGGCGATTCCATTGTTCTCAGAACTGAAGCCCAGTTCATTCAACCATAACTATGCGACGCACAATTCTGGTTACAGGTGCCAGTACAGGCATAGGTGCTGAAACAGCTCGGTGCCTTGCCAAAGGCAATACCTTGATTCTTCACCACAATCAATCCCCGATTGAGCCCGTGGTGGAGGAGGTCCAGGCAATGGGCGGCATTGCCTATACATCCCGGGCGGATCTCATGAGCGAAGCGGGGTGTCGCTCTCTTATGCAGGAGGTGACCCGTGTTACAAAACACCTTGATGTCTCCATCAATAACGCGGGAAGCCTGCTTCAGCGACATACGGTTGAAGAGGTGACTTGGCCACTCATGGAGCGTATTTTTGCGCTGAACACCTATTCGGCAATGCTGCTTACAAAGTTGTGTGTTCCATTGTTACGGAAAGGGAATTCCCCCTGTATCGTGAATATCACTTCGATTGCAATGCGGCATGGCGCACCGACGGCAACGGTGTATGGGGCGGCAAAAGCAGCCATGGACTCATTCACGCGCGGTTCGGCGCGTGAACTTGCGCCGGACATTCGTGTCAATGCAGTTGCTCCTGGTGTAATTCTTACACCATTTCATGATCGATATTCCACCGACGAAAAACTGGCTGCTATTGCCAACGATACACCTGTGGGCTTCAATGGCGAAAGCGACCATATCGCGCAGACGGTAAAACTTCTGATCGAAAACCCCTTCATTACCGGCGAGACCATAGATGTCAATGGCGGGCTGTTCATGCGCTAGTCACCATTCTGTTTTTATGACTCGGAGCATATCATAAAAGCCGTCGCGCATCAGTCTATCTCAAAAGCATATCAGGAATTATCTTCTGGGGATGTGAACCTATGACTGTGCCAAAACGTCCTACTTTCGTTACTCGCTACCTGCAGCAGTTTATTACCACTCAGAACAGTTGAGGATTTTTATTAAGGCTCCCAAATAATTTGCGATGAAACACGTCCTGTCAATCTTTACAAGCATCTTTTTTGTAAGTGTCTCTCTGGCACAGTATGACGTGACCGGGACCGTTGTTACGCATGATATTGGCGACTCACTGCCCGGTGCTTCTGTAGTTCTGGAGGGTACTTCCCGTGGGACTACAACGGATACAGAAGGGCGTTTTGAGCTCTCCGGCCTTTCGCCCGGGACCTATACGATCACCGTTTCCTTTGTGGGCTATGAAGATGCATCACAGGTGGTGACCGTGCGGAGCGCAGATATCGTGCTGAACTTTGAACTTGAGTCTACCAGCGTAGCCTTGGAGGGCATGGAGGTATTTTCTTCGAGAGCATTGGAGCAGCGGACTCCAGTTTCCTTCACGACGCTAGGGCGAGCAGAGTTGCGGCGTGATCTTGGTTCGCGTGATGTGCCACTGGTGCTCAACAGTGCGCCGTCGGTTTACAGTACAGTGCAGGGAGGTGGCGCAGGTGACGCACGTGTGAATGTACGCGGGTTCAATCAGCGCAATGTTGCCATCATGATCAACGGGATTCCAGTCAATGACATGGAAAATGGCTGGCTTTACTGGTCAAATTGGGATGGTCTGGGAGAGGCAGTGAACTCTATCCAGCTTCAACGTGGACTGTCAGTTGTCACACTGGCCACGCCGTCCATCGGCGGTACAATGAATATTCTTACCGATCCGGCGCGCAATACCCGACAAGTACTCCTTAAACAGGAATTCGGTAATGATGGACTTCGTAAGACCAGCGTCATGCTGTCTTCCGGGCTGGTTGATGGTAAGATTGCCGTGACCGTATCCGGGGTGCGAAAGACGGGACGGGGGTATGTAGACGGAACATGGACGGACATGTGGTCCTACTACGCTGCAGCCGGTTGGAATGCAAGCAGCAGGCATCGCATAGACTTTTTCGCAATCGGTGCCCCTCAGCGCCATGGACAAAATCTGTTCCGGCAGAATATTGCTGCCTATGACCACGGCTTCGCAAGAAAAGTATTCGAGCGGGATGGATTGGATGAGGAGACAATAGACGATATCCTACGGCAATTCCCGGAAAGAGGGCGGCGCTGGAATCAAAATATCGGTGCCGTCTCAGAGAGCTACACACGGGATCAGCACAATGGCTTTGGGCCCGTGCAGCGAAAGAATGCCGAATATATTGATGAGATTGAGAATTTCTTTCACAAACCCATTTTGAGTTTAAGCCATTTTGGACAGCTGACAGACAAGTCTCTGCTTTCCACTACCCTGTATTATTCAGGAGGAAAGGGAGGTGGTTCAGGCCGCCATGGTGCGTTGATCCAGAATCATGATGGTCCGTCCCCGGTTCCCGACTATGACGCAACGATTCGATGGAACAGAGAGAATGGACAGTCTTTCGGCATCATCCGAAACCGTCATAATGTGCAGTGGACAGTGGGAGCTATTTCCAAGTTGACACACCAGATGAGTAGTCGCCTCAAGTTGGAGGCGGGGCTAGACTGGCGTACGGCTGAAATTCAACATTTCAGTACGGTGAGGGATCTACTCGGAGGGGAGGGGTATCTGCGCCTTGGCGACAGCGACTTCTGGGGCCCGGAAGGGCGGGTCCTGAAACTGGGTGAGCGCTTTGAGTACAATGATCAAGTGATGATAAATTGGATCGGAGGATTCCTGCAGGGGCAGTATGATGCAGGCTCATGGAGCAGTTTTGCAGTCGCAGGTTATTCCAGCATCAAGTATTCGTTTGAAGATTTCTTTGCAGATGACGGGAATGGGGATTTTTTTAAGGTTTCACCGTCTTCCATCGGTGCTTACCAGATCAAAGGTGGTGCAAGCTATAGCCTGAATGATGCGGTTTCCGTTTATGCAAATGCAGGCCATGTTTCCAAAGTGCCTATTTTTGATGGTGTCATCGATGCCATTTCCGGCAGTATAAATCCAGATCCTCAGAACGAAACATTCGTCGGGATAGAAAGCGGTATGAGTTTCAGATCGCTCAACAGAAAAATGACGGCGAAGCTCAATCTCTATCACACGACATGGAATGATCGTACGGTGACCCGCAACCTCGTGGAGCAAAGCGGTAATGATGAACTCGTAAGCATCAAAGGGCTGAATGCACAGCACAAAGGAATCGAAGGAGAGCTTGCCTGGCAGCCGGTGGATTTCGTGCGTGTGGATGGCGCGTTTTCTTTTGGTGATTGGCACTACACCGATGATGTGTCGGGTACCTACACGCTTGATCGTTCCAATCCAGATAGTCAGCAGCAGGTGCCGCTTCCACTGCGTGGTGTGAAGGTGGGGGATGCCCCCCAGACACAAGTTGCCTATGCGATAACGGCATTCCCGCATTCCAGGTTACATGTTAAGCTAACGGGACGCTCCTACGCTCGGCATTTTGCAGATTTTGATCCTGCAGGATATAGTGATCGAGGGAGTGCCGTATGGGAAGCACCTGGATACACGGTGTTTGATCTACAGGCTGGCTATGATTTTGACGGAGGCCGTTACGGCATTCGCTTGTTTTTGCATGTATTCAACGTAACCGACGCGTTCTATGTACAGGATGCCGTCAATAATTCCCGTTTTCATGCCTACACCGGGAATGGTACAAATATGGGGAGGGCAGACGATGCAGAGGTGTTTCTCGGTTTACCCAGAACGTTTAACGTTGGGACACGCATTACCTTTCACTGAGGCGGGGATTATTTATGCTGACGCTTGGAGACAGTTAACTTGATCGCATCGCTCGCACGAATGGTAGGAGCCTGTCAAGCAACCACCAAGCCAGATCGGTGCTGTGTGAAGAGGAGAAGCTCTTCTCCTCGGCATCCTTAATTTCTGCAGAAGATGCTGTAGTTCAACCTGTCGCGACGGAAAGTGTACGGTCGCTACTGAACGACCGTAAAGGAGACACTCGCCATTGTATGCTCCCACATCATAGAAAGCACGCCACCCTCCTCAGTCACATCGAAAAATCCAATCGTGAATTGATCTGCACTGTGCATCATCTCGCTTGCTGTCATGGGAACACGCACGACATCTTTATCAGGAGTATAGCCATAGGATCCCCAGATTCCCTCACCGGGAGCTCTGCCAGATTCTTTGGCTGCGTGCGTGGAAAGAATAAAGGTCCAGCCATCCTGGCTTAAATCGACGAATATGCTGTATTCACCGGCGGCAACCTTCACATCGCCAATCATGAGGGGGACCTGCGTGTGCAATCTTGTTGACTTGTTTGCACCCGCGCGCCAGACCGGTGCAGGTCCGGTCACCAGCGTCCCATAATCTTCATCAGAACCGAAGATTCCCGTGCGGCCGCGAAGGATTGGGCGCCCATAATCAACAATAATCCACGCTTCTCCAATCTGTGTTGATGCCTCACCACGAGGGGATGATGGCCGCTGAGAAAATGCATCGTTGGCTCCAAATAAGAGAAACGCCAGTAAGAAGATTGCAGTGCTGAATCGGTACATGAGAATGTATAAGAGATATGTTTTTCGGTCCCTTCAACGCAAGGGATGCGCCGCTGTTTCTTTGACACAGGGCTAAAGGGTTTAATGCTGTATGGAGATCAGCATTTGGTTCGTAGTCACACAACAGGCAGGGAAATTATGTATTTCCTCAACTACTCTATCGGGATCCCAATAATGACCATGTCCGGTGCGATGAATGCACTGGCGTAACTTTTCTCAACCACCTCCAGGAGGCGTTCAGCATCTTCCCGATTGATAAAGTTTCCGATCCGAACGCGATAATAAGGGGTACGGAAATCCTGATAGACTGGTGGATCTGATTCAATTTGCGGATACAACTCACGGAGCGAGTCATCTTCGACAAAATCCCGCCACCATGCCAAAGCACCTTCGACCACCTGATCTGCTTCCTGTTTGCTCAACGTAGATATAATCTGAATTCGAAAACCAGATTGCTCATCCGAAGGATCGAATAACAGGACATCAGCAGATAGTAGCACCTCGGGAACATCGTGTTGGATTATGGTCGAAGGATCCTCTGGCGGTTCCTGATACGCTTTTGGATTGAAGTCCTCGTACTCGGTCCAGTCAATTGGCACTTCGTCGTCGGTTTTTTTGGGGATCGTATCAACAAGCGGCCTTGATCCTGGAGCTGAGCAGCCGGCTACGCCAAGGAGTAAAAGTATCAGGATCCAGCCACGATTAAGATCAAACATCATTTCATTCCCTGGATAATTGCTACCGAAGCACTGGCCCCAATCCTGCTTGCCCCCGCTCGAATCATCGCCAATGCTTCAGTACCTGTTCGTATTCCACCGGATGCCTTGACACCAAGAGTACTCCCAACCGCATCAAACATCAGGGTAACATCTTTTTCGGTGGCCCCCCCACCCGCATATCCTGTTGAGGTTTTGACATAATCTGCACCGGCATCGCTTGCTAAACGGCATGCTGTACGCTTTTCTTCATCCGTGAGCAGAACACATTCAAGAATTACTTTCACCAGAGCAGTGCTCTCACAAATTCGTACAACTGCCTCAATATCTTTTTCGACATCCTTGTATAAGCCGCTCTTCAGCAGCCCCACTGCCATGACCATATCAACCTCGGTTGCTCCCTCCTCAACAGCAAGCAGTGCTTCCTTGGCTTTTGCGGCAGTACAGCTGTTTCCATGTGGGAATCCCAGCACTGTGCAGACCACCGGAGACTTTTCCTGGAGCATCAATTTAGCTTCCTTAACGTAGCACGGGGGAACACATACACTAGCGAACTCATACTTAGCGGCTTCCTGACAGAGAACGTTTACATCTTTGATCGTAGTATCAGGACCGAGTTTGGTATGATCAATCATCCCGGCCAATTCGACTGTATTCAAGTCTGAGGTATTGAGGCGCGTACCACTCATTTGAGGAAAAAGGATTTCCTGTTATAACTTCTGATCTGTCTACGGGTGCCATCCGTCCGATTTTCAATGCGTCAAATCTGCCTGCTTTTCCTGATCATTACCGGCTGCTCAGCCAGTTTGGGGGGCGAACGCACGGTCCAGGATGATCTGGGTCGCACCGTAGAGGTGCCCTTAAGAATTGAAAGGATTGTTCCTTTGGCACCTAATATCACAGAACTTCTCTTTGCCTCCGGGGCCGGATCAAAAGTCGTCGGAGTATCAGACTATGACGACTTTCCTCCTGCGGTTGACTCACTGCCCCAGTACAGTGTCATCCCAACGGATTTCGAAGCTATTGTCGCTCTTGATGTAGATCTGGTTTTTGCAAGTGAGCAGGTGAATAACCCAAAGGATGCGAATACTTTTGCAGCAGCGGGGGTTCCTGTCTACTTTATTGCTGTGAATACACTCAAAGACGTAACGCGGGCGATGCGGGATCTAGGCGAACTACTCGGTACATTAGAAGTCGCACACAAGCGTGCAACAGAGCTTGAAGACTCACTCGCCCAACTTGCTATGCTGACCGTAAACCTACCCGAAAAACCAGACGTGCTGTTTTTGGTAGAGCCGGCCACATTGTATGCTTTTGGGCAGGGAAGCTACATTCATGACGTGATTGACCTTGCCGGTGGGCATAGCATCACAAGAACCCAATCCGTACGGTTTCCTGTTCTGACAGATGAGTTTGTTTTGACCTCCAGCCCGGATGTAATCGTAGTCTCATTTGGTCCTGAGTTCAACAAGTCCCAACTGCTGACGCATCATCCAACTTGGGATATCCTGCCGGCCATCGTTTCTGACCAGGTCTTTAGACTTGATCCTGCCATTTTACGACCCGGCCCGCGTCTCGTAGCAGGGTCATGGGAACTCGCACGGGTGTTGCACCCTGAAGCTGTGACGAACCCATGAATCGCTGGACAGTTGCGCTACTCCCCTTGGCGTTTTTGAGCGTGATGATCTCCGTAAGCGTGGGAACAGAGGTGTCATTTACCGAAACGCTATCGGTACTGTGGCATCATGCTACATTTGGATATGGTACCGCTCCGGATCCGATTGCAGATCGCATTGTTTGGCATCTGCGTCTCCCTCGTGCTGTACTTGCCATGATTGTGGGAGGTGGGCTCGGAATCATTGGCGCTGCAATGCAGACATTGGTCCGTAATCCGCTGGCAGAGCCCTACATCCTGGGAATCTCCGGCGGTGCAACCGCGGGCGCATCGTTATTCTATCTGGGCTTTTTGCCCCCTCTGATCTCAAAAGCACTCTCAATGCCGATTGCCGCCTTCGCAGGAGGATTATGTGCAATCCTCATCGTCTACAGTGTAGCAGGCAGCCGGGGACATCTATCCGTGACACGGCTGCTTTTGGCCGGGGTTGCTGTTGCATCTCTGATGGGTGCTCTGGCCTCCTTTATCACCTTGTCTTCTCCCGATCCGGATAAACTGAGATCGGTTTTATTCTGGCTTCTGGGCTCACTCCATTTAGCAACATGGAATACGCTCATTTGGCCTGCAATTGCCGTCTCAATCGGCCTTGCCGTATTGCTTGTGTTAGCGCGGCCATTGGATGGGATGTTGACGGGCGACGAATCTGCCCACTCGCTTGGTGTACCGGTTGAGTCTGTGAAACGAATCCTGATTGTTCTGGCTTCGCTTGTGACCGGATCAATCGTTGCCGCAAGTGGAGCAATTGGGTTTGTGGGGTTGATTGTTCCTCACGCCGTCCGTTCCTTCACCGGCGTAACCCATCGGCGGGTATTACCAGCAAGTTTTATCGCCGGGGCAATTTTTCTTCTCTGGGGCAGACCTTGCGGCCAGAGCCCTTTTGCCCGGTGCACAATTGCCGGTTGGCATTGTTACAGCGCTTTGCGGCGTGCCATTCTTCCTGATACTACTCCGTCAAAATCGCCATGGTTTTGGTTAATATTCTCATGAGGAATCGATACGTGAGTCTTAGCCAAATTCCTTAACGTATTACTGCATAGATGGCGGAAAACCAGAAGGAACCAGTGGTCGAGGTGCGAGACTTCCAATCCGTTGTGGCGGACGACCTGAAGGAATTTTCCCGCCACTTCAAGGCGGCCATGCGTGTAGAGCATGGGCTGCTGAACCTGGTGCTGCGATACTTTCTGCGTCAGAAAGGGAAACGGATCCGGCCACTACTGGTGCTTCTGACGGCTAAAACATGTGGGGGCGTCCGCGAGCGGAGTTATCGCGCTGCTGCGCTTGTTGAGTTGCTTCATACTGCTACACTTGTGCACGATGATGTGGTAGATGAATCAGAAAAACGGCGGGGCGCCTTTTCCATCAACGCGCTCTGGGGCAATAAGGTAGCCGTTCTGCTTGGGGACTACTTTCTAAGCCGTGGCCTGCTCCTGGCACTGGAGCATGATGACTACGATTTATTGCGAGTTCTCAGTGACGCAGTAAAACGTATGAGTGAGGGAGAACTCCGCCAGGTGCAGCGTGCCCGGAGTATGGATGTTGACGAAGAATCCTACTACAGGATCATTTCGGACAAAACGGCCTCACTCCTGTCCGCATGCACACGCTGTGGTGCATTAAGTGCGGGTGCAGACGAGCAGAGCCTGAACGCGATGGGAGAGTATGGAGAGCAGTTGGGGCTGGCATTCCAGATCCGGGATGATCTCTTTGATTTTGGAACGCAGGAAGTTGGGAAGCCTGTGGGAGCGGACTTTCAAAAGAAACTGGTGACGCTTCCTCTGATCCATGCACTTGAAGTGGCAGATCCGCTCAAGCGGAAACGAATCCTGAAAATTATACGCAGAGGCAAACCGTCAAAAGAAAACCGGCAAATCATTCTCGAGTTCGTCAATCAACCGGAGGACTCGCCTACGCACAAGAGCGTATGGAGGATCATGTGAGAGCGGCGCAATCTTTACTGGAAGTTTTTCCAGAGTCCGAGGCTCGTAGAGCCATGCATGCGCTCAGCCACTATGTGGTTGCGCGGAAAAAATGATCAGACCTACTCCAGCATCAGCGCTCTTGCGGCCTGCGCAGTTGCCTCCGTGACCAGGTCCTCTACTTCTACCTCCAACGTGTAGCTTCCACGCGATGCCTCCTCCAATTCAATGGAGACATAAGAGATTGGTGACATCTGGAAGCTTCGCTGTTCACTCGTCTGCAAGGTGATGGCT
>CBDBMQ010000018.1:0-63950 GCA_965207565.1 Rhodothermales bacterium | reverse complement strand
CAATGATGCGCAAACCACTCGCATTATTGGTCTGGTACATCAGATCACCGTGTACATACAGATTGTGATCCGTCGCTGAAGTAGGTCCATAGAACTCACGAATCATGATCGGATCACTTAAATCCCTCACATCCCAAACCAGTGTGCGTGTTTTATGAACCTTGCCTTGGATTTCATCAAGCTCATCATTCTGGAAAAAATAGGAATGATCTTCTGTGAGCCAGCCTTGGTGCACATACGCAGCATCAGGATAGGAGCCGGTTCCGATTGCGACCGGGTTTTCTTTGTCCGTCACATCGGATATACTGATCGCCGTTTCATTGGCACCGAAGCAAATTTCACGTCCATCGTATTCGCTGTCCGGTCCATTGTAAATCACACACTGCGCATCATGACTGTATCCGGTCTTGCGGCGTCCGGTTGTCTCATCCGCAAAGCATCCGGCAAAAACAGGAACTTGGGGTTCACGGATATCAATCATGTGCAATCCTCCGCCACAGGTTTCTCCTCCGGCGGAAGCCCCCACCGCAAAGGCAAACCCCGTCTCTTCATTAATGACAATATTGTGGGTACTGTGGATCTGGCCATAATGTGCCGTTGCCTTGAACTCCACCGGAGTATCGGTGAGTTCTCTGAGCTGCGTCAGGTCAAAGATCTGCATTCCATGCTCCCGGGCACCATCGGCGACAATAAATGCATGATCCTTATACACCTTGATATCCCGCCAGGTACTCCCTGGTGAGCCTTCTGTGCGAGGCAGAGTTCCCAGATACCTCGGGTTCGATGGAGTACTCAAATCAAGAAAGACCGTCCCTTCAAGATGGCCGATCAGGCCATATTCAATTCCGGTTTCGGGGTCTGTCCATCCCCACACATCGCTCAGGCGCACCCCGCGATTCATCTCCATTTCTTCATTCGGCAGAAACGAAACCAGATCCACAAGCCCGCAATCAAACCCTTCTGCCTGTCCATCATCACACAGAATGTCAGCCTTACGGGGCATATGGCCATGAACATAAAAAACTTCCTGGACTATCTCCCACACACCACCATTGAATTCCAGCAGTTCAGCGCTTCCTTCTCCATACGCGGCACTTGGGAATCCAACCGCCATTACACTTCCATCCACTGCAATCGTGGATCCAAGTGAGAAGGCAATTCCCGGAACAGTAGTGTACTCAGGTTCCGAATCCTCATCTTCCTGCACGGTATAGACACGTAAATTTTCCTCTGCGTCACTATCCTGTCCACGCCGTCCAAACACGGGGAATCCAACAACGACCCGCAGCGGATCCTGAATCTCGACCTGTGATCCAAAGAAGGACCCGGGGGCATCCTCCTCTGGAGTAAGAATTTTTACCTTTCTCCATCCCGAATCTTCCGTATTCTCCTGCTGCCAGATAACGACTGCACCTTTTCTTGAATTGTGTCGAGGGGCTCCGATCACTGCACGCTCCCCCTTCATGTCCAATGTCATTCCATACATGGATTCTGCGCTCAGTTCCCCACAGGGCAACGTTACAGACAATCCCCATCCGTCGGCTTGATACTCGTACAGGTACGCAGCACAAAGTCCGGGCGAGCCGATCAGAAGGCGCCCTTGGTCCATCGAAAGTGCAATCCCATACATGGATGCAGCTGACTCTCCGGGTTCTTCAAGAATCGCCCTTCTGACCCACGTTTCTTCCAGGTTCTTCCGAAAGAGGTGGACATGGCCAGTAGATCCATTGTCCCGTGACGTGCCTACGGCAAGCCATCCGTCATCCAGCGCAAGAGCACTGCCAAACGTACTGTTGTGTTCTGACTCCAGCCGACCCGTCTGCACAAAATGGTCCGTCTCAGGATCCAATTCAAACACATACACTGCGGATTGATCTGCTACCGCCAGCGTTCCGTCCCCATATCCGATTGTATGGCCGAATCCATCCCCTACATGGGCATTCCCATACAATGAGTTTTTCCAAACCCATTCCTGATCGTCTCCCCGCACATAGACATGAACCATTCCGTGGGTTTCAAACCCACCCGATTCTGATATAAAGAGGTAACCATCCCCGGCAGTAATCGCTCTACCAAACCGATCAGCCAGGTCAGTGGAATTTGCCCAGGTCGGGGATACTGCGAAGAAAACAAACAGGTATAAGGCAAGAGATTTGCGCATTGCTATTGAATAAGTCCTGATTCGTTGGTGGGCCCTACGGGATTCGAACCTGTGACCTCTCGCGTGTGAGGCGAGCGCTCTAAACCACTGAGCTAAGAGCCCTTAGTCGGAGAGATCTCCGTCGATGACCCGCTGTTAACACGTTTAACCTGCCTAAGGTCCTTAATCTGAGTCTCTGCAATCGGGCTTGCTACACTACGCAACCCGGACATGGGGGCGGGAATATACTGAGAGGTTCCTGCTACGAGCGCTGCTGCCAAAGCGATTGCCGCCGCTGTTCCAACCAGAATACTGGTATGCGGTGGGCGCACCGGGGTCGCGAATGGAAGACACTGGGATAAACGTACACGAACCCTTTTCCGCAAATCTTTCGGTGCCCGAAAGCTATACTCGCTCAATAGTCGCCGGGTACCACGCAAGTGCTTGACTCTCTTTGCAAGTCTGGAATCACACTCCAAGCATTCCTCAAACACAGTTCGGACCGAGCAATCCATTGTGCCATCTACGTACTCACACAGGAACTCGTCCATCCAGGAGACTCGATTCAACATGATGTGCGGAAGTAGCGATGTAGCATACGATCAGGTGTTATAAGTCAGTGAGATGTGAGCCTGCATAAAAGAACATAATGAAAGCTGAACCCGAATGTTTCCAAGTCCTCCCCGTGATTACTAGGATAATTTGTAGAATGTTCACAAGACCTCAACGCGCGTGATGCTGCAAAGGTTCTGCCAGTAATCGTGTAATGAAAAGTGTCATAAGCAATCGGGGGCTGCGCTTGGAGAATCCTTTGATTTCGCTATCGGTACTCAAAAGCAGTTGTATGGCCCGCTTAACTTCTGGAATTGACCAGCTTCTAGCGGCCTCGTGATACCTGCGAATCATGTTCGGGGCTACTCCAATTCGTTTGGCAAGTTCTGCCTGATGCAAATTATCTCGAAGAGAATCATGCAGTTTCAAAAGCTTCATGAAATAACTGCTCAGCACCGCCACAATCCGCAGCGCTTCTCCCTGTCTGGAAGAAGCTCCAAGAAGTAATTGTTCTGCAATCCTGTGTGCATCCACTGCTCTACGCTGGATGATGGCATCCTGAAGCTCGAACACGTTGATTTCGCGGGTTTGCCCACTGGCTTGCAGTACATCCTGTCTCGTGATCACCTTCGGCTCCTGCTCACCGACATAGGTGATCAACTTTTCGATTTCCTGGGCGAGTAATGCCATTCCCGTACCCAGGAACTCTACCAGTAAATTCTGCACTCTGCTTTCCAGGTCATAGCCGCGGGCCTTAGCATACTCTCGCACAAACTGCGCAGCCTGGTTGCGCCACAGCGAAGCGAACTCCACAACCTGAACTGCTTTTGTGTTTTTCTTCAGCGCCATATAGGGGTTCGCATTGAACCTCGGGCGTGTCCCACATATCAGGAGGACGATTGCGGTCGGGTTTGGCTGTTTGGCCACGCGTGCAAACAGCTTATTATTTTTCAACTGGTCGAACCCCCTGATCACAACCACACGGCGCTCCGCCATCATGGGAGCCATCTGGCACATATTCAACACGGATTGAATATTCACATCCGCCCCATGAACCACATCAAGGTTAAAGTCCCGGTCTTCTGGAAGCAGTGCACGCGCAATCAGAACTTTCTGAAGCTGATCCGGCAGGTACGACTCATCTCCATACAGGAGATAGATCGGCTTGTATCGCCCTTCCAGAAAATCCTGCCGCAAATCCTTATAGATCTCCAATGCCGATTTTCTATACTTCCTGGCCATTTTCTGTTATGAGTGGGACCGATAAAGCTTCTGCGCGACCTCCCGAAGTGTATCTGCATCATTATGCGAGGCCCTCAGAAGAAGTTGATACACATCCATCCCCTCCACCACCTCTTGTGTCCAATCCTGTGGCTTCAGCCTCCCTGCAGCTGCAATAACCGCCTGCCGCGCCGCTTCCACCTCTGTCAGAATCTCTTCCATGGGACGATGATTCCAGTCCACCTCCTTCACTGTCTGGGGGTGTTTCCCTCTGGATAACTTTTCCAGGGCAGGAAGAATTTCATTTCGATCCTGCATAATGATTGTACCGTAGCACTGCTTCACCGACGGTCCGCGCTCTGTATTTGTGATCTGCGCTTCGTGCAGACGTGAAGTAATGCTCCGCAAGGAGACGATCTCGTCTAACAGGTAACTTAGCTGATCCAGCAGGTCGCCGCGCCGCTCCTCCGGCTCAGACATTGTCTGAAGACGGGCGGCCTTCCCAGGTATTCTCTCCCGCAATCGGTTCCTCTGAACGCAGGTGCGTATTCTTCAGGGCCGGCATTTGCGTCTCTGCCAACTCACGCACGATATGGCGATCCCTTAAACTGTGCAGGTTATTATCTTTTCGATGTTGCCAAGGCTCAGCATTCTCCTGCTGATTACGGGCCTCCTCGAGATATTTAAGTCGTTCTGTGAGTCGCTCCGAAGGAACCAGGAGGCGCTCCAGCCCAAAGATCGCTTCATCCCGCCCCTGGAAGGTGAGATCATATTCTTTTGACATCACGATTGCTTCTTCGGGGCATACCTCCTCACAGAACCCGCAGTAAATACAGCGAAGCATATTGATTTCGAACCACGCAGGTTCACGCTCTTTGCTACTGTTGGGATCATCTACTTCACGCGACTGCATGGAAATGGCCATGGGCGGGCAGGCCTTGGCGCAAAGATTACAGGACACGCAACGCGGCTTCCCTTCCTCCTCTACCAGCACCGGACGTCCGCGGTAAGAGTCCGGCGGCTCCCAAAGCTCCTCCGGGTACTCGGTCGTGTACGTCGGTTCTTTCACCATCTTCCGAAAGCTGTAGGCCAAGCCTTTGAAAATTTCAGGCAGATACAGCCGCTCCCAGAAATTCAACTTGCGTTCGTTTTCGGTCTTGGTGTTCCTCGGTACTCCGGGCATGGAATTCTGGTTGCCGATCCGTCCGTGAATATCACATCGGGCAGGTATTGTTCCGCTATTCCATTTTTTGTGATTTGCGCCGGAATGCCAGGGTCACCGGGACCCCCTCAAACCCATACGCTTCCCGCAGCTGATTTTCCAGGTAGCGGGCATAACCGGTCCCAATTCCCTGCGGATGGTTACAGAAAAACGCAAACAGTGGTGGAGATATTCCAACTTGAGAAACATACTTGATCTGTACATGCCGCCCACGCCAACTGGGCGGATGGTGCCGGTATATCACCCGCTGCATCGTCTGATTCAGTTCGGAGGTTGGTATACGTGTTGCCGCACTCTCTATAATCTCCAAACATACATCCAGTACGCGGTGCGCCCGCTTCCCTGTAAGCGCGGAGACAAAGAGGATCGGCACATAATCCAATGTCTGCAAACGCTTCCGGATTGCCTGCTCTGTATCTCGGGCGGTATTGGTTTCTTTTTCGATGAGGTCCCACTTATTCACCACGATCACGAGCCCTTTCTTCAGCGCTTCCGCTTCCTTCAAGACATGAATGTCCTGGGCCTCCAATCCAATAGTTGCATCCAGTATCAGTACTGCCACATCACAACTTCGGATTGCCCGTTCAGTGCGCAGCGTGGCATAGAATTCGACATTCTCATGAACTTTGGTGCGTCGCCGCAGCCCTGCAGTATCAACCAGTGTCACTTCTTGATCATTGTGTATTAGCTTTGCATCCACGGCATCCCGGGTTGTCCCGCTGATTTCCGTAACGATTGAGCGTTCTTGGCGCAGCAGGGTATTGGTCAGTTGTGATTTGCCGACATTTGGTCGCCCGATGAGTGCAACTCTGACTCCAGCATCCTCCTCATTGGTTTCTTCAGTCGGCAGCTCAGCTGTCACGGCATCAAGAAAGTCTCCCGTCCCCATCCCATTCGTAGCACTGACCGGATAGACATCTCCCAGTCCCAGGCTATACATGGATGCTGCGTCCCACCGGCGCTGTCGATTATCTGCCTTGTTGGCGACCACGAGAACTGGCTTCTTACTTCGCCGAAGCATCCGAGCCATTTCTTCATCCAGATCGGTCACACCGGCCGTGATGTCGGTAACCAACAGAATGATATCGGCTTCAACGAGTGCAATCTCCACCTGCTCACGTATTGCACGCTCGAAGCGATCAGCACTTCTGGGCACATACCCGCCCGTATCTACCAGTGCAAATTCTCGCCCATTCCAGAGCACCTGACCATATACACGATCTCGCGTCACCCCCGGAGCATCGTCTACAATCGCCTGCCGGGACTCTGTGAGCCGGTTAAAGAGCGTGGACTTCCCCACGTTCGGACGACCAACAATAGCAACTAACGCCATGGGTTCCTAAGGCTATCGCTACATGGATTGGAATCCACTATGCTGATTGCCTTTTTTACTTAACTTCAACCTCGAATCCGCACTGCTGACCGAATTCCTCACATTGATCAATGATCTTAATGCGTGTCAAATCCACATTTTTCATGTATTGAGAATATCCAGGTATTCGCTTGTAGCGTATAGAATCTTTGGGGGGATAATCCGATGGCAGAAGATCTCTGTATCTCGGATCACTTGAAAGTTTTTGCGGATTCTCTAAGGGATCCAAGTCCAAGAGTCTTGCGATAACATTCAGTAGCACTGCCCGATATGATTTCTCTTCCCGCCAATCTCCTCCGTTGATCCGCCAACGAGGGACTGTGCGCGCCTGTCCTGCATCTTCCCAAGGCCAATACTTACATACTAAGTCAGTAAGTTCTTGAACGCGTACCTCTATATCCTCTTTCCTCCAGTGCTCAAAGGATTGCGCCAATTTCTTCGTGAGTATGACTGTGCTGTCCTGATATAGCTTACGCTTCTCTGCATAAATCTGATTGCTAATTTCCGAGTTAAGATTTTCTCCGACCAACGTTAGATTTGCGAGTGTATCCACATAATTTTCCCACAACTCGTCCGCATCTTCACCCAAATATTCCCACCATTCTTTGCTGAGATTTTGGGGTATGATATGTTCTATGGATAAATCCTCAATCTTTGGATTAGCTGCATTGTTTAATTTAGAGCTGATTCCCCAGAGGATTGTCTTTGCAGTCTTTGATGCTTTACCACCGTATGCACTTCTTTTTCTGATCCCTTCCCCGATTTCTTTCTCGTTCGGCACTGCAAGTCTACCTCTTACTTCATTAATCTTATCAATCCAGTAGTCAGCGTAAGACTTTCCATTTTGGGAAATCCTGTGATAGGCAAATGATATACTTAGGGTATTGAGGCCAGACATCCGGGCATTTGCCAACCACAGACGCGTCAACCAGGTGCTGAGTGCTCTTAAAATTTTAGCGAGATCTGCCTCACTTACATCAGTAGCGTCAACATTATCTAAGAGGAGACGAAGAGTAAATGGCCGATGAACATCAATTCTGAGATCACGCAGATACTGTAGAAGTTCATTCACCTCAGGACTCTCGTGATGGCCATTTGTACCCGTGATCTTCCCGTATAGCCCAGCCAGTCTGGCTAACTCTTCACACAGTAAGGTTTTATTCTCCGAGCCCCCCTTGTCATACCACCACCTTCTCAAATTCGCGTAAGTACGTTTAATCCCACAGTTCTTTCCCGTTTTCCATCGGAAAAAATCCAAGAGAAATTCATCAATCCTTTTTGGATCCGCTACAGCATCTAGGGATTTCTCAAGTCTATACCAATGATCTAGGTACAACCTGTCCTGAGTTTCCCTATCCGATCCCATCAGCAACCAGTTCTTAACCTTTTCTCCCTCCGTCAATGGAACCCCTGTTGCATTTAGGCTCTCAAAGATTTGCTGTGGATCATCAAATGGCTCACATTCACAGCTGATCACCTTGAATCGGGTTAACCCCTTCATCAGGCAGTCGACACCTACAGAGTCCACCTCAGACCTTAAAACTTTCCAAGCTGCGGTAACCTCCCCCTTACCCTTGGGACATCCTTCAATTATACATTCATACTCTTCATCATCCTCGTTTTGTAGACTTAGCTTCCTTGTTAGCTTCTTTGGCTGATTTTTATTGCTTAAAAAGGCACTTGATATTTTTTCTGAATCCCACCGTCCTGTAGGTCCAGTTTCTTTTAATTTTTCTGTTATGCAAGCTAACAAAATACTGATGGTTGTGAGTCGTTGCTGACCATCAACAACATTGTAAATTGGGACTCCACCTGGAGGCTCACTCTCGGAACGGGTAATGATCGCGCCCCCAAAATGACTGGCATTCTCTTCGTTTGATTTCGAGATTTCCTCTAAATCTTTGATCAACTGCTGAATCGTCGCCTTATCCCAACTATATCTACGCTGCCAGTTTGGCACGGAATACTGAATCGGTTGCTCGAACAACTGAAGAAAATCTCTCGATTTGAATTTCATGCTTTAGCTGATTAGGTGTGAAAAGTGATTCGGATTAAAAGTGAGCGTATGTACCACTTCTGACTATTTTCGAAGCTCGGAGGGAAGATAGCCTTTTCTCTTGAATCTGTTTGACCGAGGTTGCCCAAAAGATGACCCAACACATTCCTCAGTCCCGCATTCTGATAGTCAGCCAAAACGATTGCACAGCAGAGTATTTCTGTCAAAATGTGTCCGGCGACAATAAAACTTTCACCTTGGTTTCGTTGGGACAGATAGAGTCTTCGGGCTGGACGCGTACTTGCAGGAGGAATGGCGGTACTCGAAACATCCATGCACGAAGATAACCGATTGATGCTTTGAAAACACGATGTCAGGGTAGTCGGGTATATCCTTCCGGCGGAAGTGGAAGCAAAATCCAAGTCCATAGGCGATGTGGCGAACAACCAGCTCAGGTACGAATAAGCAACACGGCCAGATAGAGAGCCGTTCGTTCAGAATTCCAAGCGCCCCGCCATCAACAAGGGTTTCATCATGGGCACGAATCGCATTGTTCCATGTAATACGGTAGTGAGTTTTACAAATCTGCCAACATCTCCATGGCCTTTCTCCACTTGACCGAGGTCTCTTTGATGATCCTTTTAGAAATCGGCATACCTCCAAGCCCAATTCGCGGGTCATGGAAACCACAGGCTCTGGTGCACCATTTTTTGAGACTTGCTTAACCTTATTAGGGCGCGAGTCAGCAGATTGGTTAATCTTGGTTGTCATGGTGACTTCCACATCAGAGAGACCGGGCGCGATACGCATACGATCCGATCATAGTTAAATCTCTCAAGTGATACGCAGTTACACATTACCCTTGGTTCGTGCGAGGATGTATCAAACTAATTCGCGGTATACGTATATTGAAAACCAAATTACCCACCTAAGGGAGGTGATTCTGTTGCATATGCAGTTTCGATCTGGCCACGGGTGAATTTTTCGTGAGCTTACATTCCTTCATTGCATTGACAGGGATTTTAACCAATCTCTTGACCAATGCCAAGATCACGAATTTTTATGCAAGACATCCGAACCTTACTCCGCTACTATTATGCAGAGCAATACAACAAGCGTGAAGTTGCCCGATTTCTGCAACTGTCTCCGGGAACAGCACGCAATTATCCTCGGCGAGCAGAATCGACATGGCTCTCGCGGCCATTGCCGAAACATCTCACCGATGAAGCCTTGGGTGCGCTCCTATTCCCAGATCTGGATTCCACTCTGGATCGTCCACAGCCCGACTGGAAGGAGGTTGATCAACAGTTGGCTGGAAGAGCATGACACTGGAGCGAACCTGGCATGCCTAGATGGAGACACATCCGATGAACACAGCTGTGCGCGGGTTTACAATTATAGTAGATTTTTGCTGCCCCCTATTTTTAAGGGGCTCAAAAAGAGCTATTTTTCCGAAGCAGTTGACAGTACTTATGACAACTTCTGCTAAATGGGCTTTGTATCACTGGTTGGCATGAGTCGCCATTCTCGTAATCATTTGTTTGATCTATCTGTTGTAGTAAGTCATCAAAACCTCTCCTCTATCCAATGATGCCGCTCGTGAATCCCGATATCCTAGTTTGGGCACGCGAAACCGCGGGGCTCACGGTAGAGGAGGCAGCCACCAAGATTCGTTTAAAAAAACACAAGCTTGAGAAGCTTGAGCGGGGCGAGGATATTCTTGCTCGGTCAACACTTCTCAAAATGGCAGAGCAATATAGACGGCCAGTAATAACATTTTATCTGGAAGAAATTCCGGCAAAATCAAATTATGGAACTGATTTCCGGGGGCAGGCAAAAGAATATACATCTCAAGAGGAGGCGTATATTTCGGCGCTTCTTCGCTACGCCAAGTCCAGTCAGCAATTGATTAGGGCCACATTAGAGTTGGAGGAGGAAGCCACGGTTCTGCCGTTTGTGGGTTGTTTGAGGCGAAAGTGGAATTTGCCCAAAGAAGCCAGATCAATGGAGCGCAAGCTTCCAGACATACCTAGGAGCCAATACGCAGAGCTTGTCCGTGACGCATTAGACGAATTGGATTTGGTGCTTGGAGATCAGTTTACGCGTGAGATATACTATGCACAACCAAATAAAGCTAAGGCCTTCAAGTTGCTTCGGGCCTCATGTGAGCGTTCTGGAATCTTCGTGATTCTAAAGAATAATCTAGGGAGCCATCACACCAACTTGTCTCCTGAATTGTTTAGAGCGTTTGTGATTGCAGACGATGTTGCCCCATTTATGGTAATAAATAGTGGGGATCCCGATTCTGCTAAGTCATTTTCCGTGTTGCACGAAATCGTCCACTTGCTCCTTGACCAAACAGGAATTAGTGATCTTGAGCAAGCGAACCCCATTGAAAAATTCTGTAATCAAGTGGCTGGGCAATGGTTGCTACCATCGGAGTTGATAAAAGCAGAATGGACGGGTGAGAAAGCAAGTATTTCTGAACTCAAAGAAGTAATATCTCAAGTGTCTCAACAGCGGAAGCTAAGCCACATGATGGTTGCGACAAGGCTCTATCAGGAAAAACTGATTTTGCGAGATGCTTATTCACAACTCATGAAGAATTATAAATTGGAATGGAAACAGTCCCAGCAAAACCGGAAAACGTCAACGAATAAACAAGGCGGAGGAATTGGATATTACAAAACCCAGCGTAGTCGATTGGGTGAGGGTATGCTTCACTTTGCCAAGCGAATGATACAATCGAGGGGGCTGACGGTCTCCAAGGCAGCGATAATTCTGGGCGTAAAACCATGGAACGTATCCAAGTTACTGGATCCTGAATAACCTGAATAAAAAATGCCAGGATTCATATGCTGTATCTTATTGACGCTTGCTCCTTGATCACCGTTCACCGTAACTACTATTCCCCCGACATGGTACCGGAATTTTGGCCATGGTTAGAGTTCCAAGCGAGAAAGGGTGCTTGTAAAATCCCCCCTATGATATTTGCCGAAATCAAACCTAAAGACGAGCACTTCAAGGAATGGCTTGCACGAAATAAGAAAGACCTCATTCTCGGTCAAGATGAGAAGACTGAATTTGTTAGACAAGTGATCACCGAGGGATATGGAGGAAACCTAACAGATGCAGATTTAGAGCAGGTTGGTGGAGACCCTTTTCTGATCGCATCAGCGCTGGAAGATCCAAAGCACCGTTCTGTAGTAACTGAAGAAACGTCCAAACCTAACGCGCAAGGAGCAAACCGCAAGATACCAGATATTTGTAAAGATCTGCAGGTCAGATGTATTAACACTCTTAGGGCTGGCGAAAAAATAAATTATCCTGTCAATTCACGGGAAAGTGGAGCTAATTGGTCGAATATCTGGGGTTTAATGATGTAGTTCCATCGCGGTAAGGTCTCATTGTACTCCAGATTGAGATGACTCATTTCATCTTCGCTGATTTTGATCCCTCGTTCGTATTCGCGTTCTATCAATTCTGCCGTGACGGTAAGTCCTGTCTGTGTCGTTGTGGTATTGAGACAATTGAGCATGGTATCAAGGGATTTAAGCGGGATCCCTGCCCAACTCTTGGATACCTCACTAAAGACGCGGTGTTCAATCGGATTCCATTTAGAGGCCCCACTGGGATAATGAGCTACGGTGACCGTGAGATTAAATGGATTGGCAAGTTTATGTTGGAGGAAGTATTTCCAGGCGCGCGGATGGCACCCATTGCTTCCTCCACTATCGGCTAGAATTAAAAGTTCGTTGGCATCTGGATAGAGGTGCCGCCCGAGTTCCCCCCACCAAGTCGCGGTACAGTCTACCGAGAATTCGGGCGTATCATGGGAGAGTCCCACATAGAATGCTCCCGTATTTGCCATAAGATCATAGATTCCGTACGGGATTGCAATGCAGTCGGCCAGAGATCGGAAGTCATGATCATTGACGAGATGCGGAGTACGCCTCCAATAGGTCCCCGCATTCCGAAACAGACCGATCAGCTCTTTCTTCTTGGTATCTACGCTGATGATAGGACAGCCCAGGTGGATGTAGATCGTTCGAAGCATCGCAATGATTCTGAATTGGAGATTCCGGTCTGGATGTTTGCGTGCAGACAACTGCTTGTGGTTCACCCGTAGCGCAAATCCCAGTGACTTCAGAATTCGACTCACGGTGCGGTCACTCATGGGAATCCCGAGCCTTGTAAGTGCCGAGGCAATCAAGTGTGTCGTTCGCCGATACCATCGCTGCCCAGTACATGGGTCTCCCGCAGTATCACACTCCATCTCATTCTGAATGAACTCAATCACTTCAGGCTTTTTTTTTTCGATGGATTTGCGCCCACCACCGGCTTTACGGATTCGTTTCTCCTCAAAATCTCCAGCCAAAAGCTGCCGCCGACCTTTGGTGACCGTGGCACGGGCCATCCCCAGTACTTTAGAAACTCGCCGATCCCCTCCACGACCCACACGAAGCGAAAACCATCCAGCGAATAATCGCCGTTGCTTCTCATTCAGGGTGTTCAGCAGCGTCCGGGTCCCCTTTGCCATGGTGTCATTCCAACCCAAAGACAATTCTTCCTTCTTGCGTCGTTGCCGCCGCCGTGTACCGGGATCCTTGGAAATATACAGATAACGCCGTCCTACTTTTTTTCTTGAAACACGATCTTCTTGACTTAAACGGGTCAAGGTAACCAGTACATCCACCTTTACAATGGATTGGAGATCCCGCGCAAATAGTCCCGCGGAAGATTGTTCAATCAATGCGGTCAGCGTGGAAGTCAGCGTACCCTCTCGGGAAAAACGAATTTCGTTGTACGACCAGAGACCATTCTGGTCAAACTCTACGAGTTCATCCAAGGTGTAATAGCGGCCATTGTGAGAATAGCTGGTTCGGCAACCTGCCTGGGTCATGACCTGGTGTACCGTGAGATCACAGACGGGGCCGAGTGCAGCGCAGACCTCGGCAAAGGTAACGACCGTTTGTTTCCGAATGAGTTTCTTCACGAGATTGATTTTCAAAGTTCTGCGTGACATGGGAAAGTTTTTAGTAAAAATGTTAAAGTATAAATATAAGCATTTAAAAGCAAACCGACAAAAAATTGGATTAGATCGAAGCTTCTGGCCAAAAGCGAAGAATAATTGAGGGAAGTCTCCAGATTACACGGGGAGAAAGAGACTAAAGAATAGAAAATAGCAGGATTAGTGGACTAATTTATTTTTTCGCCAGCCCTTAGCTTTATCAAGACCCTTAACTTTAAGACAAACTGGAAGGATGAGATCTCTAAGTCGGATTTGAAGCGTTATTCAGGATCAAGTCCCTTCGCTCCCTCGCTGTTCAATGAACCAAGTTCCAATAATTGATCTTTGCCCCTTGCCCGTGTATGAGATAAGTGTATCGCAACGCGGAACGAATAACATGCTCGTTCAGAATCCCAGACGCTCCGCCATCAGCAAGAGCTTCATCATGGGCACGAATCGCATCGTCCCATGTGATGCGGTAGTGAGTTTCACAGATCTGCCAACATCTCCATGGCCTTCCTCCACTTGACCGAGGTCTCTTTGATAATCCTTTCAGAAACCGGACATACCTCCAAGCCCAATTCGCGGGTCATGGAAACCACAGGTTCCAGGGCACCATCTTTTGAGACTTGCTTAACCTTGTTAGGGCGCAAGTCAGCGGATTGATTAGTCTTGGCTGTCATGGTGACTTCCACATCAGAGGGATTGAGGTAATGGTTACGCTCCGAACATAGTTTCATCTCTCAAGTGATACACGGTTGCATAGCATCCTTACTTGATGCTTACCCGACTATTCTTTTTTCAGACAAACCCCAATTAAAACCCACACACGTAGTGCTTTGCTGCCTTGCAAAATGTTACACACTGCTATAAAAGTGGCTAATGTTCAGGCTCTTCGCTTTTATGAGTGGGTAGCTTGTTTTTGGAAGCCTTCCGGGTACAGATCCAGTCCTCCGAGATAGAAGTAAATTGCATTGATAAACCGCTGTTTGTTTCGGAATCCACGAGCACGAATTTTGACGGTTTTGATGCGGCTGTTGATGCTTTCGGCTGGGCCATTGCTGACCTTTAAGATCACTGCATTGATAATGCCCCACAAATGATTCTTGATGGTTTTCGCGGCGTCTTTCATCGGTTCCAGTCGGCAACGCATGGCCCAGGATAACCATCGTTTCCATCCTTTGAGTGCCCATGTGGGATGGACATAATGCCATAAGTTCTGGGAGAGTTCCTTGATGGCCCACGCACGAGCTGTTTTCAGCGAACTGGTCTTTAACTGGTTGAATCGTTTCTTTTGCCGCGCAGACATATTCTTCGGATTGGTCAGCCAATCATACTTGGTTCCAGTGAGATCGTAGTTGTCTTCTTTCCGCAATTCTCGGTTCTCTTGCCGACGGACTTTATCCACGGCATCGCTAATGTATTTGGCCACATGAAAGTGATCAAATGCAATCTTTTTTTCTGCGTTGGGGACGCACGTTTTCGTGACGCTGATATACGCTGGCCACATATCCATGCTCACACTCTCAATGGCCTCCAGTTGCTCGGCAGAACGTCCATCATAATACCCTTTCAAACTGGCCTTTGTCCGACCCTCGCCGACATACAGCACGGTTGCCGTGTCTGGATTGGACACCACAGTGATGTAATTGTGACCTTTCTTATAAGAGGTCTCATCGACACAGAGATGCGCGATCAGTTCCTCTTTTTTGCGGGCACGTCCTCGCAGTACCGCACGCTCCATAATGTTGGCAATCATCGTCCAACTGACTCCCATCCTGGTCGCCACCGTTGAAATACTGGTGGCATCCAGCAACCCGTTAATGACCTTCGCTTCAAATGCCGTCGTAAAACGCACGCGCTCATCCGCCCAGGGCACCGAAACCGTCTTGATTCCATGCTCCGAACATTCCACCCGAGGAACTTTCGCAACCACGGTCGTCTGATATTCGCAGATATCCGTATGGCGCCATTTCCGAAAACGATGGTCGTAGCCAGGACAAACTTTGTTACACTCAGGACATCGAAGTACCGAACCCTCCGAACAGATTACATGGATCTCAGCCAGCTGCGTTGCATCATCTTGCTTGATCTCCGAAACCTCCCACGGAGACTGAATCCCTAACAATCGATTGATATCTTGAATACGTACACTCATGGTGAATGAAATATTTGATTTGAACTCCAAAAACAGACCCAAAATAAATAAAGAAATCCATTCCGAATCTATTCAATTGCATCGTGGTTCATCTTAATTCTGACTCCGAACCCACTTGAAAAGGGGAAGCCCCAATGTTCATAATGCACAACAATCAGACCCACCCCCCAAACAATCATCCCGAATGGCGCTTCAAAGAACCGATTCACCACCAAATCAGCGGAGACGGCCTTTGTATTCAAGATATAGTGCGCGAAATAGCATGTACGATGTCTCGGCAGTCTCTCTTGTGAACCAGTAATTCACCCCCGCACCCACGGCCGCGCCAGCCAGTGGAATGGTCTGTAATAGTTTTCGACCAACAAGATTTTTGGCCAACTCCCTCGGTACATGACGGGACTGATCCGAAAATACCCCCCGCACACGCCCCTGATACGTCCCACCCCCCGCATAGGAGGCCGCGGCAATGCCGACCTCATGCATCGCACCACTGCGAGCTTCCCGGGAATTTGCGGCCGCTGCGTTATAGATCGATAAAATAATCGGTCCATGCTCTGGACCGGTCATCGGAAACCCATACGCCGCACCAATCCTCTGAATGAGATGAAGGTTGATGGCAAAAAGCAAGGGGATGTCTGCTACAATCAGAGCCGCGCCTCCCAAACCCGTTCCTCCACCACTGAGTGCGGCCAGGACTGTATTCTGATTAAAGAGCCCCTTCGCCAACTCATCCAGCGTTTCCAAAGGAGCCCCACGCAAATCTTCCATCTTCTCAACCTCCAATCCTTTCCTGCGTGCCTCTGATTGGATGCCGCTCAAATCCACCGCCCATTTCGTAGCATCACTGAGCTTGGACAGAAACGCACCGATTGCCTCACTCATCTGATCCACCAAGTGGGCCGGAACTCCCTGCTCCATGGCCCAATCTACAGGGCGCATGACCCAGTCCATTGCTCGGGCCGCCAAAGAGCCGTCCGCGCGCAACCATGCATCCACTTCCTTCTGTACAGATTTTTCGTAAGCGGTAAGCCGCATGAGTTCCTTGATATGATTAATCGTCGTAACCTAGAGGAAGAACAGCCCCAGTACTCCCACTCCTACGCAGTAAAGCGCAAATATATGCAGTCGGCCACGTCGAACAAACCCAAGCACTGCGTGAATCGCAAATATACCGGTTGCAAACGCGATGGTTGTGCCAAGCAGCACTGGAAGCCAATTGACCGTTTCCGGCGACTGGATCAGTCCCAACCCCTTGACCAAGGTCGCTCCAGCGATGGCGGGCAAAACCATAATAAATGAGAAATCTGCCGCAGCTTCAGGTTTGATGCCAGACAATAATCCAGTACTGATCGTAGCCCCTGATCGAGACATTCCAGGAAGAAGTGACACGGCCTGGGCGACACCCATCAGAATAGATTTCCGCAGAGTGATCTCGCCGCCCTGGGTCCGTGCCAACAAAGTACACCCCAGCAGTACACCCGTGAAAATCAACATCGTACATGCAAACCAGGGACGTGCATAGGTCCATTCCAGTTGTGTATCAAGAAACACATAGGCCAAACCGGCAGGAATACTCGCATAGATCACCTGCCAGGCAATCCGCACATTAGGGTTGGCTTGATATGCCTTCCGGGGATACATCAGGGTACGGATCATGTCTCTCACGATTGCACCCAGTCGGTTCCTGTAGACCGTGATGATGCTGAGAGCGGTTCCTGCATGAAGAAATACCTCAAACGTTACATCTGGCGTAAGCTGCAGCCCCAATACATGCTGCGCCAAAACCAGATGTCCTGAAGAAGAAACCGGCAGGAACTCCGTCAAGCCCTGCAGAAGTCCAAGAATCGCCGCCTGCCACCAGGTCATGAAGATAGTTGTATAGATCAAGTGAGGGGAAAATACTTCACGGGAGCGCGGGTTCAACCATCACCACCTCTTCCCGGCTTACCGTGACTTCACCCAGTGGTGTCCCGCGTACCTTACGAACATACTTTCTAGGTGTTACGATGACCGGGGCGATGCTGCTGGTGCGTGCCTTGCTATGCCAAGCCGCAATCGCTGCCGCCTGCTCAATCAGGTAGCTGCTTGGCTGCGCATCGCGCTTCGGAAGCCGCAATACCGCGTGGGCACCACTCACTCCACGCGCATGGAACCACAAATCAAATGGGCGGGCATGCCGAAGTGTCAGCATCTCACTCTCCTTTGCATTGCGCCCTACCCATAATTCATAAGAGGATGCAAGAATATAGCGCCGGAATGGTTGCCCGGAGGATCCAGGCTTTGTACGCCCCTTCTGAAACGCTTTAAGATCCTTATAGGTCTTCGCCCTTTCCAGCGCCGCCAGTTCCGCCTGCAACGATGCCACTTTTTCTTCCGCCTGCTTGATGAGCGTATCCAGGTGTGCCCGGGATGTTCGTGCCTTGCGCGCCTTTGAGTAATAGCGCTCGGCATTCTGTAACGAGTTCAATGCCGGATCCAAAGACACCGTCACCGTGGCTCCGGGATGAAATACATCCTGGAGTTCCACGCGGGATGCGCCCGCTGGCAGTGGTGGCGAAGCCATCAGAATATGCCCGATCCGTTCGTATTCATCCGCGCGTGAGGGTTGGGACTGTTCCGTTTTCATGCGCTCAACCGAGCGCGCCGCCTTGTCCAGCATCCGCACAAGACTTTTACGCAGAGGTTCATACTGTGCGCGGTAAGCTCTCGCTGAGAGTACGTGCTGCGCATATGCACGTAGTCCCTCGTCAAGGTCACTGTATTTCTGCACCTCTTCCTCGCTTCGCTCTGCGAGAGAAATCAGAGAGATCGCAGGCGGATCCCGATAGACATACAATGGCCCCTGAGCATTCAACAATCGCAGGTGCAACGCCTGTGCCGCTTCATACACCAGAGCGGGATCCGGCGGATCGGCCCCCTCATGCAGCTTCATGACCTCTCTGGCCTGATCCCTATTGAAGCGTACATAGATCCGCTGTAGTGCCTTGGTCAGATTGCCCTCTGCACTACTCCATCGGGCCATGAACTCTGCAAGGCTCCGGGGTTCCGGTGCAGTGCGTGCCTGTGGGAACTCTGCCGGACCGCCTTTACGAAATGCTTCCAGGACACACCCGGTCTCGTCTCCCAAAAGCACATTCGCCCGGCTTCCGTACAGATGTGCATGAAACTGAAGCCCACCCGTGAACTCCAGTATCAGGATCCGATCCCCCTCCGCAACACGCACCCTCGTAATTGACTGCCGTCGCAGTGTTCGCAAAAGAGATTTCGTGTTGCGCCGGGGACGCCCAACATCCTCGCGCCGGAACGCGCCAACAATCGGTGCATGCGTCAGAAACGAGATCGCGGTAACCGCAGTATTGTGTTCCAGCGCGATGATTAACTCTCCAGGGGCATGGCACCACGCATCCGTGACCGTAGCACCAGGGATCGATTGATCCCAGACGTGAGCAAGCCTGCGCAGGAGGTAGTAACTGTTTAGCATTTCAGAAAAGATAGTGCGTAACCGATCACCTTGAACAGTTCATTGGCTGGCACCCGACCACTGATTCCTGCAGGCGCCATCTCTTCGGCCGTCGTCCTTGGAATTGTATCAGGTTCAAAATTACGATTACAGCCCTCTGATTCTCCGAATCATTACCAACCTGTGCAAACCACCCGAAGGGAAACTCACAGGCCATAATAGAACAATTATCAGAGGATCAAGTACCGTATATTAATCGACTTGGAAAGGTTCATGAGAAAGATCTGGTACTTAGGATTGGTGGTCATCTTCGCATCCCAGACTGCTTGGGCACAGTTTTCCCAATCATCCATTCGTGGCTCACGTGTGGAATGCGTAGACAACCTGGCAGCCAACTATGCGTGCAGCAATATTGATCTCCTCGCCCGCGTGTCTAGAACTGATATGGATGTGCAAGGGAGTCTCCTTAACGACATCTGGGGGTGGACCGACCCCGATACCAAACGGGAATATGCCCTCGTAGGTACAGACCGATCTGTGGTTTTTGTTGATGTGACTGATCCCATCAACCCCATCTACACTGGAAAACTTATTGGGCATGATTCGGAGTTTGCCATCATTTGGCGGGATATGAAGGTCTACAACAATCACATGTATGTGACGGTTGATGCAGGGAATAACGGAATGCAGGTTTTTGATCTCCGCCAACTGCGCGACTTTGATGGAAGCCCCAGAAATTTCGATGCAACTGCACACTATGACGGAGTCATCTCCGCACATAACCTAGCCATCAACGAGGAGTCTGGCTTTGTATACATCACCGGTTACACTCCCTCAAAATCTGATCAGGGTGCAAAAGATACCTGTAATGGTAGGGGCCTGCACATTGTAGACATTCGTGTCCCCGACAATCCAACCTATGCCGGCTGCTTTGCAGATCGTACCACCGGTTATCGAAGAGACGGATACACACACGATGCTCAGTGTGTGATGTACCGCGGCCCCGATGAAAAATATCAGGGACGGGAAATCTGTATCGGTTCAAATGAGACCCATATCAGTATTGCCGATGTGACCGACAAAAAAAATCCATTGACCATAGGGGTTGCAAGCTATCCACATGTGGGATACTCGCATCAGGGCTGGTTGACAACCGATCAGGAGTACTTTTTCATGAATGACGAGGCGGATGAAGGCACTATTGACGTCAGGAACACACGGACAATTATTTGGGATCTTGCCGATCTTGAAGACCCGGTCTACCACTCCGCATTCTATTTTTCATCCACTGGTCCTGACCACAATCTTTATGTGCATGGGGACTACATGTTTGCGGCCAACTACTCGGAGGGGCTTCGCATCGTAGATATTTCGGATATTGATCACCCCCAGGAAATCGCTTTCTTCGATACATATCCGGGAGCTAACACTGGTTTTGCCGGGGCTTGGAGTAATTATCGTTTTCCTGGAAGCGGCACGACCGTCGTTGGTAGTCATCCGAATGGACTGATGATTTTGGATCCCCTCCCGGTCACAATCACACATACCGAAGCGTCTGTCGTGATCCCCGAGGCTTTTTCACTCTCGTCCGCCTACCCCAATCCATTTAACCCAGTAACGTCGACCGTGCTCTCTTTGCCGGAGCAAACAGAGGTTCGGGCAGAGGTCCTGGATATGCTCGGCCGCTCGGTCGATCTACTGGAGGACGGTGTCCTGTCCGCCGGGCAACACACCCTCTCCTTTGATGCCGGCCAGCTCCCAAGCGGAACCTATTATATCCGCGTCTCCACAGATCAATATGCAACCGGCGTCAGGGTCGTACTGGTCAAGTAAGGAATTTGAGGAGGGCAAATCCGCCCACCAACAGTACGGTAAAGGCGACTGCGAGCCAGTTAAAGTAGCGGTCAATAAAGGTTCGAACCGGCTCACCGAACCGCCAGATCAACCCGCTTACGAGCATGAACCGGGCAGTTCGACTCACCACGGATGCCAGCAAAAATAACGGGAAAGAGGTCCCGAAAGCGCCCGCACTGATCGTGAATAGCTTGTAGGGCACCGGAGTAAACCCGGCGGTAAAAATGATGGCAAACCCCCACTCTTCAAATCTTCGCCCCAAATCCGCATACACGGATTCGCTGAACCCAGGCACGTTGTGAAAGAAGTACTGTGCAAGGGGGGTGTATCCATCTGCAGTCAACCACGCATAATGGCCAAGCATGTACCCAATCGCTCCTCCACATAACGAACCGACACTGCAAATCAGCCCGAAGTACAACGCCCTTTTTCGCCGCCCCAAAGCAAGTGCAATCAGGAGTACGTCTGGAGGAATCGGAAAGAAAATCGACTCGCTGACCGCCAGCACGAACAGTGCCACCGTCCCATAAGGGGTCTCCGCCCAACCGAGTACCCAGTCATATAGCCGCCGGATCCAGTGCAAGACTAATCGCGTGAGTCAATGTACTCCCGAAAGAGCGGGTGGTTATAAATCTCGGGCGGACACTGCTTTATAAACAGATCTTTGTTCCCTGGATCAAGGTCGAAAGATGTCGCGAGTGCGTTCAGGCACAACTCCGTCTGACCAAGCAGAAACAGAACCCCAGAATAGAAAAACCAAGCCGATGAGCAAGTCGGTTGGAGCTGGATCGCGCGCTCATAGGCCCTGCGGCCCGCCCCAAGGTTTTTATTCGCGGAAAGTACCGCCGCATACTGCATCCATACATCATGATCCTCCGGCTCCAGCTCTGTCATTTTTTTGAATGAGTCCAGGGCTTTTTTCGTATAGCCCGCACACATCTCAGCGTCTCCCCTGCTCTGCCAGTATTCGAAATTTCCCGGATTTAGTTCGGTCGCCCGTGTGTGTGCTTTCGCGGCCAATCGATACCTCTGTTGAACCATGTATTCCCGTCCGAGACCATTCCAGGCTTCCGACAGGTTCGGATCCAGCTTGGAAGCTTTTTCATAGAGCCGGAAACTAGCCTCGTGATCCCCCCGCTCTGCCATAACAAGTGCCATGTTACAGTACGCCGGCGCATCCTCACCCTTGCGTGCGATCACCTCCCCATAACAGGTGATGGCTTCATCAAAGCGCTCAAGGACTGAGAGAATGTTCCCCCGGTTATAGTATGCGGGAACGAAATCAGGATCAATATCCAGCGTAAAATCATAGCAGCGCAAAGCGTCTTCCATACGTTCCATTCTGGTCAATACAACCGCTTTATTGAACCATGTCTCACACGAATAGGGGTCCAGATCAATCTGGCAGTCATACGCGTCCAGGCATGCCGGAAGATCTCCAAGAATATCGTAGCAGTACCCCAGCTCAAACCAGGCTTCGGGGTGCTCCGGGTTGACCTCCGTACAGGTCTCCAACGCAGCTACTGCATCGGAGAACTTTTTTGACCGGATCATTGCATACCCAATATAGAAATGAGCATCATCATTGAGAGGATCCACACGAGCCGCGTTATGAAAATGCTCCAAGGCCTCCTGATGGTGCCCCGTCATGTCAAGTGTGATCCCTAAATTCAGAAGAACCTCACTGTCTCCCGGGTTCAAACTCAGTGATTTTTCGAATGCCTGCCGGGCCTTTTCCGTATCCCCCATATTGCCCAGTATAATGCCGCGCCTCAGCCATGTATACGCGCAAAAAGGCTGAATTGACAGAATCTTATCCAAAACTATGAGGGAATCCCCAAGTCGCCCGGACTCAAAATAATGTAGCGCAATATCTTCCAATGAATCCACGTCAAAGTACGCCCCCGAACCGCTGCGCTCAAAGGCATGGACCAGCGCTTTCAGATCTTCTTCTTCAAACCAATCATCATCCCCGTAACTAAAATCAAATGTACTCATTGAACTAGCCTTGTGGGTCCTCGAACTTCTGCAAAGTTACGTCAATATCTTCTGAACTTCAAATGTTTGGGAAGATTTGGAGTCTGAAAAGCCGTTTGTTCTAACAATTTTCATGATTTTAAAACGGAACCCTCCCGAACTCCCTGTGTAGATATACCCAAACAGCAGTAAGTTGGATAAACTCTCTCAAGCCCAGAAAAAGGAGGTCCGAGACCATTTCCGGTCATTCCTGAAGCGTAGTGGTCTTCGGGAGACACGGGAGCGCCTCTTTGTCCTTGATGCCATATACGATATCGATGGTCACATTGATGCGGATGCATTGCACCTGCGTCTGCAACAGCAGAACCATTCGATCAGTCGTGCAACGGTCTACAATACGCTCAATCTGCTCTTGGAGTGTGATCTTGTCGTGCGCCACCAGTTTGGGAATTCACAGGCCAAGTATGAATCCTCTTTCCTCTTCGGACAGCACGACCATCTGATTTGCCTGGATTGCCAGAAGATCCTGGAGTTCTGCGACCCACGCATCCAGAATATCCAAGAGATGGTTGCCGATGTATACGCCTTTGAGATCACACGACATGCGCTCAATCTCTATGGTCATTGTCAGCGGCCTGACTGTGTTAACCGCAGCGCGCCCCAACCTGAGACGACGGCTTAATCCCGCCACACAAATCCGTCGTTCACCTCTGGGCGCTCCCAGTAAAATCGGCCCCGCTCCTTGGGAGAGTGACCAATTTCGTTCATGGTCACCGCATCATAGAGCCGACCATTCACCATGACATACGAGATATTGGTGGACTGGCGCAGATCCTCCAGCGGGTTCCCGTCAATCACAACGAGATCGGCAAGTTTCCCCACTTCAATTGAGCCCAGATCCTGATCCAATCCCAGGTACTGCGCCCCATGCAACGTCGCACTGCGCAGTGCCTCGTGAGAGGTCATCCCTCCCTGCTCCAGCATCCACAACTCCCAGTGTGCGGCCAGACCCTGCAGCTGCCCATGTGCTCCCACCTGTACCAGATTCCCCTGATCAATCAGTTTCTTGGTTTGTCGTGCAACCTCAAGATAGTAGTAGTCATCCTCTGCAGCCATAATCCGGCGGCGTGAGCGCGCATCCACAATGGATCGTGGTACAAACTGCAGGAGCCTCTCATTCTCCCACACATTATCCTCCTGGTACCAGTAATATTCCCCTGAAAGCCCTCCATAATTGACCACCAGTGTAGGGGTGTATCCTATCTCTGTTGCTTCCCATAACCGAAGTACATCCTGATAGAGAGGAGCAACCGGCAGGTTGTGCTCAATCCCGGTATGCCCATCCAGAAGCATCGTTATGTTGTGGAAGAATGTGGACCCACCTTCAGGCAGAACCAGAATTTCCTGTTCTCTGGCAGCCTGCAGGATCTGCTGACGCTGTTCCCTGCGGGGTTGGTTGTAGCTCTTGACGGAGAATGCCCCGACTGCCTTCATCCGCCGCAAATGAGATCTGGCATCTTCCAGGCTGTTGACCACCGCCTTGAAGTCTCCATCCGCCCCATAGAGAATCGTCCCTGTAGAATAGATCCGGGGGCCAACAATGCGACCGGAGCGCACCATCTCACTCAATGCAAATACGGCCCCTGTATTGGCTGACGGATCATGGGCCGTTGTCACTCCGAAGGCCAAATTGGCATAGTACCCCCAGTTCTGCTCAGGCAATGGGCCGTTGACAAAATGATTGGCATGGGCATGAGCATCAACGATGCCTGGAATCATTGTCTTCCCTGCTACATCAATCACCAATGCATCCTCTGGAATGTCTACCTCCTCTCCAACGGCAACAATCTGTGCGCCGTCAACCACAATGGTTCCCTGATCAAGAACTTCATCCCCCTTCATCGTCACGATCCTGGCCCCGATGAATGCAATTCGTCCAGTTGGACGATCCACCGGCGACTGCAATCCGATTGCAATTCCGACCGAATCTACGGGTGGCAATGAGTCTGGAGCCCCGCCCACAAACGAGAAGCTACCTCTCAGGCCGCGTGCGTAATACTCCGATCCCAGAACCCAGTAAAGGTCTTGGCTGTCTGCCGACCAATGAAGACTGGTTCCTGCATCCCGAGTCACTCTGGCGACAGGAAAGGCCTTCGTGTCTTTGCTCAGTACGACTGCGGATCCTGTTTGCACATGAGGAGCAATGTACACATTGAACAGGTCAGAGAATGCAATCCAGTTCCCATCGGGACTCGGCACCACATCCGTCACATACTTGAGCGTGTAATGTGTGCGCTCCTCCGCCCCATTGAGATCCGTGCTCTGGTAGGACTTGTCTAATCCGCCTCCCGACAGAAAGTACACCCTCTCACCGGTATGATCAAAGCGAGGCTCCCTGCCGTCACGCTTGATCAGTCGCGAATGCCCCCCTTCTGCAGACATCCAGTACAATCCCGGATCGGTACTGTTCAAATAACCAAGAAGGCTATTGCCCCGACCGCGACGATAGACAATTTTAGATCCATCCGGACTGTACCGGGGAGTGTGATACACTCCGGAGCGCTCGGTGAGAAGGACCGGTGTTCCCCCGCTCAGGGGGACGCGGTAAATATGCCCCAGTGCCTCGTCACTCCAAGTGGTATAGATGATCGATTGTCCATCTGGACTGAAAGCGGGATCATGTTCAAAATGATCATCGTCCGTTAATCGGACCGGCGGACCATCCGGTAAAGATTTTTTCCACAGCTGTCCCAGCGCATTAAATACAAGCGTGCGTCGATCCGGTGATGTCACCGCCTGACGGATCATCCTCACATCAAAAGATTCCGCATCTACGGACTGAGCGTAACGAACCGTGGCGGCTACCTGCTGCTCCACATTGACCGTAAACCGGATCGGCGTGACTGTCTTCGATGCAATCTCAATCCGATGCAACTGCCCCTTGGCCCAGAATACAATGCTCTCTGAATCCGGTGTCCAGTCGAATCCCGGATAAACCCCGAAGATTGCCCATGCCTCCTGTTGATCATGACTGAGCCCGTCAAAAAGTGGGCGCTGAGCACCCGTCTGACGATCATAGAGATAGAGGACGCTCTTTGAACGTACCCGACGAACAAAGGCAATCCAGCGACCATCTGGAGACGGTTGCGCCCGCACGGCTCCACCACTTCCGGTAATCAGATTCGTGATGCGCCCACTCTGACGATCCAGCCTCCGAATGACATAAATCTGCCCGTGAGGATCCTTGTTGTACTGGAACGTATTTCCCCCACTCACATCCTCGCTGAAATATACATAACGCCCGTCCGGGCTGACTGCGATATCATTCCCCTGATCCTGCTGATCATTCTTCCGCTTGGTCAACTGCAGACCTTTGGTCCCACTCACATGGTACATCCACACTTCCCCCGCGCCCAGTGAGCGTGTACTGGTAAAATGTTTACGCCCGAGCAAGTACTGTCCATCCGGTGTCCAGGCGGGGCCGTTTACTAGTCGAAAATCTTCGCTGGTCACCTGCTGGAAATCGTCTCCCGCTATGGACATCGTCCATAAATTGTCTCCTCCACCCCGGTCGCTGGTAAACGCAATCCGACTGCCATCCGGGCTGAAGCGTGGCTGTACATCAAACGCGAGGCCCTGCGTGAGTGCACGAGCTTCACCTCCATGAATCGGGAGTATATACAGGTCTCCCAAAAGATCAAACACAACGGTTTCTCCGTCTGGACTGACATCCAGGTTCATCCAGGTTCCTTCACTGACCGTGAACCGGACCACCTCGGACGGACCATGCGTCGCTGAGATATCCCACTTTTGTGCCTCGGCTGCTGATGTATACACAACCAAGCTAACACAGAGGCATGTCAAGATCTTCATGAACCTGCGGATCCCGGACTCAGTCCTCGAATTTACGGAACGCTACCGAGGTGTTGTGGCCACCAAAACCAAAAGCATTCGAAACCGCCACATTGACCGGGCGGTCCTGCGGCTTGTTGAACGTGTAATTCAGATCACAATCTGGATCTGGATGGACAAAGTTGATGGTCGGAGGTACGCGATTATTGCGAATTGCCTGAATCGTTGCAATGGCCTCTACCGCACCTGCCGCTCCCAGCAAATGACCGGTCATGCTCTTGGTCGAGGAGAGATTCATCTTGTAGGCATGTTCGCCAAAGACATTCTTGACGGATTTTGTTTCTGCGATATCTCCCAGGGGAGTGGAGGTGCCATGCATATTGAGATAATCCACTTCCTCTGGAGTCAGGCATGCATCGGCGAGCATATTCCGCATTGCCAGCGTTGCGCCACTACCCTCAGGATCGGGAGCGGTAATGTGGTTCGCATCCGCACTCATTCCGATGCCGATAATTTCGGCATAAATTTCTGCCCCGCGGGCGCGGGCATGCTCGAGTGACTCAATGACCAGGACACCTGCCCCCTCCCCAAGCACAAACCCGTCACGTGTTTTGTCAAAGGGGCGGCTGGCGGTCGCAGGGTCATCGTTCCGGGTCGAGAGCGCCCGTAGTGCATTGAAGCCTCCGATCCCCAATTCACTGACCGCTGCTTCACTACCCCCACACAGTGCAGCATCAATCATGCCTCGCTGCATCATCATGAAAACATCACTGATGTTGTTATTCCCGGTCGCACAGGCACTGACGACGCAGTAGTTCGGTCCCCGAAACTTATACCGGATCGAGATGTGACCACTCACAATATCCGGGATCAACTTGGGGATAAAGAACGGCGAAATGCGGCGTGGTCCATTTTCGAGATAAAATGACGTCTGCTCCAGGAACACCTGAATCCCACCGATCCCGCTACCAATGATGACCGCAACCCGATCCCGTTCATCCTGGGACATGCTCTCAGGCGCAAGCCCCGAGTCTTCGACGGCTTGGGCCGCTGCGACCACTGCATACTGGGCGAACGGGTCCATTTTCCGCACTTCGCGCCGGTCGAAGTGATCCATCGGATCGAATCCCTTCAACTCGCAGGCAAACTTGGTTGCGAAGCCCTCTGTGTCAAAATGAGTAATTGGTGCAGCCCCGCTCCGACCCTCCATAAGCCCATCCCAGAATTCATCCGGGGAGTGCCCCAAGGGAGTTAACATCCCCATTCCGGTAACCACAACGCGGCGCGGCTTGTCTTGAGTCGCCATGCCTGTAGGCTTTCTATAGGAGGATTAGGTGCTCTTTTCCGTGAGATACTCTATTGCATCTCCAACGGTAGCAATCTTTTCAGCATCCTCATCCGGGATACTGATATCAAATTCTTTCTCGAATTCCATGATCAACTCAACCGTATCCAGCGAGTCCGCTCCCAAATCATCAGAGAAGGAAGCCTCGGGAGTAATTCCATCCTCAGCAACTCCCAACTGGTCCACCACGATTGCCTTGATCTTGTCTGCAAGTTCTGACATAATGATCTAATAGTAGTTATTTAAAAAACCCGCAACGATTTCCCGTGCGGGCACAGTACAACTAAATTACGGCAAATTCATACAACTTTCGCTAAATTCGCTAAACTCTGCCACAAATCATACCATAAACAGCGGAGTTGAACCAGTAAGAATCGCCACCGGTTCAATCCGCCACTCGATAATAATATCAGCTATGTCCACTTACTTGTTTACCTCCGAGTCCGTATCGGAGGGACACCCCGATAAGGTTGCCGATCAGATCTCAGATGCCATTCTTGATGAATACCTGCAGCGCGATCCCAAGAGCCGCGTTGCCGTTGAGACCATGGTAACCTCCGACAATGTGATCCTTGCCGGAGAGGTACACTCCCGTGCGGATGTCACTGGCGTGAGGACTGAGGAGATCGTCCGTCATGTTGTACGCAAAATCGGCTACACCTACCGTGATCTTCATTTCAATGCCAATACCCTTAAGGTAACCAATCACATTCACCAACAGAGTCCGGACATCCGTGGCGGGGTAGACGGTGGAAAGGAGCTAGGGGCCGGAGATCAGGGGATGATGTTCGGGTTTGCCAGTCGGGAGTTCGAGGCTGAGCACGATGGAGTCCCGGCCTTGATGCCCATGCCACTCATGTATGCACATGAGCTGGTTCGGGAGCTGGCCAGAATCCGTAAGTGTGAATCCATCATGCCCTACCTTCGACCGGATTCCAAAAGCCAAGTTACCGTTGAGTATGACTCGACTGGACGAATCCCAAAAAGGATTCATACAATTGTGATTGCAACCCAGCATGATGCTGGCGTGGAACAGGAGCAGATTAAAAGCGATCTGAAAACGCATCTTCTGCCGCGTGTGATTGATAAGCATCTGATGGATGAGAAGACCAAACTGATCGTGAACAGGACTGGCAAATTCGTTGAAGGTGGTCCGCATGCCGATGCGGGACTGACCGGACGCAAGATCATTGTGGACACGTATGGAGGACGGGGAGCGCACGGAGGTGGAGCCTTTAGTGGGAAAGACCCTTCCAAAGTTGACCGCTCCGCGGCCTATGCCGCGCGCCATGCAGCCAAAAACTTGGTGGCTGCTGACCTGGCTGATATGGTCGAGATCCAACTTGCCTATGTCATTGGTAAAGCAGAACCCGTGTCTATCCATATTGACTCGTCCGGCACGGCCAAACATGGTTTATGCGATCACCAGCTGACAGAAATTGTGGAAAAGACCTTCGATCTAAAACCAAAAGGCATTATTGATCGCCTAGAACTCAAAAATCCGATCTACCAGCAGACTGCCACCTATGGCCATTTTGGGCGGGGATGCTTCCCGTGGGAGCAATTAAACGCCGTGGAGGAGTTGCGTAAATATGCAGGGATTCAGTCAAGCTGATAAACAAACGTTCTGTATGGTACGTCAATCTATCACGATTCTGCTGACCTTTTTTTGTGTAGCGACCGCCGCTGCACAGGAGCGCTTGGAAGCCATTGAGTCACTTCCAGCCGCTTCCCGCAGTGCGGTTGTCCAAGAGAGTGTTTGGACGACCCTCCCGACGACTCGTGTAGCAAACGGCCGGGTTGATGAGCAGTTGGGAATCCTGCGGGCAGCCTATCGGCTGAGCCCGGACATGGTTCCAGAAGCCACACCCGAAGCTACGGCACGGACATGGCTGCTTCAGGATGGCGAGCCCTTTGGGATCCGTACACCGGAGGTCCTGGAGTTGGTGAGTGAACGAGAAAGCCTGGGAGCACATCATCTGACCTTTCAGCAGACACTGGCCGGTGTCCCGGTTTATGGTCGTTTTGTGCACGTAAACCTAAATCGGACCGGATTGCCTGTCATGGTAGTCAGCGGCTATGCACCTCACCTGGAAGACATGGATGCATTTAATCCCATGCCTGCCCTCAGCGCAGTACAGGCCGAATCTCTGGCAAAGCGTGCGATTTCCGGCGATGGGGCAACCTCGCAACCGGCTGAGCTTCTGGTCCTGCCCGACAACCCGCCCCGACTGATCTGGCAAACGACTGTGTCGCCAGACACTGGCATAGGGGAATGGGAAGTCCTGCTGGATGCCAATACCGGAGCATTGATCCAGTTGATGAATCTGCTCGTATTCTCTCACCCGGATCCCCCCTCTAAAAAAGATGTAGATGGGGAAGGGCAGATTTGGTTGTATGATCCCCTGACCGCATCCGGTCAATCCTACGGGGGCGACTACGTCGACAACGATGACAGGGACAATGCAACGCTGAACAGTCTACTGCAGACCGTCACTCTTCGTGATCTGGACCAAGTCAGCAATGGTCAGTATAGACTCACCGGACCCTGGGTACACATTAATGGTTCTTCGGCTCCGAGAGAGGATGATCCGTCTGATTTCAAGTACACGCGCAGCGACAAGCGTTTTGAAGCGGTCATGGTATACTATTACATTGACACGAGCGCGCGCTATATTGAATCTCTGGATGTCGGTATTGCTCCGCCATCGGACCCCGTAACTGCGAATCCACATTCACTTTCTGAAGACCAATCCTACTATCATCCCCTATTTAGGGCGCTGCACTTTGGGGATGGGGGCGTGGATGATGCGGAAGATGCTGGTGTGATCCTTCATGAGTACGGCCATGCCGTGATGCATCACTATGCTGGATTTGCTCGGCCTCCCGTAGGGCAATGGGGAGTCCTTGGTGAAGGGTTTTCCGACTATTGGGCCGTCTCTTACCGGAGAGATCTAATGGAGCGTGGACTGGTCCCGGCGGGAGATTGGAGGGAGGTATTTCCCTGGGACGGGATTGCCTGGGGAGGACGCCGCGCCGATGGAAACCATCACTACGATTCAATTAAGCAGAACTGCTGCTTCGGGGCCGATATTTATATATACGGACGAACCTGGGCTGCTCTGATGATGAGACTCTGGGAGGATGCCGGACGCGGAGTTTCTGACCGACTGCATTTGGCCGGCTTCCCATATCTCGGCCGCAATTTTACGCTTGAAGATATGGCGGAAGCACTCCTGATGGCCGATGATGCTCTCTACAACGGGCGGTATGCTGATGTTATCTATGACATCTTTGAGCCAAGAGGATTTCTTGCTCCACAGGCTGGAATTCCCACGATCATGCATACACCTATTACTTCACACATGGATCTCACCCATCCGGTAAAATTTGAAGCGGATATCGAAGTAACCGGGTTCTCGATCACCAGCGCGGCCGTCTATTACCGCATAGACTCGGGGACTTTCAATACCCAGGCACTGACTCAAGAGAGTGGAACCACATGGAGCACCGAAATCCTGCTTCCTTCATCCGCCACCCTCCTGGAATACTATCTCCAGGCTTCCACGGAAGTTGCTTCGGTGACCCAACCTCAATCAGCTCCCACGGACCTTTGGACCGTACATGTGGGCCTGGATACCCAAGCACCGACCGTCACCCATACGCCCGTCACCCATGTACTCCCCAATGAAGTTCGAGCCCCCCTTTCCGTCCAGGTGACCGACAACAATGCCGTATCCAGTGTCGTGCTTCACTACACAATCCATGACTCCAGGAAGGAAGAGACGGAGTCCGGCAGATCCGAATTGCGAAATTCAGACGGCGACACGTATACGTTTACCCTGCCACTGCCAAACACTCCCGAGAGTGCGTTGCCGGGAACATGGCTGGAGTACCGAATCGTCGCTTATGACGAGGCCGATCTACCAAACATCGCAGTATTTCCACCTCTGAGAGAACCACAATTGCGAGTGGATGTGATTCCCGACTCCAGTCAACTTGGGGCATGGAACCCTGACGACTGGCCGAGATTGACTGCTGGCGAATGGGCCCCCCATAAAAACGCTTTCGGATATCAGGGAGCACTATGGGTCACTGCACCAGGCGGATCCTATAGCGACAAACCTGCTCAGAGTCTGCTTTCCTTCCCTGAAATTAATGTTGCAGGATACCCCGATGCTCATCTGGAATTCTGGCACTGGTATGACTTTGAGAATACAGATGTACCCGGTCCGGGAGATGCTGGCGGCGTTATTTATGACGGTGGGCAGATTCAACTTTCGACCGATGGAGGGCAATCCTGGGCCGTTGCCGAGCCGCAGTGGGGCTACAACGGAGACGTTGAATCAACGCTGTCCAACCCACTATCTGGAACTCCCGCCTTTGGCGGCTCAAGTTTTGGCTGGCGCCGGGTTCGTGTACCTCTACCGGATGCGCCTGCCGGGGCTTACCGATTTGAGGTCCATACCCGGCTCGCGTTCGGGACCGGAGCCGGCAATTCCAACTCCACCACCGACAATTTCGCGGGATGGGCGGTCCGGGATGTACGTATTCTAACTGATCCGCCTGTCGATTCGACCGTGCCATTGGTTCAGCATGCTCCGTTTACCTATCAATTCATTTCTCCTGACGAGACTGCAACACCCATCCAGGTTGCAGCTACAGACGATACAGGCATTGAGTCCGTCCGTCTGCGCCTCTACAAGATTGAAAATGCACAACCGCAATTTCTGGGGGCCTACAGGCTGAAGCCTCTTCAGACCAGTCCAGACTGGTTCTACACCGCCCTCCCGATCCCGAAACTCCGGCCGGGTGGCGTGCTGGGCTACTACATCACAGTCCGGGACTTCGATGACAATTTTCGCACCCTCGGTGAAGAATCAGCCGAGGAACTCCTTAAATTGTATGCACCTTCTGAAGACCCGAGCCCCGCACTGACGAATGGACATCCCAGTGGCGCATGGACCCACTCTGGCGGGAGTTATCTTGCGAAGACAAATGCAGATTATCGACAATCGTCCATCGTACTGGCACCTGTTTACTTTGCCGATCAACCCGAATTGACGATGCTGCGACTGCGTCATGCCTACCAACTGGAAGGGGAAAGCCTAGGACGGGTAAGCGTAACCGAGGACGCCGGCGATACATGGGATGTGCTGGCACCCAGAACTATTTCTTCTGATGTGGATCAAAGGGACAGGATTGAGTTTTCCGGGCAATCCCCTCGAATCTTTACATCCTGGTTTGACCTCACGCCACTGCGTCAGCCCTATCAGCTGCGCATGGATCTTATTCATGGGAGACAGCAGTCGGGAGATGGGAGCTGGCAGATCTTCAACGCGGAATACTACCGCCTGACGGGAGACAGGCCGACTGCAGTCCCTTCCCCCTCTGACCTTATATTTTATCCAAACTTCCCGAACCCATTCAGAGACGAGACGACCATCAGTTATATCCTCCCGGAAACCTCGCATGTGCGGATCACGATCTTCAACATCCTTGGCCAGAATGTGCAAAACGTCACGGATCGCACGTATGAGGCGGGAGGGCATGCAATTACCTTGAACCTGCATGGCCTTGCACCCGGCGTATACTGGGTCAGGATGGAAGCCGACAATACACTTCTGCAACAACCGATCACGCTCGTGCACTAAACGAACCGGATGGGGGCAATGCGGGTTTGAGCGCTGCCAACTTACTTTAATTGAATTAATCCATGGATCATTTGGAGGGGAAATACAAAGTGCGGGACCTGAGTCTTGCCGATAACGGTCGAATGCGAATTGAGTGGGCCGAAAGTCGGATGCCTGTACTGATGCGCCTGCGTATGCAATATGCAGACTCTCAGCCATTCAAGGGGTATAAAATTACCGGTTGCCTGCATGTTACCAAAGAGACGGCTGTACTCATTGAGACATTGGCTGCTTGCGGGGCTGAAGTTTCATGGAGCGGCTGCAATCCCCTCTCCACCAACGACGAGGTTGCAGCAGCCCTGGCACTGGGTGGAACCCAGATCTATGCCTGGTACGGACAGGATGTTGAGGAATTTTACTGGAGTATTGACCGCACGATCGACACTCCCCCGGACACCACACTTGATGACGGAGCCGATCTGATTTTTACGATCCATAAGCGGTTTTCACACCTGTCTGATCACATCATTGGTGGTAGCGAAGAAACCACAACCGGTGTGCAGCGACTGCGTGCAATGGCCAATGACGGCAAGCTCCTTTATCCTGTGTACGCCGTAAATGACACGGAAACCAAGTGGGACTTTGATAATGTCTATGGAACTGGACAATCAACCCTTGACGGGATCCTGCGTGCCAGCAGTGTGCTTCTGGCCGGGAAAAATCTGGTCGTTGCTGGCTACGGGCACTGCGGCCGGGGAGTTGCCATCCGGGGACGTGGAATGGGAGCCAATGTGATCGTGACCGAAGTCCGCCCTGCAGCGGCACTCAAGGCAACCTTGGACGGTATGCGAGTCATGCCCATGGAGGAGGCTGCCCGTGTTGGTGACATATTTGTGACGGCAACCGGAATGAAGGATGTGATTCGCGGCCAGCACTTTGAATCCATGAAGGATGGAGCGATCGTCTGTAACACTGGACACTATGATGTGGAGTTGAACCTGATTGAGTTGGCTGAACTCGCAGCCACGGAACGGGATATCCGGCCCAATAACCGTGAATATACCCGTACAGACGGATCCAAGATTTATGTGCTTGCAGACGGGCGGTTGGTTAACCTTGCCGCAGCAGAAGGGCATCCCTCCGAAGTAATGGACATGAGTTTTGCCAACCAGTTTATGGCTCACTTGAGCCTGATCCAATCCAAAGAGCGCGGCACAGAACTGCCACGCAAGGTGATTGATCTGCCAGCCTCCGTCGACGAAGAGATTGCCCGCTTGAAGCTGGATACGATGGGGCTCAAAATTGACACATTAACCCCGGAGCAAGAGAGGTACGCGAGTGATTACTCCGCTGGCACTTAGACATCCCACTCCAGGATATCCTCTTCGGATTTTTCTTTGGTTTTCCACTCCTCTGCATCTGGCAGAGGATCTTGCCGCTCAATGATATTGTAGTCCTGCTCCTGCCATTTTTCCGCGAGATAGGTGTTCCAGTCGGCATAATGCGCCCACTTTTCTGGAATCTCGTCATCTGGATAGATCGCCTCCACCGGGCATACCGGTACACATGCATTGCAATCTATACATTCATCGGGATGGATGACCAGGAAATTGGGGCCTTCATAAAAACAATCTACAGGACACACCTCCACACAGTCGGTATGCTTGCAATTAATACATGGTTCAGTAACGATGTACGGCATGTCTCAGAAATAATTTCGTCGAATAATAAATATAAGATAGCTGATCTGATTTGCCCTAAAATTGATTAAGGCCCTCCTTTTACCCACCGAACCCTTTACTGCTCCAATTCATGATCAACACCCCTGAGGCACTGTCGGGTCTGTGTTCCCGGATGAAGGCATCTTCCTCGGTCGCACTGGATACTGAATTTATTTCCGGTAAACGCCCTGAAACGATTCTGTCCGTTGTACAGGTGGGGCTCAGTGCAAAAGAAGCCTATCTCATTGATGTGCTCGCCTTCGATGATTTGATTCCGCTGAAACCGATCCTGGAAGACCAGGCGATTGTTAAAATCCTGCATGATGCAAGTCAGGACCTTGGATTGATTGCCGATGCAACCAAGGCAACACCGAAAAACATCTTTGATGTAAAGCTTGCAGCCCGCCTGCTTGGAATGGGGACAAACTATTCGTTATCCGAACTGGTTCAGAATCTCTGTGGCGCACATCTCTCGAAAGGCCAGCAGCGGTCAAACTGGCTGCGCCGCCCGCTTAAACCGGCCCAGATCAAGTATGCTGAAAAGGATGTCCTTTACCTGCACCAGATCCGGGAAGTGCTCCTTTCGGAGGCAAACCGGGTGCAGCGCACTACATGGCTGGAAGAGGAGATGTGCACCTTTAACGATCCAGAATTGTACCTGCCCCCCTCACCCACAGAGCGACTGCTGCGCTCTCCTGCCATCCGTAAATTTACTCCTCAGCAATGTGCTGTTGTCGCCGCGATTGCAGACTGGCGCACAGATACCGCTCAGACGACCGGCACCCTACCCAAGCGTCTGTTACAAAATAAAGAAATTATGCAACTGGCCGGGCAGGAATGTACAAAACCCGGCCGCGTCCGTGGTGTTTGCCCTTCATTGCCGCGCCGCTATGAACTTGAGGTTGCAAATTTGGTCAAGCAGGCTCTGAATACCCCCACCCGTGCGTGTCCCACCCCGCTCGCCTCGCGCCCGCTCACAGGTACTGAAACCGCTCAACTTCACCTTTTGCTGGCCGTTGTTGCCATCCGGGGTTTTGAGTATGGGATCGAGCCGGAGTTGATTGGGACGAACGCCATCCTTACAGACTTCATCTTGAATCCCGGCAAACCCTCGAACCCACTGAATCAAGGCTGGCGACAGGAAATCGCAGGTCAGGATCTCACGCAGATCCTACAGGGGAGATCGTCGGTTACGCTGCATAACGGAGTGCTCAAAGTTCACCCTTGTCCCACATGACGGATCTCAGGTCAATCAGAAGGCTGCGCAGAACCGGATAGCCCAATTCCTGCTCTGCCTGCGCATAGGGAACCCAGTAAACGGCATCAATCCCCTCTTTCAGTGCAGGCGTAAACTGCATGGACTTGGAAGTGAACGCGTACCAGTAGGTGGTTTTTACTTCAAAGAAGCCTGCACGGCGATATCCGTGTACGGTCGTCCCCAGCAGTTGTCCCTGAACCAAATCACTGGCTCCTGTCTCCTCCTGTAACTCGCGCATTGCGCAGGCAGCAATTGATTCATGGGGATCAAGCTTCCCCTTGGGGAGATCCAAGACTCCGTGGCGCCGGATGCAAAGAAGTTCGTCCGTGGTTCTGTGCCGGATGATCCCTCCGGCTGCGACCACCGTACGCGGCTGCACGTAAGGGTCTAAATTCAGGATTGCATCCTGCGGAATGGGCCCGGAATCGTATGCGGAACCAACCCTTCCGAGATGGCGGAGTGCACCGGGATCAATGACAAGAATCGCCTCCGGGTCCAACCGCTGGGCTTCTGTTAAATCCCCTAGTAACAACCTACCTTTTACCACGGACGGGATCTCATTCAGATTGCATGCACAATACAAAAACACTGGCTCAGGGGGATCAGGTCAGGTGATGTAGGAAATTTTCACGGAAATCTGCATCCTTGCATCAATTTTAAGATACAGTTCCAGGATGACTATGCGAGCATCGCTGGGGGTAAACTGCACAAATCTATCCGAATGCAACCCTGCTGACATGACTTGCCGAAATTCTTTATCTGAATTCCCCCTTTTTGGTTTCTTGAAGGTACGATTTTCCCCACAGATTCAAGGCTTTTTTGGGAAATTGGAGACGGCTAGATGCAGCTGTTGGAGAAGTTCAGATTTAGAGCGAATGAGGGCATGCAACACCAATGATTTCCTGTTCTTCTCAGGAGAAATTAGGTATCAATCCCATATTCCCGTGAAGGAAATGGATGTGTCAGCGTTCTAAACCCATGCCGGAACTTCCACTTCCAGATCTACGAATGGTCTGCATCTCATCTCGGGATTTGATCTTGGTGCGGGCATAATTGGTCACCAGCCAATCCTGCATCGAGGGAATCGGAACAACATAAGATCCTCTGCGCTTGTGCAGTACCCCTCTGTGCAGCGCTCGACGAAATAGCCTCTCCGCTTCTGCTTTACCATGCTCCTGTGTCAGAGAGGGATAGGATATCTTCTTGATCCAGTACTTCTCCTAACGGAACATTCACGATCAGTTTCGCCAGGCTATGGCGCTGTTTTCTACTGAAATCGTCCACCCGCCGTTCGTAGTACGATGATCGAAGGTCACGCCCTTCTTCCAGGACAGCATTCAATCCATCTGCGGTCATGATTCCTGTTATCTGCCACCAATTGCTTCAATGCGGGCCTTGCGTACGACACGATATGCTGCGGCCACCCATGCGTTTCTCTGGCGATGGCATCAATCCATGCCGTGGGATCTCCTTTCGCCTCGCCTTCTTTCGTGAGCCAGTCGTGGATGACCGCGCGCTCGGACTCCTTACCCAACACTCCCAATTCCACAAGGCAGGTTGCCGAAAACCTGGAAATCCCCAGTGACCCGAAGGCTTCCACGGTCGTTCCCAGTCCCGCCGCGAGCAGGATGACGGGTCTGTTTAATTTCCCGTTGTGAATCTCATCAAGTACCTCGGTTACGGCTCCAGTTTGGTCGGCAGGAGGTGCGCTGCTTGCCCCAATGTTTGCGCTTCATCCAATGTGAGGAGCAATGGCCGCTTTCCTTTACGAAGTATTTTCCTTATTGTTCTGCTAGCCATGTCAACTGTAACCGATGCCTCTAGAGTTCTGATTTTCAGAGATCTGAGTATAGGCCAAGAGAATTTTTCCCGAACCAAGAAAATCACGTAACGCGTCTGGGTCCCAAAGGGCCGTCGGTTTAATCTCCGCAGTCTTCCAGCCCTTCTCCTGTGCCCATTTTTTGCATTGATCAATCAGGGCACTCTTCCCCGCACCAGGCGCACCTTGAATCAGGAAGGTTGTGCCAGACTTCGCCTGCACCGCACGCTCTGCAAGTTCATTGAAATCGCTCAATATCTGCTTCCGCCCATGAAAATACTCGGCAGGTCCACGGTCAAACGCCGCCGTCAGTAAAGAGGGGCTGAGTGCTTGGATTTACGCATGGTTCTGAGATGCTGTCAACGTCATGGACGGTGAATCACGAAGTCAGCTCAGATACCCCGCCATGATTCGGACTGGACAAGTTTGGAGTTTCGTGGTTCCCGGGGGGCCGTGTGTATGAGCAGATCTAAGCACAGTATTTCTACTGATCAATCCTAAGTGCCTCGAGCGTACTGCGTCAGGCAAATGAGCACCCCTAGTAACCGTGAGGTTCTGTTCTTTTCTGAAAAACCAGGAGGACATCCCATCCATCGGATTACAGGTTGATTGCCCATCCCCCTTCCAGGAAGACGCTTTCCAGGTATTTTCTGCCCTTTATTTCAGTAGCACTTAATTGAAGTTATCGAATTAACTGATGATCCGTTCGCACAGCCATTTCTGCAGCCCACCTCATTATTCTACAGAATGGAATAAGGTATCTCTTATTCCAGTTTAGCCTCCAAAAATAAAACAGGAGCACTGCTGTCGGTCATTGATAAGTTAATTCCCTGACATTTCTCCCGAGCTTTGCGACCAATCCCTCCTAATTATAAAGTGTTAGGGGAATTTCACGATTTTCCTGTATTATTTATATTGTAGGGTTCACTTAACAAATGCCCGCCCCGAGGGGCAAATTCAGAATGATAACACCTACAAATCCAAGGCTCTATTTTGGTGCATGGGGGTGGTAATGTCAATTCACGATTTTCTACCGCTGCTGTTGATAGTTGCCATTTTTTCTTTGTTTCTGTATTTGCGGCAGATTTACTGGTAACGTTCTGTCTAAATTGCAGGTGATATTAGGGGCATGTTTGGGACCGTATTTCCTACTTAGATTAATCTTGGGAATGCCGACGAGTTTTGCAGATTTATTGTGTTTTGTAGCTTCGATTTACCTTATATACGCTGGTGTTGTTAAGAAGGGGGTAACAGGTCTTGAGTAACGCAGAGTCAAGAGGCCGGCGCGGTGCTCTTAGGGTCCTGTGGTAATTCCATCGCTTTCGCTCTGGTCCTCAGTCAGGCTCCCATAAGTCGTTTCCGGCCCCCTGCTCGTCAAACCGGACGTGCGGTTTTCCCGCATCCGGCTTTCAGTTGAACTCATGCCTTCGCCCACGGAAAGTTCTTCGTCTTTGGCGCAAGATGGTGCAGTCCATAGGTTTCCCGTAGCTGAATGTCCGAAAAGTGCACATGCTTTCCAGACTTCATCTTGTGCTTCCGATACAACCACTGTCGTAGTCTCCGCGTTTACTTACTGCGAAAATTGGATCGATGGAGTATATATCCAGGAACTCCAATCGCTACCGGCCAGTTTTGCTAACCCTCTTGTTATCTTATCGTCTTATCCTATAAAATGGAATAAGGCCTCCTCTTATTCCATTTTAGCCGCCAAAATGAAATAAGAGCACTAATATCAGTCGTTGCTAAATTAAATGGCTCTTCGCTTTTATGAGTGGGTAGCTTGTTTTTGGAAGCCTTCCGGGTACAGATCCAGTCCACCGAGATAGAAGTAAATTGCATTGATAAACCGCTGTATGTTTCGGAATCCACGAGCGCGAATTTTGACGGTTTTGATGCGGCTGTTGATGCTTTCGGCTGGGCCATTGCTGACCTTTAAGATCACTGCATTGATAATGCCCCACAAATGATTCTTGATGGTTTTCGCGGCTTCTTTCATCGGTTCCAGTCGGCAACGCATGGCCCAGGATAACCATCGTTTCCATCCTTTGAGTGCCCATGTGGGATGAACATAATGCCATAAGTTCTGGGAGAATTCCTTGATGGCCCACGCACGAGCTGTTTTCAGCGAACTGGTCTTTAACTGGTTGAATCGTTTCTTTTGCCGCGCAGACATATTCTTCGGATTGGTCAGCCAATCATACTTGGTTCCAGTGAGATCGTAGTTGTCTTCTTTCCGCAATTCTCGGTTCTCTATCCGACGGACTTTATCCACGGCATCGCTAATGTATTTGGCCACATGAAAGTGATCAAATGCAATCTTTTCTTCTGCGTTGGGGACGCACGTTTTCGTGACGCTGATATACGCTGGCCACATATCCATGCTCACACTCTCAATGGCCTCCAGTTCCTCGGCAGAACATTCATCATAATACCCTTTCAAACTGCTCTTTGTCCGACCCTCGCCCACATATCGCACAGTCCCTGTGTTCGGATCGGACACCACGGTGATGTAATTGTGTCCTTTTTTGTACGAGGTCTCATCCACGCAGATATGGGCAATGGATTCATCGGCCCTGCGTGCAAGCCCTCGATTCACCGCACGCTCCATGATATGGGCAATCAACGTCCAACTCGCATTCTCTCGGGCCGCCACCGTCGAAATACTGGCTGAATCCTGCAACGCGTCAATCACATGAGACTCAAACTCGGTCGTAAAACTCACGCGCGCATCGGCCCAAGGAACCGAAACCGTCTGGATTCCATGCTCCGAACACGACACACGGGGCACCCTCGCCACGACTTTGGTCTGATAATTGCAGATCCCGATGTGACGCCACTTCCGAACACGATGGTCATAGCCAGGACAAACTTTCCCACACTCAGGACAGTGAAAAATCGAATCCTTTGAACACGTTACATGAATCTCAGCCATAAACAATGCTTTGTCCTGCTTGATCTCCGAAACCTCCCAAGGAGAGGCAATCCCTAAAAGATGATTGATATCTTGAATACGTAAGGCCATCGTTGGTAAATGATTGATTGTTGTCACCTAAAACGTAGCCAAGATAACAACAAAATCAATCCTATCTCATAGTCGTTGATCTGATATTCTGACTCCTAACCCACTTAAAAAGGGGAAGGCCCAATTAAATTATTCTTCATGAAGCGCATGAAATCAGGACATCATGTTGCCACCAAGATAAACGGGTTAGAGGTTCAAGCATTTGTCCCAAAAAAACTCCCGCCTGATCCTGCGTTGAAAATTAGTGGATCACTTCCTCAACTCCAAGAACAGGCACTACTTGCATTGGGTGGACTGAACACAGTATTAACTCTACTTCCTGACAAGACTCTATTCCTGTACTCATATGTTCGCAAGGAGGCAGTTCTGTCTTCACAGATTGAGGGGACCCAATCATCTCTTTCAGACTTGTTTCTTTTTGAATCTGACCAAGCTCCTGGCGTTCCAATAGACGATGTGACCGAAGTTTCCAACTATGTCCGTGCAATGGAATATGGGTTGAAACGCATCCAAGAGGGAGAAGTCATCTCCAATACCCTCATTCGAGACATTCATGGTATACTGTTATCAAGTGGGGAGAGGCCACGATATGAGCCCTGGACAATTCCGAGAACGCCAGGTCTGGGTTGGTGGCTGGGATCCAACCGAGGCCGAACTCATGCCTCCCCCTCATTCACATGTAAATGGGTGTATGACTGATTTAATGCATTTTCTGAACTCACATGATCCGGGGATCACCGTAATTTCAAAAGCTGCATTAGCCCATGTCCAGTTTGAAACAATACATCCATTCCTAGATGGAAACGGGAGAGTGGGACGTTTATTAATTACACTCATTATGTATCAGGCAGGTGCACTAAACCAGCCTCTTCTCTATCTCAGTCTCTATTTCAAGCAACACCGAAGAGATTACTATGGGAATTATATACGTATGTACCCTTGCCCGATGAACCTTCTAACCACTAAGGAGTTAACGGATGCAATAGGATGGGCTGCCATCCACCCTATTGCTTACCATAATATCAATTGCAGTGATACCATGCCCGTTAAGGGATTGAACGAAAACAAGCAGACTAGTTTCCAATACGCGTACCGAAGCATCGTCTATCGGCTATTACCGGGAAGCCCAAGCAAGGCGAAGAAGCTGGCGGGATTAGCTGGCGCCTGCCGGTTCGTTTGGAATACCATGCTGGCACAACAGAGTAAAGCTTATGAGGTGTACGCCAAAGTGAAAGAGGACGAGTCCGAGTCTAAAGAGAAGCCTAAGCCTCCCTCTGTGAGCTTCTTTTCGCTTGGCAAACGATTCAAAGAACTGCGAGACAATGTGGACTGGTTGCCTGAATACAGCTATAAGATCGTTCGATATACTTTGAAGTATCAGGCGGATGCCTGGCAGGGATTCTTCAAGCACGGTAAGGGGAGGCCGAAATTTCATTCCCGACATGGCAGTACACCTTCGTTCACGATTCCTGATGCCATTAAGCTTGAACTTGAGGATGGGAAGATGAAGCTATATATTCCCAAATTAGGCTACGTACAGATTCGGCGCAAAGGTGGCAACCCGTATCCTGATGGTATTGCTGTCAAGGCAGTCGTGAAGAAGCTGGCGGGCAAGTGGTATGTCACGGTCTGTTACAAGATCGAGGCACCTGAACTGGTGGATAATGGGGTTGCCACGGGGATTGACCGGAATTGCGGTCAGGTGGCTACCGTGTCCACCTGTGGAGACAGAGAGCTGATTCACCAGCCAAAGGTCAAACGGAAGACGGCACGATTACACCGGTATCAGCGAAAGCTGGCCCGGCAACAGAAAGGGTCCAATCGCAGGAAGCGAACGAAACTAAAGATTCAGAAAGCTCATCGGGTTATTGCGAACACTCGTAGGAATGCGAACCATCAGGCAAGCAGGAAGATTGCAAATCATGCGTCCACATCCGTGTTGGAAGGCTTGAAGATTGTGAACATGACGAGCTCGGCGAAGGGAACAGTAGAGAATCCAGGCACGAACGTCAAGCAGAAGTCCGGACTCAATGGTAGTATTTTAGGAACCGGGTGGGGGCAGCTGGATCAGATGCTGGAGTACAAATGCCTACGTGTGATCAAAGTCCCTGCACAGTATACCAGTCAACGGTGTAACGCTTGCGGGTACACGGATAAAGATAATCGTAAGACTCAAAGCAAGTTCAAGTGTATGTCCTGTGGGCATGCGGATCATGCCGACCTGAATGCGGCGGCAAATATATTGGCATTGGCCTCCGGGATTGGGGCATCTGCACGGCGAGGGGCGTTCTCGTTGGAGACCCCAAAGACCCGTGAAATGGATACAAGAAGGCCGCTTCATGCGGGGTACTCATGTATATAATTCCCATTACTATAATCTACTTACTCATGTACGGGAAACTGGCGATTGGGAGAAGTGGCTCTCATTTTTCTTCAATGGCGTTGTAAATACAGCCAGAGAGGCAATTGTCACGGCCCAAAGACTTACAGATATGTTTCAGTCTGATATGGTCAGGATTCAAACCGAAACCGGACGTCGAGCAGGCTCTGTATTAAGAATACATCAAGCGCTTAAAAATAGGCCGATCATCAATTTGAGATTCGCTGAGTCGAATAGTGGACTCACATATACAACTGCTTCGCAGGCCATGGAAGCTCTTTGTGAATTAGGCATTGTGGGAGAAATTACAGGCAGTCAACGAAACAGATATTTTGCCTACATTGGATATCTCAATATCCTTAATGAAGGGACGGAAATTTAGTTGCCTCGGGTGATCGTTCCCTGCTGTGTCCGAGTCCCCCGATTATGCCTTGATACTCTCATGTCACCAGAGTCAGCTGCAAGCTGGATGAAACGCTGCCTTTCATTGGCCGCAAATGCGGACAGTGCAACCAGCCCCAATCCGCGTGTAGGTTGTGTCATTCTAAGCCCCGACGGTGCGCTTCTTGGAGAGGGCTGGCACAAGCATGCCGGTGGTGCGCATGCGGAGAGGGAAGCCATGGATCAAGTCCGATCCCGGTATGGATCGGACGCACTCCACGGGGCAACCCTGGTCGTGAATCTTGAGCCCTGCAACCATCAGGGGCGTACTCCTGCCTGCACCCGTAACATTCTAAATGCCGGAATTGCCCATGTCATCGTTGGGATGCGTGATCCGAATCCAACCGCAGCGGGTGGCATTGATCAACTAAGGTCCGCAAACGTCTCTGTCATGACCGATGTACTGAAAGCGCAGTGCTACCGGTTTAACGAAGCTTTCGTCCACCGGCACACCAAAGAGGCCCCATTCGTCACGCTCAAACTTGCCCAAACCCTTGATGGTTGTATTGCGACCGCGACAGGGGAGAGTCAATGGATTACCGGCAAAGCGGCTCGAAAACTCGTTCATGTTTGGCGCAGGGAACACGATGCGATCCTTATCGGCTCAGGTACGGCACGTACCGATGATCCACGCCTGACCGGCCGGCATGTACCTGGAACGCAACCATGGCGAATTGTACTTGACGGGCAGGGCAGATTACCCGATACGCTGAAAATGTTCACAGATGAATGGGTCTCTAAAACCATTGTTGTGGTTGCGCACAAGTCCAGTCCTGCCTACGCGGACAGACTCCAGAAGAGGGGCGGCCGCCTGATCACTGCTCAATCCAAGGGAAACCATGTGGCACTCCCGACACTGATCCGCCTACTTGGAAGAGATCTAAGCATTCAATCGCTCCTTGTGGAAGCAGGACCCGGGCTTGCTTCCGCACTATTGAAGCAGGATCTCGTTGATCGGCTTCGACTCTTTATTGCACCCAAACTCATTGGCAATGGCTTGCGAGGCGTTGGCGATTTGGGAGTTCACAAATTAGACGAGAGTAAAGTGTTTGGGGAGTACTCCTGGGAAATGGTTGGGGGTGATCAACTCTTTACCGGGTATAAACACCTGGTTCCAGCTTAAGTCATAGACAGCGCAGGGCAAAACGATGATCCCACTCTATCTCAAAATCTACCCAGCACAGTTCTGGATCATTGCGAGACAGAGTCATTATTTTAGTAATTGACGGATCTCATCAAATATGTTCACAGGTCTTGTAGAGCAGGTTGGCCAACTAACGAGCAGCAGCACAACTCCCTATGGACGGGAACTGGTGATCCGTGCTGCTTTGTCTTCCAAGCTATCGGTGGGGCAGAGTATTGCAGTAAATGGTGTCTGTTTGAGTCTGACGGATCATTCTCCTGATACCTTCACGGTTCTTGCCGTGCCCGAAACGATCTCCAAGACCACACTTGCTGAACTATTACCCGGCACTCCTGTCAACCTGGAACGGGCCTTGCTCGCAGACTCCCGCTTGGATGGACACTTGGTGCAGGGGCACATTGATACAGCGTGCACCATTACACACACATCCATACAGGAAGGTAAACGGGTCTATGAGCTCCTGATTCCTGAGGAACATTCTGGACTCATCGTTCCGCACGGGTCTATTGCCCTGGACGGTATCAGCCTGACCATCGCAAATCTTCACGAATCGCATATCTCTGTCGCCATCATCCCACATACCTATCAGCATACCAATGTAAGCACCTGGCAGCCGGGGACGCGTTGCAATGTGGAATTTGACATACTGGCCAAATACGTAGCACGCCAGATGACTGTGCAGAGCAAAACCTGACCTCTGTCGGAGCAGAGGAGATCGCGGAATCTATCAGTTGCTCCCGCTGAAGCACGATGAGACGCCCACGCTGGGACCTGAATCTCACGGCGACTGCGTCCTGGATTCCCGCAGTGCCTGTCGGAAAATTCATTCTGGGGGATCCTGCCACGGCATGGACACGATTCCCTTGAACTGCTCGCATTAAGCCGCCACAATCGCACAAAGCCTACTACTCAAGAAGCAGCCCGCGTAACTATTCGTGAGGGGTCACCTTCAGGTCGCTGACATGTACGTTCAGCGCATGGTTGATTCGAAGACCAGCAATGCCATTAGTCATCACCTGATCACGGGGAACACTGGCGACTTCGGTGCCATTAACGGAGAACGTGACGGTCTCTTCGTGTATATCAACCCGCAGATGGTTCTCAACCGAACTCTCGGTGTCGGGACCGAAGGTATTGACTGCATCACTGGCTGTCCAGTCCTGGATGATGGATGTCTCTGCCCCACCCCGACGTTTGATCAGAAATTCTCCAGTATTGCGAAGGAGGAAGTAGTCGTACATGATTTCATCTCCATCAAGATTCCGACCGCCCATAAATACACCGTAGGCTTCGCGACGCTCCCCTGGGTCAAACAGGTGAATAGTGGCCTCCATCGTATAACTTCCCCGAGCCCTCAGTTCCGGGTGGTAGAAGATCGCAGCAGGACCGGTAGTGATGTGCCAGCCGGGGGTCATGTTTACGAAGAAAATGTCTGCCGACTCTCCGTCTGCACCAATTACTACATCTGGGTTTGGACGATCAAGGCGTACTTGCCAGGATTCAGGTACCATTAGATTCTCGCCATCCGGTGTAGCAGGATCGGGCTGAGCCATTGCGGCAAATGGAAGGAAAAGTAGCGTTACGATAAAAAGAGCTCGTTTCATTTGAGTATCGTTGATGAGAGTGGTGAGTGTCTAACGATACTTATATTTTTTACTCTTAAAAGTTTCACAGGGGAGAATACGCGCAACAAGACGGAGTAGCGAACTGCGGAACCGAATTGCGCGTGATGGATATCGTTTTTCCTGCATCTCCTATTCCTGAAGACTTGAACATCGGAATTTAAGAGGCAGGTGTGACTCAGTTAGAGTCGAGAGGATTTCATCAATTTCAAGCTGTTTTCGTGTCTTCTTGCCTGACACTCTGGCGCCACTACACGGTTTCCAGTCGGTAACTGGGCAAATTGGGTTCCAGGACGACACAGTGGTGCACCAATCGATCTACTGCTGCCGTTTCTGTCATCGGGTTGTGAAAGATCTTCTCCCATTGCGAGAACGGCAGATGGCTTGAGATCGATACACTTCTGCGTTCGTAGCGTTCTGCCAGTAAATTATGAAGCCAAAAAATCATCAAATCTTGAAGAAAAATTTGCCAAAATTTGCCGTCTGATATCAGTTCATTGTGTATACTTGCGGCGTTCATCATCATTTTCTTTGAGAGTGTGATCGATAATTTCATCCTTAAAAAACCAATCTTTTACACATGAAAACGATATCCTTGAAACTTGTAGTTCTTTTTGGAGCACTAACAGTTGGCTTACTGAGTGTTCAAGTATTGACTGAAAATACTGCCGCAATTCCTTGGCCTCCCGTTTCTGTAACATGGGATGTGGAGTGTACGGAGTCTACAGGGCCTAGTGGAACTACGAAAACTCGGAAATGCAAAGCACCTGGTGCGTATGCCTTTTGTCCCGGGTGTGACTTTACTTTCTTGTAAGCAAAGAAAACCTCCTATGATGTGTTGGAGTACGGTCCATTGAGATCATTGTGCCGTACTTGCCCTGCGGGGATGTGGAATGTCTTCCACATCCCCGCAACCTCATTACTCATAGCTTAATCCTCTATCATGCGTCCAGACATGAATACCTGCTGCGGCGCTGTCGCCAGCGCCTCATCAATCACGAGTCGACATCCTATCGCGTTGTCATACAGATGGCTGACAGATTCTAAATCCATCCAATCATTGATACTTGGGTGCCTTGTGCTTTTGGTCATTACCGGCTGCAATCAAGCAGACACACCAGTGAACGATAATCAAACAGAAACGTCAACGAATGACGACTCTGCTTCGGTGACTCCCTATACAGCTACGATCACGTTGAACGAAGTTGGTGAGATTGAGCTCTTTATGACGGATGAGGCTATCCTGAGTCTACCGCATACTGTCCGTATTGATGACAGGGGGCATATTTTTTGGGCTGAATCCAGGCCTCCTATTTACGTATTCAATCGTGACGGCGTATATATTGGGTCAGTTGGTGCAAACGGGGCTGGTCCAGGCGAGTTGAGAGACATAGAGACGTTCAATATTGATAGCGGTGGGAATTTCCATGTTTTTGACGCCAGTACCAGCCGAATTAGTCTGTTCTCCTCAGACTATTCATTTGTCCGCAGTTACAGTATTGCTGCTGATCGTTCTAGCAGAGCAATCTTGAATAATCAAGATCACTTTGTGTTGCTTCGTGAGGCATGGTATAATGGTTTAAAGCCGGCACTAGTGATCTATGATCAAAATGGCAAAATGATCTCCAGTTCAGGAGAAATGCCCATTTCGGCCAAGGTCCAAAGCACCCTTTCTCCAGGTGGCGGTATTGCTATTGATGCTAAGGATAATGTCTACTATTCGTACATATCCGATCACAGGATATGGAAAACAGACTCAAGGGGTGACCTAGTTGCTGTTTTTGATTCCGCCCCCTCATACTACATTGCTCCAGATGAAGGATTATTGGATCAGCTAGAGAAACGTGATTCTCCCCCTAATCCTGAGGTTGCCACCGAACGCCTGCGTCATTTTTATTCTATCTCACGAATTACAGGAGTACACGCCGTCGAAGAAAGGGATCTAATATTCCAAGAAATCATGACCCCCGAGTATAACAACGGGGAGAGAGAGCTTCGGGTAGATCTTGAAGTCTGGCATAGCTCGGGGTTTAAGATTGGAACAGTCGTTTCAAGCTCTGGCAATATTTCTTTCATAGACGAATCCCATATCTACTACGTGAATCTTCGGGGTGGAGATGAAAACCCGTCTATTGTACTCTACACCTATAATATATTGCGAAATATTGCATCCAGACGTAAGCGATAATGCGTGTTCAAAATTCGAACCTACAAATTTAACTGCATCGAAACCAGCATGAAGTTTCATCTTCCGACATTAGACAAACTGCCCTATGTATTACTTGGGATTTTAACGGTTCTTTTTGTCCCACTTCTTTTCAAGTTAAGTCAGCCCCAAGCGATATCTGACGAGTTGAGACTTGAGATCTTCAGTTACCGTGTTGAGGCAATGGCCACGGCTACAGAAGAGATCGCACTGGAACTCCCACAAGGTGTATTTGGATCTCTAGTGAAGCCTCATAACACAGAAGTTCCTATCTCAATTGTTATCCTTCTTGATGCCAACAATTGTTTTAATGGCCTTGATTCGGATGTTGCAAAACTGAATGAATTTCATCACAATCCAAAGGAATGGATTAATTCTGTACAGGGTTACTATGTCTCCCCAGACAAGAAGTATTTAGAAGAATTCCTGTTGTCGCATGCGATTGAGTTTCCAGTCATCCATATGAATCCGCTGGAAGAATTTCCTGATTATACAATCTCCACACCCCTCATTTTAGTACTTGACTCTAAGAGTCACACTATCTTGGATACACATCAACCAATCCCTGATGATGTGCTTAAAAGTAGGCTTTTTTTACGACAAGTGGGATAGGATCATGACGGGGTTGGCCTCTTCGTTATAGAATTTTTGTTAAACATATCTATCCCAGGAATAGGCGTGGTTTCAAAATTAGTTGGAATATGGTATTCATAGCCGATTGGAAGTAGATTTAAGCCGATGTTTTTGTACTTGTTCCCGCAAGGTTTCCTGTAGGGCGGACAACTGGTCTGTACATTGGATCGGATTCAGTCGTGGCTCGGCCTCTTTCAGGGCCATGGCGACCCACCGATGACACTGATCCGAGTTGACCCAGCGCTTGATTCGATGCAAGGAGTCGTTATTTATCGAAGCCCCAAAAAAAGTAACTGACGCTGGACAGTGAGAGGGTTTACAACTCTGAGCTATGCTGAACAAGAGCTTTGGAGAACAAAATCGGGCATTTATGCGTTCTCTGCTGTTGGTTTAACCGTTTTTCCAAAAGTCGTGCAGAACAGTCTCCCCATACTTGAAGATCTGAACACGGCAAAGCTGCCTCAATCGCAATCCGAAGGCAGCTCGTCTGTATATCTGGAGACCTATGGATGTCAGATGAATGTGTCCGACTCCGAAATCGTCGCCTCTGTACTGCGCAGTGCCGGATATGGACTGACGCATGACCCTCTCCAGGCAGACGTTGTACTTCTGAATACATGCGCGATCCGGGAGAATGCAGAGCAACGGGTCCGGCGGCGTCTTGAATTTTTTCGTGCCCGCAAACGCAAGCATAATCCCGATCTGACGATTGGTGTACTTGGCTGTATGGCCGAGCGCCTGCGTCACAAACTTCTCGAACAGGAACGCCTAGTGGATATCGTAATCGGACCGGACGCATACCGTGACCTGCCTCGTCTACTGCGCCAAGTGGAAGAGACTGGCCAGAGTGCAGTCAATGTTCAGTTGTCACGCGAAGAGACCTACGCCGATATTGCACCTGTGAGATACGATTCCAATGGGATCAGTGCATTTGTTTCGATCATGCGAGGCTGCGACAATATGTGTGCGTTCTGCGTGGTTCCCTTTACTCGCGGGCGTGAGCGTAGCCGCAATGCCGCAACCATCGTTCAGGAATGCCAGGAACTCTTTGATGCCGGGTACCGGGAAGTGACGCTGCTTGGGCAGAATGTGAATTCGTATCAGGACGGGCCGGTGGATTTTGCGACCCTGGTCTATCGGGTCAGCCTGCTTTCTCCCCAGCTGCGTATCCGCTATTCGACCAGTCATCCAAAAGACTGCTCCAAAGCACTGCTGGAAGTCCATCAGGAGCGCCCGAATGTGTGCAACTTTATCCATCTCCCTGTACAGCATGGCAATTCAGAGGTTCTGCGACGCATGCGCCGGGGCTACTCTGCAGATGAGTATCGTGCACTCATTGAACGCGCACGCCGGATTTGCCCAGGAGTATCGCTTTCGACCGATATTATCGCAGGGTTCTGTGGCGAAACAGAAGCGGAGCACCAAGATACACTCTCACTAATGGCAGAGATTCAATATGATCATGCCTTCATGTTTATGTACTCGGAGCGCCCCGATACCTATGCAGCGCGTAAGTACACCGACGATGTTCCTGAAGAGACCAAAAAACATCGGCTGAGTGAAATCATTTCACTCCAGAATTCGATTTCCCGCCAGAAGAACGAAAGGGAAGTCGGCCTCACACATACCGTATTGGTAGAAGGCCCCAGTAAGCGCAGCCCAGAACAACTATGTGGCCGTACAGATACAAACAAGATGGTCATCTTTGATCGTGGCACGCTTCAGGCCGGAATGTATGCGAAGGTGCGGATCAAGGGATGTACCTCTGCAACCCTCTTTGGTGACGTTCTAGCTGGTTGAGCTGGTCACAATTCTTCTCCCCATGGACCGACAAACCGTACAAAAGCGATTTGGAATCATTGGTGAGTCCCCTGGGATCCACCATGTCATTGACCGTGTCCGCCAGGTTGCACGTACGGATATCTCCGTTCTGATTGAGGGAGAGAGTGGTGTTGGCAAGGAGTTGATTGCGCAGGCGATTCATGAATTGTCGCTACGCCGACACAAAGCACTCAAGGTCATCAATACGGGAGCGATTCCCGAGGGATTGATTGAATCTGAGCTCTTCGGTGCGGAGAAAGGTGCCTACACCGGTGCTACCGAACGTCGGCGTGGACTCTTCGAGGAAGCGGATGGCGGAACAATTTTTCTGGATGAAATTGGCGAAATGCCACAATCTACGCAGGTCAGGCTGCTTCGCGTACTTGAGTCCGGCACTTTCAATCGCGTTGGATCCACCGTCGTTCAGCGAACGGATGCACGTGTCGTGGCAGCAACAAATAAGAATCTGGGAAATGAAGTGGCAGATGGCCGGTTCAGGGAAGATCTCTATTACCGCCTTAGCACGGTGATCATCCATATCCCTCCGCTCCGCGATCGAAGGGATGACATCCGGCCTATCTTTGATGCTTTCCTGTATTCATCCAGTCAGAAATATCAATCCCCCCCCCGCACATTGACGGCGGCAGCCTACGACCTTCTTGAATCTTATCAATGGCCAGGGAATGTGCGGGAGCTGCGGAATGTGGCCGATCAGGTCGTTGTCCTGCACCGTGGAGCCAATGTGGATGCAGACGATATTCGTCCTTTTTTGCGCGGCATCACTACAAACAGCTCCCCAACATCCCTCATGCGGGTAAAGACAAAAGCACCAACAGACAATGAATCGTCACCTGAGTTGAAAGTCGTCTATCGGGCATTATTGGAAATCCGTCAGGATATTCAAGATCTACGCAAAGATGTGGGCCGGGTATTTCGCGAAGGCCTTGCAAGCAGCAAACCGGATCCCCCGTATCCAAAGGAACTGCAGATTGACCGCCCCATCTTGCCCATGCTTCCTAGACCTGAAAGGGAACAGAACCTGGATGGGATTACATACGAAGTTGAAGACGATCAGGAGGAGGACTCACTGCCAACCATTGAAGAAGCGGAACGAGAGCTGATTCTAAAAGCTATGGAGAAATTTGGCGGAAACCGTAAAGAATCTGCCGAAGCGCTTGGAATCAGCCCCCGCACACTGTACCGTAAGCTCAAGGAGTTGGATGAAGACTTGGGCTAACCTTGTATTGATTGGGACTGTCTTTTTTCTGCAGGGTTGTTCCTATTACAGCTTCAGTGGCGTAAGCATTCCCGCTCATCTGAATACAATTGCGATCCCGCTTGCGGAAGATCAGAGCGTAGGCCCCCTCACACTTCTGGACGAATCTCTAACAGAACTTATGATTGAACGGTTTGTCCAGCAAACACGACTCACGTTAGTCGAAGATGAAACCGAGGCCGATCTTTTACTCACCGCTCAGATTACCCGGTACACAAACGCTCCAACATCTGTGACTGGACAAGAGCGTGCTCAATACAACAGAGTGACCATCTCTATTGCGGCACAATATATCAATCAGGTGGACGATGATGTACTGCAACGTACGTTCAATGGCTTTGACGATTACGATGCACTGGAAGGCGGATTGGAGGCGGAAGAATCTGCTGCATTGGCTGCGCTTGAAAATATTGCCGATGATCTTTTCACGGCGGCAACATCCAACTGGTAGCGATTATGTTTGCCCTACTGTATGCGGGCGCTATGATCGTGCTTGCCTTCTATGGTGTCAACCTCCTGTGGATGGCTGTTGTTGTTGCCCGAAGCGGAAGACCTGACCCGGATCCATTGCCGGATCCAAAGCGCAATGGCTCCTTGCCACGGGTCACCATTCAAATTCCACTGTATAACGAAGCTGGTGTGGCCAAGCGCGTGATTGATGCTTGTGCAGCCATTCAGTATCCCCGTGACCGGTTACAGTTACAGATCCTGGATGACTCGTCTGATGAAACTGTGACCATTTCCCGCCAGGCAGTTGATGACTGGAAAGAAAAAGGACTCAACATCTCCCATATACAACGCTCCCATCGTGAAGGATACAAAGCAGGTGCACTAGGGAACGGGTTGAAGTCGGCAGACGGAGACCTTATCGCGATATTTGATGCTGATTTTGTCCCTCCGGAAGATTTTCTTCTTTCCTTGGTCCCACTCATGGAAGAGGAAAAACTGGGCATGATCCAGGCGCGCTGGGGGCATATAAATGCCCATTCCTCGCTATTGACCCAAGTGCAGGCATGGTCTCTCGACACACATTTTGCCGTTGAGCATGTTGCGCGAAGCGCCTCTGGCTGCTTTATTAATTTCAATGGAACGGCCGGGATCTGGAAACGAAGTTGCATCACAGAATCGGGGGGATGGCAGGGCGACACGTTGGCGGAAGATCTGGATTTGAGTTACAGGGCCCAACTTCAAGGATGGAAATTCAAATATCTCCATGAGCTGGAAGCTCCCGCCGAACTACCTGAGACACTGGGAGCTCTGAGAGTTCAGCAAAGCCGTTGGACGAAAGGGACCGCAGAAACTGCCCGCAAGCTGCTTCGGCCCCTATGGCGTGCATCCTTTCCCTTGAAAACGAAGGTTCAGGGGACCATTCACCTGACGGCACACATGGTCTATCCCTGCCTGCTCCTTGCAGCCCTGCTTCATCCACTTCTTCTGTTCCAGAAGGCCAGTGGATTTGGCCCCGGTGAAACATACTTTGGGATCATGGGACTCGGTTTGGTCGGTTTGTTAGGATTTTTTCTTGCACAGATGTTTGCCCAACGTCAACTCTACCCGGACTGGTGGCGTCGGATGCGATTTTTCCCGATTTTTATGGCAGGATCTATGGGACTTGCAATTAGCAACACAAAGGCCGTTTGGGATGCATGGAGACGGTTCCATATCCCCTTCGAGCGAACTCCAAAAGCCAATGGAAGATATCGTGTCCGAAGGTCAAAACTAATCATGACGCTCGAAACAGCGATGGCTGTATATTCAGTAATGGGACTTGGCTTTCTGCTGTGGGAGGGCCTATGGGCTGCCGCCGGGTTCCAGATGATATTCTCCATGTCCTATATATTTATAACACGATACAACATTCTTGAACTTCGCTCTCAAGCCTTATGAACACGTTCACACTCTTTGATGCATTAACCATGATCAACGAAGGCCGTGCGTCGGAAACGATAGACCATCTCCGTGAAATGCGCCTTAATTCTCCCTCAGATGTATTGACGAATTATGTCTTAGGTCATGCATTGAACGTGTGCAACCAGCATAACCGTGCAGAATCTGTCTGGGAAACTGCAAGCACTCTCAGTTCCGAAGACAGGACTCTGAAGAAGATGAAACTGCCAGATGGAGTGAGCGTGTTCACTCACACAGACCACTTGCAGAGTGGACTGAGTGAGATTCTCGGAGAAGACGAAAGTGATGAAATCCAGAACCTGATTCAGCAACTTGATGCTTCTGATCGGACAAATTTTGAGGTCGTGCTTGACGATGATGATGAGTCCTTCGGTGAACTTACTGACGATGACCCGATTACGGAGACCTATGCACGTATCCTGTCTGCTCAGAAAAAGTACTCGCAAGCTGCTGCCGTATACAGATCTCTCAGCGAGCAGAATCCAGACGAAAAGGACCGCTTACTTGGTGAAGCTCAGAAGCTGGACCTTCTAGCCAACTCGGGAACGGGCACGTGATCATATCCAAAAATCGTCGCTGTGTCGCCGGTGTCATGAGCGGCACCTCCTTGGATGGGGTTGATGTGGTAATCGCCCGCATAGAGGGGCATGGGCGTGAGCTTCAAATCAAAAAATGGTATGGAGCTACGTATTCTTTTTCAGAAGAATTGCACAGCTCCCTGAAACTGGCTGCCAGCCAGGAATCTATTGGCATAGCTCAACTCAGTCAGTTGAATGTGCGACTGGCCCACGAATATGTACAAGCCGTGACGCGTACATTGGAAGCACACGGAGAACCGATCGAACATCTTGATCTGGTGGGATGCCATGGCCAAACCATCCGTCATCTACCCGACAAGGCCATGGTTGCAGGTAAAGAGATCTGCTCCACCCTTCAGATTGGCGATCCTTCGACCATAGCCCAGCTATTGGGAGTGCCGGTGGTCGGGGATTTTCGTCTGGCAGATATGGCGCGTGGAGGGCAGGGGGCACCGTTGGTACCGTATTTTGACTACGTGGTATTCACACACGATACAGAGACCCGCGGTTGCCTGAACATTGGCGGCGTAGCAAACCTGACCATTCTGCCCCCGAATGCACAGACCGATCAAATCTACGGCTTTGACACGGGTCCCGGTAATATGATTATTGATACTCTGTGTCGCCAGTGCATGAATTTGCCCTTTGACGAGGGAGGCCGCATTGCTAAATCCGGTACTGCGAACGAGCGGTTGCTTTCGGAATTACTGCAGGACCCTTATTTATCTGCTCCCCCGCCCAAGTCGACCGGTCGTGAATATCTCAGCCACACATTTCTGAAACGGTTCCTGAATCATTCCAATCAAATGTCACCTGAGGAGCTGATTGCAACGGCGACCGCTTTAACCGCTGCATCTGTCTGGCAAGCCTACAAGACATTTATACAGCCAACCCACTCGCTTGACCGGCTTATCCTATCTGGAGGCGGAGCACATAACCAAGCGCTTCTGGATCTACTTGGAAGTTATTTCGCGCAGAACAAGACTCCCGTGCAGATTGAAACATCCGACGTGTACGGGATTGATGTTGGCAGCAAAGAGGCCCTTTGTTTTGCCGTCCTCGCTCATGAGAGTGCGAGTGGTATTCCAACCAACATCCCCTCCGTCACCGGTGCCGATCGCCCCGCTGTACTTGGTAAGCTCTGTGTCCCATAGATCAAACTGGGGGCAGAGGAATCATTACCAGGAGGTTTGAATGGAAGTTACCAGCCTCCATCTTTGTTACTCGTCATGACATGGATGGACTGCACTTGAATCACCCAATGCTTTGGAGAGGGCCAGGTTACAAAACCCATTATAGGTTTTTGGTCCCGGCTGTGCCTTTAACCAATTCCAGGCTTTGAGCACTTCTTTTCTAGGGGTGCCAACATTGGCTGGATCCGCCATGAAATCCGTGATAAAGTTGTTCATGCGCGCTGACGGGCATTGGGGGAGACGACCCTTGGTCTGCATCAACGTACGCAAATGCTCGGCCAGGTCACGATAGGTAAAGCGCTCCTGCGCCCGCTGCTTCTTGCGCCTCCAATCGTTGAGCCAGTACCATTGTCCCGACTTCCGACCGAGTCCCGGTGTTTCGGCATGAACAAGCTCCAGCAGGAAGGTCTTAGTTTTCTTGTCTCCAACATAGTTGGTTACCACCGCGTCGCTCTTCAACACATCGCGCGCCTTGCCGGCCTTGCGAGGCAAAACAGGTTTATGGTCCGGCACCTTCCCTGTCCGCAGGAATTCTCGAATCAATTCCTCCAGTTCAAATTTGCGGAAATTGCCGACAGTGACTCCGATGTCGCGGGCAAAAACCTTCAGTTCAGAAGCATAGAAATACCCGTTGTCGAACTCTTCGACACTCATCCCCTTGTGTAAGATGCCCATGTTTAAACTATTTGATGACAAGCTCTTGGAGAATATATGCTTAAGCACAAAATACGCAGCCCAAGTTGCCACATGTAGCAATATAAACTTGGGCTGGATCAATTCAGATCAATGCCATTATTGAATCGCCATGGCACTGAAAGAGGCAGAGCCACCACTGGAATCACTCAAACACATAGCCTAACTCCGCACCCTGCAAGTCATCACCCTTTGGAACATGTGCAGCAACGACAGATAGAACGCACTTGCAAACGGTCACGAATGTCAACTGACTTTGGGACTACGCCTCGCTATAGGAATCCACCTATAATTGAGGCGATGTCTGAGTTTTATTTCGCACTTGGACTAGGGGCCTACCCTACCCGGCAAAGTCCACATGAGTTGAGGAATGACCATCCAGAAAAACCACGACATTAGGAAATTGTAGAGTTAGCAGTACAATTTTGAGGAGGTTATCTCCACAATGTCCAGTTTGGGGAGGAACTGAGAAAATCTAATCGATTACAGAGAAAGTACGAAGTTATTGAGTAGGGATTGCAATCTAAATGGGCAATGGTAGACCAAGAAGGACTGTTGCACTTAAGTGTCTTGTTGCATGCCTCGTTCGAGGCCAAACCACTTGAAGACGGCATAGATCATCCGGCCGAGAATATTATTCGCGGCGCAATACAATCCACAGATGATGATCACGTGTTCGATTGGCTTTATAGAGCTTGTCTTGATGTCGAGCATCCCACTTTCTCTGCTTCGGTACTGCGGTGCCTTGGACGGCAAATGTATTCAGGAACAGAGTTGTGGCGCACTAAGCTTGTGCAGAGAGCATTGGCAATAGATGATGTAGAGATACGAGACGCGGCACTACAAGCAGCGGAGTTTTGGGGTGGGTCGGGTATACGAGATATACTCAAGGTTAAGGTGCAAACCGAGCCGTTACAGTGGCTTCAAAATCACATGCACGATGTCATTGAGGACTTGAGATAGAGAGAATGTTTTGGGCGCGGATGATCTCGCCGACTAAATAAGAATGAAAGCAATGGATGCCTGAAGGGAGAAGAACGTTGAAAAGATGTTATCGGCCCACTCTGACCTAATTCGAGTGCACTGTATTTCATTCAGCCATTCAGTCGAACAACATTCCCCGGCTACTAGAGAACAAAGCAATGGTCCAAAACCCTCCAACTCATAACATGACATCACCATGCCTCGTATTGAAGAGGTAGGAGAATTTAACCTGATCCGCCACCTCACCTCGATCAGTTCACCTGGTACCAAGCCGCCAGTCATTACTGGAGTCGGGGATGATGCAGCGGTTTACCACCCAAAACCCGGGATGGTGCAAGTCGTCACGACAGACGCTTTGATTGAGGGCTACCATTTTGATTTTGACTTCTATAGGATGGACCATGTCGGTTACAAAGCCATGGTCGTAAATCTTAGTGATATCGCTGCAATGAATGCTCAGCCCATACTGGCGACCGTAGCACTGGGGATACCCGGATCGCTTTCAACGGAAGACCTCGAGTCTCTCTATCGTGGCCTCACCAATGCAGCTTCCAAATACGGTGTCCAGATTATTGGCGGAGATACAACGCGTTCGCCAGTGCTTGTGCTGTCAATCACGGTCATCGGTGAAGCACCTGAACCCGACCTAGTGCATCGAAACGGAGCCAGCCCTGGTGACAGCATCTGTGTCAGTGGGAATTTGGGGGATGCCGCAGCCGGACTTGATCTGCTGCGTAGCCATACCGAACCCAACACTCTCGAACCCAAAGTATGGGATGTCCTCACTACCCGTCACTTAACGCCCACCCCCCGGCTTGATCTTGTACACGAATGGGCGCAGAAAGAGGTGCGCCCCTCTGCCCTTATTGACATATCAGACGGACTCGCCAATGAAATGCATCATATCTGTGCGGCATCCGACTGTGGAGCCATCCTGTGGGAATCCAAGCTTCCCCCTGTCACCGGAGCTGCGTGCAGGGGCCCCGAAATCCCGCACTCCCGTTGATTACGCATTGAATGGGGGAGATGACTATGAACTGCTGTTTACCACCCCTTCTGAAATACTTGAGCGGATGTCTTCAGACTCCTTTACCACTATTGGAGTCGTTACCGCAAAGGATGTCTTGATTCACCGGGAAGATGGAACGCTTGAGCCTCTGAAGCCCGAGGGACATGATCATTTCAGGGCTACTGGATCAACCAGACCGTGACGTTTCCGAAACTTGCTGTGGTTAAACATCCAGTCTCCCTTTTTCTGGATCATCTATTTTGTCTTTCCAGAGCCCGATACCCTTCTCCTTTAACTCTTGGCCCTGTGGAGTAATAGGGCGACCATGGAGCAACCAGCAGTCCGATATGCACTTCAAAGCCGCTGCTGTGGTCTTGAATTGGTCCTTTCTCGGTTTTGAATTTGAACCGTCAACATACAATATCTCCTCAGCCAATCCCGTTGCCAGCAAGCCGACCGTTGCTGTTTCACCAGATTCCTTCGGTGCTTTTGGGCTCTGCGCCGTGACCATCACTAATTGACCACTGCTGATCGCCTGGCGGTGGGCTTTTTTTAGACGCTGCTTCAGTTTCCCCTCGTGTAACACCCAAATCGCACGCCCCGAGTACTCTTGTATTATCTCCACAATCTTACGGGGCATTTTGAGATGCCCCGCCACAATCACGGTCCGCCCCTGCTTCGCTACATCTGCCGCCGCATCGCAAGCTTTCTTGATCCTTCCCTCTGGAATAGCATCCGGCCCGAAAATCGCCAATCCTTCACTGATCAATAGGCTTTGATCTCCGGTTCCAAAAAGCAATGGTGGTGCATCATTGCGCATACTCGTTCGGATTGATTTGGGATAGTCTGAATCACTGCGAGCAAATACCCAATAACCTTTTCGCTGCCACTCCTCCAGGCAAAACCCAAGGTTAATCCGACGACCTAACAGCCAATGAAGACGATCCGAACTGATTCCTGGAATCTCTGGCAAAGATTGAGTTTCAAGTAGATCCTGAGGCCGCTTCCCGGATCGGTAAAGAACTGTAGCTACCTGATTATACTCTGCGCCTCCGAGCGGCTTGAACTCCTCCTCCCCTCCCTGAAATGCACACAGAAGCAGGATCGCATAGGCATCATCTGTGAGGGAATGCTTCATTTCCTACCAGAACGATCCATCTGGTGCAGTTGTATTTCCCGGCCACCGGATTCCGATTGTGCTGTGCGTTGCCAATCGCCCATATCTGTATCTATATTGCTTCAAATAAACCAAGCTGCCTCCCAGATCCTAGTCCCAGAGCAACATCAATCCCGAGCGTGTCCGACAATTCGGGAGATTTCACTTGCGTCAATTCGCCTTCAGGATCTGCCAATTCTGGAGATTCATGCACACTGATTTTTGCACGATCTTCAAACAGACCTTCATGAACTGCCATCTCCGCATCAATCCATGAATTTGCACCTCCTTCCAGCAGGCGTTCCGCTGCTGCGGTAGCTTGATCCATATACCATACAAAGCACGTTCTCTGATCCAGTACACCGTACATGGCCTCTTCCAGGCAGTAACGATCCCCGCTGAGATCTGTACCATCTACATACACCGCTGAATCACAAAGGGCCATGGCAATGCGTCCGACTTCCGGCTCCTGTGGGAGTGGACGTTTATCGGCGGGACTTCGCCCTGAGAGCATCATAAATTTACCCGCAGCCTTTGCTCGGCGAAACGATTTTCTGAACGGCTCCCCAAATACTGGACCTTGAAGCACCCAAATCACAGATCCTCCACTACTAATTCCAGATTCAACTACTCCAGCCGAGATAGTCTGTTTGCCCGCTGCGATGGTGGTCCGAATGATGCTGAGCACAGAGTGCGGCCATATCTCGGGCGTGTTCATTGGACTGCTCCATTACCTGATCAGGGCCAATCACGGCCGTTGCACTTTGATCCAGTAGTTTGGGTTCTCCAGTGCCAAACAGCACTGGAGGGGCAGATGATCTAAGAAGTTGACGAACCTGCTTCGGATAAGCAGGATCTCCCCGGCCAACAATCCAATAATCTCTTCGCTGCCACTCTTCTAAATAGAACCCCAGGGTAATGCCCGATTCAGCAGCACGATCAAGCGGTCAGCGCTGAGTCCTGTTTCCCGGGCTGCGGTTTCAGCACACGTTCGATCAATCAGATTCCCTGGCCGATAGTCATTCTGATAGAGCCACCGTACAAGCGAATTATATTCCTGAATCTCAAGGGGGAGGTGCTCCTCTTCTCCTCCAACCAGGTGCAGAGGAGCATCGTTGCATTGGTATCATCAGACAGAGGCCAGATCATGTTACTCAGGCAAATTGCGTTTAACCAATGCAGCCGGCAGACCGCAGGACAGCCTTCATGGCGCAAAGTGCTGCCAATGTGTCAGCGTCCAGCCACTGACAGTCAGATCATCAATCAGGAGCATCCGCAGCTTACACGACTTATCTATTACAAACGCATCCGCAATATTACGGGCACGCTGAATATCATTCTTTTGTGCACTTTGCCGCCCCGCCTTGCCAGCCCTTGCGACCGCATGAACCCAAGTGCAAACCAAGCCGCTCAGCAACGGCTGCTGCTAGAATTGGCACATGCTGTCTACTCCCGTGCGGCGGCACATAAGTAATACAACGGAATCTCGAAATCTTTTTCTTTAATCTCCTGACAAATGCATCAACCACTGCGTCAGAATACCGCTGCTCAGACCTCCTCTCTTTCAGAATTTGATCCCCAAGAGCACCATCAAAAGCACTGCAAAGAACAACCCCCCATTCCGCACGATGCTCCGGCTTGATTTCTCGCATCTCGTGAATCGGATGATCCCGATAGGAGGTCAATTGGCCACTTCTCTTTAGGGTAGATGAAAATTTTGCGCTTTCTTATAAACTGCTCGCTTCGCGGGACCAATTCTCCTTTGGGCTGATATGACTTATTCGCCCTATTTGTACAGTTGCGGCACCGCCCACAATCCTGTGCGGTATCGTCATCCAGGGCCCGCTGCAAAAATGCCATCAGGCATCCTGTGTGGTCCATGTACTCGCGCATTTGAGACTGCTCACGCTCACGAATTTGTCGCAACCGAGAAATGGACTCTGGAGGAATCTGAAATCCCTCCACTTCTCCGGTTGCAAACCACACCCCAATTTCCTTAACAACCGGTGCAGGAGATTCGAGTGAAGCAAGCTTCAGCACTTTTTCAATCCTGCTTTTTTTTAGATTGACTAGTGACATGATTCGGGAAGGGTCAGTCCTCCCTCTGCCTGGTCAAGCGCATCAAGAACCTGATCAATCTCTTTCTGAGGAGGATAGGCATTATCCAAAAAGTAATCTGCAATTTGTTCGTCCTCTGCTCCCCACATCAGAATCCATATGCGTCTTCAATGCCTCGACCAGCCCGCCCCACCTGTTGGTAATAATGCACCACCGACCCTGGACGCTGGTAATGAATAATGAACTTCAGATCCGGCTTATCGAAACCCATCCCAAGGGCAATGGTCGCGACCAGAACTTTCAACTCGTTCTTCAAAGTGCCTCTTCCAGTTTTTCCCGCTCTCCCGTATCTCCGTAGTAGGCCTGCGCATTAATCCCCTTGAATTCAAGCCATTTAGCAACTATGTCCGCATCCTTGCGCGTAAGGACATAAATGATTCCACTTCCTGGCAAATGTGGAATTACCTCGGCAATCCATGCCAGCCTTACCTGGGAATCTGTTAATTTGAGGTTGTGAAGTCGCAGACTGCGCCGGATCAGGCTCCCCCGGGTCACCTGAATATCCTCCCCCAGATGCCTGCGGACATCCTCAACGACGCGGTCATTCGCCGTCGCAGTCGTAGCGACAATTGCAGCTCCTTCGGGAATCCTTTCCTGAACCTGCGAATACGCTGATAATCAGGCCGAAATCATGCCCCCAATCCGAGATACAATGCGCTTCATCAATAATCAGCATCCCAAATCCACCTTTTACCATCGGGAGCGTCTTTAAGAAAAAATTTTCATTTGCAAGATGCTCAGGAGTGATCATGAGCAGATCCACCTTATCTGATTTGAGCTCTTTATAGAATTTTAGGCCATTTCTTGAAATTGTCCGAAGTCATCCTCCGAGCATTCAGCCCGAGTGGCTCTGCTGCCAGCTCCTGGTTACGCATCAGTGCCAAGAGGGGGGAGATCATGAGTGAAGGGCCTGCACCTTGTTCCCGTCTGAGTTTGGTTGCGATCGTATAGACCATGGTTTTGCCCCAACCCGTACGTTGCACAACCAGAACCCGGTTCCCTCGGATCGCCTGTTCAATACTTCCCACTGACCGTCGCGAAACTCGGCGTTCTGGTTGTTGACTGCATCACGGAGATAACCGATGGCAACCTCCCTGATTGTATCTGGATTCTTCAGAGATGACATGGATGCTCAATGACTACACCAGTCCATGGCCGTGCAGCGAGAAATGCAT
>CBDBMQ010000017.1:0-42973 GCA_965207565.1 Rhodothermales bacterium | reverse complement strand
ATGGCACGATGGTGCTGGACCAAGGGAAACATACCGGTGCAATGCCCGGTCGTGTAGTTAGAGGATCAACTCAAGCAAACCAATGACAGACAGGCATTCGGATCTGGAGCATCGCCGCCACGAAGCAAGGATAGGTGGCGGTCAATCCCGTATTGACCGACAGCATAACCAAGGAAAGCTCACCGCCCGTGAGCGTGTGACGGTTCTCCTGGATGAAGATTCATTTGTAGAGCTTGGACAGCTGGTACGACATCAATCCACGGACTATGGTCTCACCGATCAGCGCCCTTATGGGGACGGGGTCGTGACCGGGTATGGTACGATTCATGGTCGTCTGGTATACGTGTACGCACAGGATTTTACGGTTTTCGGAGGATCTTTGGGACGCGCACACGCGTCCAAAATTGTACAGGTACTGGATCTGGCACTTCAGAACGGCGCGCCGGTCATTGGACTCAGTGATTCGGGTGGCGCACGGATCCAGGAAGGGGTGGTCTCCTTAGGGGGCTACGCAGACATTTTCCTCAAAAATACCCTGGCATCCGGGGTTATCCCCCAGATCTCTGCGATCATGGGACCTTGTGCCGGTGGTGCGGTCTACAGCCCGGCCATTACGGATCTTGTCTTTATGGTGCAGGGAACCAGCTACATGTTTGTGACCGGGCCGGACGTCGTGCACAGCGTAACACAGGAGGAGGTTACCGCGGAGGACCTGGGTGGGGCCGAAACCCATGCACAGCGAAGTGGTGTCGCGCATGCGGTGTATCCGAATGATGTTGCCTGCCTGGAAGCAATTCGAACCGTACTGAATTATTTGCCTCAAAACTGCGAAGAGCAACCGGCAATTCACTCTACGTATCCATCTCCCACGGGAAATCCGGCTGATCTGGACAAATTCGTTCCAGAGAATCCCAATAAACCCTACGATATGCATGAGATCATCTATTTGCTGGTAGATAAGGATTCATTCTTCCCCGTTCATGATCGCTTTGCCCGCAACCTGATTTGCGGTTTTGCACGTATAGGTGGTCATGCGGTAGGAATTGTAGCCAACCAACCAGCCCACTTGGCTGGGGTCCTGGATATTGATGCCTCCATAAAGGGGGCCCGGTTTGTTCGATTCTGTGATGCGTTCAATCTCCCCCTGGTTACGCTTGAAGATGTCCCTGGCTTTTTGCCTGGGACGGATCAGGAGTGGCGCGGAATCATTCGTCACGGTGCCAAATTGCTCTATGCTTTTTGTGAGGCAACGGTCCCAAAACTTACGGTGATCACTCGAAAAGCCTATGGGGGTGCCTACGACGTCATGAGTTCAAAACATATTCGAGGGGATTTGAACTACGCATGGCCCGGCGCAGAAATTGCAGTCATGGGAGCAAAGGGGGCAATCAGAATTCTGCATCGTTCCGAGCTAAAGAAGGCAACGGACCGGGTATCCCTTGAGGAAGAATTCACTCGCGACTATGGGGAACGGTTTTCCAATCCTTATGTCGCTGCCGAACATGGCTATATCGACGAGGTAATCTATCCTCAGGAAACCCGGGAACGCTTAATCAGGGGCTTGGAGATGCTGAGGAACAAGGTCCTGTCAAACCCGCGAAAAAAACATGGAAATCTCCCACTTTGACAAGAAATTGTTGATTGTAACTTCCCAGGATTCCATATCTTCTCGCGTTTGAATGGACAGAGATCATCACTTTTTTAATATAATTGTTTGTTCAACTTGATAAGTTCAGACTCTGGGTGACTCTGCCAGCGACCTTGAAATGATCGGTCAATGCTGAATCATTTCCTTCAAGACATAGTGTGTCTCAATTGCCCGCACAACTTGATTCAGTGTGAATTTAAAGTCACTCCATGCACCTCGTCTGCACTGGATTAGCCCTAGTGGGAAATGTCCGCATATCTCGGACGATATTTTTCGGTAAAGACAAGATCAGAGCCCGTAATCCTCTCCCGAGGGAGTATGTATCACGGTTCCCTTCATTTGATTGCAATGGTTGAATGATCAGTCACAGGTACATCAGAAAAATCGCACGCAGGAGAAACATCCGTCCAAATAAGGACCTGATTTCCCTCGTACTCTACCAAATCGGTTAGAATCCAGAATGCTGAAATCACGATAATTCCTGTGTAGCGATACCTGGAGATAATCAAACAGGAAACAAATTAACGCTTGGGGTAAAAGGGTGCCTTTTCGCACCTAATCTTGAAATTTAATACTGTTCTGCAACGCTGACGGCAAATTAGTAACGGGTCGCCATGAAAATCACGTTGGGGAGTGATGGGCAAGGCGTAGCGGCCCTCGTCGCTTGCGAAAACGTCCATGATAGTCCACCAACCACTCCTGCAGGGTGGGGGTCGAGACGACATAGCGACCCGCGCGCCCATCCAGAACCCCTTTGTGGACTGCATGATGAAGTATGTCTTCTGCCTCACCAAATGCCATAGGATCCTCCTGTAGTGCATCCAAGATGGTTTCCCTCGGTATGCCTTCCCCCAAGGGAGCCTTGGCAAACAGGTTCGCGATGGTCGAAAGTCCGCCATTGTCAAAACCGTTCACCTGGTGACCGCAGTATCTATCTTGGTACTCCCGCCCTTCTTTCAGCACAGTATCCAGCCCCTCTGCGGTCATGGCCCCGTTGTTTGCCCACAGTTGGTCCACGGCATCTGCCATATACCACATGATCTGACACGGCCAACCATGCGTTTCCCGGGTAATGGCATCAATCCACGGTGCAGGATCGCCGTTGGCTTCGCCGTGCTTCGTGAGCCAGTCATGCATGACCGCACGCTCCGCCTCCTTGTCCAGCGACCCCAACTCCACAAGACATTTCTCCTCGAACCTCGAAATCCCAAATGATGCAAAAACTTCCGCGGAGATTCCCAGTCCCGCCGTGGCTAGGATGACCGGCCGATTCAGTTTCCCGTGATGAATCGCATTGAGTACACTGGTCATAGTTACACCTCGTGCCGCGGGTGGATGGGGAAAGAGCCTGAAGCATTGCACCTCATCCTCCATCAAGAGCAATGGGCTCTCCCCACTCCGAAGTAGATCAAGCACGGTGGGGAAGCGCTTCTTGACTTTGATGCCAGAATCACCCATGTCCTCGGACATCATCACCGGATCCCAGAAGCTGCTGGCACTATAGCGAAGTTTCGCCACCTCCCATCCAGTTCCCCGCGCCAACTCCCCACATTCATGGAGTAGGGCACTCTTGCCTGCACCGGGTGCCCCCTGAATCAGGAAGATCGTACCGGACTTCTCCTGCACCGAGCATTCCAAGAGCTCCCTGAAATCACGCAGGATTTCTTTCCTGCCATGAAAATACTTCGCTGGGCCACGATCCCATTTGGCTTCGTTGATTCGGGATTCACACATGATAAAGGGCGTCAGTCACCGAACACCGTGAGGAAAGTGATTTCCCTTGAAAGAACGACGGTTGCGACAACTCCCCGGACAGCACGTTGTACTTCGTCTCCAGTACCTCCATCTGGCCCTGTCTGGTTCCATTGAGCATATTATGATCAAAGCTTCTGTCAGGCATTTCTTTCAAAATTTCTACGAGTCCGTGGTTCTCGGCTTCCGTCATCTTCCCCGTTTCTCTCCATTTTGTCCGTTAGAAGAAAGGCAGGAGTAAACAGGTTCTTATTGGACGGAATCAAGAACTTGGAAGTTCCCAACGTACCCCTGTATCTTATATGTGATGTTTAACTGAGTCCAATTTTGTAAAATCATAAAATAAAAATTCGGCAGTATAGCTGGATGTTTTGAGTTGCCATACGGTCGAGTTTTCCAGATTTACAAAACAACAGCTTTTGTTTTGCATCATGTAAATGCGGGTAACTCCCTGGGAGCAACCAAACTTCCCCCTTCAAGAACAGGAAATCCCAAGCGGAATCTGCCCTCGAAACTGATATTGATAATTGACGTTAATGATCTCAACAATCCATTTTATGGGAACCTACTGATCTACTTCTGAGAATAAGCTTTAAGTTCAAGGGTAGATTTCCACTTTCCACTGACTTCTGGCAATGTCATGAAAAACCAGCTACTGACCCTATTTGCTGCAACGACGCTTTTGATTACACCCTGTGTTGCGCAACAGTTAATGCCTCCTGAGGCAATCCCGGTTGAGGATTTGCGGGGATATGATCGGTATTCCATGGTTGAAGACTATGGCGACCCAAGAGATCAATTGACTGAAAGGCAGATCATGAACCGTATCAGTCGTGCCTATCTGCTCCAGTCACGGATCATTAAAGCTCGAACCAACGCGGACTGGCGTTCTGCGGAGTATTATCTAGACCAGGCGATGTCGGAAGTCAGTATCCTGGCAGATCAGTCAAGTTTGGTGAATGAGCCCAAATTCCGGGAGCTATTCAGGACGATTGTGACGGAACATGAGGCGTTTTTCGGGACAGATCCCGCGGAGCGTCAGGAATATGGGTCCATTTTTGCTCTTCGAAGTGCCATGTTTGATATGCAGGCACTGGTAGAGAATCCCACCGCTCAAGCAACCGGGCTACCGAAAATTGAACCGGTCATGACCACCGTACCCATGACCCAGAACCGGGTAGTGGAAGGCGCGATCGAGTGGCTATTAACGAACCGGAGAGAGACCGTCATCCGATGGATGGATCGTTCAGACACGTATTTCCCCATGATTGAGCAGATCTTCAAAGAAGAGGGGGTCCCAGACGAGCTCAAATACCTTGCAGTCGGTGAGAGTGGTTTGAACCCGCGTGCACGCAGTAGTGCGAGTGCGGTTGGGATGTGGCAGTTTATGGCTCCTACGGGGCGGGCGATGGGGCTTCGAATCGATTCCTACATTGATGAGCGCATGGATCCGGTCAAATCAACCCGTGCGGCTGCACGCCATCTCAAAGAGCTCTACGAGTACTATGGAAACAACTGGCATTTGGCACTGGCCGGCTATAATTGCAGCCCCCGATGCATCCGACGAGCAATTTCGCGCGGTGGCGGGACGCTCAAAAACCCACCTTCCTATTGGGCAATTTCAAGGTATTTACCTCGTCAGACCGCCGGATATGTGCCACAGTTCATCGCATTTGCTCTGATGATGTCCAACCCTGCGGAGTTCGGATTGCCAGCAACTTCGAATGGACCAGAGTTTGCCTATGATGAGATCAAGGTCACTGGCGTTCTATCACTGGAAACCATTGCGACCATGGTGGGCACGACAACCGATCACATCCAGACGTTAAACCCTGAACTTCGACGAGGTACTCTCCCACCCGACAGAAGCCCGTACACGCTGCGAATTCCAACAAACACATTCGCTCGCTTTGCCGACGCTTTTGAGCAACTCCCGGACAAGGAGAAAAAAATGCCTGGAGAACACCGTGTACGCAGAGGAGACAATCTCGGAAAAATTGCAAAGCGATATGGGGTCACCGTAAAGGCGATCCAAAATGCCAATCGGCTCAGGACAACCGTCATTCACCCTGGGCAGATGCTTGTGGTGCCTGGTTTGGCGGGTACCATCGTAGCAAAGCTTGAGAGTACGGATGCAAGATTGGTGGCATGGGGAAGCCGTACCAGTAAACCCATTGTCTTTGACGAAAAAATGGCCGAGACTGCACGGCGGACGACGGTCACCGTTGCCAACACATCTACGACCCGTTCTCCAAACACCCCTGCTCAGACGACCAGCTCTTCAAGTTCATCCAGCGAGACTCGACCGAATCAGGTTCACAGGGTTCGTCGTGGAGATACCCTTTCAGAGCTTGCAAGCAAGTACGGAACGACCGTCCGGGCAATTCAGCAGGCAAACGGGCTTCGAAATACTCGGATCAAGCGCGGTCAGCGGCTTCAGATCCCTCAGGGAGGACGTACAGTCCACACGGTCCTACGGGGTGAAAACCTAACAAAGATTGCCCAGCATTACGGGACGACGGTACAGAGCATTAAGGCCAGTAACAACCTGCGTTCCAACACCATTCATCCTGGGCAAAAGCTTTCGATCAACCTCTGATTTTTACCGGGTAATTTGGCCTTTGTCTGTGTTTGGGCCAAATTTGGCGGAGCTGATAGCAGCGCTGGACACAAAACCAGCAACTTGCCAGGGCGAGTGACCGGGATGAGTTCAGTGGCCTCACAGGTATTGCGTGTGCCGACCTATGCAAACATTTTTCTCCCACCAGTACGGAAGAACCCATACTCATGGATTCTTTCGGGAAAGTCTTCTATACAGGGCCATGTTGTTCTTGAGGTTGTACGCTCCCTATCCATCTAATACCGAAGTGATGCTCGCACATTTAAGCATAAGGTGACGCGGCTAGCCAAAAAGGTTATTGTAAGTTTTGCTGGAATGCATAGATTTGTAGTGTTCATTGACTCCGTGCCTCCATGGATAAGCGCACATTCTTAAAGACTTCCTCTACTCTTTTGTTGGGCTCTGTGCTTGCGCCGCTCGCGGGCTGCAGGCCTCGGGAATCACTGGCTCCGCTGCGGACCAACTGGGCCGGAAACCTGACCTACGGCACTGACCGCTTACTGCTTCCGAGATCAACGGAGGAGCTGCAGGACATGGTGCGCAGTCATCATAGCGTACGCCCGCTGGGGTCACGGCATTGTTTTAACTCAATTGCCGACAGCTCCGAGGCGCAGCTGTCGCTGACCGCAATGCCGCAAACGGTCACCTTCGGCTCTGATACCGTAACGGTGCCGGGGGCGATGCGCTACGGTGATCTGGTGCCTCATCTGGATGAGCGGGGCCTGGCGCTCCATAACCTAGCGTCGCTGCCTCATATATCCGTCGCAGGGGCGCTGGCAACTGCGACTCACGGCTCCGGCGTAACCAACGGCAATCTAGCTACCGCCGCAGCCGCGCTGGAACTGGTTGTAGCTTCAGGAGAGCAGATTACGATTACCCCAGAGGACGACTTGCTATTCAGGGCCGCTGTTGTTAGCCTGGGATGCTTTGGGGTGATTACATCCGTTACACTCAAGGTGGAGCCCACTTATGATATGATGCAGCATGTTTACCTGAATTTGCCGCTGGACTCCATGGATACGCAATTTGAGAACATTATGAATCTTGGTTACAGCGTGAGCTTTTTCACGGATTGGCGTACACCGGAATCCACGCAGATCTGGATCAAGCGTCGCATGACAGATGGGCTGACAGAGCTGCCTACAGAGCTGCATGGGGCAAAGCTGGCAGATCGCAATGTGCACCCGGTATTGGCTTTATCCGCTGAGGCCTGCACGGAGCAGATGGGCACTCCGGGTGCGTGGCATGCACGGCTGCCTCATTTCAAGATGGACTTCACACCCAGTAGTGGAGAAGAGCTCCAGAGTGAGTTTTTCGTTGACCGGCAACACGCACCAGAGGTAATTGGCGTGTTGCGTGATATGGCCGATCAGCTTAATCCACTGCTGATGATCAGTGAGGTGCGTACGATTGCAGCGGACAATTTATTGATGAGTACCGCCAGTGGCCGTGATTCAGTGGCATTTCACTTTACCTGGCATCAAGACTGGGAGGCTTTGCAAGCGGTGCTTCCAATACTGGAGGCACGTCTGGCACCATTTGAGGCTCGACCGCATTGGGGCAAGAATTTTCTGATGTCTGCCGAAGAACTCCGATCCCGCTATCCGGGACACGCTCAATTCCAGGAGTTGGTTCTGACTCATGATCCAGAAGGCAAATTCCGCAATGACTTTATAAACGAAAAAATCATCTACGGGTAGGAAGGGGGCGTGCGGGCAAATTGCCGCTTGGCCAGCGCCTAGAGCGCGGTTGATGAAAACACCAAAAAGAATTTGAATACCTCGCACACTTAAGAGGATATCGCCCCCAATTAAAAACCTGCTGTACAGTCTTGACTTCGACGGTTACCTCCGTCACAGGGGGCTGGAGTGGGATTTCCGGGAAAACTGAATACTACACAGAAAAACAAAAAATCACCCAGAAAGCACGGAAACAGTGGTTTTCAGCTTGGAAAAATCGAAACCGTCAAAGTCAGGATGACCTCATAGACATTGCGTGTGCTGGCCTATACAAGTATTTTCTCCTACCAATACGAAAGAACCCATACTCATGGTTTTTTTGGAAGATTTTCTATGCAGGCACATGTTGTTCTTGAAATTGTACTCTCCCTATCCGTCTAGTACCGAAGCAATCTTCGTGCATTCACTCCGATATCTTCCCAGCGAAACATAAGTAGCCGGAGCAGTACAAGCTAACTCGTAGTCGCAGGGGGGTGGGGATGAGTGTCTTTGATACCATTTTTTTTTCGGCTTATCGTAAATCATACAAACCGGAAAATTAAATGGAAAAACGGACTACTAGTTTAACTGCTCACGTACTATACAAATTGTTAGTGCAACCGAGCATTACTGCAATTGGGTCGCGATTGATTGTTAGTGCTGTCGTAGTATTTTTGATTTTAGCAGGATGCGAGAACATGGTGGAGATTGAGTCTCTGCCTGAGAATTCCTTAGTTCCTACTTCATTGGAAATCCCAGCGGTGCCACAGGTCAAGGATGGGATGCTGTACTTCAAGACTAGGGTGGATTTCGATGCAGTGGCCGACTATTTGATTGACAGCCAAAAAGATGATGGTCTTGATGAATTTGAGGTAAAACTCTCTCCATTTCGTTCTTTGCGTACAGAATTTGACGAGCTTATCAATCAATTTCAATACTCAGATAACGACAGTTTGGAGATTGATCGTATTGTCGAAGACCCTGTCTTCGAAACCTTGTTGAATCAAGAGGGGATGATTCAGATCGCGGATACGATCTACCAGGTGACAAGAGATTATGTGTACAGTACACATATTAACCATGCTTTGATCCCTAAGAAGGCAGGTTCAGATATGGGACAGAGCAGCGTACTACGAGGAAGTCAGGTAACTCTATCAAGTACAGCTCCTTTGGCAAAATACAAAATAGCCAGGATTGCTGACGTACCAGCGAATCCAAGTAAAAACATGGATGCCATGGGGCGCGGTGAATGCTACGTGTACTTTGGTAAAGGATGGAAAAGCGATAAATACAGGTATCGTATGAAAGGCAGTATCTGGATAAATAATTGGGGGATTCACAGATCCGCTGGAACTGAATTGGAAAGCCAGAAAATAAGGAACTGGAGATTTTTCAGACGCTGGAGGCATCATAAAGTCAACAGAATAGAGATAAGCGGCACATTTTCTTCTAGGGAGGAGGGAGCAACGAGTAAATCTACGAAGCCTGTGGGGTGGATCAAGCGTCATGCTGAGGAAATCCGAAAAACGTTCGTAACAGATCGTGATCAATCGCTTGTTGAGATAGAAATAAGTCTCACTCACAGTATTGATCATATTTTCGCGAAGGGCAGAAGGGTATTTGCCAGATCATGCGACGGGTACCGGGCTTGGTCTGCACCTAACAATAATTGAATCGCCAGTGAAATTCAGTCACAATCATTTTAGAGGCATATCTCGTTTGCGACGTCACTGCGCTGCTGGTTTACTGGGACCTGCCTGTTTGCTCCTTGCTGGACTGTTCAATTACGTAGAAGCACAAAGTTATCGGATCAGCGGATATGTCGAGGATTCGGAAAGCGGCGAACGGATAGCTGGAGTACATCTATACTTAGAGGAGCAAAGAGCCGGAGTAATCACCAACCAATACGGCTTCTACAGTCTAAATGTACCTGCCTTGGGATCTTGGATTTCAGTATCACATGTGTCGTATGAGTCTGCGATGATTGACTTAAGCCTGAGCGCAGACACAGTGCTGGTTATTTCCCTGGATCCGCGGATTGTCTTAATGGATGAGATCGCCGTGACCTCGGAAGGAGAGACCCTTGCAAGCCGTGTCCAGATGAGTCAGCACACCTTGCCCATACAGCAGATTGAAGAGATTCCGGTGCTTTTTGGGGAATCAGATGTGCTCAGAACACTTCAATTGTTACCAGGCCTGCAAGGCGGGCGCGAAGGGTTCAGCCAAATTTATGTTCGTGGCGGAGGGGCAGATCAGAACCTGATCCTTCTGGATGGACAGACGGTCTACAATCCGACTCATGTATTGGGTATTTTCAGCGTGTTTAATTCATCGGCGTTGAAAAGTGTTGAATTGATCAAGGGCGGATTTCCAGCCCGCTATGGGGGACGTCTTTCTTCCGTTGTTAATTTTACGATGAAGGATGGAAGTCGCAAACGCTTTGCCGGAGAAGGCGTTTTGGGGACTCTCACATCAAAAGTATTGATCGAGGGACCTCTGGCCCGAGACAAGGCGTCTTTTCTATTTTCAGGTCGCCGAACATTTCTCGATCTGTTTACACGATGGTTTCAGTCTAAAGGAAAGACGTATGGGGGCTATTTTCATGATTTGAACTTCAAGGCGAATTACATCATCAGCAGTCGAGATCATGTGCATGTAAGCGGCTATCTGGGAGAGGATGCACTCACGTATCGGGAACGGGCGGAAGGGATTCCGTACATAAGCTCGGACCTTGACCAGATTCATAAATGGGGAAATCGCCTAGTTTCCATTCGCTGGAACCGTCTCATCGGGGACAAAATATTCGCCAACCTGATTGCAGGGGTTACGAACTATCGTATGACCCAGGAGCATAAGCAGAGGGAGGATTTACCGGATGTCGGGTCTGAGATCTATGCAAGGAGGTGGCGCTCTTCCATCTTTGATATTTCAACTCGCCTAGAGTTGGAGTATGCAGCCAGTCAGCGGCACTACCTGCGTGGCGGAGTTGAATACGTTAACCATCGGCTGTCTCCCGAAAGTACGCTGGACCAGATCATTAGTGACCAGCAACCTCAATTGAACATGCAAACAGAATCGGGTGAACAGTTTTTGTTAAATGAGTTTGCGGTTTACCTGGAGGATGAATTTCAAATCAGTCCCAAAGTGCGGACCAACACGGGACTCCGCATTTCATCTGCACACGGGGATGGGAAACTATGGGGTGCTCTAGAGCCTCGGATTGGGGCCAATATTGCTCTGAAAAAGAATTCATCCATCAAGCTGTCCTATGCCTTGATGAAGCAGTATCTCCACCTCCTTACCCAGTTAGGCAGTACTCTATCTCAGGATCGATGGATCCCTGCGATGGATGGCATCCCACCGCAACGCAGCACGCAAGTTGCCATAGGCCTTGCACAAAGTTTCCCAAGATATTCCATTGATGTATCGCTGGAAGTGTACAGAAAGCGAACGCACGGACTGACCGAATTCAAGGAACATTTCCACGCGTATCAGGCACCTGCTTTGGGATGGCCTGCACTCCTGGAGTTTGGCGAGGGTGCCAGTTATGGCCTTGAAGTGCTGGTTGAGCGACGGCAGCAAAGGCTCAGTGGGTGGGTTAGCTATACGTTGGCCAAGGCATCAAAGACGTTTTCAAATCTGAACGGAGGCTTGAGTTTTCCAGATAACTATGATCGTCGACACGACATTTCAATCGTGCTCAACTATCAGGCAAGTCCACGCATCTCACTCGGTGCTTCGTGGGTGTATGGGAGTGGATACCCCGTTTGGGTACCTGCCGGTCGATATTATGCACGGATTAATACCTCTGAACTGCCTAATTTTCTAGACTATGGACCCATTAATTCAGCCAGAGCCCCTTCGGTTCACCGATTGGATGTAAGCGTGCAGTTCAAAAAACAAATGAGCTGGGGCAAGCGGACGTTCGTATTCGGAGTATACAATGCATATAGTCGTCAAAATCCAACGATTATATATCCCGAGATAGATTATGAAGATACAATCCAATGGAATCAGGTGAGTCTTTTTCAGCTCATCCCTGCACTATCGTACCAGATCGAGTTCTGATTCATGCGACTTGCGATTCTCGTAATTTTGTCTTTTCTCTCTGGTTGCATCTCCCCCGTGGAGTTGGATTTCCCAGATTCCTATTCGCCCAAAATAGTGGTGAATTCGGTATTCACCCCAGATAGTATCTGGACGGTGTATCTTCAGCAAAGCATTCCCTATAATGACGCTTTAAACTGGGAGGAGCAGTATATTTTGAACGCTGACGTATCCATTACCGATGGACAAGGGATGACTGAGCGCCTTCTCCATGTGGAAGATGGGATTTACAAATCTTTTCAGGGTCTTCGACCTGTCCCGGATACCGAATATACACTGGATGGTAGATGCGCCATCGTTTACACCTGTACAGGCAAAGTCGTCTGCACCCGGATTAACCGTGTATTTTGGATTCAATAGAAGAGCTTCAGGAACCTGACCGGTACAACGTCGGATTGTATGAAGTAACCTTATCTTTGGAAGATCAGACAGGAAGTCACCGGTACAGCATAGAAGTTCTGCAGGTATATCCGAAGTGCGCAGAAAGGAGACGCTTTGATAATTTGCCGCCCCTGGAGAATCTAGGAAACTGGATTGCTCCCAGGTAGACTTGAGAGCTCTTTTCAGGGTTTGTACCCCACTCCGGCAGAGGCTGAAGATGCCTCTGAATTCTCCGGTTCAACCGCTGGAGGTATTCCCGCTGTCTATTTTTCTGACCAGCTATTTGAGCAGGAAGTTGTTAAGATCAACCTCACGGTGCAAGTGCGATATTATGTACAAGTTGCTCCGTACTTTATGATAATTGTGAGCAACTGGAGTCAAGAGCTATGGGATTACGACATTTCTGATTGGCGATCCACTGGCTTTGATTACGAGTATTTTCTTGCGAGCCCCCGTCCGGTCCCTGTCATTACAAATGTAGAAAATGGATTGGGGTTTTTCGCAGGGATCACACATAAAACTTTTCGTAGTGATGGACAAGGGAGGGAGTGGACAGATGAGCAGGCAAATCTAGGCGGAAGCTGTGATGACTCGAATTAGTTTGTGTGAGAGTGCCGGTCCATTCCAAGTATGCTGTTACGTCTCGTATCAACAACAGTATCCAATACATGAGGTCCGCGGTATTTCTCTCCCTCACTATCCTAACACCTTCCAAGTCAGTTGTTCGAAAACTGTACACTGGCATGTAGGCTTGTCTAAATTGAACTTGGACCGGGGACGCTGTATGCGAGTAGACAATGCATCATCGGCCGGTCTAATATGTCCCTCGTCCTGCTTTGTGGTACAAGACAGTGCTATCCAGGACACGCTCAATTCCCGGCACTGGTTCTGGCTCAGGATCCAGAAGGCAAATTCCGCAATGACTTTGTAAACGAAAAAATCATCTACGGGTAGGAAGGGCCGTGCGAGCAGATTGCCGCTTGGCCAACGCCTGGAGCGCGGTTGATGAAAATACCAAAAAGAACTTGAATGCTTCGCGCCACTTAAGAGTATACCATCCCAAATTAAAAACCTGTTGTACGGTGAGTCCCTGGGTCGTACTTAAGTTCGGTGGCACAAGTGTCTCCTCGAGAGAGAACTGGGATACGATCGCTCGTATTGTCCGGACACGCCGAGCAGATGGGGAGCGGGTATGCGTGGTGTGCTCGGCAGCCTCGGGCACCTCACGCGCACTGGAAGGATTGATTGATGCTGCCCTGCATGGAAACTACGAAGAGTCGCTGACCGCCATCGGTAAACGACATCTTGCACTGGCCCATCAGCTCGGACTTGATGGCGAAGTGCTGCTTCAGGAATTACTTCAGGAATTGGAACGGCTCGCCTATGGAGCTTCGCTGACCCGTGATGTCGGGCCACCCCTGCACGCACGGATTCTGTCAATGGGTGAGCTCATGCTCACCACACTGGGGGCTGCATTCCTCAAAACACAGGATCTTCAAATCCATTGGATGGATGCACGTACAATCCTGAAATCCGAACCCATCCCGCGTATTCTTCCCCATGAAGAGTTTCTGTCTGCTCAATGTAACCATGATCCAGATCCTGAACTCCAGCAGGTTGATACAGACATCTTCATCACACAAGGCTTTATTGCCAGTGACGCACAGGACCGGACCGTATTGACCGGATGGGGAGGCTCTGACACATCGGCCGCCTACTTTGCAAGTAAACTGGAGGCCATGCGACTGGAGATTTGGACCGATGTCCCAGGGATGTTCACTGCCAACCCAGGGCATGTTCCAGGCGCACGCCTACTGAAACAACTTGAATACAGTGAAGCCCAGGAGCTTGCCAGCTCCGGCGCGGAAATCCTTCATCCCCGCTGCATTGAGCCGCTGCGTCCCCAAAAAATCCCCCTCCATGTGCGTTCGACCACAAATCCTGATCTGGATGGAACCATAATCAGTGCAGAAACACACAGCTATGGTGCCCAGGTCAAGGCCATCGCTGCATGTACTGATCTGACCCTCATTGCCGTTGAAACTCCACGCATGTGGCACTCCGTTGGGTTTCTGGCAAAGATTTGCACAGCATTTGAGCGACAGGGGCTTTCGATTGGAATGGTCGCCACCTCAGAAACAAACGTGACGCTTTCCATTGATTCTGTCTATGGGTTTTCTCTTGAAGAATCTGTGGTTGAGGCACTACTGGCCGATTTGAATGAATTCTGTCGAGCAAAATGTATCAACGGATGCGCCGCGGTCAGTATGGTTGGACAAAATATCCGCAGTGTTCTGCATGAACTGGGCCCTGCACTTGAGGTCCTGGATGAGCAAAAAATTTATCTGGTCACCCAGGCCGCCAGTGACTTGAATTTTACCTTTGTCGTTGACAACCTGCATGCACAGCGACTGACCAATAAGCTGCACAGCCAGATATTTAGCCAAATTGGCCCAGATGATCTCTTTGGTCCCACCTACCGTGAATTATTCGACGCACCAGATGCCTCATTACCGGTATCCTGGTGGAAAACGCGGCGCCCCCAGCTACTTGAATTAGCATCTGAATCAGCTCCCTGTTACGTATATGACCGGGAGAGCCTGCATCATACCGTATCCCGCATGCAGGTCCTCCAAAGTGCTGACCGATCCTTTTATGCTATGAAGGCGTGCTGGAATCCAGAAGTGCTACAAGTAATTTATGAACGTGGAATTGGCTTTGAATGTGTATCCCCGGGGGAGTTGCGTTATATCAGGCACCTTTTCCCTGATATTGACCCTGATCGAATTCTCTTTACTCCCAACTTCGTCCCCAAAGAAGAATTTTCGCTGGGATATGAGTTGGCAGGTCATGTGACGGTTGGCAATGTGAGAGCCCTCCAACTTTGGCCGGAGGTCTTTCGGGGTCGTGCGGTGATCCTTCGGGTTGATCCAGGGCATGGCCGCGGGCATCACAAATATGTGCGTACAGCTGGCTCTGCATCAAAATTTGGGGTCGCTCCAGAAGATCTGCCTTTGCTCCAGAACATTGTGAAAGAATATGACATTCGGATTACAGGCCTGCATGCGCATGTGGGCAGTGGCATCTTAACGCCAGACACATGGAGTTCTACCGCGTATGCTCTGGCTTCAATCGCAGAAAAATTCCCTCAGGTCACCCACTTGAATGTCGGCGGAGGGTTCGGGGTGCCGGAAAAACCAGGGGCAGTCCCACTGAACCTCGCAGTCCTGGAAGAGAGTCTCCAGCAATTCCGTGAAACCTACTCTCAATTTGAACTATGGATTGAACCGGGGAGATACCTTGTTGCAGAGAGTGGTGTGCTTTTAGTACGTGTCACACAGGTCAAGCGTAAAGGATCGGCATGTTACGTCGGGGTGGAAACCGGGATGAACTCTTTGATCCGTCCCGCACTCTATGGATCGTATCACAGCATTGTCAACCTGACCAAACTGGGTGAGACTCCAAGCATGACGGCAGATATCGTTGGACCTATTTGTGAAACCGGCGACATCCTGGGACGCGCACGCAGACTCCCCGAGACGATGGAAGGTGATATCCTGCTGATCACGATGACCGGTGCGTATGGCCGGGTGATGTCGTCGAGCTATAATATGCGCGACCCGGCCGCCGAAGTAGTCATTTAGTGCTGGTGGAACTTGTGTCCGCAGTACTTGCAGAATTCAGATCCTTTCTCCAACCTTGTCTCCCGGCAGCGTATGCATGGGGTCGTTCGTTTGAAATTACGACCGGATAGGCTGATGGACATCACAATAATCGCATAACCGATCACCATCACCATCGCCGCGAGGAACTTCCCCACGGGCGTCTGAGGAGAGATATCTCCGTACCCAACGGTGGTCAATGTCACCACGGCCCAGTACATGCTCAGGGGAATGCTGGTAAATCCATTTTCAGGCCCCTCGATCAGATAGATCATGGAACCCAGTGTAGTGACAAGTAAAGACAGTGCGAGTACGAACACCCATATTCGCTGCCAACTCTCCTGAAGCAGATAGAGTAAGTGAAGCCCGGCCCTGCTGTAGCGGACCAGCTTTAGAACACGAAATACACGCATCAGGCGAAGAATTCGGATAACAATCAATGCCTGGGCCCCGGGAATCAGCAGACTCACGTACGTTGGAATCACCGCAATCAGGTCCACTGTCCCAAAGAAGCTGCGAGCGTATCCCGAGGGATTCCGGGAACAGTATAACCGCAGGCCATACTCAATGGTAAAGACCACTGTAAAGACCCATTCCAAGCCAATGAGCAGGTCCCCATAGCGAACTTTTACCTGATCAATACTCTCCAACAGGACAGCAACCACACTGGCGACAATGAGAATAAAGAGTGCGATATCGCTTCCCCGCCCAAGCGGAGATGTAGATTCAAACAAAATCCTGTTGAGAAACTCACGGCGTGAGTTCCATGAAACCTGATGTTCCTTACGCTCTTCCACTTTTCAGATACAAGTCGTAGTAATAAAGTGCTGCGATAATAATACCATGACGCAGTGTTTCATCGGCAATCAATTTCGGGATCATGGGTTGATCAATCAGAACAGGATCTATCTCCTCTGCTGAGTCAAGTTCCTGCTGTCCGTGAGGGATTGCATCACTGGCCAGAAAAAAATGACACCGGTTTGTGAGGATCGCGGGATTCGGGGACATGGAACCCAGCCGAATGAGTGCCTCGGCTGCATAGCCGGTTTCTTCACGCAATTCACGGGCAGCCGCCTCTTCGGGGAATTCACCCTGATCAATGATCCCCCCGGGCAACTCCAATTCAACGGCCGAGGTCCCCGGCCGCCACTGCCGGATACAAACAAGTTTGCCTTCTGGAGTTACAGGAACGATCGTGACCCAGTCGGAGGCCTCCAGCACGTAGAACGGATGGATCTGGCCAGTCCGTGGAGATTCGCAATCGTCCTGGCGCACCGTGAACACCTTGAAATCCCCACAAGCCCGACGCTGTTTACACTTCCATGATTGCCCCATCAATTCGATCCCTCTACTCTGATCAGGATCATCGAATCAAGTAAAAACTGCATGAGTTCCAGAACCTCCTGATCCCAAAGATAGGACTTGAGGGAGTCAAAATTAAGTATCTCTGTTCCGGTTAGCAATTGCGCAAATGATTTTGACTCGAGTTTTAGATGGCATTCAATTCCGAGTGCATAGATCCGAATGCAGTCATCAAATTCCCGGTAAACCATACACGCTGGGGTAAGTCGCACATACGTACTCCCCTGCCGGAGATCATCCAGAATCTCTTCAGCAGAGGGTACAGGGTCCTTCGCCATCCCTGGCCAGTTTTCCCGAACGGGATGCGTCATCGCACTACAAAAGACTCGTTCAAGGCCTTCCCGATCCTCCGCAATCCGTCGCACTTCGTTCTGAAACCAGTCAAGCGGTGCATCGCTGACCCGGCCCGGATCGTCCGTTTGCAGGCCAGCCGGATCCACGAATTTCCTTGGGATATGGACACGATCAACAAACCCTCCGGTCATGTCCGAGAAAGCCGTCTGCAACATACCCGTTTCGGGAGCCTTGAATCCGATACTTGCCGTGATGCATGTCCCCTCAGCAATCCCCCAATGAGGGAATTTGGGTGGCAAATAGAGCATATCCCCCGGCTTGGCAACGAATTCCTGATCTGGATGAAGCTCTTTCAGAAGCTGCATGGATGTATCCTCTCTCATTGGCCGATCATCGGTGATCGGAGCATTTTCAATTTTCCAACGCCGCTCACCGCTGAGTTGAATAAGAAAGACATCATAACTGTCCACATGGGGGCCTACGCTTCCTCCTGGAGCCGCGTAGCTTAGCTGAACATCGTCCAGACGCCAGTTGGGGATGAATCGAAATAATTCAAGCAGCTGGCGCATCTGATCCAGTTCCCGCTCTGTATCCTGTACCAGCAGTGTCCAGTATGAGAGCTCCTCGAAACTCTCGAGATCCTCCCATTCAAATGGTCCGGCGAATAATTCCCATGACTGCTCCATAGGGTCTTCTTCAATCACGCGCGAATCGAACTCAGCGCTGACCGCCATCTGAAATACGTCGTCCCGATGAATATTGAAACTGGATTTTTTGAAGGCATTTTGCAGGATCAGCGGGCGTTTCTGCCAGTAATCACGCATAAAGATGTCGGGAGAGTATTGTCCACGAAAAGGACGAATCATCAGAAGATCAGTTTTATGAGTTCAAGTAAAGGCCAGATTAAAAGCAGTGCCATGACCCAGACCATAACCATTCGGCTACGGGTCTGACGCGGAAATTCATAGGCGCAATACGGACATACGTCCAGAGCGCGATCCACTTCCAGAGCACATGAAGGACATTCTTGCATTGGTCGCAGACAAAGTTCGACCTATCAACGCGTCGCATCCCATATACGTTCAATGGAACAGCTTTCTGTTTTATGCTTACACGCTGAGCTAGCATAAAATCATTTTTCTCAGTGCTCTTATATACTCCCATAGCGCTCCCGATTGTAGAGGCTTCGGCATCTGTCGAAATTGTCATTGCAACGACTGAACATTTTCGGTTTGCGCACGAAATCTGTCACCTGATTAAAACGGCAGCAGCGCAACGAGGTACCGGCATCGCTGAACGTGCCCCCGAGTATATTCGTACCAAAATGAAAGAGGGAAAGGCCGTGATTGCACTTGGTGCAAATGATCAAGTGGCTGGCTTCTGCTACATTGAGACGTGGGATCATGGAAAGTACGCGGTCAACTCGGGGCTCATTATCTCTCCTGCTTTTCGCAGACAAGGGCTTGCACGCCGGATCAAGCGCCGGGCGTTTGAGCTTTCAAGAACACTCTACCCAAAAGCCAAGCTGTTTGGCATTACGACCAGTCTTGCCGTGATGAAAATCAACTCTGAGTTAGGCTACAAACCGGTAACGTTCAGTGAACTTACGGATGACGATGAGTTCTGGCAGGGATGTCAGAGCTGCCCTAATTATGATGTGTTGACGCGGATGAAGCGGAACATGTGTCTCTGCACAGGCATGCTCTACGATCCAGAAGAGCCTCCTTCCTCAAAATAGCGCCCGCCGGAAATGTCGCGCACCATTGGTGTTGCCTTGCCGATTCCTGTGGACAAGGTATACGCCTATGAATTACCCGGCGAACTTGAGGAATCCGTACAGGTAGGGTCGCTAGTTCTGGTTCCCGTGCGCAACCGTACCTATACGGGGATTGTTACTGGACTCGACGTACAGGTCCGTGAGGGCATGAGACTCAGAGCCGTGCGCGCTGCCGTGAGTCCTGAACCCTTATTTGACCCGGAACTCCTTCAACTGACCCGCTGGATATCACGGTACTATATTTGTGCCTGGGGAGAATCACTCAGCGCAGCACTCCCGGCGGGGATGCAGACAAAAGAGCGGATCGTGTATTATCTGGCTTCCGAGTCAGACCTGCACTGGGCGGGAATTTCTCCCGAACTGCAGGTGCACCTGATGAAGCACCGCAAAACGACTCCTGCCAAACTGAAGCGCATCGGTCTGCGTATTTCCGAACAGGAGATTATCCGGGCGGAATCCCAGGGAGCACTGCGGAAAACCGTCGAGCTCCAGGATCCAACAGTCCGTACGAAGACCGGGGAGTTTATCTCTCTTGCACCCGCATTCCGCGCGGTTGATGGCCTGCGTGACTTGAAGCCGCAGTTTCGGGGTAAGAAACAAAAGGAAATCATTGACCAGCTCATCTCTTCTCTTGAATCCGGGCAGAATGAGATCTCACTGTCGGAGCTTCAGAAGGCTTGTGGTGCAAGCCGGCAAACCGTTCTGTCCTTTGGAAAGCGGGGAATCTTTTCAATCATTGAAAAGCAAGTCTTTCGCATCCCGGAATGGATGCGCTCAGAAACAACCCCATCCAGCAAGGCCCCAAATTTTCATCCATCCCAGGCCGCGGCTGCGAAAACACTCCAAGATGCAGTCAAAACACAGACCTATCAAACATTCGCGCTTCACGGCGTGACTGGAAGCGGGAAAACGGAGGTCTATCTATCTGCACTGGAAACCACTCTCTCCCTTGGCAAAACGGCCATCATACTCGTACCTGAAATCTCCCTCACCCCGCAAACGGTACATCGCTTTCGGGCCCGCTTTGGAGATACCGTTGCAGTTCTCCACTCCCGCATGGCACAGGGAGAGCGTCATGATGTCTGGCAGCAAATTCGTGCGGGCCGATATCGTGTGGTCATAGGACCAAGGTCTGCGATTCTGGCACCGGTAAAAAATCTTGGACTTATCATTGTAGATGAAGAGCACGACGGCTCCTACAAGCAGAGAGAGACCGCTCCCCGCTACCATGCCAGAGATGTTGCCGTCATGCGTGCGACGATGGCAAAATGTATTTGTGTACTGGGTTCTGCAACCTTATCGCTGGAAACCCTGGTGAATGTGCAGCAGGGCAAGTATATGCTCTTGTCCATGCCGGAGCGTGCACCCACGAAGAACCGCTCCGCCGCATCTCTTCCCACAATTCGAATCATTGATCTTTGCCATGAACGCGAAGAGAACGGTCTAAGTGGCCCCTTGTCTACCCCTCTGCTTGAGGCGATTGGAGCTCGCCTGGAACGAAAAGAGCAGGTGATTCTTCTACAGAATCGCCGCGGATATGCACCCATCCTGGAATGTCAGAGTTGTGGTTTTGTGCCGCAGTGCATCGCCTGCAGTGTATCGATGACGTATCACCAGGGAGAGAACCGGCTCCGGTGTCACTACTGCGGATATGTGCGCACCCTCCTGATTGACTGTCCCAAATGCGAAACACCAGCATTTGCTCCACTGGGCAGCGGGACCCAGCGCGTTTCTGAAGAACTTGGCGAATTGTTTCGGACTGCCAGAATTCTTCGAATGGACCGTGACAGCACTCGAACCAAGGATGCCCACCATGAAATTCTTAGCGTTTTCGCAGAGGGTGGGGCAGATATCTTGATTGGCACGCAGATGGTTGCCAAGGGGCTCGACTTCGGCCGAGTGACCTTAGTGGGCGTTATCAACTGTGACTTAGGGCTTCGGCTGCCGGATTTTCGGAGTGAGGAACGAACCTTTCAACTGCTCATGCAGGTTGCGGGAAGAGCGGGAAGAGCAGACCTGCCCGGTGAGGTTTTACTCCAGACTCGACGTCCATCACACCCAATCTTTTCCTTCCTGCAGACACATGACTTTCATGGCTATGCTCAGATTCTGATGCAGCACCGGCAAAAATTGAACTACCCCCCATTTGGCCGCATCGTCGGGATCCAGGTTCGGGGTGCACCACAGCCGGCGGTTGAGGATCTTGCAAATAAATGGAGGACCCTGCTGCTTGACCAGTTGCCTTCTGCCATTTCCGTATTGGGCCCGGAGCAGCCATACGTCAAACGCGTGGAGCATCAGTACCGCTACTTTCTCATCATTAAGGCACCGAAGACCTATCAATCTCTTCAGGAAGACATTCGTTCGATCCTCCGAATGGCTCCCTCAACCGGACGTGAACTTCATGTGTCCGTTAATGTGGACGGACTTGAGCAGATATGAATGCGGAACCGTCACTGCACAGGAGGGTAGACGGGGCTGAAGGGTGAGTCCCGTACGGTCAGCTCCCTCTGAACCCCGTCAGGGCCGGAAGGCAGCAGCGGTAGGAGGTCGAAGCGACGCGATGCGGTTAGCTTACCCTTCTTTATTATATATATAATTTCTTGATCCCTTGATACTCATGTACTGGCCCTTTGCACTCCTGCTTCAAGAGGCACCCACTTCAGGCTTTGGAGGATTAGGCATGTTTTTGCCGCTCATCCTCATTTTCGTTGTATTCTATTTCTTCATTATCCGCCCGCAACAAAAGCGTGAGAAAAAGCGCAAAGCAATGATTGAAGCGGTCCGAAAAGGAGACCGTGTCATAACCGCCGGCGGAATCCACGGGAAGGTTCACCAGGTGGAAGACGGGGCCACAAGTGTCTTACTGGATGTAGACGGAGGGATCAAGCTCCGCATTGATAAGCAATCGCTTGCATCCGTTAAGCAGTAACGTGCCTGAATGGGAATTCCAGGTACGGAAACCTTTGACTCGATTGAGTCTGCCATTGAAGCGATACGTGCGGGTCGTCTGGTGATCGTGGTGGACGACGAAGACCGCGAAAACGAGGGCGACTTTGTCGGAGCGGCATCTGCAGTTACCCCCGAGTTGGTCAACTTCATGGCTCATGAGGGTCGCGGGTTGATCTGTGTTCCGATGGCTCCAGAACGTGCTGCTGCCCTTGATCTCCACCTGATGGTTGAGGAGAACACCAGTCTGTACAGTACTCCCTTTACGATACCGGTAGACTATTGCCATGGCACATCAACCGGCATCAGTGCATCTGATCGCGCAGCAACCATCCAGGCACTTGCCAGCGACACATCAAAAGCGGACGATTTTGCACGCCCTGGACATGTCTTCCCGCTGATTGCCCGCAAGGGGGGCGTGCTCCGAAGAACCGGACACACCGAAGCTACGGTTGATCTCGTGCGACTTGCCGACCTCGCCCCGATTGGAGTGCTTGTTGAGATCATGAATGCCGATGGTACGATGGCGCGGACTCCTGAGCTGTTCAAGATTGCCCGTGAACATGACATGCGAATCATTACGATCAGCGATCTGGTTGCTTTTCGCATGGTACGGCGGTCTCTGATTCAGCGTGTGGCATCTGTCCGGCTTCCAACGCGGTATGGCCTGTTTAATCTTGTCGCCTACGAAGATGAGTCCAACGGTGACACCCACCTGGCACTGTGCATGGGGGAATGGACGGAAGATGATTCCGTCTTAACACGGGTACATTCCCAGTGTGTGACGGGGGATCTGTTTGGGTCTATTCGCTGTGATTGCGGGGATCAGTTGCATACAGCAATGCAACGTGTCGCAGAAGAGGGGACAGGAGTTGTGCTATACATGAAGCAGGAAGGGCGTGGAATCGGCCTTCTGAATAAATTGCGGGCCTACGAATTACAGGATCAACAGGGACTGGACACGGTGGAGGCAAATAAGGCACTGGGCTTTGATATGGATCATCGGGACTATGGTATCGGATGTCAGATCCTTCGCGACTTGGGAATACGAAAACTGAAATTATTGACCAATAATCCGACCAAGCGTGTCGGGTTGGACGGATATGGGCTGGAGATCACCGAAAGCGTAGCAATTGAGATCCCGCCCAATCAGGAAAATGCGGGTTATTTGCGTACGAAGCGGGATCGTATGGGGCATGTTCTACCCAACCTAGATTTATCCCAATCATCCCGGCGCAAGCTCTGAAATACCGGCAAAAGCTCCACCGCTGCCATTGGATCCACGCCTCACCTAGTTCCCTCGCTCTGTAGTGGATCAACATGCGGGGTGATCTTTTATGGAATTGCGACCAATTGCCGTGTCTGTAACACGGCTTGGATTTTTGGTTACAATCCCTCATGGGTATGGCATTAATGGAGATATGGTAACCAGTAGGGCGGATCCCTTGCCACCCTATTGTGCCCATTTTCCTACCAGTCAATAAGGAGGGTCCCCAAGAAGCTCCTGGGAGTAAAGTATATTAATAGGGTGCAATCCAAATGATTGCGTTAGAAAACGCGCTTTTGAACAACAACCCGATTCGAAAAACCACACACACATGTTTATTCGCCAAATCCAATTACTACTTCTCTGCTGCATGATTGCCGTATCTGCACAAGCACAACGCACCGCCAAACCAGTGCTGCATGGTCGTCACTGGGTTGCAATCACAGGCAAACCGCTCGGAGCCACCGCAGGGGCCATGATGTTCGCAAAAGGAGGAAATGCCGTCGACGCAGCCTGTGCGATGCTCGGAGCAACGAGCACGATGTGGGATGTACTGAGCTGGGGTGGCGAAACGCAGGCATTGATTTATGACCCGAACCAGAAAAAAGTGGTCGGCATTAACGCCCTGGGGGTCGCTCCAACGGGAGCAACCACCGAGTTTTATAAAGATCAGGACCTCAAGTATCCCCCCGAATACGGTCCGTTGGCAGCGGTCACCCCCGGCACACCCGGCGGACTCATGGTCATGCTCGCAGAGTATGGCTCGCTGAGTCTCAAGGATGTCCTGGAACCCAGTATTCAGATGGCCGAGGGGTATCCAATTGAACGATCGGCGGTGCAATCCATCGAAAATCACGCCGAGCGCATTGCCGACTGGCCCTACTCAAAATCGGTTTATTTGCCAAACACGGATGATGAGAATCCTGCTCCAAGAGAAGGACAGCTTTTCGTACAGGCCGATCTGGCAGAGACACTACGTAAACTCGTTGAAGCGGAATCAGCCGCTCTTGAAGCAGGAAAATCACGTAAAGAAGCCATCTATACCGCCTATGACCGCTTCTACAGGGGTGATATAGCTGAAGAGATCGTTCGTGGGACCCAGGAGCAAGGAGGACTCATCACAATGGAGGATCTGGATCAGTGGCAGGTCTATATTGAAGAGCCGGTGAAGACGGATTACAAAGGGATCCAGGTCTATAAGCTTACATCATGGGTGCAGGGACCTGTGATGCTACAGGCACTGAACATGCTCGAAACCATGGATCTCAAGGCAATGGGTTACAACAGTACCCGCTACATCCATGCACTGTACCAGGTGATGAACATGGCCTTTGCCGACCGCGACTTCTATTATGGAGATCCGTACTATCCCCCTGCCGAACCAATGGAAGGACTACTTTCCAAAGAGTATGCCAACGCCCGTGTACAAACGATCAATTGGAACGAGAACGATCCGAAGATCAAGCCTGGAGATCCGTATCCGTTTCAGGGAGAGGAAAACCCTTATCTGCATTACCTGGATCAATGGGCAGCGGATAGCACCGATTACGGAAGCGAAATCTCCTATGAGTCTGATTTTTATGCGGGAACCACTTCCATTCAGGCTGCTGACGCGGAAGGTTGGGTTGTCTCAATTACGCCAAGCGGTGGTTGGATCCCTGCGGTCATTGCCGGGGAAACTGGAGTTGGATTAAGCCAGCGGATGCAAAGTTTTGTATTGGATCCCGCCGAGAATCCATACAACCTGCCCGAGCCGGGCAAACGGCCACGTGCAACGCTGACTCCGGGAATGGCACTCAAAGACGGACTTCCCTACCTGTCCTTTGCAGTCCAGGGTGGTGATGGTCAGGACCAGAACCTGCTCCAGTTTTTCCTGAATATCGTCGAATTCGGCATGAATGTGCAGGAAGCAGTAGAGGCGGCCAACATCAACAGCTTTCAACTACGGGGATCCTTTGGCGAGCATGAGATTCGCCCAGGACGCCTTTTGCTGAATAACGAAATCCCCGACTGGGTTCAGCGAGAGCTCCGGGACATGAATTACCGCCTTACGTTCGGTACACGCACCAGTGGGCCGATTACTGCAATCCAGTTTGACCGGAAGCATGGTACCCTATGGGGTGGTGCGAGCGATCATGGAGATGACTATGGGATTGCGTGGTGACCTGCAGGTATCAACTGATCTGCTTTAAGAGTCAATCGACTCCTTGATTTTCGAGCGGCCCTGTTTTGGCACGATAGTACAATACTGTCCTTCCAATTAATATGGCCGTCACGAATAGAAGGAGCGGCCATCCCGATGGATTCGGATTCCCCTCTGTAAGAACTCGTTTGAAAAAGAGGTTCTATCCCGAATGTTGTGGGTAGATGTCCATTCCTCCGCAGAAGAAAAGGATCGCAACTCTGAAATTTTCAAACGTTCTGTACCCTCTACCGATGGTTTTGATCTCTTGGATTTTGCCGTTGCATGCTTTGGCGTTGGACTGTGCATGACAAAGAGCATTGCAGACGCCGTCAAAGTGTCGTTCAAACATCTCTGCAATCTTGATCATTTCCGTTACAGCTGCATCTTGAACACTGGTAAGCCAGAGTTCAAAATACGTCTTTACTTCGGCGAAGGAAGGACTTTCAAAGATCCCCTTGAATTCTTCGCGTAACCGCCAGGCGATGCCCACCTGGAGGTTCGATTCCTGGATGACTTTGAAGATCTCATCTTGCTTTTGGGTACGATTGGCTTCATTCTTCAAAAGTACATAACGAGTCCCTTTCAATTCGGGATGGGCCTTCACCTCCCGCCTGCGTACCCGGTTGATCGCTGTATTGAGACACTGGATTAAGCGAAAGCGATCATGAATCAGGGTCGCTTTGGGAAGTGCATGCTTTACAGCCCCGATGAAGGCCTTCAACATATTGATCGTAATGGTTTCTACATCCTCCTTGATCTCCGCAAAGATACGCTCTGACAACGCGATGGTGCCTTTTTTAGTCCGGCCCTCGCCCACATCAATGACCACATCACGCGCTGAATCACGCACGATTGTCGCACACACATGATTCCGCTTTAAGGCCTTCTCCTCACATGCTCAATTCCCTTCAGGGACCGCCGATCAAGACCCCGTTCAACACTGCAATGCATGATCCGGTTGAGTTGATTAAATCCGCACCGTAGAAGCTTTGCCGTTTTCGTCTGCTTCGTCGTCGCCTTCAACAAATCAATTGCCCACCGCTTAAAGAAGTACGCCACACGGCTTGATGCATCCACCCAAAGAATCTGAATCGTCTTAATTCCCGCATCTACCCGGGGAATCCGGCAATGGATAAAACACTTGCATTGAAACCAGTCCAGATGACGCTAAGACCACGATCTGCGAGGATCATACAACGTCCCACGCTCCCCCGTCTCTGGACAAACAAGATTCTTCCCCGAATGCCATAGGTACACATCTACACGTTGGGCCTCCGTATCCATGGTCACCTGATCAACCTGCCAGTCAGAGCTGAGTCTCAAGGTGTACCGCATCATGAAATCTATCGGAGTCTTTTGAATGAAAATGTCAATCAATTTTGATTTGCCAAATTTAATCATTCCATACAAATGGGGATAGAACCAATCCGGGACATCCCGAAACCCATACATTTTCCCGCTGAAGATATTTTTGTCTGATCAAGATTTGATATTGTAGAAATAATTCCCTTTATTTCATTATTGTCATAGGGGTACATTTTCCGATCCAAAATGGCGAAGATGATGGTAAAGTAAGGGCAAGATTTTTTCTGTATGACAGGGGCGGCGGTCCTGTGGACTGCGCCGCACATGCCCTGATCCTCGTTGGTCTTGGGGTGTTGTTTTTGCCTTCTGTCGTCCTTGGCGAGGTGCAAACGCCGAGAATCCAGATCCATACCGATGTGGAGAACCCCAAGGCATTGCTAAATTTGCACTTACAGGCCCTTGGAGAAAGTGAACAGGAAGTTGTAAGCCATCGCCTTATGCTTTCTGAGGAGCAGAGCGAAGTAAATCCTCCGTCTGAAGCGATTGGCGTGAGTCGAGGAGAACCATCTGGAAGAGCATTCTTTCCCCATCCTTCCTCTTTACTTATTCCTCTCCAGGATTCAAGTACGGATAACTCAGGGCCGTCTACAAATGCAAGTGAATCTATGGGAGACCGATTGAGAGATCTACAACAGGCGCCCGGGGATGCCCGGATTTCTTTGGCGATCTTGGAGGGAAATTCAAAAACATTTGCGATCAAACTCGGTGATCAGCCTTCAGGCGGGGTGGTGGTGACCATAACGGGGTATGATGGTACGGACCTGGAGGTGAGTCCAACGCAACTGATGTTTGATGACTCAAACTGGAATGTGGAGCAGACGGTCACAGTGAACGTGAAACAGCAGAGCGATAACAATGAGGTGGAGCTAATATTTGAGGCATCGGGAGGCGGCATCAGGGAGTCAACCTCCATCGATGTGAGGATCTTGGATACCAGCCCTGTCCCCGTGAACTTGTCGGCTGAACCATCAGAGATCCCGAAGGGAGAGAGGCTTACGTTCGCGGTAACACCTTTAAGGCCGTTTACCAGATTAATCACCGGAGAGGTTCCGCTCAAATTTGAGAAGGATATGCCTGAGGGGGATGGTAAGAGCTATAATACAGTGCCAAAAATTCCAATACCCCGGGACGTGAAATCCGCTGTAACCGAGATCCAGAACAATGAGACGCTCATGGTGACGAGTGATGGGAATCTGTTGCCGCCGGGGATAGAACTTGGCAGCTCTTCCTCGATGGAGAGGGCGATTAATGACGGCGATAGGAGTCCGCGCATATGTTTGGAAGTTTCGCCAAATAAGGTTCCTGGAGGAAGGTGGGTGACCGTGAAGGCAACAGTTTCATCGGTGCAAAGCTACGATATTGAAGTTTTGATTCATTTTCGTGCGATGATGGAATATGTTTTTGATCCTGCCAGTATGATATATGATCCCGCCAGTATAGTATTTGATAATCCAGGCAGAAAGGAGAAGACGGTCACGGTCCCGGCGGGGAAGATGGAATCCGAGTCATTTAAGTTCAAAGCTCGCTGGCCGGGTTCGGGCTATAGCAATCGGGGTTTTATGGTGGGGAAACCAAACATAGACTACGCCCACACACAATGTCTATGCTCTTATTTGACTATCCTGTCCCTGGTCACGTTGTCGGCATCTCCGAACCCGGTGGAGGAAGGGCAACCGGTAACGATCAAGGCGACGATTTCGGACGCGCCATCCAGTGATGTAACGATACCGTTGTACTACCCCAATGCTCAGACCACGGACACGGCCGTTGATCCTGGCGACTATACTTCATTAACTTCAATCACAATCAAAGCGAATAAGAAAGAGGGTACCGGGAAGATTCAGACCCATGATGATAATACAGAGGAGAACGATGAGACGTTCATGGTGGCGATCGATGAGAACCTGCTACCTTCGGGGATCGCGCTTACCATCCCTTCCTCGGTGGAGGTGACGATCACAGACAATGATAGGCCTACGGTCCATTTTGCTTCATCTACGGGCACCGTGGATGAAAATGGTGGTACGCACAATGTGGCAGTCAGCCTCAGTCCTGCACCTGGGGCATCCCTCACGGTGAGCTACACGCTGGGCGGTACGGCGACCGAAAACACAGACTACACCAGTTCAGGAACGGTTTCCGTGTCCGCTGGTGCGACCTCGGTGAGCATTCCCGTCGTGATTACCGATGACACGTTGGACGAGGGTGCCGAGACGATCATCCTGACGCTGGCAAGTGGCACGGGGTACACGGTGGGGAGTCCGAGCGAACATACACTGACGATCACGGACAATGATACGCCGCAGGTGAACTTTGTTTCGGCGGCAGGCAGTGTGAGCGAAGATGGTGGTACGCGCGATGTGGAAGTCAGTCTCAGTCCTGCACCCGGGGCATCCCTCACATTGAGCTATACGCTGGGCGGTACGGCGACCGAAAACACAGACTACAGCATTACCGGCTCCGGGATGATCTCCGTGGCCGCTGGTGCGACTTCGGTGAATATCCCGGTCGTGATTACCGATGACAATGTGGATGATGATGCCGAGACGATCATCCTGACGATGACCAACGGCACGGGGTACACGGTGGGAAATGCGAACGTACACACGCTGACAATCACGGACAATGATACGCCGCAGGTGAACTTTGCTTCGGCGGCAGGTAGCGTGGGCGAAGATGGTGGTACGCGCGATGTGGAAGTCAGTCTCAGTCCTGCACCTGGGGCATCCCTCACATTGAGCTATACACTGGGCGGTACGGCGACCGAAAACGCAGACTACAACATTATCAATTCCGGGACGATCTCCGTGGCTGCTGGTCTGAGCTCGGTGAATATTCCGATTGTGATTACCGATGACGATGTAGAGGAGAACAACGAGACGGTTATCCTGACGCTGACCGACGGCACGGAGTACACGGTGGGAAGTGTGAACATGCATACGCTGACGATCACGGACAATGATGCGAAGCCGCAGGTGAGCTTTGCTTCATCTTCGTCCAGAGCCCCCGAAAACAAGGGGACGCACCATGTGGCCGTCAGGATCAATCCTGCGCCCGCGGCACCGTTCACGTTGAGTTACGGCACGGGCGGTACGGCAACCCGGAACACGGACTACACCAGTTCCAGGACGATCTGCGTGGCAACTGCTCGGACCTCGGTGAATATTCCGATCGGGATTACCGATGACACCGAGGACGAGTCTAACGAGACCATCAGGCTGACGCTGGCCAGCGGCACGGGATACACGGTGGGAAGCCCGAAGATACATACGCTGACGATTGTAGATAACGATGATTCCCCGAACACTCCGGTGACGGTGAGTTTGTCGGCATCTCCGAACCCGGTGGAGGAGGGTAATTCAGTTACTGTCCGGGCAACGTTGACAGAGGCATTACCGGATGCGGTGACGATTAACTTGAGGGATATTCCGGGCGAGCCGCCGACGGAGCCGGGTGATTATGGCTCTCTTCCAAGCATTACGATCTTTGGGGGATCCCGGACCGGGTCGGGGACGCTTGACATCAAAGATGACCATGTTTCGGAGGGGGATGAGCGGTTCACGGTCGCTATTGATGCATTGCCTTCGGGGGTAGAGCGTGGCAGCCCTTCCTCGGTGGAGATCACAATTGCAGACAATGACCCGCCACCTCCGGTGGAAGTGACACTGTCCGCATCTCCGAATCCGGTGGACGAAGGCAAGTCGGTGACGATCACGGCAACGCTGACGGGCATGCTGGAAACAGATGTCGTGGCTCCATTGGTGTATAATGATGGAACCACTCATCCACCAGAGTCTGGCGATTACTCTCCACTTCGAGGGGTAACGATTCGTAGTGGTGAGACGGAAGGGGCGGGGCAGATCCAGACGCTCACGGATACAGACATGCATGATGAGACCTTTATCGTCGCATTGGGGGATCTCCCTCCGGCGCTTCTGGTGGCGGGCAGAGAGTCTTCCCAGTTCGTGACGATCCGGGATATTACGTCGCCGGCAGCGGTGACGGTAGATCTGTCAGCATCTCCCAATCCCGTGGATGAGGGGAATGGTGTCACGGTGACGGCAACGTTGTCCGAGGCGCTGGACACCGATGTAGTGATTCCATTGACACTGACGGGTGGTACCGCGGATGATGAGGATTACCAGGCATCGATTCCTGTTCAGGCAGAGATTGTAGCTGGAGAGACGAGCGGGACCTACTCAATCTCTACGATTCGGGATGATGTTGCAGAGACACATGAGACCTTCACGGTGGCACTTGGTGTCCTGCCGTCCGGTCTGACCAAGAGGGAGCCGGTGGAGATAACGATCACCGACGACGATGAGGCAGGGATGAACGCCCCCCAATCTGTATCGGTCGCGGAGGGAGGCGAGACCTCGTTCGGGATCTCGCTGACCTCAAAGCCCCTGGGCGAGGTCGTGGTGACAATGACCTGGCCTTCGGGGACGGACTTGACCGTGAGCCCGATCACTCGGACCTTTGGACCCGACAACTGGCGTACGGAGCAGCAGGTGAGCTTGCGCGCCGCGAACGACATGGATTTGATGGATGATCAGGTAGAGGTCACCTTGACAGCAAGTGGTAGTGTCGACTACACCGGGATCTCAGAAGCAATAACGGTAACCATCACGGATAACGATACGCCGGGGCTCGTGGCCCCGGCGTCGGTAACCATGGCGGAGGGAAGCCAGAGGACGTTGGCAGTTGTGCTTGCACAGATGCCATCAAGCCTGGTGACGATGACGATCACCGGACACACGGGGACCGATCTGGCATTGGACCAACCCTTGCTCGTGTTTACAACATCGGATTGGGACACTCCCAAGACAGTGACCTTAACGGCGGCAGAGGATGATGATTTTGTGGACGACACAGAAACATTGACACTCACAGCATCTGGAGGCGGCTACGCCGGGGTGACGACCGATATCACAGTGACGATCACGGACAACGATGCACCGGGGCTCGTGGCCCTGGAGGTAGTGCAGATGGAAGAAGGAGGTACGTACCCGCTCCTGGTTCGCCTGTCCGCATCGCCACCGGGCCCCGTGACGCTGACCTTCACCGGGCACGCGGGAACAGATTTAATATTGAACCAACCCTCGCTCATGTTTACGTCTGCAGACTGGAACACATCCAAGACCGTGACCTTAACGGCAGCGGAGGACGACGAGGATTATGCAGACGAAACGGTAGGCTTAAAGGTTACAGCATCAGGCGGGGGGTATGACGGGGTGACGGCAGATATCACGGTGACGATCATGGACAACGATGAGCGGCCGGGGCCGCTCACGATCACCCTCTACGATGAACAGGCATTGGAACAGGCAGAGGCGATCCAACTACCCATCGAACTCAGTCGTCCTGTGAATCAGGTGGTGACCGTGCAGTATGCAAGCACGGCCGGCACGGCAGAGGCGGGCCTGGACTACGTGACCTCGCGGGGGATTGTGATCTTTGATCCAGGTGCAACCCGGGGCGTGATTGAGATTGAGGTGACCGATGACGAACTCCCGGAAGAGAATGAGACGTTTATGGTGACCTTGTCAAAGCCTCGCAATGCCATCATTGCACGTGAAACGGGGACGGGCACGATCCTGGATGATGATGGTGCGAGTGCGATTCTTCGGGTAGAAGATGCGCTGGTGCTGGAAGAAGAGGGCATGGTCCGGTTCCGGGTCCTGCTGTCGCATCCGCAGCGTCAGATGATCTCGGCAGCATACCGGACGCGCGATGGGACCGCCAAGGCAGGCGAAGACTATGAAGCCTCCTCGGGGGTGGTCACGCTGGCACCGGGAACGGTGGAAGCAATGATAGCGGTGCCACTCTTGAAGGACGGGCTGGATTGGCGCGAGGAGACGTTCACGGTGCATCTGGAGTCGTCGAAGCATGCAGAGATTGCGAAGGCGGTGGGGGTGGCGACGATCCAGGAGTCCACCACGGTGAGTGAAGAGATACTGGAGGCGTATGCGGCGCGGTTTGTACGGACGTCGTCGGTGCAGGTGGTGGAGGCATTGGGAGAGCGGTTCCGCTCCGGGGCGGATGGTGCCGCGTGTGGGGCGGCGGACCGCGCAGAGATGGCCCGGCTCTGGTACTCGGACTCCTCATGGGATCCATCCCTGGGCGAGCTCTTGGCGGGTTGCCGCATGTCTGCGAGCTCCTACAGTGGGGCATTCAGCGTATGGGGGCGGGGAGCATTCCGCCAGTTCAATGGACGGGATGACGATGCGTTGACGCTCCGCGGCGAAGTGACCACGGGGATGCTGGGGGCGGACTACCGCTGGATAAAAATGGGGGGGGCGGCAGCTGGCTGGCGGGACTACTTCTGGCCCACAGTCAGGGAGAGGGATCGTTTGAGGTGGTGCAGCAGTCGGGAGAGATCACTGCAGGGCTGACGGGCGTCTATCCGTATGTGTCGTACGCGCGGGCGAGCTGGGATGTATGGTTGAGCGCAGGCGCGGGTCGCGGGCAGGCGGAGGTGCTGGAGTTGAAAGGGGATCTGGTGTCCAGGTTTGGGGCGATGGGGGTTCGAGGGAAATTGGTGTCAAGTGGCACGATCGGACTGAACTACCATGGAGATGTCCTGGTGACGGATGCAGAGATAAAGGAGCATGAGGTGACGGCAGAGGTGTACCGGATTCGGGCAGGTGTGGAGGCGAATGTAAAGATCAGCGATGGGCTTCGTCCATTTTTGGAGGCGAATGTGCGGAGCGATGGTGGGAGTGCGGAGACGGGGGTGGGGTTGGAGTTTGGCGGGGGGATCCGGGTTGCCTATCCGGCATGGCGCCTGCAGGCAGATCTGCGGACACAGGGGCTGGTGATGCACACAGCGGACGGGTTCACCGAGTGGGGGATCTCGGGATCCGTGCAGGTGGGCCGTCAATCAGAGGGGTTGATGATGCGTGTGCGTCCATCGTGGGGACGGGGCCGGGGGATGTCGATATATGGCCAGCAGACGATCCTGGATGCGGTGCCGCTCGGGGCAGACGCGCAGCGGACCGAGTTGGAGTTGGGATACGGCATTCCGTGGAAAGATGGCACCGCCCGGTCCGTCGTGGGGATGACCCAGCTGCATCAGGGAGTGATGTACCGGCTCGGTGGCGAACTCCATCCATCGGAATGGTTGACGTTCTCGGTCTTTGGTCTGGCGCACGGCAGTGCAGCTACGTTGGGAGACCTCGGAGTCAATGTGCGAGGATCGCTTCGATATTAGGCGGTTTGCAAGAAACACTACGGCATAAAAAAAGTCCTCCAGAGAACCATGATTCTCGGAGGACTAAAAAAACTGATAGCATTCTTGCTATGCTCCCGTGATCGGACTTATCTCCGAATCCGGTAGATCGTGACGCACGATTAACGAGAATCTGTGATCAGGCCCCTGTCTGCTGGGTTTATCTGACAGCAATTTGGTTGAATCCCAAATTCATCATTCCATACGAATCGCGGTAGAACCGAAAAAGAAAGTTCACACACACCTATCCCATGCTACAAAACGTGTGAAATTTTGCAGGGCGCACACTGCAACAAACCGCTGATCATGTAGATTTTTATTGGAGATCCATATTCATGCAATGCTTCGACTTGCTTGGATGCGGATGAACAAGACGAAAGAAAAAGAACAGCCGTTCCGCAGCTGGAATTCCCAAAATATTCATATCTTCCACTGTCCGAAGTTGCGTGAAAGCAGCACCATCACAAACTACTTGAGTCTCTGAGTTTTTTTCATGATTTGACCGGGAATATTCTCGGCCAAGTTGTGCATTAACTCATTTGCGAGTGCTTTGGCGAAGCCCGGATCGTTGATGTGCAGATCATATTCTTTCACGCTCACCGATGAACCACAATTGGCACGGAGCGAATCAAACAGGGCTTGGTTGGCGCTGGGGTTAAAAAAAGGCTGATCAGGCGCATCCAACATACTGACACCCCTCAGAGGGATCAACAAGGTCACCGGTGCACGCGCCTGACGCAGCCGGATGCCAATCTCTCTGCCTATCTGGACACACTCCTCCGCACTTGTCCGCATTAGTGTGACATTGGCGTTGTGGGGATGCAAGGTGCGCTCCCGGAATTTTGTCGGGATCGTCTCCAGAGCCCAGTAATTCACCATGTCCAACGCGCCACAGGAAATCACCTGTGGAATTCCAGCTGTAATGGCCGCTTCCAATCGGCGTGGGCCGGCGCTCAAAACCCCTCCGACCACTTCATCACACCACTCTGTCGTTGTGATGTCGGCAACCCCCTTAAAAAATCCGTCAGCGATCAGTTTCTCCATTGCACGCCCCCCACTACCAGTTGCATGAAAGACCACTACCTCATACCCCGATGCTTCCAGGTGGTCACGCACTTTTGTGACACAAGGGGTAGTCACCCCAAACATGGATGCGGCAATCGAAGGCCGCAGAGCAGAAGCCTGTTCTGAGATCTCGTGTTTGGCCATACCGCAAAGCGCCCCGACGGCATTGCTTATGATCACCCTGCTGACCTGATTTAATCCGGCAATATCCACGACCGAATACATCATTGCAATGTCACTCTCACCGACATAAGGAGCGACATTGCCGGAAGCGAGCGTGGAGAGCATGACCTTGGGAAGTCCAATCGGCAAAGATCGCATGACTGCAGTCCCAACTGCCGTTCCGCCTGATCCACCCAACGCCAAAACCCCCGCCAGCTGCGACGCTGCATTCCCTGTAAGCTCTACGGCACCCTGTGTGAGGACATCAAGCGCATGGCTGCGACTTCCAGATTCTCTCAATGCTGAAAGGCTACTCCCTCCGGCTCTGGCGACCTCATCCGCGGATATATCCGGTTCACACTGAGGATCGCCCATGATCCCCACGTCCATCAGGATGCATGGAAGCCCCTGAGATTGGATGAGCTCGCGTGCGTACGCGTACTCCATCCCTTTCGTATCCAGTGTACCAACTAATAGAAATTTTTTGGACATCATCCGTACATCATTCACTTGAATGCCACAGCATGACCGTTCGAATCAACGAGGCCTAAAACATTTCAATACTGATTTGAAGTTCATTGGTATCGAGCTCAATGGCTTTGTGATCATCGCGCAGACGAAAATCCTGAATACCCTCCGGCAACAACTCTCTCGGCGTGTTCATTTGGAAAAGTGTGTCCGCAACCACATACCAATCTTCAGTGGTTAGATGCACTACCGCCTCCGTACCAGTAGCAACCATTGGGGCATACTGTAAAACTTTTTCCAGGTGCGTGATGCCTTGCTTTTGGTGAAGATTTGGGTCCATTTTATCCTTGGGTTAGAAGCTCTGTTAGGGTTCAATCAAGATTATGCACCACAAAATGTTTCAGGTTCCATCTTATGATAAGGGCAAAGGTAATGCACCGCAGCCGGATTGCTCAATTAGCAGACAGATCAACCCAATGTCTGTGCGACTAGTCAGGGAAAATATCTGTACATTCCCTTTACCCGGCAGGTGTCATGGCCCAGGGAAACTGAATTATTTTGGAATTCCCGGAGCGACCTTGTCTTTTTACCGTAAAACTTAGTCCGTATCAAGGGTTTTTTTATGCGCCTCTATGTGGATCTGTTGCACCATGTCCTGAGCCACGGACACGAGCGTCGTGACCGCACAGGAACCGGGACGATCAGTGTTTTTGGATACCAGATGCGGTTTCCCCTTCAAGAGGGGTTCCCGATCTGTACAACCAAGCGGGTATGGTTTCGGGGCCTTGCGTGCGAACTTTTGTGGTTTTTGTCGGGCTCGACAAACATTAAGCCGCTGGTGGACCAAGGAATTTCAATCTGGACGGCGTGGCCCCTCAAAAACTATCTGCAACATCAGAACCTTGAGATACCACCATCTGACTCGGATGACTGGGCAGCATACCAGAATGAGTTTGAGGAATTGATCCGTAGTCAGGACATGTTTGCAAAAAAATGGGGAGATCTGGGGCCGGTGTACGGTAGACAATGGCGCTCTTTTTCCGGTGTAGATCAGATTGTGTCGGTCATTGAATCTCTAAAACAGAGGCCTTGGAGCCGTCGACATATTGTGAGCGCGTGGAATCCGAAAGAACTCCATCAGATGGCACTTCCACCCTGCCACATGTTTTTTCAGTTTTCCGTCATCGGGAATCAGCTGTCCTGTCAACTTTATATCCGCTCGAACGACCTTTTCCTGGGAGCCCCCTTCAATATTGCTCAGTATGCCCTCCTGACACACCTGGTTGCCCACCAATCAGGTCTTGAACCGGGAGATCTGGTATATACCATCGGAGACGCTCATATTTACCTAAACCATCTTGATCAGGTGAACAAACAGTTGGAACGCGAACCCCATCCGCTCCCTACTTTGGAGATTTCACGAAAACCGGCGTCACTGTTTGATTATACATACGATGACTTTACACTCAAAGGGTATCGGCATCATCCAGCGATCAAGGCACCCGTTGCTGTCTGATGATCGTTGAAGATATGCTTCAATCATGACATCACGGAAGCCAAGCAGACGCCAGAAGACCGTGCTGCAAGATGTCTATGAGGAAAACCAAAGGCTTCTTGGGCGAGAGGTCTCTGTGTCGGGAAAAACAGCAAAACACTCTGGCATGATCCTGTTAATGGCACTCACGATCGGATTTTTCTTAGGTAATCCAAACGAAAAACCGGCTTCCAATCCGGCTGGTCCCATTGAAGTGCTACTTTCCCCTGAAGAACAGGTGCGTGCATCTCTGAACGAGATTCCCGAGGAGGAGTCCCCGCCCCGCAACCCGGCTCTCTCTCGTATCTACGGTCTCAGCGTGCAAACCATTGTGATTGATCCCGGCCATGGAGGACATGACCCTGGTGCTGTAGGTCAAGCCGGTTTAACAGAAAAGACGCTCACACTTGATCTCGCCTTCCGACTGGAAAGAAGATTGAAAGCTCATGGGTTTAATGTCCTTCTCACACGACGAAAAGATATCAGTGTGAGTCTCCAACAAAGAAATGAAATCGCACGAAAGAATCAGGCAGACCTTTTTGTTTCGCTCCACATCAATGCACTCCCCGTAGACACGATGGCCATGATCGAAACATTCTATTTTAGTCCACGCGGCGACGCGCGGATAGAGATGATTGCTGAGCGGGAAAATTTCAATGCCGGTTACAGTATGGGAGAATGGCAAAGCAGCCTGGAGGCCGTGGGGGAGACGGTGAAGGTTGAAGATAGTCGCCGACTGGCATCACATATCCAACGTGCAATGATCTCGAAAATGAGAGAACTCAACCCAAATCTTGCTGATTGGGGAACACGTCCCGGCCCTTTTGTGGTACTCATGAATTCAAGTGTGCCTGCAGTCGTGGCGGAAGTCACGGCACTCTCTATGCCTGAAGAAGAGCAGCATCTCATGGACATTGAGTATCGTAAACAACTGGCTCTCGGTCTTGAATCTGGAATTCTCTCGTATATTTCCGAACAGAAAAGTAATTCAACCTCAAAATTAGACTAGGGTATGTCAAATACATCTGATGCATCGAACGGAGTTCTACGTGTCGGGATCGATCTAGGAACATCACGAAGTGCCATTGCAACTAGTAGCGGCAGGCGGAGATGGGTCCATAGCTATGTAGGCTGGCCCCGTGATTTCGTGGCACGCAGGATGCTGAAGCGGGATGTCCTTGTCGGCATGGATGCGATTGAACATCGAAATTCTGTCAATCTGGTTCGCCCCTTGGAATATGGGGTCATCCGAGATGGAACCACCACCGACGAAAAAGCAGTCCGCGAGCTAATCAGCCACTTGATTGAACTCGCTCAGCCGGAGGAGGGACAGAAAATTTATGCTGCCATTGGCGTTCCTGCAGAAGCCTTGCGTGTCAATAAGCTTGCGATACGTAATGCGGTAGGAGAATGGGCAGACACACTGATGCTGGTATCGGAACCCTTTGCCGTCGCATATAAACTCGGCGCTCTCAATAATACCTGTATTATTGATATTGGTGCAGGTACGATTGATTTCTGTATCATGCATGGCACCATGCCCAGTGAAGAAGATCAGCGTTCACTGCGTACCGCAGGGGATCACATAGATCAACAACTCTTTGCCCTTCTGTCGGAGCGTTTCCCAAATGCACCTCTGAGTGAAACGTTTGTGCGGGAAATCAAAGAGAAACACGGGAGTGTGTCCGAGGCATCGAATCAGTTTGGAGTCAAAATACCCATTGCTGGAAAATTCGAAATCCATGACATTACCGAGGAAGTCCACCGAGCCTGCGACTCGCTGGTGCCTGCGATTGCGGAGACACTCATTGATTTGTTAAGTGGCTATGAGCCAATGCTTCAGGAGCGGGTACGACATAATGTTTATTTAGCTGGCGGTGGAAGCCAAATTCATGGCTTGGCAAAAGCGATCTCTTCTGCCCTGGAAGAGTACGGGCAGTTCACCATCACTCCTGTTCAGGACCCGCTGTTCAGTGGCGCCGAAGGTGCTCTGAGTCTAGCCGAAGACATGCCGGAAGAGTATTGGGAAAGCATGTAAGACGTCCTCTCGTGATCGTCATCGCTGCATTGGCTCGTGAGAATCGGTGCATCGGCCGTGAGACTCGTCTTCCTTGGCATGTGCCGGAAGACATGAAACGTTTCAAGCGACTGACGTATGGTTTCCCGATGATCATGGGACGTGTAACGTGTGAAGGTCTGATCCGCGACTTCGGCAAACCCCTGCCAGGCAGACCGATATTTGCGTTGACCAGAAACCTGAATTCTGTAATTCACCCGGATATTGAACTGTGTCTCTCGTTGGAATCTGCACTGGATCGTGTGAAGACGGCCGAAAAGGTTTTTGTTGCTGGTGGTGCAGGAGTTTACGAGGAGGGATTAAATTGGGCTGATCGCCTCGAATTAACCCTTATTGATGGAGCGTACGAAGGAGATACCTTTTTCCCGGCTTATGAACATTTGATTGGGACAGAATTTTCCCTGAGCCACGAGGATCCACGCGAAGGATTCTCCTTCATCACCTATGACCGAATCATTCCTCATAGGCACCGTGGATCTACCTGATTTGATCTGAGCGAATCCCAATCACCGGCGCAGAATCTGCTGAAGGTGCTACTCTGGCACAATGATCTTCGACTTCTGTGCAGCCGTTTTCCTGATAACCTCTTCATAATACTCTTCATACTGGGCGACGATTGCGTGTGTATCATAATGACGGACTGCATATTCTCTGGCATGCTGAGCCATCTCTGCATGTAGCGAATCATTGGTCAATACCTTAATACATGCTTTCGCGAACGCATCAATATCCCCCAAGGGGCATAAGAATCCGGCCTCACTGCCCGCAACGAGCTCTGGCAACCCGCCAACATCACTGCAAACGACCGGCACGCTACAAGCCATCGCCTCCAATGGAGCAAGCCCGAACGACTCGGACCCGCTGGTGAGTAGAAATAAATCAGCAATGGACAAAATTTCCTGCACCGGGTCCTGCTTTCCAAGGAACCGTACCGATCCCTGAATTCCAAGATCACGTGTGAGTTGCTCCACATTGGAGCGATCTGGCCCATCCCCAACCAAAAGAAGTTTTGCGGATATCCCTTCCTGAAGAATCCGGTGAAAGACTTCTACGACATGAGAGACATTCTTCACACGCCGGAAATTAGACACATGCACAACCACTTTCTGCCCAGGTGCACAGATTGCTGTCCTGAAATGTTCTTTTTCCAGTCGCCGAAAATGCTCCGTATCAATAAAATTTGGAATCACCTTGACGGGCACCTCTATGTCGAACGCATCGTAAGTCTCCTGTCGTAGAAAGTTGGAGACCGCGGTCACGCCGTCCGATGCATTAATCGAATAGGTGACGACGGGGGTGTAGGATGCATCCTGCCCTACGATAGTGATATCCGTTCCATGCAGTGTCGTGACCACAGGAAGCGAACGGGATTCCTTATTCCTTTTCGAGGATATCCCGTGCCAGGACGGCACTGGTTGCATGCGGGATCGCATAGTGCACATGAAGCAGGTCCAATGCTTCGTACTTTGCAACATCCACCATCTTACTTGTCAGAGAGAGTGCGTATGGCGGAAAATCAAAAAGCGGATAACGATTTACACTCACTTCGTGAAAATATATATTCTCCGTAACCTTGCTGAGCCGGAAGGGCAGCGAGTAGGCAATGAAGTGAATTTCATGTCCACGGGTAGCAAGTGCTCTGCCGAGTTCAGTGGCGACGACCCCACTTCCTCCGTAAACCGGGTAACAGGTAATTCCAATTCGCATAATGGGGGTTTCCCTGTATCTTATAGGTGATGTTTAACTGAGTCCAATTTTGTAAAATCATAAAATAAAAAATCGGCAGTATAGCTGGATGTTTTGAGTTGCTATACGGTCGGGTTTTTCAGATTTACAAAACAACAGCTTTTGTTTTGCATCATGCAAATGCGGGTAACTCCCTGGGAGCAACCAAATTTCCCCTGCGTCTTGAACGCCTGAGTGGGATCTGTGCCCCAGGGAGTACCGTGATCCATGTCCAGTAGGGAGTTAGTGCCATTGAGCACCGATACAGGGACAGACGGAACGTTACGGCGACCCGCAATCTTCTAACCTTAAAGATACTCAAATCATGTCTATGAAATCTAGATTCACCATCTTTGTTGGTGCGGACTGGGGTTCTCAGTTTCACCAAGTCTGCATCCTGACCTTGGAGGGCATTCTTCTGGGTGAGAAGGTGTTTTCTCATTCTGGAGAAGGCCTCCAACAGCTGGCAGATTGGATCCTTGACCGCGCAGGCTGCGCTGCAGATAAGATTGCAGTCGGCATTGAGGTTCCGCATGGTCCCGTTGTGGACACTCTGTTGGAGCGAGGGTTTCATGTCTTTTCCATCAATCCCAAACAAGCAGACCGATTTCGAGATCGGTTATCGCCGGCAGGGGCCAAAGATGACCGCCGAGATGCCCGCGTCATCGCCGATGCCCTCCGGACTGATCTGGGATGCTTTCGGGAACTGAATCCAATGGATCCCAGGATCGTCCAGTTGCGTGAATGGTCACGGATGAACCAGGAACTGACGAACCAGCGTACTCGCCTCACCCACCAGATCCGAACCCAATTCTGGCGTTATTTCCCACAGTTCCTCACGCTCGGGTTTGCATTGTATTCGCCAGCGCTCCGAGACCTCTGGAAACTCATTCTCACGCCTAAGCGTGCTCGCCGGGTTCATCTTAGTTCTGTGACAAAGGTGCTGAAAAAACACCGTATACGGCGTTTGAATGCGGAGCAGGTTCTAACCCACCTGCGAACCCAACCCATCCGCGTTGCAGCGGGTGTCGTTGAGGCGGCAACGGCCAGCATCCGAATTCATCTGCAGCAGCTTGAACTGCTTGAACGGCAGATCAGCGAAGCGAAACAAGCCATGAAAACGATCCTTGATTCGCTCAACGATGCTCAGAGCCCAGCTACTTCAAACTGCGCTTTGAACCAAGAGAAGAAAACATCCTCCGAGGAAAAACCCTTGAGCGATGTGGAGATCCTGTTATCCATTCCAGGCATGGGACCAACGGTCCTGGCTGCGCTCATCTCGGAGGCCTATGGATTGCTCAGTGAGCAAGACTATCGAGCCCTACGATGTTTGTGTGGGGTGGCACCCGTGACGAAACGTTCTGGGAAATCGTGGAAGGTCGTTCGAAGAAAAGCCTGCCAAGCCCGCTTGGGTAATGCAGTATACCACTGGAGCAGAGTGGCCATTCAGCATGATCCCATCAGCAGAGCAAAGTACGATGCCCTACGTAAGCGAGGACACAGCCACGGCCGAGCTCTGCGATCCGTTGCAGATCGACTCTTGGCCATCGCCTGTGTGATGCTTCGCGACCGGACACTCTTTGATCCCAGTCGTAGAACCGCCGCAGCCTAATGAATGGTTCCA
>CBDBMQ010000016.1:0-29082 GCA_965207565.1 Rhodothermales bacterium | reverse complement strand
GTCTAAGTGATCTTAGATATAGAGAATAATGTCGTCGAACCTCGTTGAACTTTGTGGATCCGGGATCGTGTCGGATACTCGTTCCATGCTTCGCAAGAACCAATCTGCTTGTGTTTGGAATTCTTCACATATCAATAGTCACGCACCAGGGCGGTAAGAAGCGCATCATTCGTTGGAAAAGTTCGCATGTGACGGGTAAGCGCCTGCATGGCCTCCATGGGGCGACGACTGTTGAGCACCTGGAATAATCGATTATGCTTCTCAGCTGAACTCCCCAAAAGCAAATCCTCGTTGCGTGTTCGTGATTTTCTAAGATTGATTGCCGGCCAAACACGACGATGAGCCATCTCCCGGTCTAGGACGATCTCCGCATTCCCAGTACCTTTGAACTCTTCAAAGATCACCTCATCCATTCGGCTACCCGTTTCAATCAAAGCAGTAGCAATCAATGTCAGCGATCCTCCATCTTCGATATTGCGGGCACTGCCGAACAACCGCCGTGGAATCCGCATTGCCCCCGAATCCAGACCTCCTGACATGGTCCGACCCGAACCTTCCCCCCAAAGATTGAACGTACGCCCAAGACGTGTGAGTGAATCTAAAAGGAGAACGACATCGTCTCCCAATTCAACAAGGCGCTTTGCATACTCAAATGCCAGTACGGACACACGTACATGATTGAACTCCTCCTGATCACTGGAACTTGCGAATACCGTCGCTTTGGTACTACGCCGAAAATCCGTTACCTCTTCGGGCCGCTCATCCACCAAAAGAGCCACTAGATGAATGTCGGGATGATTCTGAGTCAATGACGCAGCAATCTCCTTAAGAATTAACGTTTTCCCTGTTCGAGGCGGAGCCACAATCAATGCCCGCTGCCCCTTCCCAATCGGACACGCAAGATCCACAACCCGCATAGTAATATCATTCGGGCTTTTGACTAAATCAAGCTTTGTCTCCGGGTAAATGATCCGCCCCTCTTTAAACTCATGCAGGCGTGACCATGCTTCCGGAGCAATATTCATCACCTTGGTCAGACGGGAGACCTGTAAATCCCCTTTCTTGCCTGGACGCAGAAATCCCTCCAAAACAACACCATCTCGTAATCTATGCCGACTGATCAGGGACGGTGGACAAAATGGATCACCGTCATTTTTCGGCATACCTGATCGTAGTTCTCGAATAAAACCGAACTTGCGATCTCCAATAATTTCAAGCATCCCTTTGAAGGGCTGCTCAGGCGACTTCGATCTTGAAGCCGCAACCCGCCGTTTTGGCATCACTGCCACACAGAAATGCGTTTTAGGTGTGAAGATGCGCACCGAGGAACAACTGTGCGCGTAAGAGAGGATTACTACCTACGAGTCCTACTGAATACTGTACCTTCCTGTTCCCATAAATGTGTCATGCTGAAATTTGAAACGATTTTATGGAATCAAAAACTGACGCATGTTGCTGGAATTGACGAAGTTGGTCGCGGTGCATTGGCCGGCCCGGTTGTCGCTGCAGCCGCAATCTTTCCTCCCAACCTAATCATTGATGGCGTTCGTGACAGCAAACTGTTGCGCAAACATGCACGGGAGGATGCTCTGAAAAAAATCCGCAAAACGGCCGTTGATCTCGGGATCGGATACGCGAGTCCGAGCGAAATTGATGCACTTAACATTATTAAAGCATCCCTACTTGCCATGCAACGTGCATTGGATGCCTTGAATTGCACGCCACAAGCCCTCCTGGTTGACGGCAGACAGTACCTACCCAATGCATCCTGTGCACAGCTGGTACTCGTAAAAGGGGATCAACGGAGTCACTCTATCGCTGCAGCATCGATTGCTGCAAAGGTAACCCGGGATCATTTGATGCAAGAGCTTCACGGTGAGCACCCTGAATATGGATGGGACCGTAACGTTGGATATCCAACCAAGGGGCATTACGCAGCGCTTCACGAAACTGGACCAAGTATACATCACCGTCAAACATTCCGACTCCGGTAAGCCTCCCAGCATTTTGCTGCTGCAGCCTCTGGGGTCATCCCATCAAGATCCAAGGTTTGGTGTGCCTGGCTGTAGATCGGCTCACGTTGTGCGAGTAAATCACGGATACGTATCTCCATCTGACTCGGAGGGAGTGAACTGCCGCTGCGGTCCTGTAACAACGGCCGAACCGTCTTGTCCTCCTGAAGCCTGCGTACCAGCTCTGTCAACCCTACTCGCAGATAAACCATCCAGGATTCCCTCAGCGCCCAGGCTAGGTTCGCGGGCTTCACCAGTGCGCCGCCTCCCAACGCACAGACAATGTTGTCCGGCAGCGACCTCAAAGCCTCAGATTCCAGTTCCCGAAAAGCATCCTCCCCTCGTTCCACAAAAATCTGCTCCACAGTCACCCCGGCCAGATTGACGATGCGATCATCCAGGTCAATGAACTCCACCGAAAGCCGGGTGGCCAACCTTGCTCCGACTGTACTCTTGCCACACCCCATAAAACCCGTAAGCAAAATTCTAGACATGATCAGCTACATAACAAAGACCAAAACGCAGGAGGCATGCGCGACTTTTGACTCAAAATACATCAGCGTGATCTCCAAAAAATTTGGCAATGGGAAATTCCACTCGGCCCCTTCAAGGTATTGAGCAGTACTTCGCTATGGATCTGAATGCCATTCGCAGGTCAGGACCTGCCAACCACTTATTACAAATTTTGACCGTTATGATCCGACCATGACGCCTTCCCCTGAACTTGTTTCACTCAAGTACATAATCGGCTCCCCCGTCACCATACCTGAACCCAATCTGCCCTAAACTAGTTTCGGGGGAATTATTCATCACCATTTGAAGGCCCCACCCGTGTCTGCCGACAAATCCTCCGAGCGACTCAAGGTATCCGTAGTCATCGTTAATTATAACGTAAGGGATTTGCTTCGTCAATCCCTTCGCAGCATTGAACGATCTCTGGCAGGTATTCCATCCGAGGTGATTGTGGTGGATAATAACTCGGTGGATGGATCCGTGGGGATGCTGGCCGAGGAATTCCCGAATATCACCGTGATTGCCAATCGCGCAAATATTGGATTTTCTGCTGCCAACAATCAGGGGATACGTCTGGCAACTGGAGAATATCTCTTTATCCTGAATCCAGACACGATTGTTGAAGAGGAAACGATCAAGGTATTGATCGACTTCATGGACACTCATCCGGATGCCGGGTCTGTAGGATGCCGGATCTTGAATCCTGACGGAACTTTTGCACTGGAGAGTCGCAGATCATTTCCAACCCCTGCAGTTGCATTTTACCGGATGACTGGACTGAGTCGACTATTTCCGCGCAGCCGAATCTTCGGCCGCTATAACCTTACATTCCTGCCCGAGAATCAGGTTGCAACCGTTGATGCTCTGAGTGGCTCTTGCATGTTTTTGCGAAGTGCTGCGCTGATCGCCCCCGAACACGCTGATACAGGCCGTGGCGGAGCCGGCCTCTTTGATGAAGACTTTTTTATGTATGGCGAGGATCTTGATTTATGTTATCGAATCCAAAAAGCCGGCTGGCAGATCTACTATACTCCAGATACTCAAATTATACACTACAAGGGAGAGAGTACCAAGAAGGGGGATCTCAGGTACGTACGCCTCTTCTATGGAGCAATGGTCCGGTTCGCGCAGAAGCACCTGAGTGAAGAGTATCCAAAAGTCTTTCTGTGGGCTTTACATCTGGCCGTCATTGTGCGCGGATCCATGACTATACTGGGCAACGCGCTCCGCCATCCAGCCGCGCGTGACCTAGTGACTTGCTTCGGGGTGATGACTGCACTGGGACTTTTCCGGTCATTCCAAACCGGATTGCAATTCCCTCCTGTCTTCTACTGGGGGCTGGCTCCACTCTTTGCAATCATTGTTACCGTGGTGATTGCAGCCTGGAACGGGTACCGAGGCAGCGGACCGCGACTGGGGCTGGTGTTTCTGGGATCCCTGATTGCCGTGACGTCGCTCGCAGCACTATCATTCTTTGTCAAGCAGATCGCATTTTCGCGTATGGTTGTGATTGCAAGCCTACCTGCCTGCTTATTGCTTCTTTCCGCCGTGCGCCTGGTCCCTAAAGCCAGCAAACGTCTGGGAAAAAGGACGCTTGTGGTCGGTGACCTCAATGACACAAATGTGCTCGCCCCGCAGCAGTTATCCCAAAATGTACTCGTGGGAATTGCAACGCACGATTATGATCACGTCCCCTCATCAAACCTTCCCCACCTGGGGACCTATGATCAATTGCGCGATATTACCCGCGTCTATAATATCGAGTCCGTGATTTTTGTGTCCTCCAGCCTGACCAACAAGGAAATTTTTGCACTCATGCAAAAACTTGCAGGAAGCCCGGTGCATACATACATCCTGGCAGAAGAACAGGATCACCTGATCGGAAAGGCATCCATTGAAAACCTAGGCAGCCGAATGCTGCTGGAAGCGGAAGAAGTCATCGGCGCATTGCGGTCGCATACCGCCCGGCGCGTATCTGATATTATTGCAGCCCTTGTGGGAGCACTCATTCATCCAGGTGTTTTGCTGATCTCCAAAATTGCAGGCCCACATTCCAGATGGGCACGCAGGTATGAGCGCACCCGTCAATGGACCGCCGTGCTGCTTGGCAAACGATCCCTAATCGGCTTTGATGAACGGGATGAATTCGTCCCAGCTCCCGAATGGCAACTGCAAACGGGCGTCTTTGCAGCCAGCGAAATGTTGGGACCCCGCCTCAAACGCCCGCCTGAAGAAATTGAGCAGGCGTACTGGTACTACGTACGAAATCAGTCAGCCGTGATGGATTGGCTGATCGCCGTACGGGCACTGCGCGGATCGGTGTAGGAACCGTCTCCCGGTGCACTTGTTGACTCGCTCCCCCCTTATAAGGCAAGCATGACCAATAAATCGGACAAATTTCTGCTGGACTTTGAAAAACCGATCATTGAATTGGAAGATAAGCTTGATGAATTGCGCGAAATTGACGCAGGTGAGGTTGATCTTTCTTCCGAAATTGACGCACTCTCCACACGGATTGAAGACCTCCGTACGTCCATCTACGGCAGCCTGACCCGTTGGCAGCGGGTACAGATTGCCCGGCATCCACTGAGACCCTATACGAACGACTATATCGGTGCCCTTACAGAAGGGTTCGTCGAGTTGCATGGAGATCGGTGTTATGGAGATGACCCCGCTATCGTCAGCGGTTTTGCCACTCTGCGTGGGGACCATTACGGATACAAAGATCACACGGTACTAATCCTGGGACACCAGAAGGGACGAGATACAAAAACACGCCGGCATCGACGCTTTGGTATGCCCAATCCTGAGGGATACCGTAAAGCCCGACGCCACATGGAACTGGCTGCAAAGTTTGGCAAACCAATTATCTGCCTTCTTGATACACCCGGTGCTTATCCCGGCATGGAAGCGGAAGAGCGAGGACAGGCGGAAGCAATCGCCCGAAACCTGTTTGTGATGGCGCGGCTTCCCGTTCCGATCATCGTGGTTGTGATTGGAGAAGGGGCATCTGGAGGGGCGCTTGGGATTGGAGTCGGTGATCAGATGCTGATGCTGGAAAATGCCTGGTATTCTGTTATCTCTCCAGAAAGCTGCTCCTCAATACTGTGGAGATCCTGGGACTATAAAGAGGAGGCCGCGCGGGCCCTGAGGCTCTCTGCATCTGATCTCACCGATATCGGCATTGTTGATCAGATCATTAAAGAACCCCTGGGAGGTGCTCACCACAATCCGAACGTAACCTTTGACTTGGTTGGCCAGGCGATTTGTGACACGCTGCGGAATCTGGCCCAATTGCCAAAAGATGCTCTTCTCAGTCAACGCGTGAAGCGCCTCGACCGTATTGGTGAGTTCAGCGCAGCTGCATAAACTCCCATGCCTGATCGTGAGCAACTCCCTCACTATCTGCCATCCGGGCAGTTAGATCAGATCCTTCAAGATGCTCTACAAGAGGATGTTGGCACAGGAGATATTACCTCGCAAATACTTGTGCCGGAGCATCACCAGGGGCAGGCAACTCTGCTGATGCGAGAAAGCGGCGTCATCGCCGGCCTTACCGCCGCCTGGCATGTATTTCACTTGGTTGATCCAGCGATACAGTGCAACTGGACCATAAACGATGGTGATCACGTGCCGGCTGATTCGATCATTGGTGTGATGATTGGGCCCCTGCGCTCTATCCTGACCGCAGAGCGTCTGGCATTGAACCTACTGCAGCGAATGAGCGGGATCGCGACTGCAACCGCCAAAATGGTTGCCAGTGTAAGAGACTATCCAGTACGTATTCGCGATACACGAAAGACCGCCCCTGGATTACGACTCCTGGATAAATGGTCTGTCCTGTTGGGAGGTGGCACAAATCATCGAATTGGACTGTTTGACCGGGTCCTGATTAAAGACAATCACATTGAAGTCGTGGGAGGGCTCGCTGAATCCGTTCAGCACGCCGCGAATCAATTACCCGACTACCTGATTGATGTGGAAGCCCGAACCATGACAGAAGTAACCGAGGCATTATCGGTTGCGTCATTGATTGACGTACTCCTTCTTGATAACATGACAACCACTCGCCCTGACGGCTCCTATGACTGTTCACGCCTGAAGCAGGCCGTAGATTGCATTGCCGGTCACATCACAACCGAGGCAACTGGTGGGATCACGCTGGAATCGGCACCATTCATCGCTGCAACAGGAATCGACTATCTCTCCTGTGGTGCCCTCACGCACTCCGTGCATGCGATTGATATCTCGTTGTCTGTAGGTCCACTCTGAAGAATTGAGCATACATCCGATCACGTTTGAACCGAATCTGCTACATCCCTATACTTGGGGAATAATGCCGCGTAAAATATGACGATTTTTGAGAGCACCTTACGGGTAAACGAGGCTAGATTCCAGGAGGATTACGAGCGCTTGACCCTGGATGGAGCTACGCCGGATGGCGGATTAAACCCGCCCCGCTCTCAGCGAAGCGCACTTGGCTGCGCGGGAGACATTTCGGAGCATGATCCGACAACGGGGACTTGCAATTCGAGAGGATGATGCAGGAAACCTTTCTGCCTGCCACTTTCCTTCAAACCAAACGAAACCGGTGCTGCTCCTGGGATCCCATCTCGATTCCGTAGCGAATGGCGGGCGCTTTGATGGAACGCTGGGCGTCGCAGCGGCCTTTGAAGTGATCCAGGTTCTGCGTGAGCACTGCCTGGATATATCGCTCGAGGTCATTGATTTTACCGATGAAGAAGGGACATGGGTGTCGCTTCTTGGGAGCCGTGCTGCATCTGGGCAACTCACTCAAAAAGATCTTAACCATCCAAGAGGAGATCCTGAAGCGTTCCAGAGAGCACTTGAGGGGGCTGGACTCACCAGTGAGGGAATCTTGTCCGCTGCACGGAATTCAAAGGATCTCCATGCCTATCTCGAACTTCATATTGAACAAGGTACCCGGCTTGAGAAAAACCAAACAGATATTGGAATCGTGACCGGTATGGTCGGGATTCACATGTACCTTGTTACCTTTGGTGGACAGGCCAACCACGCCGGAACCACGCCGATGGACGAGCGGCATGATGCAGCACTGGGGGCCAGTAAATTTTGTCTGATGGTCCAGGAGACGGTCACCGAACAATTCCCTGACTGTGTCGCCACCGTAGGGCGGATGGACTTCTCACCGGGCGCCTTCAATATCGTGGCCGGTCAGGTAACCGTATTCATGGAGCTGCGTACTGAAGATTCTGGGCATGCGAAACAGTTACAGCAAGCCCTGCACGAGGTGGCAAATCATTCTGCAAAGGAATTTGACCTGATCGTCAACTTTCAACACCTCGAGTCCGTAACCGAACGTAAGATGAATCCTTCTATCATCGAAACATTTGAGTCAGAAGCACTTGCTCTTGGATTGACCAGTCGGCGCCTGCCCTCGCTGGCAGGACATGATGCACAGTCTATGGCACTGCTTTGCCCTTCTGGCTTAATTTTTGTTCCCTCGGTGGGAGGATTCAGTCATTCTTCGCGGGAGTATACCCGTTGGAATGACTGTGTAAAGGGGGCGAATGTGCTCCTGAATGCCGCAAAACAATTCGCTGCATCTTTGGAATAATGTATAGCTTTACGACCCAGTACCAAACTCATTTGATCTAGACTCCGTCATGCTGCAGGAACAGAGTAGATTTTATCAGCAATTGCTATTCTTTGCAGATATGATCCTTGTAGGGAGTGCCTGGATTGCTGCATACTATCTCCGTTTTGAAGTATTTGTCACCTGGCCGATCCCCCTCCCTCAATGGGAGCCGCTGAGTAGGTATCTGACCTTTTTTCCGTGGATACTGATCTCTGCCGCTCTCACATTCTGGGCGTCAGGGCTTTATGTACCTGATCGGGCACAGCGGTGGACCAGCCTCATCCGAAGTGTCGCAAAATCTGTCGGGATAGCTTTGATCATCTCCATGGCATTTTTGTCATTCTATCGTGATTTTAATGTTTCACGGCTGACCATTGTGCTCTTTGCCGCACTTACACCACTCTCTATGCTGGGTTTGCGGCTCTGTATCTACTTTTATGTACGTAATGCCCGCAGACGTGGACGTAATCTGCGCCGCGTCCTCATTGTTGGGGCTGGTCATGCAGGCCGACGTTTGGCAAAATCCTTTGGGCTGTATCCGTGGATGGGCTTTCAGGTGATTGGGTTTCTGGACGACCATAAGACCGATGAGCCGGATGTCCTGGGGAAAGTCGATGAGGTGCTACCTCTTTTAGACTCGGCATCCAACCCAGTCCATTACGTATACATTGCTCTGCCCCTCCATGCTGTAGGAAAGATTGAACGGCTCATCAGTTCGCTTTCTACACGTCTAGTACATGTCTGTCTCGTTCCCGACCTCCTGCAGCACGATATTATCAACAGCCGAATTACAGATGTCGATGGGCTCCCCGTCCTGCACATCATTGACGAGGCACCCATGGATTTTCGCCGATTTGTCAAACGAAGCCTGGATGTTGTGTTTTCACTCATGATTCTGATTCTCCTGTCACCTCTGCTGCTCATCATCGCTCTGTTGGTCCTTCTATCTTCCAAGGGACCGGTTCTTTACCGGCAGGAGCGCATGGGGCTCAATGGCAAGTGCTTCCATATGCTGAAGTTTCGTTCCATGCCGATCACCGCAGAGCAGGAATCGGGAGCTGTCTGGGCAAAGAAAGACGAAAACCGGGCAACCCCGATCGGAAGAATCCTCCGGCGCACATCCTTGGATGAATTGCCCCAGTTCATCAATGTGCTCAAAGGAGATATGTCTGTGGTTGGCCCCCGGCCTGAAAGACCGGTATTCATTAAAGATTTCAAAGACCGCATCCCCCGCTATATGCTTCGTCACAAAATGAAAGCAGGCATTACCGGTTGGGCACAAGTCAATGGGTGGCGCGGAAATACCTCCCTGGAAAAACGGATCCAGCACGATCTCTACTATATTCAAAACTGGTCTCTGCGTCTGGATGTGAAGATTATGATCCTAACGGTCTGGAAAGGATTTGTCAATCGCAACGCATATTGATTAGGACCTTGATTCAGTTACAGAACATTGCGGTTACGCTCGGGGGAAACCCGATTCTTGAAGGACTCACCTGGACCGTTGGCGATGGGAAACGCATTGGATTGATTGGGCCCAACGGTGCCGGAAAGACAACATTGTTACGGGTGATCGGAGGACACCTGGAAACCGATGGCGGCGAAATTGCCAATTCCGGCTCCGTTGGTTATCTGGCACAGGATGTGCAGGAGATGAACTCCGGCCGATCCGTCATAGAGGAAACTCTGACCGCATTCGAAGCCATCGAAGCACTCCAGGAACGGGAAGAAGAATTGACCCGTGCCCTTGAAACCCCTGGAGCCCATCAGGAAAAAATTCTACTGGAGTTAGACCTCATCCATGAGCGTCTCGCCGTTCAGGGAGCACACTCCGCACAAGCGCGTGCAGAAGCAGTCCTGGAAGGCCTGGGATTTGTCTCTGATGACCTTGATCGCCCCATCAATACACTCTCTGGAGGGTACCGGATGCGGGTGGCACTTGCACGTATTTTGCTGCAAAATCCAGATGTACTGCTCCTTGATGAACCCACCAATCATCTTGATATCCTCAGTATTGATTGGTTGGAGAAATACCTGAAAAACTATGCTGGTACGGTTATCCTGGTGTCCCATGACCGTTACTTTCTGAATCGAATGATTGATACGGTCGCCCATCTATACCGTGGCCGGGTTACAGAATACGCGGGGAATTATGACTACTTTCTGGTGGAACGGGAAAAGCGACGTGTACTCGAACAGGCTGCCTACGAAAATCAACAGCGCGAAATCCAACAGTCTCAGCGATTCATTGCGCGCTTTCGATACAAGGCATCGAAGGCGCGACAAGTCCAAAGTCGCATTAAGCACCTGGATAAACTTGAGCGCCTTGCACCGCCGGAATCCCCGGATGCACAGATCCGAATCCGATTCCCTTCGCCCAACCCGTCTGGACGGACGGTCTTGTCACTCACCACATTCTCAAAGGTGTACACCAGTGCGGATGCACCTGCGGTGCGCGTGTTCGACCAAGCCGGCCCCTTACAAATCAGTCGCGGGCAAAAAATTGCGCTCATCGGCAAAAATGGCGCCGGTAAATCCACCTTGGCACGGATTCTCTTTGGAAGCGAAGTGATTGAGGGTGAGCGCAAAGAGGGGCATAATGTAAACGTACGATTTTTCGCCCAACACCAGGCAGATGCATTGATCGAAACCGATACCGTACTGGAATCCCTGAACCGGGAAGCCATCGGACGCAAGGAAGTCTACCTACGCACGCTGCTGGGGGCATTCCTGTTCACCGGAGACGACGTATTTAAACCAGTCCGTGCGCTCTCAGGAGGCGAAAAGAGTCGTTTAGCACTCGCCCGAACCCTCGTGAACCCGGCTAATTTTCTGATCCTGGACGAACCGACCAACCACCTTGATATTCAGTCCATCAAAGTACTCATTGAAGCACTCCGCCAGTATGATGGCACGTTTGTGGTGGTAAGCCATGACCGTCATTTCCTTGACCATGTAGCCAATGTCATCTGGCATGTGGGAAATCAGGGAGTACGCACCTATGAGGGAACCTACTCTGAGTATCAATGGGCCTTGGATCATGGCTCTCTACAACAGGCCAAACAAGATCGGCAGACGCCTCGTAAGTCAACCCTCAAAATGCACTCCCGGTCTGGTGGCCCCAAAACGAAAGAAGAAAAGCGACGCGAAGCGGAGGCACGTAACCGGGCCTACCGTGAGGCCAAAATGAACGGCCACTCAAAGCCGGATGAACTTACCCCTCACCAACGAAAATGGCTCTGCGACGAAGCAGAGGCAGCCATCGCAGAGGTAGAGGCACGAAAACTCGTTGCGGAAAAAGCTTTAGCCGACCCGAACACCTATTCAGATCCGGTACGTTCACAAGAAGCAACCAGTGCCTATGTAGCGATTAAGAAAGAGTTGGATGAGCTGTATACGAATTGGGAGTCACTCATGGAGTCATTGCAATGAAAGGTTCTCGTATGCGCACTTGCCTGAGATTCGGTGCAGTCCTTGTCTGGGGGGTTAGCCTCACGGTCTGTGCACAGGGACAGATCACAAAGCTGCCGCACGCCGACACAACCAGTGGAAATTACTTTGGAACTGCAGTCGCGCTGGATGGGCAACGGGCAATTGTCGGGGCCAGCGGCGAAAAATCCTGTGGCGATGGAGGCGGAGCCGCTTACATTTTTGAACTGACCGATTCTACTGGATATTGGGAAAAGATTGTACGACTTCTGCCCAGTGACTGTGAAGCGGAGCTTACTTTTGGAAGGAAAGTGGCGATTGACGGTCGCGTGGCTCTCGTCGCTGCCAGTCAGGAATACTTCGCAACCGAGCGCTTGAATGCAGTCTATGTGTATGAGGAAGATGCCGCAGGACAGTGGAGCCAGACCGCACGCCTGACCGGTGGAGAGAGCCGAGGAGCGATCGGTGCGGCCGTCGCCGTCCACGATAACCGTGCACTCCTTACCACTGCTGGAGACCCGACGCCCGGCAGCCAAAAGGATGGCGCTGCCTACATCTACGAGAAAGAAAATGAACGCTGGAGCCTGGAGCATCAATTAATCGGTTCCGGGAATATCCGAAGAGGCGTTTTTGGCGGGAATGCAGCACTTTATGGTAACATTCTGGCCGTGGCAAGCAGTGCCTATTTCAGTCGGCTAGCCGGATCAGTATATATCTTTGAGTTCGATCAGCATGGATCCTGGTCTGAGTCTGCCCATCTGGAAGGAATTGAGGACTTTTATATTTCGCTGGACCTCTACGGGAATGAACTGCTCGTTGGGCAGGCTAAAGCTGGTTCTCGCGAGTCTGGACAAGCGACACTTTTTACACGGGATTCGACAGGGGCCTGGCTAAAGACGGCCGCTTTGGAACCTCCGACTCCCTACCGAAAAGGAGCTTTCGGCACTGAGGTAGCGCTCTATAAGGATCGCGCACTGGTGGTTGGCTATGATGAACAGTTACGCCTGAATTTCAATGTTGATCGTGTGGTGTACATTTACGCCCGCCACGATGGACAGTGGCGCTACCAGGGAATTATTGATATTGGAGAAGCCGCATTTGGTAACTCTATTGACCTGTACGAGAATACTGCGCTGGTCGGTGCTGCAGGAAGCTCGGGCGCAGGTAAAGCCTATGTCATCAGAATCCCATAAACCCGGATATGCTACTTGAGAGTATCGCTGTCCTGACAGGCGTCCTGTGCGTATGGCTGAATGTTCGGCAAAATATCTGGACATGGCCGACTGCTATCATCAGCAGCATCCTTTTTGGAATTGTGTTCTTTGAGGCACGGCTCTATACCACGATGCTCCTACAGGGGCTCTTCATTGGAATATCGGTCTATGGATGGAGGTCCTGGTTAACCGGTGGCCCGGGAGGTGGTCCTCTGCTCGTGACCCGACTTCACCAAATGACGGGGCTAATACTGCTTCTGCTCACGCTAGTGGGGACTACAGGACTTGCCCTGGCCCTCAACTACATTACCGCATCCGACTATCCGATCCTTGAAGGTCTTACCACCACACTGAGTGTGATTGCCTGTTGGATGGCGGCGCGGAAAATCCTTGAAAGCTGGATGGTCTGGATCGTCACCGACGCGATCTATGTTGGGCTGTACCTTGCAACCGGGCTCTATCTCACGCTTCTCTTGTACCTGTTGTACTTAGGATTAGCAACTGCAGGATTTATCGCATGGCGTAATTCTTACCGCAATCATCTTCACGAAGCGATCTGAGATCCGTACACCCATCATCTTCAAAAAAATGCTCAATTGGCGTTTCTACACCTACATAAAGTTATGAACAGATCACCCTCCATGAAGTCACCATTTTCGATATGATAGACGTTATAGCTATACATCCGCGGGCCGCTTACTTTCCGTGCCACCACAATCATCTTACATCCACGGGAGTCCGAGTACGCACAGAAAGTCGCTCGCGGACTTGCTCATAGATTGGAATTGGGAACACCATATTCTCCGTAATTTCCAGAGTTACTGCCAAGCCAAGTCAAGCCGAACGGGCCTGAGTATACCACTAGCATCTTTGCGACAGTTTACCTTAATGATCATCTCGCTGCCATCTTGGACGGCCGTACTGCGCTCCTCAAGAATTTGGCAGTTATATACTTAACTTCAATTTTATCCCGACTTCTGCGTAGAAGTGGTATATTGAGAGAGAGCGCCCGAGGGCTAAAAACGATGAGTACAAAGGGGCTAGGACTGCCTTGTACTCAGAAAAAAGACTGGACAATGGGAGTTCTTCGGTTTATGTAGGCGAATTTTCCTGAGTTCTTGTCCGACAAGGTACGACAGATTTCGCGTATTTCTCTGAAGTTGACCGTCTGGTACTGCGATTTTCCGTGTTTTTCGCGTTCTGGAACAAGCGAGATCTCGCAGACACGACATTCTTCTGTAGCCTGCACACAGCAAGGGTATGAAGCTTTCGGGCGCTCAAGGAGGGAACAGCAGATCAGGAGGGAGCAATGGAGCACATTGGCTGCTATGGAGGCGGACGCTCCACCAAGTCAAAGAAGCCCCCCAACTCCTCATAGGCGATGGCACGCATTTGAAGGTTTGCATAGCCGCGCCACATGATGGTGTGCCCGGGCGGTGGATCGTGTTTGCGATTCATGTAGCCGCCCATCATGGCCACCAGTAAGATGGCCGAGGGCAGGCTGGTGGGGACCGCAAGGCCATAGCTACGGGCGTAGACCTTCATCATCTCTAACTCGGACTCTCGAAAGAATACGTCCATGTCCAAGTCCGCGTCCACACGCCCCAAAAGCGTCATCAACATGATTCGCCACGCCGTGACTATGTGCAGGGTGATCGCCCGGTGCAAAGAGCCCGCCTTCTGCATCCGCAACTTCTCCACCTTGCAGCCACTCTTGAGCACCCGGAAGGTGTCTTCCACACGCCAGCGTAACTGGTAATATTCTACCATCTGCTTCGCCTGCTCCGGGCTTGTGATGGGTTGCGTGGTCAACAGATACCATTCAATCCGCGTTGCATTTTCCGGCGGATTGAGTTCACGCAGATGAATTCCCCAGACCTTCATGGGGGCTTGCGTACGGTCCCCGGTCGGAGGTAGAGTCACTTTGCAATACCGCAACTCCATCCGGGCATTTCGTGCCAGACGACCTTTATGAGTGACCCGCCCGACTTCATCCGACGACTCAACTGCTCCACCGACAACTCCATCACATCCGCAGGCGACCCCTTTCGCATCGCCTTAAATAATCGCCCCTCGTCTGTATTCAGCTTCCGGTCGTGCTTGGCCCGAACCAATAGATGCGTCCGCTTCAGCGTCCGATGCGCCGACAAAATCTCGAACGCATCCGCTTCCCGATCCATCACACAAACCACCTTCGTCTTGCGTGGCAGCGTCTCGGCTGCCTCGTCAATGTCAGACAGACCGTGTAGCCAACTTTGGGGTTTTGGGTTCTCTGTCCCATAGGCACATCGCAACACCCCCAACGGTAATCCCTCGTCATTCAGGGCGATCGTTGCATGCAGACACACCCCGCGGGCTTTCGCAGAGGTCTGGTTCTGTCCAATGATATCCAATCCCTCGGTGTCCGAACGCGTACTGTATGAGATCTTGGTTCCGTCCTGAACACACAAAACCGTCTCCTGGGTTCGCATTCGCTCAATCGTCCGCTGGCGATGCGGGAACAGAATCCGTGCCGGGGTGATCCCACGTTCGTTGGCCCTCTCCCAAAAACGCCAGTAGGCCCGAACGTCCTTCATATTTCGCTCGGGGGTTGTGGTGACAGGATTGCCCATCGTCTTTGCCGCTAACTCCGCGTTTTTTACCAAACGCACATTGAGACGCCGATCCCCGAGATCCGCACCACCAAACTCCTGTTCCGCCCACCGATCGCTGTCCAGACCTGCGCCCACCTCCAGCCGAGGGCGCAATTCCACATACGGCACGGCCAAGTGCGTGCGCCAGTTTGGATCCAGTTCATAGGCAAATACTTTTTTCTGCGGGCGCGTGCGTGTCTTCGAGGGTGCATGGCGGCCCCGCCCCTGCGTGAGTCCCAAATATCGGAACCCCGCCGCTCGAAAACAAGTCCCCTCCTGATCGGGTTCCACAAAGGTCTCTATCACATAGGGGGAATACCCATACGTTGCCATAAAATCGGAGGGCAAGCGCCGCCGCACTCGTCCCAACGCGTGGCTCGCCAGGTTCTTGCAGAACACGTCTGATCGAATCAGAAAACGACTCAGGTTCACCACACGGTTCAAATTCTCCGCGCGCTTTGGATGATCCCACGCCATCCATTGATCCCGAGCCTTGAGATACAACGCCGCAGCAGAAAAACCGACCACCCCCAGTTCACCGTGCGCACTCCGAATCAGGTAGCGCTGCTGCGCGCCCGCAAAGGTGGTGCTCCCCTGTGGATGCTCCGCATCCAGAAGTGTATTCCAGATCGCTCGATCCCCCGAATCGGTGACCAAAATAATCTCCAAATCCTTGATCTCACGGACATCCGTGGGGACATCCAACGCCTTCGGAACCGGTTCATCCAACAGACGGGGACCGCAGACAAACGACGCGGTTTGTGGCTTCGGTAGAGAAAAGTGCCCCTCCGATTCCAGTAACACTAATGCCTTCATGCAACCCGAAAGCCGATGGCCTCCCTGAGCATTCACGAAATTGAACTGCGCACACACAATTCGCCCCAAAGATCGACGACTCTTGTCTTGATGTGACGCCACCGTTGTCGACAATGCCGGAAGAGCATTACGCAGTACTGTAAGTACCGCGGATTGTGCTTGCATATTGCTAAACTAAGCAATAGGAAAGCCATTGTTAAGTCCATCTTAAACGTACAGGGCAGGCCTAGCCCGCTGCCCCGCTGGATTCACCAGCCGCCACCACAGGGTTTGGTGTGATTATTCAACAAAAACCCTGATAGACTTCAATTTTCGCTGGGCATGGGTAGAATAAGATTCGTGTTTGTGTATCCTGCAAAAACACCCAAACCTCCGATCACATTGGAGTACACTGGAAATGGCTCTTCTGTCAATGGATCGTGGAAGAAATTGCGTTCCAATGAGTGAAGATACTTGTAGTAATCTTCGCTGAGAGACGAGATAACGAGCCGTAATTCTTTTCTTCCAATCTCGTCTGGCACGTTAAGGGTGGTCCCACTCCACGAGTAATTCTTCCCATCAAATAGTCTGTCTGTCACAACAAATTCTTCACATAATAGACCACTACCCCCTCCTCCTTCAATCGGATCAGCAACATCGGTGAAATAGCCGCAGGACCATCCAGGAGTTAAGCCATCAAACGATATTCTTCTATATGCACTGTCAGGATCTGTATCACCAGATCTGTACCCGTTCCGCTCACGACGGTAAACCCCTATTCTATAATAATTTATACCCGGCATGTCTGAAAAAACGATTCTGAGTTGATATCTGCTTACGGGAATTATATCGAATTCAGGTGCGAGATATTCAATTGAATAATCGGATATTACGACCGGAGAAGGAGCTGCAGAAGTGGCTTGAATACTGGCTTTGCTTGGAAAATCCACTTGAAGTGTATACTGGATTCCGTACGAAGGTAATTCACCTGTACTAGATACGTATCTTCCATTTCCCTGGTGACTCAAGATATCAACCGTACTGGAACCATCCATGATCCTCACTGATGCATCTGAAATGTATTCGCGTGTTGCATCTTGCTTTACGGTGGAGCCCAGACTTCTATGCATTGTGACGGACCATGTACTGTCTGGGGAAAAGAAACTTGTAGCTACCGGCTCTGAGTCGTATTCAGGGGGGGACACTTCAACGATCGTCTCGCAACCCAAATAAAGCAGAATCAGCAGAGGCAATGGAGATTTCATCAATGAATTCTTAAAATTCAAGTCTGTAGTTTACGAAAGGGATGACCGGGAACGCGCTGACTTGCTCAAATACCAGATAATTCAAGTCATCTCCCACTTCATCGCGTTCGCGTACTTTCTTCGTTTGCAAAAGGAAAGGATTCTGTCTGCTGTATGCATTATAGACTCCAAACGAGAACGTGCGATGGGCCCACCGTCGAGTTCGGTTCATTTTCATGGATAAATCAAGGCGATGATAAGCTCGCATTCGAACCGAATTTCGATCACCGTACACCCGTAATAAACGTGAATGGTCTTGCGTAAGAGGCTTCACTTCTCCAACTGGATCATGCCGAAATCCATAGAAATGACCAACGGGTAGCCAGACCGCTTGGCCAGTTCCATAGACCCAGACGGCGGACAGTTCAATGGACTGGCTTAAATGCCAGATGGCGACCGTCGACACATCATGCAAGCGGTCAAACCGGGAAGGAAAGGTTCGCCCACCGTTGAGGGCGGGGAATTTTCGGCGTGCCTTCGTCAAACTATATCCGATCCATCCCGTGACCCGTCCAGTACTCTTTCGAACAAACAGTTCTCCCCCATACGACCAGCCTTTTCCACTCTCAATCTGATCCTGCCAGGAGTCTCCCGATAAATTATAAATTCGAGCACCTTCTGTATACTCAATCTGGGAATTCATCCATTTGTAGAAGCTTTCAACCGTAACTTCGTATGTTTTTCTGGGAGAATTCCATGCAAAGCCAGAGGCCACTTGAGTCGCATTCTGGGGGCGTACTTGATCCGTTGCAGGAACCCACAAATCCAAGGGAAGGGACAGGCCATTCGCAACGGGCAACAAATGTGAATTCTGTTTCAGTACGGCAAACGATGCCTTGAGGGCCAAATTTGCCGCGAATTTCCACCGAACATTGAATCTGGGCTGAAGAGAGTAATATTTCCTGTCTTTGACGAAAAAACCTGAAGCTCGAAATCCAGCATTCACGGATAAATTTGAGAATAGCTTGACTTCATCTTCAACGTAAGTATGTACCTGAATCGCTCTGATCCGATGATCTGGATGATACACCGTATCTACTGGAGTAATATCAACACCGAACTCCCGCTCTGAAAGCACCCCTGTGTTGTATGTGTGTACAGTGCCTCCCGCGCCGAATCTTATGTAATGGGCGGGGTTCGGTATCCAATCAAAATCCATCTGACCGATAATATCAGTAATTCCAGACACATACCTAGTACGATAGAAATGCAGTATGTCAGAGCCATCATCAAGTTGCCTGACCTCTTCTTGATTTCGTATTCCGGTCCGATAGCGTGTATATCCCAGCAATGCGTTGGAAAAGAATTGCGCCCCCCATACTCGATTCCAACGCGCGGTAGCTGTCAGGTTACGCCACCCAAAATTTTCACGCTTACGACGTTGTTCGTTGCTGAACTCTTGATTGCGACCCTCTCGCCGATACCCACGATCATGTCCAGCATAAAAACTCAGATAGACTCGATCTTTGCTAGAAGTAATGTAGTTGATCTTTGCGCTAGTATCATAAAAGTAATACCCGGCTTTCTGATTTTCAGGAAGGAAAGGGTACACCAACAAATCCAGATAGGTTCGCCTTGCGGCGACAATAAATGAAGCTCTATCCTTTTTGATCGGTCCCTGAAAGGTGAAACTTGAAGCGACAATTCCCACGGATGCCGTTCCTTCAAACTCTTTCATATTCCCCTCTTCCATGGTCAAATCAACCACCGAAGATAAACGGCCTCCGTAACGGGCTGGGATTCCCCCCTTGATCAACGTCACATCCTTAATCGCATCACTGTTGAATACACTGAGGAAACCATACAGGTGACTGGGATTGTACACCGTGACTCCGTCTAGCAAGACCAAATTCTGGTCAGGACTGCCTCCACGAACATACAAGCCTGAAGTCCCTTCTCGGCCCGACTGGACCCCAGGGAGTAACTGAAGCGTCTTAAAAACGTCTGTCTCTCCTGCCAAAACAGGGAGTGCTCGGATGGTTCCGACCTGCAATTTGATTTGACTCATCTGAACGGCTTCCACTGATGATTCCCCGACTGCAATGACTTTCACCTCACCAAGCCTGGTGGCCTCAGGGTTTAATTCAATGTTCAACCGAAGGTCTTCTGTCAGTGTCTGGTTCAGCGTAAGGGGAAGGTAGCCAACATGGGAGACGACAAGATGCACGGAATCCGCAGGAACTGAGAGGCTAAAAAACCCATAGCGGTTGGTCGTTGTCCCAATGCCTATATCTGGCGCATGAACGGTTGCTCCGACTAAACTTTCAGTACTCTCGACATCTACCACAAATCCACTAATTACATATCTGTCTTGTTCGTTATTCTGTTCAAGTTGCTGGTCAATCAATATCTCGCTCGCAGTTGCTTTGATCAGAAAATGGTTGGCATTGGTTTCCTGAGACCAGCAAACCAGAAGGATACAATAGACTACGGCTGAGAAACATCTGAACATAGACATACTCGGATTACTACACCTTGGCAGATCAAACTGAGTTTCCGGTAATAGCCCGGCACGAGGGGATCTCTAAAAATCTCCACAAAAACAGTTACTGTCTTGACACAAAGGCCTATGCAGATACTGTTAGTAGTAACTAGTCTACCGCCTCGTAAGTTGGTAATCCAGAAACTCCGCCCAAAGAGGCAGAATGTGTACTTCTAGTACCCCTTCCCCCCGTTCTCCTTTTGCTAGCCCATGTTGATAATGTGCCATGTCCACTACTCCGACCCCTCGAGGTAATTACTGTTACACTTACTGACACGGTTTGTCCCGCGGGTAGATCGGCGCTACTCACATAGTCTAAGAAGTACCCACCATTGGAATTTCTGTATTTGAAGAACCGGGTATTCGCAATTCCTCGCCGAGCTCTTGTCCATGTTGTGTAAGATGTGTTCCACATCACGACAGCCCCTGGAGAATTGGAGGTGAACTCAGTATCACCCGGATTTGCTTTTATACTCGGATAGTTAAAATCCCAAGCACACATATCAGTGTACCTGACGGATCGTGCAGGATTAGTTCCACCAGCGAATCCAAAATCACTGGGCCTGCCACAAGAGGGATTTGCAGATTTGTGTGAAATCAACGCATCGGTCAATCGCGATACTCCTTGATCTTCTAAAAGTCTCGAGAGATAGTCTTTCATTTCCCGGGAAGGATCAAAAACGGAAAGATCAATTACTCCAGCAACCGGGTCATCTACATGTTGCTTCATATAAGAAGTGCCCGCAAGAGTGTAGAGAGTATCTCCAATAATAAGGCGCCCTTCATAATTCACCAGTGCCAACTCCTCGGGCGGAATGAGTTGTTTGTACTCAAGATATCGCTGGAGAGACTGATGGATTAGGATGGGCTCACCGGTTAAGCGAGATTTTTCAAAGATCAAATCGGCGGAGATGTAATAATCCTCGTAGGACCAAAATCGCTTGATCGGTTCTTGATCATCGAAAAACTCTATTTGAGGTTCTCCTCCAACAGCATCCGTATCGGTCATCTGGCCTAGTTTGGCCATTAATGCTAAATCCACTTCCACATACTCGTATTCCATTTCTTCATTCTCTTCTTTCTCGAGAAACAAGTCGGAACCGGTATCGCAACCAAAATGCACAACTGAGCAAAGTAGGATTGCTGAGAGAACTGGAAGTTTAATGTTTTTCATCGGTCTCTGGTTTGGTTAATTAAAGTTAATGCCTGCTAGCCCTGCCTTGTGACTGTAAAGAGCACTTGACCTGGCCTCCTTTTCGGCGCTCCTAAGTATACGATAAATTTTCAATAATTTCGGGGTTTTGGGGTTTTGGGGGTTTCACTTCAATTCTGTGGTATCCATCCGAGAATCCGATACAATTTGCTGTACGATACAATTCATGCCTTGTTCTTGGTGCAGCGCAGTCTTTGGATTGATGAACAGGTGAGGCCAGCTTCTGGATCAAGTTGGTGGACTCTATCTGCGAGATTGATGATAGCCCATATTATTCATCATGAATTTCCCCATGGCTACAAAGTGCGTCTTTTGTTGTGAGGAGTCAGGATTTCCTGTGTGAGAGACGGAATTTGCGAGTTTGCCTTCACGATTGGGTCGACCCCCGAGGTCATTCTCGCATATTTTTCGGGTTGATTGAGGTAGATTTCAGGTCTACCCATTCCTCATGTGCAGTCCAGTCCTACAGGGAGGCACATTTCGCCCCACACTCGTTCCAAGAATCACCTCTGGGGAGGATTTCGCTTCGGAGTCCGGCCCGAAGCAGGCACGAATTCCGGGTGTAGCGGAAAGGCTCAGCTTCAGTATTCCGGTACGGTATGCCATCGCAACTGCTGAAAGTGTTTCAAGAAACGCTCCCAGGCCTGCACTGCTGACTGGGCGATATCAAAGGTTACATAGCTGAACTTCCCCCCATTTTCGTTTTCTCAAGGCTACAAGATTCCCGGGAGAATTGGGGCTTTTTTGGATAATTGACGACGGCCAGAGGGGGCTGTCTGGGAGGAGTAGTCATCGGCTCGTTGAACCGATGCCTACAGCAGTTTGATGTTCAGCAGTTTGAATGCCTGCTTTTGGGTGGAACTGATTTTCTTAACCATGACGACTTCGGGGGTTGCATCCGAGCCAATCTTCGGAATGACCATCACTCGACATAGCCTCGAGAGTTCGTCCATGAGACCGGCAAAGCTCCAGACCTTTTCGCCCGTTGCGGTTCGTTTGGTTTGGGCTTTCTTTTTCGCCGATTCCGAGGGTTTGGCGGGTTCGACGACACTTTTGCGCTGCACTCGTTTTGCTTCCAGGTCATCCTCTGCAAACAGGATTGGCGCCAGCTTCCGGCGCAGATGATATTCCACATAGTAGGCCAGCATGCACAAAAAGACATGTGCAACGACCCGGTCTTTGGTGCGATGGTGAATGGGACGGACCTGTAACGACATGGATTTCATCGCGCGGAAGGCCATCTCCACCGTGGAAAGGCGTTTGTAATTGGTGACCAACTCGGCCACTTCCGGCCCCGGTTTCAGACTGGTACGAATAGCATACAGGTCGTCGAGTCGTTCCGCCTTCTGAAGGGCTTCTTCATTGCGGGTATACGAAAAATGTCCCTCCCGGATCTCCAGGTTGAAATACTTCCCCATTTTGTTCTTTTCGAATACCCTCCCGACCCGCACCCCAATTTTCCCCGCATCTTTGAGTTGGCCCTGCTGGGTCGACTCAACGATCTTGTTCAGTCTTTCCTGCGTCTTCACGAGCAATTCTTCCCGTGTCTGCTGACTCTTTGTCGCCTGTAAGGGGTTCCTGCACAGCACCAGGCGGTCATTGGGATACAGATCACAGCGCACTTCCACCAGATCCTGTTCATCAAATAGACTCATTTGGATGCCCTCCTGCTCCACCACATCACGAATCTCGCTCTTTTGCATTGCCGTGATCCAGTCCAGTCCCACAGGCAGGATCTCCTCCTGAATCTGCTTCTGCTTCAGGATCCCGCGATCTCCGACCAACACCACATGCTTGAGTGCAAAGGTGTTCTGAATCTTGTCCACCTGAGCGCGCAGCGTACGGATGTCTGAGGTATTGCCGCGAAACACCTCCACCGACACCGGACAGCCCTCTGGATCGGTCATCAGCCCATAGACAATCTGCTTCTTGCCCTCCTTCTTGTCCCGGTTGTAGCCATAGGTCGCCCATTCATTTTTCTCGCCTTCCACATAACTGCTGCTCACATCGTAGAGCACCAGACTCCCCTCCTTGAGATGTCGTTTCGCCAAACGACACTCAATGTCGGTTTTGCGTTTGAACAGTTCATCCATCGCATCATAGAGATCATCTTCATCCACGCGTTTGAGTCCAAGTTCTTCATTGAGCGTGGTGGACGCATGGTCCACATCCAACATGGCACTGGTGGAGAGCTTGCTGGCCGGCTTGATCACGCGTGCGGCAATCATGCCGAGGATGAGTCGGCGGAAGCGGGAATTCTTTGGTGCAATCAGTTCGGGCAGCTGGAGTTGCTTCATGATGCCCAGTACGGCGGCGACATGTCCGTGGTTCTTGCTGCTTTGAATGGCAAAGGCATTGTCAAACGATTGGACGGCGGCCCCGCCTTTGAGGAGGATTCGGATCCCATCAATGACTTCCTGAGGGAGGTTGGTGATATTGGCGAGGGTGGTTTTAATGATTTTCCTGCCCTCGCGTTTGGACTCACGGATGAGCCAGGTGGGGTTGGAATTTCGGTTGGGGATTCGTTCTACATACATGGGTACAAAGGTTAATAACAACTTGGCATAATATACGAAATAACTGGAATATATACTCATTAAAGATCCATTAAGTTCTAAAATTCAACGAAATATACATGGGTACACAAATTAAATCCCAAATTTCCCCGAAATCATGCCAAATACAGAATATCCATCGCGGAAAACCCACAACAGAACCAAAATAAGACCAAATAGGACCTTGCAGAAGCCGAAATAACCGGCCCTATGGCCTGAAATCAGAACAAAAAGAGGAAACCCCTAGTGAAATGGGGGGAAGTTCAGTTACATTGCGCTTCTCCGCAAGCTCGGCGAGCAGAAAGATATGTTGGGTCAAATATTCACCAAAGCCCAAAACAAAAACACCGATCCGGCAAAGCTCTACCGGTTGATTGATATGGTGGGCGGCACCGATTGAGGGTTCTTGAGGCAGATGTGAAGGACGATATATGCGAAGGGTTGTTAGAGCGAAATGCCGACGATACCAAGTCTGGAACTGACCGCAAAAGCAACCAGGGCAGCGGGTTGGACTTAGCCATCAGGGGGGTTTTATCGCCTGGCGTAGTTCTTACCGCAACAACACCATTCTTCGCGAGGTGACCTGATGTCCTGCGCGTAACTGATAGAGATACGTCCCACCCGGGAGGCCATTTGCATGGAACCTGACCGTGTGTCTGCCGACAGGCAGATGTTGGTCTACCAATGTGCGCACCAATCGACCGGCCACATCAAACACCCTGAGGGTAACTGAACTGCTTTCATTGAGCTCATACTCAATGACTGTTGCCGGATTGAACGGGTTTGGATAATTCTGATACAGCACCAGCGTGCCGGGAATTTCATCCGTGTGCTGCGTGCTGGTACGCACCGGATCCGCAGGACTTGCTCTGACGTCAAGTAGATCAAATGATTGCCCCAGGACACGTGAACTGGCAGATTCTCCAAACCCAAACCAGTGTTGCAATACGGTAGCATAAACTGCACGGAAATCAATCCCGTGCTTGAGATTCCCATTTTCGTCCAGATGTTCCAGCGAGGGCGACTGCCCAAATAAGCCTCCTTTTGCCCCCGGACCAAATAGAAATAGCGGCGCAGGTGCCATGGTCCGTTCCATCGGAGCCATTCTCGTACACCCTGCGACCAAATTCGGAGAATGTCATGACCAGAACATCCTGCCTGAGTTCCCCTAAGTCTCTCAGAAATGCATCGACGGTTTCGGACATCGCCCGCAACAGTGTTGCATGTCGGCCGATAACACCACCCTGTGAACCATGCGTATCAAAGCCACCTATGCTGACATGGTACACCTGGGCACCGAGATCTCCTTTGATGAGCCGGGCAACCGTGAAAAGTCTATCCGAAAAATAATACGGCTCAAGCTGTGGATATGAAACGGTATTCGCACCCCTGGAAGCAGTTTCCTGAACTACCTTGCCATAAGTAAACGCATCATTGGCAATGCGTACGGCAATGAGATTAAATTCATGCGCCGCATTGCCAACGGTGCGGAGAGGCGTGACGGGAATTTGGTGCTTAGCAGCCCGTGGGTAAAATGTTTGTTTCGGGCAAAATCTTCGATACCACCATGTAGCTGAGGCTCAGTGCACCGAAAGGTGCAGTCGAGACACACTGGATCGTCATAAACCTTGAGGGAAGAATACAGTCCACGACCAAATTGCCCTCGACAATCTGGCTGAAGGTGATTGCAGGCAATTGCGCCTTCGGCACTTCAGACGATAAGGAGCAGGGTGCACCGTTAGTGGGGGCCTACGAAATCACGCCATAAGGGGGCATTCGGCCAGCCGAGCGCGAGCATTTTTCACCGCCTAGCTTTCGATATAGTACGGCATATCTGTTCGTACCGCATGTAAGGCTCTCGACCACCCCTGCTGTAGTCAGCCTGCCAGATCCCCCTCCGACAACGAGCCTGTCGTAGTCGTACCGCATTCAATAATGGAAGGTATGCGTGTACTTGACGAGCACGGTGCGCACTTCTGTCGTCGGCAGGCGAGGCAACACTCGGTCCCGATCCGTATTCAGGTTCTGGTTATAGACTACCCACAGGTCGTTGCCTTCCCTGAAATTGTACCGCACGCGTATGTTGCCACTGACTACGTGCTGAATGCTATTGAGTTGGATAAAGACATTTGCGCTGAACTTGGCATTCAATGCACTGCCAATTCGAAGGCGACCCAAGTGTGCCAGAAACGCGTCATTGCGCGACGGAAAGCGAATGCGCGTCAACTGGTAGGAACCCGACAGTTCAAGATGCTTCGACAAATACCAGATAGGTGCGACACCCACGGCCACTTGCCAGCCATCGTAAAATGCACCGGTTTGAATGTGGGGACGTATTTGGAGGAGTCTTGTGTGTGACACATTGTATTTTGCCCCTATACGAAAAAAATTGTATCGACCGGCCGGAATCTGCACCTGGTCTGACAGCACAAAGGGCGCCTCCAGGAGTTCCGACTGGATCTTGAATTCTAAGCCGCCTCCCGCACCGCTCTTTGCTACGAAATCCCACTCTGGACCTATTTCGGCAGTTTCGATCTCAAAGGACGGGCTGAAAAACGCAAATCCACGCAAGCTGGGCCGGTGCCAGATAAGAGGAGAGTTGGAGCCCTTGACCCATGTGTACGACATCGTATGGTCCACAAGGAAGTAATCGATTCGTTGCGTGAAGCCTATGCCTGGGTCGTATGCGGAGCCGGCCCACTCTGCGATCGAGTTATAGCCCCATCCCCGCCGCCTACGCCGTTCCGCAGATATGGCAATGCGCGTAGCGTCAAATATGTCGACATCTCGCGCTTCGTGATCTATGGATTGCGACCATTGATAGATCAGAAAGTCTTCACCTTTCAAATGAACGATACCATCGAGGCCAAAGGCTAAGTTGTATTTGCCGTTCCGTCCTAGTCGGCTCGTGAGCATGCCACCGAGGCGGCTTAGTCCGTCACGCATTTGACGGCGTAACCGTAGGACCCCGAAGTTTTCTGAGGATCGTATGTCACTGATGCCGGTTTGCAGACCCAGCAGCCCGAAATCCCATCCGCCGATGCGGCCCACCATGCGTCCGCCGCCCCAGATACGCACGGGCTGACCAGCCTCATCCAGACCGATGCGTCGACTGTGAAAGAGTCGGCTTTGGCTTCCTACGCGAAAGTCGAACAGTCCAGAACGCTCCTGAAAGAACTGTCTTTTCTCAGGATAGAAGAGAGAAAATCGCGTCAGATTGACCTGCTGATCATCTGCTTCCACTTGGGCAAAATCGGTATTGAATGTCAAGTCAGCCGTCACGTTATTGGTCAATCCGTATTTGAGATCCAGCCCCACCCCTCCACGAGTTAGTGCGCGCGTCCTGGGCGGCGCTAGGCCGCGATTCAGTACCGCCCAGGCCGTAGGCGGTCACGTAAAGCGGCCGCTCAGACTTGATGCCCTCAAACACGATTTTTTTTGCCAGGGAGGGTTTGAGAAAGGCCCAATCGGCTACTGGCGGTACAGGGGGAAACACAAGACGTTCGGTTTTGCGCGCAACCTTGCGCTGGAGTGCGATTCCCATTACCACGGCACCCTCTTTATTTTGGAACCGCAAGCTGCTGATCGGAACACGAACTTCAGCGAACCACCCTTCGGGGTTAATAGTCGTGGCTACATCCCAGTACGTGTTGAAATCTCCGTTTATCCAGCCGCCGGTAAAGATCCCCACCTCCGCTTGCATCATTGGAAATGGCCGCGTCCTTACGTATGCCGGCTGGAGTCGTTGTAAAGAGCAGGGCCGTCTCGCTATCGTTAAACGTATCAAGCAGGATTTCAAAATGATCATCTCCACTCAGGCGATCGCGGTACAGGGTATTAGCACGAAGCCCATTGGGGTCGCTGTCGAATGCGCGTAGCGCGAAGTACACATACTCGTCGTCGTAGGCCACTAGGAACTCGGTTCGTTCGGTCGCCGGCGCGCCATTGTTGGGCTCGTACTGTACCGGGATCCAAGGCGCAACCGAATCCCAAGCAGCTTCGGTGCTGATGCCATCCAGCGTGACGGGACCCGCTACACGTGGAATGATCAGAGGCGGACGCGTTTGCGCAGAAGCGCCGTTGACCGTCCCGAGAAGCACTACGAACATAAGAATGAAGCGCATAAGCACAGAGCGGAGCCGATCTATGTTACTCAAATCCAAAATTTCCATGTCAGGTCTCTTTGATCGGTGAACGAATCCGGGAAAGGGCTTGGCACCACGTAGGACGGATGGTACGACTTGTAAGTCTTGTGCGCCTGATATAGAACTGCGCATCGTGCACCGGTTCGGATGCTGCTCATGCCCGCGGCCCATAACGGGGTTAGGTCAATCATGGCTTGGATCGTTCCGGCCTCCATTTCCTCGTACTCCGGCTACATGATCCCAAAATTATTCGACTTCGGATAGGTGCTGCGTTCGCTGGAATCAACATGACAGGTGCATGGTAGCTGCTTCGCCTAGTTCAACGATTCGGCATCGAGCTGGATTCCAGGCGCAAGATGCGTGCGCAACACGGCCACACATTCTGCAGATAGGGTCTTTTCGTGGATAACTTTTCGGAATGTTCAACGCAAATCCGTTTTAATTTGCAGAAAAACGGTTGTTACAATCCCAAAACAATACAAATACAGGCGCAAAAACCACGAATGTTACACAAAACAGCAGGATCCGTGCCACTTATGCCTAGGGTAAATGTACCATTTTTTGGGGGCAACGCGGGCACGATGCGCGGGCATGTATGCGTGCGAGCGGGCACACGTGCCGGATCAGGGTGCGGATGCGGTGCAAGCGGGGGGCGATTTGAGGGTGATTGAGCAACGCGAAAGCGAACGAGAATTGCCCCGCAGGCCGGGGCGGTTTTTTGCGTACGCCAGCACGTATCAAAGGCTTGTCATCTGGCGTAATTCTTACCGCAACAACACCATTCTTCGCGAGGTGGCCTGATGTCCTGCGCGTAACTGATAGAGGTACGTCCGCCCGGGAGGCCATTTGCATGGAACCTGACCGTGTGTCTGCCGGCAGGCAGATGTTGGTCTACCAGTGTGCGCACCAACCGACCGGCCACGTCAAACATCCTGAGGGTAACCGAACTGCTTTCATTGAGCTCATACTCAATGACTGTTGTCGGATTAAATGGGTTTGGATAATTCTGTGCAGCACCAGCGTGCCGGGAATTTCATCCACGTGCTGCGTGCTGGTATGCACCGGATCCGCAGGACTTGCTATGACGTCAAGTAGATCAAATGATTGCCCCAGGACACGTGAACTGGCAGATTCTCCAAACCCGAACCAGTGTTGCAATACGGTAGC
>CBDBMQ010000015.1:0-91823 GCA_965207565.1 Rhodothermales bacterium | reverse complement strand
CAGAGAGATGCTTCTGCAGCACATCCGAAAGCGTGTGCCGAACCGCCGTATCTGCACATATCCACGCGTCCAGCCATGCCCTGCTAGATGGATTGTCAGATGGGATATTTAACAGGCCATCACAAAAACCGACGATGGTCGACTGGACACGATCTGTTACTGTGTGACATGGATCAATCCTGCCATCTGATGGCGAAATCGCCACATACACTTTAGAGGGAGAATTGGCCAAAAAATTCTGCAACTCTTTGGATACCAGTGGACCTCCAAAGTGCAGGACTAGATCTGGTTGATGCTTCTGCACGAATGGTTTATTGCGCACAATCAGATCAAAAAAATTCACCGAGTTCTCTGTAGTAGAGACTGGAGCACAAATATCTGCAATTAGAGGCCATCCTAAATAATTGGCCAACACACTGATGGCTTCTGCTTCCTCAAGGGTTTGTAATCTTCCTGATACGATCAGACCACGCTGAGCACTGGAGATTTTCTGTAGCAACCCATCATCCAGGATAACTGTAGATTTGGCTTCCGTTTGATAGAGTGTTCCAGGGAGGCCTTCCGTTGCCCATGGGATTGCTGGGATCGAATGGTCTTTGTCCTTTTTCTCCAATAACGGCTCCCTAAACATACAATTCAGATGTACTGGGCCGCCGCTGAGCGCCCGGTGCACTGCATAATCAATTGTAGTGCGGATAAATGATGCATCCTGTTCCGCAGTGGGAGCAGGTAAATCTGCAAACCACTTGGGATAGCGGCCAAAAATGTGAACCTGGTCAATCGTTTGATTTGCGCCGGTGTCACGAAGCTCTGGAGGACGATCTGCCGTGAGGCAAATCAATGGGACTTCATCCATGGCAGATTCTACTACAGCAGGAAGGCCATTGGCTACCGCTGTTCCTGAGGTGGTGATCCAAACACACGGTTTACGAGTTGCCCGGCCGTACCCCAGCGCAAAAAATGCACTGCCTCGTTCATCAAAATGGACGGTCACTTGAGCAGATGGATGACTGGCTACAGCCAAGGCAAGAGGCGCACTTCGAAAGCCTGGGGCGATGACAAACTCGTTAATCCCACAACGCACCAATTCTCCAATGATCAGGCGCGCCTGATCAGCATTGCCCTGACTCATGCGTACTGGAGTTCTGATTCAGCGGCAGAAATATATGAACCCAATACCTGTGCTAAATCACCAATCTTGTGCCTAATTTCATGCCATTCATCCAAGGGAGTAGATCCTCGAACAATTCCCGCTCCCGAATAAAGTCGAATCATTGATCCAGATAAAAGTCCAGAGCGTATTGCCACAGCGAACTCGGCTTCATTTACACCTAACCAACCTACTGGACCCGCATACCATCCCCGATCAAAGGGTTCCTCCCGGCGAATTAGCTCCAAGGCCTGCTCTGACGGGTATCCCCCCACTGCAGGTGACGGATGTAATGCATCCAATACATCTAAGCTGGTGTATTCCTGCTGCATAATTGCACGCAACCGGGAAACTAGGTGGATCTCCGAAGTCAGACGCATAATGGACGGCAAGGTATCCATGGTTACATGTGCTGCCAATGACGTAACCTCTTCCTGCAAACTGATTCGGACGAATTCATGCTCCCGCTGCTCTTTTGCACTGCTGTACAACTCATCAATCATCCTTGCGTCATCAACATCAGATGTCCCACGCGGGCGGGTACCCGCGACGGCCTCACTCTCAATCGATCGCCCTTCCCGCCTGAATAATCGTTCCGGCGAGGCTCCCAAAAATGCTTCACCAGCAGTGGGTTCAAAGAGAAAATGGAAACAATTGGGGGAGATTTTTTTTAAGGCTTGAATGATGGATACTGGCGCCAGTGATCCTGAAAAACCTATCGAAGCCTCTCGTGCCAGCACCACTTTATCCAAAGAAGTATGGTTGAACGCATGGAGTGCATTGTTAACCATTAACCCCCAGTCCTCAAAATCCGGGCGGAAACGCTGCTCGGTGGGCTCGAAATGCACTCTTGTTTCCTCAATGGAATCATGGAGAGTGTCCACCTGATCAAGAATCAATTCTATCTGCAACTGATCATCCGGGATCACGAGATTACACATGAGTGTCGTACCCTTTGAGTTCTTGCGAACCTCAAATCTTGGCAGTATAAATCGCCAGGAACCAAAAGAAGACCACTGCTCCTCGCCCGGCTGATGCAGATCGAAGCGAATACCCCCGTAATAACGTACCCCATGCTCACACCCTGAAAGCATTGCTCCAAGCCCGCTGCGCAGCTCCTGCAGATCTGTGGCCTGGGATGAGTAGTGGCAATCCGCCTCGCCAAAAGCTGCTACTTCAATTCCATAATCCCTGCCCGACCAATAGATACGCCCTCCTTGTGGACGATGGATTAACCAACCCAACGGGTTTATGCCGTCCAATTTTACAGAAACCCGGGCAATCCTCGTTTGTGATGAATGGTTTGATCTTTCAAGCAAACGCCTAACTCCTGCCCGCAATTCATGGACTGAATTAGCATACACATGATTTAGCATCTACGATTTTCCCTTTTTAGACCTCTCCTTAAACATATTTTCGATAATACCTTGCTCAATCTCCCCAAAGCCAGCAAGATTGATCCCATGCTTTAGCGCACTCCGAATCAGAAAAGCTCGCAATATATGATCAGGTACGGGAAGTTTATACATTATTTTCCAGCAACGAACGACTACTGGACGCGTCAGATATGTCAGAATACCCCAGCGGAAACATATAAACCCTACCAATCCTACAGCTAAAGACCCGTACTGACCGCCCAAAGCCAGCATCGACATCGTTCCGGCGTAGAGGACAGCTTGTAATATTGCGGCATCCAGTACTCTGAATAACGAAGCCATCGTGCGGTTCACCAGAGCTGGAGCCACAATTTGCCACACAAGAAAAAAAAGAGGTACGGTTACCGCCAACTTCCAGGGATGATAATACATGACTCCCAAAGCAAGCAGCCAGAGAGACAGCGTGTGGGGGGAGCGAATCCACATATCTGAGCGAGCTAAATGGAACTCAAGTGGCTCACGCTCAAAAAGCTCACCTGCATATTCGTTCAGAAGGTCGACGGTTGTTCTATACCAGATACGAGACTCAGTGAGAATCCCCTGCGGAGTGCTGTGGTATATAACCTTGCTTTTGAGCCACAGTGGCCAGACCATGTCACAGTTGGTAGGACTAGAACTTAAACCATGCCCCCGCTTCGTTGTTGCCGCATCGTAACATTACTGGGATCCGATATTAATAAAATATCGAAGCCGATCCGGGGAAACTGTAACCTGGCGCAACATAAACTCTTCTGGATATTCTACGGCGGGCTCCACACGCCCTGTCGTATCGTCATAGATTTTGGAGTAGGAGATAACGGCCCGGATCAGTTGTGATTGCTGCGCTTCAAGGAATTTGGATAAGGGTATTTGATAGGTGATCGTCACGGATTCCGGATCAAGTTGAACCACGCTATTTGCATTCGGGATTCCTTCAATTTTTACTCTTACCTGCTCTTTTTGCCCCTCTGTGAATTGTGGGGAGGACCGAATAACGGTCGTATTTTTCGTCCTTAAGCTTATCAGGCCTGTGAGGGAATCCGCCAGGTTAACCCGGAAATGCACACTATCGCCGACCGCCACAATGGTGTCCGGATTTGTAGGCCATGACAGCAGCTGATTTACCACCGACACTGGCCCCGAAACCCATACACTATCCGGGTCAAGTTGCGGTTCACCTACGAAAAAATAGGGTGGCTGGGATATAAACCTGACATGTGATTCGATTGGAACTCGACGTTCACCTCTTGCCTCCTTCTGAAAGTCAATCCTTTCCGGCATAATACTTTCAATACTTACCTCTTCAGGAATTCGAAGCAATAACTGTGTATCCACCACCCCCTGATCCGAATCAAATGTGATCGGGCTATTCCAGTAACGCGCACGAAAACGCTGTACAAGCAGGCTGATCCCTGGACCATACAAGGTGGCACGAATTGCCTTTGGCAACGGTTGCACTAACACGGAATCCTCATCCATCCCGGAAACACAGGGGGAAGAAATTTCCTCTGCCTGTGATGCGCAGGTTGTGTACTCTACTGCCACATAATAATTCTCCGATAAGCTAAGCATCAGCCAGATCACGATTGATGCTACTAAACTGAAAATCATCGCCCGCCGCCGAGCTCCTGAAGACTTTTCCTGTTCACCTAGTGTTGATTGACGGCCAAGAATCGTCCACCTGATACCGCGCCACAGTTGTTCTAACTTGCTGAGCATAGGGTCATCAAACTTCAATCATTGCGCTATGAGGGAATCTACGGAAGGAGTTTAAAACAATCTACCGTCCAGATTCTATTTCCATCCCATGGTACATCTCAATTAATGAACGTACCGAGCGTGCCCAATTATATCGTTTTTTAACTGCCTGGTGGCCATTGATTCCCATTTGTTTGCGGCGTGAGGGATTTCTGTACAACTCAATGATACTCGAAGCAAGGGCTTCATGATCTCCATAGGGTACGACAATTCCACAACCAGTCTCTTCTACAACTCGTTGCATATGCGTACAGTTTGTCGTAATCAGGGGACGCTCAAGGTACATATAATGGAATAATTTGTGAGCCGCTGCTGCGTCTGTCTGCTCACATTTCACCAGTGGTATCAGACATACATCACTGGCCAAAACATAGCTTTTAATTTCAGCCTGAGGTCGCCAGCCTTCAAAGAATACGTGATCCGCGATCCCCAATGATTCTGCCTGCGCCTCCAGTTCGGGTCTGATACGGCCCTCACCGACCAGGATCAGACGTACGTTACAATGCCGGAGTACAAGTGGCATGGAATCAAGCAGAAATCCCAGTCCCCGGTGCAAATTGATTGTACCGGTATAGACCATTGTAAACTCAGATGTATGTTTCTGGATAATTGGTTCATACACAGGATAACCGTCAAATACCGCGGTGTTAGTTGTATTTGGTAAAACGACTACTTTACTGTCAGAGCATCCTAGCTCAGTGTAGCGGGCTTTCATCTCATCGGTAATCACAATAATCTTCCTAGCTCTATTTGCCCATTTTTTCTCTAAGGCCTCCCATCTGCGAATATTGATGAATAGCTTCCCTGGAAACCGAGTACTCCATGCGTATTGTCCCAAGACGGAAACCCATACTTCATGCAGATCCGCTACCACCGGTATTCCTGCGCGCCTGCCCGCTTTCAGTGCTCCCCCACACATATACAGATCGTGTGCGTGGATGACATCAAAGCTGTACTCTTTCCGAAGCCGCCGAACCTGCCGTGCAATATACCAGGATAAAATTGGAATCGTGCCCGCAAGTCCCCGCATCCAGTTGCGGAATTTTTGAGGTACATGCCGGCGTACAATGGTAAACCCCTGATATTTTTCTGTTGACTCCCTGGTATCAGGGGCAAGGATCAGCAGTATGACTTCAAATCCTGCCTTCGCCAACGCACTTGCTTCGTTCTCAACACGTGTATCTGGTGGAAATGGTTGATCCAGAATCATAAGGATTCGGAATGACTTGCGGGATCTCATCAAATTACAGGAAGTAATCCTTAACAGGGTATATGTGTGTCACTTTTTCACGTCTCGGAGCATTTGCTTCTGGGTAGAGAATCCTACTCCTTAATCTTATGGTACACACCATAACAATTGTCCGTACCTCCGATAAATTTATTCAGGCAAATACTCATCCAAATATGATTAGTGAACTTCGCGTATTTCACCCTGTTGGGACAGGTGTTTTTTCCATATTCATCCTCGACGATAAATGCCTGCGTAAGTTGCAATAATCCAAATACTGCGGGAAACGCATCATGGTATCAAGGAATTGGAGACCGTGATTGAAGACTATCTCGAAATTGGTAAGAATTTTATTAATTGCTGAGCAATTATCCGTACGCAAAGGGGAGTAGCTAATCCAAAGTGATTGCTGAGATCCTCCTCGCTCGGGAAAATTTTGTCCGAGTCTTCCTCCGCAGGCTCTTCCACTAGGCTATGAATTGTGTCAGTCCACCAAGGGGGGCACTCATCGGCATCAGAATGTTCATGCACTACCTTTAGTATAGCGGTCAAGGTAAGCGCTATACCGATATCATCACCACTGGAACCAAATGCAAATGGATCAAACGCGTCAACAATTGGAATATCGGGAGTGTCTAATTCAAGTTCTTGTACAGCCTTATCGGCTACTTCGGCGGCTTTCGATAGTCCTCCTCTTAGGCAAATCAAACCAATCTGGAACTTGGTTGCCAAGAGCCATACGTGTTCCAACCATATTGCCCGAGAATCTTCTAGGAAAACTTGACGGACACAATCTACGGCTTGAGTCAAGTTCAATGTATCGAAATACTCAAGCCAATTTACTGATAAATACTCCTCCTTATCTCTGAGCGCGAATGCCTCTGCGATTGGTAGCCCGTCGTCAATAAACCGAGGCTTGCAATACCTCGAAACATGATGGTTTTCATCTATTTCAATACCGGACATACATTCTGGACTGATTTATGAGGCTCTTCGCTTTTATGAGTGGGTAGCTTGTTTTTGGAAGCCTTCCGGGTACAGATCCAGTCCTCCGAGATAGAAGTAAATTGCATTGGTAAACCGTTGTTTGTTTCGGAATCCACGAGCACGGACTTTGACGGTTTTGATGCGGCTGTTGATGCTTTCGGCGGGGCCATTGCTGACCTTTAAGATCACTGCATTGATAATGCCCCACAAATGATTCTTGATAGTTTCCGCGGCGTCTTTCATCGGTTCCAGTCGGCAACGCATGGCCCAGGACAACCATCGTTTCCATCCTTTGAGTGCCCATGTGGGATGGACATAATGCCATAAGTTCTGGGAGAATTCCTTGATGGCCCACGCACGAGCTGTTTTCAGCGAACTGGTCTTTAACTGGTTGAATCGTTTCTTTTGCCGCGCAGACATATTCTTCGGATTGGTCAGCCAATCATACTTGGTTCCAGTGAGATCGTAGTTGTCTTCTTTCCGCAATTCTCGGTTCTCTATCCGACGGACTTTATCCACGGCATCGCTAATGTATTTGGCCACATGAAAGTGATCAAATGCAATCTTTTTTTCTGCGTTGGGGACGCACGTTTTCGTGATGCTGATATACGCTGGCCACATATCCATGCTCACACTCTCAATGGCCTCCAGTTGCTCGGGAGAACATCCATCATAATACCCTTTCAAACTCGCCTTTGTCCGACCCTCGCCGACATACAGCACGGTTGCCGTGTCTGGATTGGACACCACAGTGATGTAATTGTGACCTTTCTTATAAGAGGTCTCATCGACACAGAGATGCGCGATCAGTTCCTCTTTTTTGCGGGCACGTCCTCGCAGTACCGCACGCTCCATAATGTTGGCAATCATCGTCCAACTGACTCCCATCCTGGTCGCCACCGTTGAAATATTGGTGGCATCCAGCAACCCGTTAATGACCTTCGCTTCAAATGCCGTCGTAAAACGCACGCGCTCATCCGCCCAGGGCACTGAAACCGTCTTGATTCCATGCTCCGAACATTCCACCCGAGGAACTTTCGCAACCACGGTCGTCTGATATTCACAGATATCCGTATGGCGCCATTTCCGAAGACGATGGTCGTAGCCAGGACAAACTTTGGTGCACTCGGGACATCGAAGTACCGAACCCTCCGAACAGATTACATGGATCTCAGCCAGCTGCGTTGCATCATCTTGCTTGATCTCCGAAACCTCCCACGGAGACTGAATCCCTAACAATCGATTGATATCTTGAATACGTACACTCATGGTCAATGAAATATTTGATTTGAACTCCAAAAACAGACCCAAAATAAATAAAGAAATCCATTCCGAATCTATTCAATCGCATCGTGGTTCATCTTAGTTCTGACTCCGAACCCACTTGAAAAGGGGAAGACCCATTTATGAAAGGCCGAATGGCCTGCAATGCAAATTCTTTTCCACCTGTACCATGAATATCTTGTGGCCTATTTTGGCCATCAATAGTTGACGTCGCTGCAAACACTATGTTACCATCAGGCATGAAGTTCATTAAAGCGGCTGCATCACCTGAGTACCACTCGGCCTGCAAAAACCCATCATGGCTTATTCCAATCTTGGGAACTGGTAGTGAGACATCATCATCTGTGAAAAATAAGGCCAGTTTTCGCAGTGACATAAATTCCATATCGGGATCATCGGGATCATCGGGATCATCCTCTTGATCTGCTTCATGCAGATATTTCAAGCGCTTTGCAATTTTTTGATGCCCCGCAAAATCCAAAATATCAAATATCTCCTGATGGTGAGTTGCATTGTTAATTTGAGATGTCGCGTCGGTATGTCCTATAATAATATCACTTTGAATCACTGGATTTTGTAAAAAGATGTTTGATAATAGTTTATCCCCAAGCCGACCAATGAGATATGAACTTCTACCCCCATTGCTTTTGAAGCCAGAGAATACTTTTATTGAAAGCAACGAAGAATAGTCCGTAACTGATCTATCTCTCGGTGCAACCGAAAGCATAGACGTCACTCTGCGAAAAACTGGGTAAGTGCTTTGATTAATAAGATTGCGCCACCTATCATCAGTGTCTTTAACACTGTCAGAAGCTTCTCTGGAACTCAATTCAATGGCATAAGACATCCCCCCCGGAATCGTGATCCTATCTGGATCATCTGGAAATTTATCAATCCTCGGATGAAAGCTACGCACATTGCCTCGAAACATAGGAAGAATATTTGAATTTGTCGGTCTCATGTCTATAACAATTTATCACAGTTGAATGGATATTGAGAGGGTTGCCTGCTGTATAGCTACTCCACAAATTTAACTGAATTGAGCGATCTATATACTAGCGCAAACCTTGCATCAGATAGTCCTATTCTATCTTCGTGCTACCCATATCAAGATCCTGATTCTACATAACGTCTTTGTCAATAATACCTAAAATAGTGGATCCTATTGATTCTCAAACTTGGAATTTTTACCGGTTCAATATCCTTTAGTTCAGAAATTTCACTGTACACATTTGAGACCATTTTCAACATAATTTCGCCAACTTTGGCATACGGCATCTTCCGACAGTTTATTGTAAAAGGGAGCGAGCAATCATTGCGGCAGCTCTTCCTTCGGGACCCTCACCCAGACGACATTGCGGGCCAGTTGGTTTTTCCATTGCAGCACTGATGATAGACTCCCGGTTTGCCCCGGCACACACGCTCCAGTTATTTTCGAAGGTTTCAGGGTACTCGGTCTCCTCACGTAGGATCACACAAGGTACATCCAGCCAGTAGGCCTCTTTCTGGAGTCCACCACTATCGGTCAGTACGCGATGAGCATTCGATGTAAGGGTCAGCATGGTCAGGTAGCTAACCGGCGGGGTGATCTCTACGTTATCTGGAACGGTAATGTGGTTCAATGCTGCTTTGGTTCGGGGATGAAGTGGTAAAATGACAGGTAATGGTAATTGTCCAAAAGCTGAAAAAATACTTTGAAGATTTTCTCGAATATCTGTATTGGATGGGCGATGCACGGTTGCCAGATAATAACCTCCAGGGTTATGATGGGTAATTGATTCAAGGGGAAACTGTCTTCTTGCACGTTCAGCAAACATGTGCGTGGCATCCAACATGACATCGCCAACGAGTAAGGTATTCTCTTTTAATCCTTCCCGTTTTAAGTTCTCTACGGCCGTTTCAGTCGGCGCAAACAGCCACTTGGATACACGGTCGGTGAGAATCCGATTGATCTCTTCCGGCATCAACCAATTGAAGCTTCGTATGCCTGCCTCAACGTGCGCAAGGGGAATATTTCCTTTCGCTGCAACCAGAGCCCCGGCAAGGGTTGTATTTGTGTCCCCATAAACAATGAGTGCATCATATGGCCCTGTTTTTTCGATAAACTGCTCCAGCCGTACCATGATCTCTCCCGTCTGTGCTGCATGGGAACCGGATCCAGCCTCAAGGTTTGAGACCGGTGGAGGAACCCCAAGTTCATCAAAAAAGACTTGGCTTAGCAACTCATCATAGTGCTGCCCGGAATGAATCAGAGTTTCTCTGATTCCGGCCTCCTTGAGCGCCGGACTCACGGCCGCCGCCTTCACGAATTGTGGTCGGGCTCCGACCAGTGTACATACATGCATCGGTTTATCTCACGAATCTGATTCAGAAAGTTGATCAAGTAGATGAGCAAGCCGACCTGTCAGGCGGGAACGTTCATATTCAGCCAAAGCTTCATCATTGATTAGCCAGGCATCCTCCCGGGATTCCAGACAATCCTTCAAAAAGTCAAACATACTTTCCCGGTCTTCATAGTCAAAGATATTTCCAGCACGAACCCGATTCAGGATATCAGCCAGGTCCCCCTCTGTGGGTCCTAAAGCCAGAATTGGTCTACGGGCCGACATATATTCAAACACCTTCCCTGGAACAACTCCTATACTATCACGGCCTTGTATACGAGGCAGTGCCAGCAAAAGAACATCTACCTCCTGCATATAAGCTACTGCTTCATTATGGGGAAGATAACCGATCCCTTTGACTGGAATCCCGTTCACTTGATACGCCTCCAAAGCTTCTGGGTCCACTTTACCTACAAGATGAACCTCAACCGGCATGGTAGCCTGTAATTGCTGCAACGCAGCGACCAGTGCATTCGAGTGTCTACGTAGAGTGTATGTTCCAATAAATGCAAGCGTGAATGCATCCTCCTTCCCGGTTCGCGTGATCGGATGCTGCGAAATATCATCGGGATCGAACCCATTGAGGATCGTCTCGTAATGCTGCATCTTGATCCGGCGCTTGAATCCCATTCCATAATGCCTGCTGGCAGCAACCACCGCACTGGCCGTGCTGAGAACTCTACGCTCCAATGTAGTCTGAATTTTCCTTGCGACCCTTCCCTCGTACATCTGGTCTCTATAGTAAATCTCAACCCAGGGATCCCGCATATCCACCACCCAGGGAAGTTTCGATGCTTTATGTGCGGCCATACCAACTAAATGGCTTGAATGCGGCGGACCCGTGCTCATGATTGCATCGAATTTCTCTTCCCGTACCAACTTTCGAACAACCCGGGATGCAAAGGGGACCCACCCTACTCTGGCGTCGGGCAAAAAAATATTTCCTCTGAGCCAGCGCGCAACTCGTTTGAGTCCACCTTTGTGTTTCCCTCCGACATGCCCAACCTCGATCACGTCTGCTTTCTTTTTACCCTGAAGGCGACCATATAGGCTGAAAGGGTCCCAGGCCCGTGTATGGATCACTTTGACTTCAGAGGGGACCTCCCGAAGAAGAGACTCATCAATTGACGGGAATGCTGCAAACTTTGGATCAACCGTCAAAACCGTGGGCAACCACCCGTAACTAGGGAGATAGCGTGCGAACTTAAGCATTCGTTGCACGCCTGAACCTCCAGATGGAGGAAAATAGTAACTAATCAAAAGAATCCGTTTCACTGTTTCTTCAAAGTAACAGCGACAAAATTGATCACGACTAGCTCACCCCCGAGTCCTTCTAAAATAGCTGTAACCACTCAAGCCAAGCAGGATGAGTGTGAGGCCATATATCACCATCGTAGAGATCAGACTGATTCTCTTGCCCCAAACATAGCTGGCAGGGTTGAAGGCCATCTCAAGTGTATGTTTACCAGTCGGTACAGCAACGGCGCGTAGCAGGTAATTCGCTCGATGGATCGGTACATGCTTCCCATTGAGTCTGGCTGTCCAGCCAGCGGGATAATATACTTCGCTAATCACCAGAAGCCGTGGTGCATCTGTTTCCACTTCGTAAGCAATGCGTCTTGGCCCATAATCAATCGGATTCACTACGACAATACTGAATGAATCAATCGAGGCCACCTCTGCTTCAATAGGTGCCGAAAGTAACGCTTGGATGGAAGGATCAAAGCCGGGCTCCAGGAGACGACGCATCGCTTCATCTGGATCTTCAATCACTTCAGTCTCTCCTACAAAGTATGCTCGTGGAAGGACATCAAGATTTTCATATACACTCAAGCCCGATTCTGCGCCATACTCTACATTGAATGCACCCGTAATTGGAGCCGGGGAGAATATGTATTGAACATTCATCATATCAAGTACATTCTCGTTTGGCATCCCGGTATTCGGATCAAGAAGAAGATTGTCCAGGAAATCTTGATACAGGCGCAATTTTGCACCGCTATAGCCTCCTAATGACTCATGGTGGAACGATGGACGAGCAAGTCCCGTCTGATCTATACGTTCGAGTGAGAGAACACGGAACTGTCCTCCTTGCTGAAGCACATACTCATCGACATCTAAAGTTTCGATGCGTCGTGCTGGATCCTGTGATACACTGAGATTATCTGCATTCAAGTACCTCTTTGCCACACCTCCCAGATCCAAAACAACCAGAAGTGCCAGAAATATTTGTAAGATCCAGGCTGGTAATATTCTGCGTTGAAACGCAATCAATGTGATGGACGCCAACAGGATAAAGAGAAAAGAACGCCTTGCATCGCCTGTAAAAGCATCTTCACGTGGGGGGATCACTTGTTCGGAAAGGAGCTGTTCGGCAGTGGCAATGACTTGAGGATCGGATGGAGTTCGATCTGCAGATTGGGCTACATAAGCAATAACCTGCTGAAGTTCGCCCTCCCGCTGAAAGTCAAACAAGGAGTTTCCGGTTGCTATTAAGAGTAATAACAAACCGCCGGTTGCCCCAAAGACAATGAACACGGAGCGCCATTTTGTGCGTTGTGCCACGGCAGAGGGTTCCAAACGCACAATGTAGGCAAGTCCCAGCGCTGCAAGAATCGCCAGGATGAGGGCAACTGCAATCAGCCAGGTTTCCGGAGCTCTAAAGGCATCGAATAGCGGAAAGTAGTCGAACATGGCGCGGTTTAACGCTCCGAAATGCCGTCCGAGAGAAAACAATACCATCAAGCCACCGGCGATTCCCAGTACCGCCACGAGTCGAGATCGAATTCGCCATAATGCAATGACTGCAAGCGCCAACACGATGCTGCCTGTGTAGTGGGGTCCACCGGTGAACGGCTTGGGCCCCCAATAATACATGGCCCCACCATAGGCATCTGCGACGAGCAGAGTCAACAGTTCCCCAGGACTTTGACTCCAGCGCATTGCATACTCCCAACTCAGCCCACCGTCACCGCCACCAGTTGATGCCCCTCGGGTACTGTATTCCTTGTATTCAAGTGTAGGCCAGTAATACTCGGCCACCATGAGTAATGCCAGTATACAACCCACGGCAAGGAATCCCGTAGCCTTAAAGAACTGGGATAGCTTCTTATGTCGCCGCGCCTCAAAAAACAGTACTACCCACCATACAAGTACAAGAAATGTCACGTAGTAGGTAATCTGCACATGTCCTGCCCGAAGATTTACTGCCAAAGCAATTGTAAAAAGGAGACTCGCGATAATACTTGGGTTGCGCATTCCATGCACGAAGGTCAGGAGTAACCAAGGGGCAAAGGCTAACGCGACGAACTTGGTATTATGACCTGCGACCAGAATGACGGGCAAGTAGGTGGTCATGGCATACGCACATGCGGCCAACAGCGAATTGAGGGTATCGCGTGTTAGGTACCAGATGAGCCAGTACCCCCCAAGAAGCATCAAAATTACATGCGAAAAGGGCCAAGAAACTCTACGTAAGGCGCGCGGGACTTCATCAATCTGAAGTACCAGAGCAGGGTTAGAGATAATATACCCTGGCATGCCTGCGAACACATTCGTTGCCCAAAGCGGCTCTTCGCCGGTCTCTTCGCGGTAGTCCAGCATACTCTGAGCTGCTGCCTGCCATTCTACGGTATCACCACCAACGAGACTCCTTCCACTGAAAAGGGTTGCCCAGGAAAAATAGAAGGCGACGACGATGAGCCCAAGAATACAGACTACATGCTGTAGAACCGGAGATTGAGCTGCCCACCATGACTTCTGCAATTGAGGAGATTGCGCCGCTTTAGATCTGCCCATAGAGCCGATTGCTACCCAATGACCTTTGGAACCCGGAAGTAATCTCCATCGGTATCCGGTGCATTGCTAAGTGCTTCTTCATGCTTTATACGCTCCTGGACGGAATCTGCACGTACCACATGTGTGAGATCATGTACATGCGTAACCGGTTCTATATCTGAGGTGTCCAGTTGGTTCAACGTACCCATATAATCAAGAATTCGACTCATGTCATGAGCCAGAACTTCCTCTTCGGCCTCTGTAAATCGCAGTTTGGCCAACTTTGCAATGTGACGAACTTCTTTTCTTGAAATAGGCATTAGAGAGGGCAAGTGCTCGCTTACGGTAGGCCATGATCGCTGTTCCATGGCTCGGCAAGCACATCTGCACGAATATACGGGATTTTTGAAGCACGGAAGTAGTTTGGTCCCGTTCAGGTCACTGTTTTATGTAATGGCATTTCCGAATACTGCATCCTGATCTCAGATAGACTTGAGTTGTATGGGTGTCCAGCAGAGCAGCGATTTTTCGCCGAATGAAGCTGTCATGAACAAAACGGTTTTGTCGACCTGATCTCAGAAATTGAAATACCAGATTGTTCAACAACATTGAAAATTCCCCCAAAGCCCGGCAACTCGTAGGCTCCTTTGAATCCATTTCCTCCCTCATCGCTACTCGAATCACATAATCCAACTTCATATCTTGCTCCCACTATAAGATCTGAATCATAAAGGACAGCCCGATAACAAACAGGTGTCCCATATCGCTCGGAATGGTGCCCCACATGATCGGAATATGGCCCCAGTACCTCGTTCGCCGGCTTTTCATGTCGTGAATCATGGAAAGGCACACGAAAATGATGCGTTGGTCAATGTGGGGAATTTGTACGGTACCAACCATATGTAATGCACGCAAGGCAGAGGTAGAGCGAAATCCCTGGTGCTCGACTATGGGGAACCATCCTCCTCTTGCTTTGAGAAGGTTCGGGAAATAGTCGTAAAGTTTCCATTCCGATCTGTAACCGTTTGATCCGTGCTCAGATATATGCCCTGACCTCTTGGTTTATTATGAATTCTAAGTGCCACATTTCTAAAGAAGGTGTCTGTACTGTGATGCAGTTGAACTAGATAGTAATAGGATTCATTACTCGTTATTGTATATCCCCCGCCCAAAGAAATGGTAACCCTTGAGTCATTTTCTGAAGGATACTGCATAAATCCTGTGACTGAATGATCTGGATGGAGTGTGAACTCAATTTTGGATAGTATTGCATCTGGATCACTGGGATATATTTGAGTTTCGCTACGATAATATGCACCTATGGCTTGATTTTTCATTTTCTCTGGAGTGAGATCTCCATCAACACGCAGACTATATCCAGCAAATACTCCCTGACCGCCAATCACATTTGATCTTAAAGGCGCAGGTTCGGCAAACGGTAAGCCTTCAGTATTCTCTTGCACAATTTTGGAAAGGTAATAATTGTAGTAGGCTTCACTGATGGAACGAACATATGTACTTGGGTTGCCACTCCCAAATCCCATGGAAAGCAAAATAGTAATCTGATCCCCGTCAAATTGGCGGTCATGTATCAATGCATTCTCAACCTCTGGCCGATCAACATACGGTGCAAACGGATCGTGAATTGCCAATCGCTTCATTTGCTCGGCCAATTCTGCATTAAGTACACTGAACGCCTGTTGGTATATTCCGGGATCCGCCCAAATAGAGATTGAATAATAATTATCAACTCCATCTTCGTCATCAAGTATGATTGCGATACGCCGACTATCTTCATCATATCGCACATTCTGCACCTTCGCTTGTTTGGGAATTTGATCAGAAGCTACAATCCCCGTGAACCCATCTGCCTCTACCTTCAAAGTATATGTGACCCCCGGCTGAGGTAACGAGGTATCCGCGTAATAGAATCCGCCTCCTCTGTGAATCAATTCCAAAAAAGTCCCATCGTTTCCCTCAATCGTCACAATAGCATGTTCAATTACAGATGGGATAACTAAGTCTTCTTGTATTCCAACTGTATGTTGAATCAGCACTTGCCAAGGTGTATTCTCGGTAAAGACACAAGTCACGACGATTTCTGGATCCACATGTTCAAGTTCAATTTCCAGAACATTTTCACATCCCAGTAAAATGATTCCCCAAAAAAACAGGTAAAATGGGCGGCCCATCAATTTAGAAATAGAATCGGTAGCTGACAGAGGGCACAATAGGTAAAAGTGAAAAACTTTTTACGGCACGCTCCTCTACGTAGTGGCCCAACTTTGAATCAAGGGATTCGTAATCCTTCGTATATAGATAAAATGTATTATGTCGGCTATACGCATTGTATAAGCTGACGATAAACTCAGATCTTTTCCCTGAACGGTTTGGAAGACGCATCGCAAGATCCAGTCTATGATAGTGTGGAGTTCTATAACTGTTTCGAGAACCATATACATCAACCAGATTCTCGTGCAATCTATATCTCGAGTGAGCAAGTGTCAGGGCATGACCTGTACTGTACACCCAGACCGCGGATATCTTTCGGCGCCCTAAGTCACGAACGAGTGCAATAGACACATTATGTCTACGATCATATCGATGGGGGAAGACTTCCCCGTTATTCAAATCTGGAAAACGTCGCTTTGACCATGAGAGTGTATAGCTAATCCACCCGGTCATACTCCCCCGTTTTCTGCGTACATGAACCTCGGCTCCATACGCCCAGCCTTCACCTGAAGTAATTGCATCTTCCCAGTCCCGGCTTGATCCGATGAAATTGCTACCTTCTCTGTAGGCAATGACATCTTTGATCTCTTTGTAATAAGCTTCTATGCTAATATCCAGATCTTGGGTATCAATGGTATGTGCTACTCCTGCAGCTATCTGCCAAGCTTTTTGTGGCGGAACCCGAGATGTGCTTGGCAACCATAAATCAGTGGGAAGCCCCGTACCACTATTGGATAACAACTGAATGTACTGCTTCATCTGTACAAAAGACAGCTTAACTGCCCATTCCCAAGGCAACAAAAATAAAGTAGACAGCCGAGGCTGTACGGAGGTATAGGTCATCCCGTCTACATGATACCCGGATACATGCAGGCCTACATTGCTCTTGAATTGACGGCTCATCGTAATTTCATCTTCTGCATATGCAGACCACTCGGAGGTTGATATCTCAAGAGGAATCACCACCGTTGTATCAATTTGCAATACGCTATCCAGCTCACGATGCCGCTGTATACTTGGCGTAAATTGATGATGGGTCACCATTGCTCCGAAACGTATTTGGTGGGCATGATGGGGAAAGTATTCCACATCTGTCTTTATGCTCAGGTCCGTCAAGCCATTCGTGTAATGATCTTGTAATTTGGTAATATCATTTCCTGTGCTATAATTGCTCCCTTCAAGAATATTGGATCGAAAGCGACTGAACAGAACCATAGTATTGGCAAAGATACGAGAGTTCATTACCCGATTCCAGCGAAAAGTCAGCGTTGCATTCCCCCATCCTAACTCAAATTTGTCTTGGTTAGTCCCGTCAGTTAAAGACTCCTCATGCTCCTCGTATCCTTTATCCCTTCCTGCATAAAAACTCAGGTAAATCCGATCCCGCTTGGAGATATCCAGATTCCATTTCGCATTCACATCGGAGAAGTGATATCCCCTTATGTCATCCGACCCGCGAAGTCTCTGAATCCCCCAAGTGATCGCATCTAAATAGGTTCGTCGTGCAGAAACGATAAATGAGCTTTGATTCTTAAATAGTGGCCCCTCCACAGTCATCCGTGAGGCCAATATCCCAACCGCACCCCGCCCCGCGAACTCTTTTCTGTTACCTTCTCGCATCGTAATATCCAGCACCCCGGCAAGCCGTCCGCCATAGCGTGCTGGAAAGCCTCCCTTAATCAACTCTGCACTATTGATTGCGTCTGTATTGAAGGTAGACATAAAGCCAAATAGGTGTCCTGCATTGTATACCGTGGCACCATCAAGCAAGGTCAGTGTTTGTCCTGGGGTTCCACCACGCACATACAATCCTGTAGAACCTTCCACGCCTGATTGAACACCCGGCATCAACTGAAACACTTTCAGCAGATCTGTCTCCCCAAGCAAAGCAGGGAGTGCTTCTACTTCTTCCATTGACACTTTTACACTACTCATCTGAACCAACCGGTGAAGACCTTCATATTCAACGGCTTCAATGATCAATAAAGAATCGTACTCTATGACCGTGGATTGCATCTCAATTCGTTGCAAATCCTCCAACGCAGGGTAAAAAACCAAGGTCAGCGTCTCATATCCTTGGTAACTGAAGCGGATTACCGCTGAGTCACCGGGTACGGAAAGGCTGAAAAAACCATATTGGTTCGTGGTAGTACCTTTTTGTAGATAGATATCATAAAGATTTGTCCCCACTAGAGCTTCCCCGTTACCTGCATCGGTAACATAACCACTCACTAAGACCTCTTGCGCTAATAAACGATTTGCTGTGATGAGCAATATTAGAGACATGCCAACGATCAGCGGGTGAAAAGAGCCGTTCATTCAGGGGAAAAATTAATAGACTTCTTTTGGCGAAGGGAAAGGTTGAAGAAGTATAGAACGCTAGGAAAATAGTATCCCACGAGAACTACACGAATTGAGTGGAAAGGAAATTTGATCTATGAGTATCTGCCTTGATGGTTGACACATTTAGAGAGGGCTTAGCGCCCCTAACTGATGAGATTACAGTGGACCAATAAAAATTCGGTTCTATCACGAATATTGTGGATCCACGTCCAGTCCTCCACAGAAGAAAAGGAGTTGAAGCTCTAAATTTTCCAAAGGTTCTACCGTGAATATGGTGGATGCATGTTTAGATTTTCGCAGAAAAAACGGCAGACCTGAAGTTTTCAGATTTTCTGTGTCCTCTGCCGATCGTTTTGACCTCCTGGATCTCCCCATTGATTCGCTCCGCTCTGGCATTGGATTGTCCATCGCGAAATTGGGTTACGGTAGCCTATGGTTGCGGTTCCATGGCTCGGCAAGCGTATCCACGCAAATATACGGAGATTTTGAAGCACGAAAATAGTTCGATCCTGTTCATGTCGCTGTTTAAGGCGTTCCGTGTGGCAATCCAGTTCCCAGAATTCTAGTTCTGCATCTCGGAGTGCAAGACATCTTGGGATTGGAATTATATTGTTGTTCGACTTTCTACAATACATGCTATCTTACCTTTACATTTTCTCCAGAATCTGATCAACCTGCCGATCCATGCAAAGCCTTAAGCTGCTGATATTATTTGGACTTTTTCTGACGGGAACGGCATCTGTCAATGCACAACGTGTAACCGGGGGACTGAAATTTGGTATCACGAATACAACTTTTGTCGGCGATCTGGCCGCGGGTGAAACTGCATGGGAAAGCATTACAGGAGTTGCCGGAGGAGGGACAGCTGAACTACGCATTGCCGGTGGGCTTAGTGCAGTTGGCGAATTACTCTACCTTCGTATGGGCGCAAAAACCCGGGTGCAATACAATGATTTTCCTGGTCTACTAACTAGTAGGTCATCGTATCTATCGGTACCCGTTCTGCTTCAATTCCGTTTCGAGTCCTCGGGGATTGTTCGACCTCGGATTTTTCTTGGAGGTGCAGCTTTATTTGTAGTGGAGTCCGCGATCCTCGTGGAATCCACGGATACTGGACAGATCTTTATTGAAGAAAACGAATCCATTGAAACCCTCGATTATGGCCTGATGGTCGGAGCTGGAATTGATTTCGATGTGGCGGCTCAACGCCTATCATTGGAGGCGAGATACTATCGAGGCCAACGTGATGTGACCAAGCCTGATTCCGAAACGGGTACATTAACCGTCCTGAATAACGAGGGTTGGGCGATCATGATTGGGGTACTGTTTTAGTTGGTTTTGAGCACGGTTGATTCTAATCTACAGGGACAAGAGTGACTCTAAATTTGTAATTACTTAACTTTGTAGTCGCATTCGCGTATTCGAGGGGGTACCTACTCCTCAATTCATTTAATCATAAATCCTCGAATTACCAGCATGTCGGAAAAGCAATCCCCCAAATTGCACCTCCCTGATTTATCAATTAGGAATTTTCGGGGGATCCAGGATCTTTCAATTAAAAAATTGGGACGCGTTACTCTACTTGCCGGTCGAAATGGAGTTGGTAAGACCACTGTTCTTGAGGCAGTGCGTGTGTACGCGGCTAGAGGACGTTATGATGCATTTGAAGAGCTGTTGCGTAAGAGGTATGAATACATAATTATCCGCACAGAAAAAGAGGATTTTATTCTGGACTACTCGACTCTTTTTTTTGGTAGATCTGCCTCTCTTGGTCAGACGATCTCGATTGGTCCGAATATCGAACAGGATCAGCTTCGCATTGAAATAACCACAGTGAGCGAATTGTCTCCCACTCAGCTGGATTTGTTCGCTGAAGTTATGCCTCCGACTTCAAGTCCACAAGCCCTCAGGGTTACTTATGACGATTCAAACTCCATTATTCCATGTTTCCTGGGGACACCAAATTTTTCTGAACATCAGTCGTTTCTTAATATGCCCCGCGCATTACGAAGAAAAATATTGGGAGATTCGGATTTGCCGGCCCCCATTGCATGCGAATCGCTCGGTCCAGAGCTTCTGAGTAATTCTACGCTAGCTCGTTTTTGGGACAATATGGTTATTACCAGCGCAGAGTCTCTGGGGCTCAGAGCCATTAACCTGACAGAAAATGAAATAGATGGGATCGCTGCGGTCGGGGAACCGAATGGAAGACTTGGTCGCGAAGGCCGCCGTATCATGGTGAAGGTAAGTGACTCTCCTAGATATATTCCTCTAAATAGCCTCGGTGATGGAACGATCCGATCGTTTGCCACTGTCCTTGCTTTAGCTCATAGCTCTGGTGGTTTCTTAATCATTGATGAGGTCGAAAATGGAATTCACCACTCTGCCCTGAGGGGTTTCTGGAGCATGATGCTAGAAGCTGCTCAAAGATATAATGTGCAGGTTCTTGCCACAACCCATAGCTTTGATTGCGTCAGAGCATTTACAAGGGCTGCAATTGAGAACGAAGAAGCTGAAGGAGCATTGATTCGATTAGATAAGAAGGACGGTCAAGTACGAGCAGTGGAGTATTCCGAGAACCATCTCGAAATTGCAGCGGATCAGGACATAGAAGTGAGATAGCTGCATGCCCAGAGACGTAGATCCCAAGAGAATACTACTCGTTGAGGGGAGTAATGACGAGCATGTAGTCAAACATATATGGAAATCCCGTCATGGTGATAGTACTCCGTTCAAAATTATTGATAAACGGGGCATTGACAATCTATTAGCGTCTATCTATCTCGAATTTTCAGCTTATGACAGAGAAATAATAGGAATTCTCATTGATGCGAATGATGATCCAGACGGGCGATGGAAAGAACTTTCAAGTCAGTTGGAGAATCATCTTAAATTTCAGGTTCCCATGAAGCCTGAAAGACTTGGAACGATCATTGATGATCAGCCCCGGGTAGGAGTCTGGATGATGCCTAATAATGATTCTTCGGGCGAGTTGGAAAATTTTATTCACACATTAATTCCTGACGAGGACCCAATCTGGCCCCGCTCCTGTGATTATATTGATGAGATTCCTCCTATAGATCGCAGATTCAGTCCCCACAAAAAGCTGAGGGCTCAGATTCATGCATGGCTGGCAACGCGAAAAAGGCCACGCCCCATGGGGACAGCGATTGGATATGGTGATTTAGACGTACATCAATCCTCAGCGAATGAATTTTATGAATGGTTACGCCGTCTATTCATTGAAGAGTCATCATCAAATATGTGAGTGAAGAATATCGCCTAATATGGAATTACGAGCTTACGTTATTTCGGCCTGAGTAGATTTGTGTTTGTGTAACAATGGGTGAAACCAGAAAATCCATCCTTGATGATTTACTACTTGGTTTCAGTAGCGATAATTCCCATAATTTGGGACATTCGCTTTTCTTGGATCCCTCTAACAAGTCCGTTAATCTTCATCAAACTCCTGGTCATCCAGTTGCTGTACGGTATCGTGGACCTGTTCCAATACCGTTGTAATCCAGGCCTCCAGGTTTGCGGGGTCATGGATTTCAGGGAAAGAGTACCCGAAAATGGGAATCGTATCCCTGTCCACCTGCACATGACCGTTACCGGAGCCTCCCAATGCGATCACAGCATGAATATTTTGCCGCACCCAAACAGGGTATTCAAATACGGCATGTAATGCGGCACCGGTCCCCGCAGCAACCAACAGAGACCGTCTCGGAAATACCTCCTCGATCCGTCCTGCTGCATATTTACGCGCGAGTTCCAGCAGGATAGCCGAAGGCATCCATTGAGAAGAATCTGAATCCACAGAGATCCATGCCGGGTCTGCAACAACAATGATAAGCTGTGATGCATACCGCGGATCCCGACCGGCAATAAACCCCATTACATTTAAAGGAAAGGGTCTTCCCCTTTTCAAGTGGGTTCGGAGTCAGAACTAAGATGAACCACGATGCGATTGAATAGATTCGGAATGGATTTCTTTATTTATTTTGGGTCTGTTTTTGGAGTTCAAATCAAATATTTCATTGACCATGAGTGTACGTATTCAAGATATCAATCGATTGTTAGGGATTCAGTCTCCGTGGGAGGTTTCGGAGATCAAGCAAGATGATGCAACGCAGCTGGCTGAGATCCATGTAATCTGTTCGGAGGGTTCGGTACTTCGATGTCCCGAGTGCACCAAAGTTTGTCCTGGCTACGACCATCGTCTTCGGAAATGGCGCCATACGGATATCTGTGAATATCAGACGACCGTGGTTGCGAAAGTTCCTCGGGTGGAATGTTCGGAGCATGGAATCAAGACGGTTTCAGTGCCCTGGGCGGATGAGCGCGTGCGTTTTACGACGGCATTTGAAGCGAAGGTCATTAACGGGTTGCTGGATGCCACCAATATTTCAACGGTGGCGACCAGGATGGGAGTCAGTTGGACGATGATTGCCAACATTATGGAGCGTGCGGTACTGCGAGGACGTGCCCGCAAAAAAGAGGAACTGATCGCGCATCTCTGTGTCGATGAGACCTCTTATAAGAAAGGTCACAATTACATCACTGTGGTGTCCAATCCAGACACGGCAACCGTGCTGTATGTCGGCGAGGGTCGGACAAAGGCGAGTTTGAAAGGGTATTATGATGGATGTTCTCCCGAGCAACTGGAGGCCATTGAGAGTGTGAGCATGGATATGTGGCCAGCGTATATCAGCATCACGAAAACGTGCGTCCCCAACGCAGAAAAAAAGATTGCATTTGATCACTTTCATGTGGCCAAATACATTAGCGATGCCGTGGATAAAGTCCGTCGGATAGAGAACCGAGAATTGCGGAAAGAAGACAACTACGATCTCACTGGAACCAAGTATGATTGGCTGACCAATCCGAAGAATATGTCTGCGCGGCAAAAGAAACGATTCAACCAGTTAAAGACCAGTTCGCTGAAAACAGCTCGTGCGTGGGCCATCAAGGAATTCTCCCAGAACTTATGGCATTATGTCCATCCCACATGGGCACTCAAAGGATGGAAACGATGGTTGTCCTGGGCCATGCGTTGCCGACTGGAACCGATGAAAGACGCCGCGGAAACTATCAAGAATCATTTGTGGGGCATTATCAATGCAGTGATCTTAAAGGTCAGCAATGGCCCCGCCGAAAGCATCAACAGCCGCATCAAAACCGTCAAAGTCCGTGCTCGTGGATTCCGAAACAAACAACGGTTTACCAATGCAATTTACTTCTATCTCGGTGGACTGGATCTGTACCCGGAAGGCTTCCAAAAACAAGCTACCCACTCATAAAAGCGAAGAGCCAAAGGAAATTCATGGGTATCTATCCAAACCTCTATGGGTATCGGTTCAGGAAGAACATACCCACCCTTGGGAAGCATTCCCGAGGCAATGCTGTCCACAGACAATCCTGATATGCCCGCAAGAGCAGATGGCGTGACCTCCAGTATCAGGGCATTGTCCCCTGTTGTAGATGCTAAACGTCGAGTTACATTTCCCGTCCTCAGAATCACCTTCGTGCCACGCCCAGCAAGTTGATGAATACGATCAGAGGCAAGTGGCTGTCTGGGGAGCACAATAGCCGCCCCTTCGCTCACTACGGAATCCCATGGGGAAATAAATTCAGTTATGGTGTATGCACCTGAACCTGATCGGGGATCAGGCCAAAACGACTCACCAAGCCCGGTTGCATCGCCAAGTTCTCCTCCTTGGATCACACGTCTGGATCCCTGTAACGGGAAGATCAAGGAGTCACCAAATATGGGCTGTACTCCGACCATCCGAGCAGCCATATATGCTGCGATATCCTGAGGTTGTCCAGACTCTTGCTGCAACACCAACTGCCGAGCATCCTGAATTACACTGGCAGGCTGCCATAACGATGGATTTGAAAAATTTTCTGAGCTGACTTGATCCAGTGTAGCACAACCTGCAATGGATAATACCAGAGAGAAACAACTACAATAGATCACACGATAGGATCTGCCATTCATTGAATGCACACAGATTACATGATTGATTCAATTGCAGTGAGCAACTTGTCCCATCCCAGAGACTGTTTACGGCGCTGCACTCCCCTTACAAGATCATCTTGCATCCCCTCTACAAAATACCGTATGATGGCTTTGGCCAAAGCAGATGGATCATTCGGGGGAACAATGAGCCCCGATTCTTCATGAGGCACAACTTCGGCAAGCCCACCTACATCCGTGGTAATCACAGGAACATCAAACTGATAGGCAACCTGTGCAACCCCACTCTGGGTTGCGGACAAGTACGGCTGTACGACCACATTGGCTGCAGCGAAGTAGTCAGCCACCTCATCTTTGGGAATGTATTCATTGACGAACTTCACCTGCTCGGATAGTCCCAATGACTCAACCTTATTCCTATAGGGTGCCTCGTCTTCATAAAACTCGCCTGCAACGATTAAGCAGATCTCAGGGAGTGTATCCCGAACCTGCTGCATGCTGTCTAAAAGAATATGAAGACCTTTATATCGTCGTACGAATCCAAAAAAAAGAATCACTGGTGAATTCTGATCCAGCTGTAACTTTGAACGTGCCTGAGTTTGATTGGCCGCCTTGCCAAAAATATCATAGACCGGATGCGGTGCAAATGCACGCGGGCAAGAGACTTCAAGTTGATCCAAATCCTTCCCCACCGATGACGACATCACCACACATCCTTGTACTGCCTTGAAGAAGTAGCGTCCTAAAGCGATATCCCCCAGCCGGCGCTCATGTGGCAATGCATTATCAACTACAACCAAAGAGGTGATATTATTACGGGCAATCCTGCGTGCCATTGTACCAAAAACGGGGGCAAAAAATGGCGTCCAGTAACGAAAAATTACCACCTCTGCCCCCAGATCTCGGATATGTTTGATGGCCTCCCACCATGACAGAGGGTTGATCGAATCAATCAGTCGCTCAGCCTCGACAGCCCTTTCGGTGTCTGTTCCAGTTTCGTATTGAGTTCGACCCGGGAAAAGGAATTCTGGATACTGGCGTGTAAACGTGATGGCATGAACTTGATGTCCACGGGCGATCAAGCCTGCCGCCAGCGTTTCGGACAGATGAGCAATGCCTCCCCGATAGGGATACATCGGACTAACAAGTACAATCCTTCGACCCTCACCCATTTACCTGTGTTCAAGAAAGTAGATCTAACTGCACCGAAAATACTCACTTACCTGGGAAATTTCGCTCCCGGATCTGAGTCGTCTAACATGAATCACGCAATCCGTGTAATTTGAGCAGTTCCAAATTGTGTATTTGCAACTACGAACGGCCAATTGCGTACCTAATAACAACAGCATTCCAATCCCATCATGACTTCACGAAACAACAATATAGGAGATCGGCTCGGAGAGCGCTTTGAAGAAATCAAAGTAGAGAGCTCCCAACTAGTCGATAAAGTGAAAGAACTTGCACGAGAAGGAAACGCACGCAAAATATCTATTCTCAAAGATGGCCGAACCCTCGCCGAATTCCCAATGTATGTGGGCCTCGTAGGTTCTGGCGCAGCCGTCTTGCTTGCTCCACTGCTTGCGGCGGTTGCTGCAATCGCAGCACTCGTGACACAAGTCACAATACGTATTGAACGTGAGCCTTCTGAAGGCATTGAGCGGAGTTCTTCACAAGATCCGGATGACCTGCCGTGACTGCATCCCATAATGTAGGGTTTGAAGATGTCTGTTCGGCCGCCGAACATCTTCGGGATGTCGTCCATAAAACTCCTGTTTTCACCTCCAAGACCGTGGATGCACGCGTAGGGGCGCGCGTGTACTTCAAGTGTGAGAATTTTCAACGCTCGGGAAGTTTTAAATTCCGAGGCGCTTACAATACATTACGTCAACTTCCAGCCTCCACTGAGGAAGTGCTTACGTTTTCTTCCGGCAATCATGCCCAGGCCGTTGCACTTGCCGGAGCGCATCTGGGTATCCAGCCCACAATCGTCATGCCCCGTGATGCCCCATCCGTAAAACGGGCCGCAACAGCTGAATACGGGGCGAAAATCATACCCTATGATCGGAATGAGATCAGCCGTGAAGCACTGGCAGAGCAACTGGCTGCAGAGCAGGGATTCCCGGTTATTCCCCCATATGACCACCCGCATATTATCGCCGGCCAAGGGACTGCCACACTGGAACTGCTGCAGGATTATTCAGATTTAGACATACTCCTGGTCCCATGTGGCGGCGGTGGGCTGCTGTCTGGCTCTCTACTTGCCGCCCATGCGATCCGCCCAACGATCCAGGTCATTGGGGTCGAACCCGATGCAGCAAATGATGCTGCACTCAGCTTTAAGAGTGGTGTCCTGCATACGATACATAATCCAAAAACCATCGCAGATGGTGCTCGTACGCCATCACTTGGGATCCTGACGTTTGAGATCATACGCGACCTTGCACACGAGATCGTAACCGTATCTGACGCAGTAATTATATCCGCTATGCAACTGCTGTGGGAGCGAATGAAGATCGTTGTTGAACCAACGGGTGCCTTGGGGATGGCTGCCTTACTAAGCGGGGCAGTTAATGTAGACGGGATGAAGGTGGGAATTATTCTGAGTGGCGGGAATGTCGGTCTTAATCAGATGCAATCCTATTTCAGTGCGACCTGATTTAATCTGAAGGCTCTGACCAGCGCCATGTCTTTAGTACATTGATACACCCATGGGCAGTACGGTCATACTGTAGCGGTGTGACCGATACATATCCATTTTCGAGCGCCCCGGTGTCGGTGTCATCACCTGTATCCAATACATTCATCATACCGCGGTACCAGTAATAAGACCTGTTTGAAGGGTCCCTTCGTCCAACAAAACCCTCTTCCCACCTTGATCGAGCTTGGCGGGCAACTCGAATACCTCTGATCTGATTCTCAGGTAGATCGGGAATATTTGCACTGAGGACAACGCCTCTCGGCAGTTGGCTTCTGAGTACTTTCTGTGCGATCACCCTGGCATAATTACCTGCAGGAGAATAATCAGCATCCGGGTCTTTCGAATCAAGGCTAAAGGCAATGGAATCAATCCCGTTCACCGACGATTCTGTTGCCGCACTGATCGTGCCCGAATAGATTACGTTAATTGCGATGTTGGATCCCCTGTTAATGCCACTGACCGCCAAATCCGGTTTGCGGTGCAATAACTCATGCAATGCCAGCTTCATGCAATCGCAGGGAGTCCCGGTAATGCCCAAAGCCCGGATATGACTTAGCTCGTCCCCAAAGTTGTAGGTCTCTACCCGAATAGGATGGTCCAGTGTGATCGAATGACCCACCGCAGTTTGATCATCAAGGGGAGCCACAACCATCACATCCCCCACCTCATCCATCGCTTTTGTTAAGGCACGAATTCCAGGAGACTGAATCCCATCGTCATTTGTAACCAAAATCAGTGGGCGACGACGAGAGCTAATCATGTTCGTTGATGACTTGAGATGACTCATAAACTAATAACTCTCCTCGGATGATGGAAAAGAATGACTCCGCACATCCTCCACATAATTCTTAACAGATTCTGAAATCGAATCCATTAGATTCGCGTAGCGGCGAACAAAACGTGGATGAAAATCATTATTTAACCCCAGTGCATCGTGGATCACCAGTACTTGGCCATCACATGCATTTCCTGCTCCAATCCCAATCGTTGGAATGCTCAATGACGCCGAGATATCCCCAGCCAGTTTAGCAGGAATTTTCTCTAACACAATGGCAAAGCAACCTGCTTTCTCGAGCGCAAGCGCATCCTGCCGGAGTTGGTCGGCCTCCTCTGGCTCTCTGGCACGCACCTTATAAGTTCCAAACCGGTAAATGCTCTGGGGAGTCAATCCTAGATGCCCCATGACGGGGATCCCTGCCTGAAGGATCCGCTCTATCGCAGGTACAACGGCCGTTCCCCCCTCGATCTTTACTGCATGTGCTCCAGCTTCCTTCATCACACGAATTGAGGAAATTAATGCTTCTTTGCTGTTCCCCTGATAGGCACCAAATGGCAGATCCACAATGACGAGGGCTCGCTTTACGGCTCGAACGACACACTGGGCATGATAAATCATGTGCTCCAGTGTGATGGGAAGTGTCGTTTCATGCCCAGCCACGACATTCGATGCCGAATCCCCTACGAGGAGAGCATCCACACCTGCGCGGTCCAATATGCGCGCCATGGTATAGTCGTATGCCGTAAGCATCGCAATCGGTATGCCGGCACCCTTCATCTGGCGGAACGTTTGGGTCGTAACCCGCCTAACGCCTTCCATGAAAATGGTGGTCTATTTCATTGGAGGCGATTTGCAAAGGCACGTTAGTTGCCTGCAGACTGCATCGCCGCATCAACATCAATCCCTAACTCCCGAGCAACCTCAAGAGTAATATCCGTAATCCGATCTTCGTTCGCATAGAGCAAGATCGGCTGTGCTGGTCCTGCCTGAGTGCGAAGGACGAGATCAAGATTTTTCTCAGCTGCAACCGTTTGGATTGCTGTATCGACCTGCTGGTAGATTGGTCCCATGAGGTCCAGCTCACGCTGTACGAGGTCCTGTTCCAGCTCTGCAGCTTTATTGCGGAGTTCCTCCTCCAAGCCAATCAGTTCCTGCTGACGCTCCTGTCGGCGTTCCTCTGATAATAGTGCCTGCTGCTTTTGATAACGATCCACCTTACCGGCGAGATCCTCCTGCATACTTTGAAGAATCCGTTGTCCACTTTCCAACTCCGCCTGCAGTTCCTCCTGAATCGTTCGAGTTTGGGGCATATTCGAAATCAGTACCTCATGATCCGTGTAGCCAATCCGCAGGGCTGGAAGCTGTTGTGCCTGTGCAGCAGTTGCAAAACCAAGAAATGACACAGCGAGAAGATAACCGGCGCTGCGTTTAAGCGAAAAGAGTCGCATAGAATTATTTAAGTTAAAGTGTGAAGCTTACCGCCCAAGAGAGGCGCGGGTAATATCAATGCCCAACTCCTCGAGAACGAGATCCGTAATGTTGAGCTTTTCATTAGTGTAGAGAAAAACAAAATCACCGCCCAGATCAAATACATAATCATAGCCCTCCGCTTCCGCCACCTCCTCAATCGCGATCAGGACTTTTTCCTGAATCGGACGCAGGATCTGCTGCTGCTGCTCAAATAACTGACCTTCCGGTCCGAAATATTGCCGCCGCAAACGATCCAGTTCTTCTTCCGCTGCAATGATTTCATTTTGTTTTTGCTGACGTGACTCAGCAGTGTATAACAGTTCCCGTGCCTGATACTCCTGAAACATCTCATCCAGTCGATCTTGACGCTCGGCGAGATCCTGCTCCCATTGCTCGGCAACCCGGTCCAGAGACTGCCGCGCTGTTGAGAACTCTGGATAATTTTCATAAATCAAATCCGAATCAACATAGGCGATTTTCTGCTGCGCAAGAACCACAGTAGCGGTCCATACGAAAAACAACCCGAAACTCAGTAGCATTCTCATACGTGTGACGGTTTGTACATGAATCTAATTGAACCCCTGGCCAAGCGTAAACTGGAAAAACCACTTTTTTGAGCCATCATGATTTGATTGTTGACCCGAGATTGGTGCAAACTCATCAAAATTATACCCATATGCAATTTCCAGCATTCCCAATATCGGCAGGAATAAACGTGCGCCTACACCAGCCGAGCGATAAAGTTGCCTAGGATTGTACGTCTGAAACGTATCCCAGGTATTGGCGGCGTCCATAAAGAGATAGGGTGCTGCGGTGAGTTGTGGAGTTTGAACGGCAAGTAGCCGCAACTCCGACGTGAATTTATTCAATACACGACCACCCACCGCTTCCTCACCGCGACGAGGGCCAAGCACCCGGGCTGGATACCCACGCATGTAGATAATGTCTTTCCCGAAATTGTTTCGATATCCCTGGACATCAAAGGGTGACCCACCAACAACATAGCGTTCAAAAAGCACATCCCCGCCGGTGAGTGAGCCGATATAACCAAAGTCTGCTGAAAAACTCGTGGTGAGCTTCCTCAAGATCGGCACATTCCAACTCGTGGTGAGCTTCCATTTGTGATACTGTATAAAGTCCGACACCGGCAGTGCCAACTCCCCTGAAAGCAGAAATGTCGAGCCTGCCGTGGGAAAGACTGGATGATCCACGGAACTCCGTGACAACGCCTGACGCACCGTCACCTGCTGACTCCGTCCAAGTGGAAGAACTGACGTATAGTTCCGGTTTGAATAGAACTGATAACCCAAGGAGGTGCTGGCACTGAACTTATCATCCGGCCACTTCAGCCGCTGTTCATAGAAGATACGCGCATTGGTATTTGCAAACCCAAGATCATTGTCATCCTCATCATCTTCACCGAAGACGCTGCCGTACCCGTAGAACCCCAACCCACTAAATCTTGAGTGCGATACCTGAAAGCCAACCGGGGTAGGCCTGCCTCGCAACCAAGGCTCGGTAAAACCCAGGGAATAGCTTTGGTATTGCCGCCCACTGGTCTGAAGGCTGACAGAGAGCTGCTGTCCATCCCCGGAAGGTAACGGCCGCCAAGCACCGGCTTTAAAGAAATCCTGTGCACTGAAATTGTTGAACCCGAAGCGCAGCATTAAAATTACTCCCCACCGCCCATACGTGCCACTAAGCTCCAACTGATCACTGCCGACCTCTTCAAGGTTGTAGATTAGGTTCACTTCCTTTTCTTCCTGGTCCAGATCAATAGAGGGCCCTGCCCCGAGCTTTTCCTGATCGAAGTATTTCAACTGGGATAATCTTCGGATCGTCTCCTGGATCAACTCCCTGCTGAATGTCTGCCCCGGGATGGTATATAACTCCCGTCGCACAACGTGCTCTTTGGTCTTGTCGTTTCCGGCGATGGTGATCTCCCCAAAACTGAAAATATCTCCCTCGTAGAGATCATAGTATAGATCCAGCGAATCTCCCTCCAGGACCCGTACTTCAGGCTCTACACGAAAGAGCATGTGCCCCCGGTTCATGTACAGACTTGATACATCGCTGCTCGCCTGATTGCCGTGCAGGTTTTGCTCAATCTGTTCGGAGTTGTAAACATCCCCCGGCTCTACCCCTAAAGCAGACGATAATACTTCATCAGGATAGATCGTATTTCCTTCCCACTCCACGTTTCTTACATGATACTGCGGTCCTTCACGAAGCTCGAGGGATACAACCATCCCCGGCTTTTCCCCTGAGGTATCCAGCCATACAGAGTCCCTTAGCACTCTGGCATCGTAGTATCCTTTTGAATTAAAGTGATTGATGAGGTTTAGCTTGTCCTCCTCATAGAGCATCCGGTCAAACCGAGCTTTGCGCCAAAAGAAAATTGAACGTCTGGGTTTTGTCTTTTTAAGCTTCCGGCGTACGGATCGGCTGCTAATATTTTCATTTCCTGAGACTAAAACTTCCTGGATTCTCACCTTCTCTCCCCGATCAATTGCAAACTCAAGGTTGACCGTATTTTCGGGGCCTGGAGTCCGATTCACCTCCACCTCTGCAAGCAGGAATCCTTTCTCTGCAAAATGCTCTTTGATCACCTGTTTGGATCGCTCCAAGTCCGCGGGCCGAATACGTGTTCCCTTGAACAGTGTGACCTTATCCTCAAGCTTCCGCCGATCCTTCTTTTTAATTCCTGAGAATGTAAACTCTGCTAATTGCGGCTCTTCTGTAAGCTGAATTAGCAGAAAAACACCATTGCCTGCCCGACGCTCCTCTACGATTTTTACATCCGAGAACACACGCAATCTGTAAATGCTCCGTATCGCTTCGGAGATCGCAGGATCCCCCGGCAGAACCACGGTTTGCCCCACCGCCAACCCACTGCTTCGGATCGCAAAGCTTTGCATGGTTTCCGCCTCGACTCCCTCCACAGAGATCCCCAGAATCTCAAGTTCTTCAGGAACAGAGAAGCGATTACTGGCCAACGAGCTTCCAGAAAGCCCCTGGGCCGCCACGGCATTGACACCGACAGTTAAAATGGATAGCAAGAGTATGATGCGCATCACGATTCGATCAAAAGGAATGAGAGTATTGTAGCGCAGTCCTATGGAACCCCTTTGATAGGATTCTTGTTTCTGCACTACCCATAAACGAAGAAAATCTGCCCGTTCGTACAAATCGCTTATGGCATCAGTTACTCTGCTTCGGCTTCATCAACCTGACAGACTACAGGCTCTACTTTACTGGTTTCATTGCCACTGGAACTGAATGCCCGGATGACATCATTGGTAATCAGGAATGCCATCAAGATCAATAATAGGATCATCCCCGCCTGTTGCAGGAAAATTCGCACTTTGAGAGGCGGCTCCCTGCGAACGATCAACTCATAAAAGAGAAACATTAGATGCCCCCCATCTAAAACGGGAATCGGCAGAATATTCACAATTGCCAGCGTGATTGAAAGCATGGCCACGATATACCAAAATGGGCGTGCTCCGCTGCTTGCCGCCTCTCCAATCACATTCGCTACCATCACCGGCCCACCCAGGTTATCCCGAACACTCTCCTTGCCTGCGGCGATCCGCCATAAACTGGTGGTGATCGCCTGTGTGTTGTCCCAGGTGTCCGACAGTCCAATCCCCGCTGACTTGATCGGTCCGTAATCAATCTGCGTCTGTGCGATCCCGATCCCAACCACATAATTACAACTCGGATTCATGACCGGCACCACCACGGCCTCATATGCAACCGAGCGCTGCCCCTCATCCCGCTCCCATGCAACCAGAAGCGAATCTCCGCCCGAATTCCCAACATGATTAATCAACTCCAGCCAGTACTTCACAGGGGTTTGGTTCACGGCGGTGATCCGGTCACCAACCTGCAATCCAGCCGCTTCCGCAGGCATTCCTTCATCAACGGATCCAAGCGTACTGGGCCAGGTATAGATCCCCAATCCATAGAGCCCCCCGGCGGGCAGTTCCTGGATTCGAGTCATCAGGTTTCCTGGTGCCGGAAGCGTCAGAATCCGGTTATCCCGCTCCACTTCAAACATGAGTTCATCCGCCAGGAGTGAATTTAGAGATATGGCAGGGCCATCCGGCTCGTAGGTATGCTCCCCAATTGCGAGGAGGCGGTCTCCAGTCTGCATCCCAATATCAACGGACGCAACCGAGCTGTCCGCGACAAAGATGGTCCCATCTTCCGTATGCGCGATATGGCTAGCCCCAAACGCCCAGGTGAGCGCAAAAAAGATGACGCAAGCCAGAATCATGTTCATGATCACGCCTGCGCTGATGACAATCATGCGCTGCCAAAGAGGCTTTGATCGGAATTCATCGGGTTGCGGCTCCTCGTCCTTGAAGTCTGTATCCAGACTTTCGTCCACCATGCCGGCAATTTTGACGTAACCCCCAAGCGGGGTTAGTCCAAGAACATACTCCGTCTGACCAAAACGCTTCTTTAATATATTCGGGGGGAATCCAATCGAAAAGCGATCCACCCGCATACCGAATGCCCGTGCTGCCCAGAAATGACCCAACTCGTGTACAAACACGAGAATCATCAGGGCCGGGATAAATGTGAAAAGAATCCAAAGAATACTCACAGGTAACACCAACGATTATTGTTCGGCTACGGTATACTTCACAGCGTGAAGGTGTTCCGTCCGACAGAGTCCAACACGTAGCGGCGGGTAACCTGATCCACATGTACTACTTCCTCATACGTGCTCAAAACCGGGCCAGACAGCTCGCTGAGTGCCCTTTCGATCATATGCGGGATCCCCATAAAGCTGAGCTTTTCTTTCAAAAAAAGATCTACGGCAGCTTCATTGGCAGCATTTAAAACGGCGGATGCATTCCCTCCCGCCTCCAAGGCTTCCATCGCCAGACGTAAACAGGGAAATTTTTTCAGGTCGGGTGGATGGAAGTCCAGCGACTGGGAGCGAGTCCAATCTATACGGCCTTCGGGGAGTGGCCACCGGCTCGGGTAACTTAGTGCATACTGAATCGGTAGCCTCATATCCGGTAAGCTGAGTTGCGCTTTCACCGATCCATCTTTGAACAATACCATGGAGTGGATGATGGACTGTGGATGGACTACAATATCGATCTGTTTCTCTGTAAGCTCAAACAGCCAATAGGCTTCAATTACCTCCAGCCCCTTATTCATCATCGTGGCCGAGTCAATGGTCACTTTGGGGCCCATACTCCAGTTGGGATGTTTGAGTGCTTCCTGTGGAGTGATTTTGCCAAGTGTATGGGGCGCACTCTTCCAGAAAGGACCTCCAGAGGCAGTGAGCAGGATTTTTTCTACATTATTGATCCCACCATCTTCCAAACATTGGAACACCGCAGAGTGCTCGCTATCAACGGGGATGATCGTGGCGTTATGGGCACGGGCAGCTTCCATTGCGAGATTCCCCGCAGCAACCAGGGTTTCCTTGTTCGCCAGCGCCAGTATCTTCCCCGCTGTCAAAGCAGATAAGACCGACTTCAGTCCCGCAATTCCCGTGGCAGCTCCCAGCACAATATCCGCTTCCGGGAGCATTGCACACCTGCATACTCCCTCCTCGCCTTCCAGTACCTGAATCCCCGTGTCTTGGAGTTTTTTCCGAAGTTCTGGAACCCTGGATTCATCCGCCACGGCAACAACATCAGGAGAAAACTCATGAGCCTGGCTCACTAAAAGATCTATACTTCGATTGGCCGAGAGTGCTACCACACGTAGTCGCTCCGGATGCCTCCGAACAATGTCCAGGCACTGCGTTCCTATGGATCCAGTCGAGCCTACAATACTGACACTACGCTGCCGTTCGTTCATTAATCTGTGATTCCTCTTATCTTGGAGTGTCCTAAAATACGGCCTAGCACTCTCTTGACACTTACGAGTTCACGGCTTTGATGCGTCTCCTTTTTATTTACTGGCTGTGCATGTGTGCCTTGACTAGCGTAGTTCTGGCCCAGCCTCAACGTGCAGACCGAAGCCGCCCGACTTCTGAAGAAGAGCAGCTTGAAGGCAATGCCGCCTCCCGATATCAACTCGCACTGGGATATTTGCGGGGGATGCAGTTTGATCGGGCCATTGCAGTCTTGCGCGAGTTGCGAGATGAATATCCTGAGCACAAAATCTTCTTTGACAAACTCAAGGAAGCTTATACCAGCACCAAACAATATCAAGAAGCCATTTTGCTGCTTGATGAGGAGATCGCCCGCAGCGAAGAAAATCAGAAGCTGCCACTTGCGGCGGAGCGTGCACAGCTGTTATATCTCAGTGGAGATGAACCTGCAGCACTGGATTCCTGGTATTCGCTGGTCGAATCCGCCTCTGAAACAGAGACTGCGTACCGAATCGCCTATAATAGCATGGTCGGGGTACGTCTGTTGGTTCAGGCCACTGATTTACTCAAGCAGGGCAGACAAGTGATCGGGAATAAAAACCTGTTCCATGCAGAGCTTGCGTACCTGTACAGCCTAACCGGGCAACATGAATTTGCAACCCAGGAATATCTGGATCTATTGGCACTGAACCCGCGGCAATTGAACTATGTTCGGGGGCGGCTTGGGCGCGATATGCAACAGGAGGGAGCCTTGGAAGTGGCGGTTCGAGTCACTCAGGAACGCGTCTTGGCGCAGCCCGATCTATTGCAACTGCGCGATCTTTTAGCCTGGCTTTATGAGGAGAGTGGTGATTTTGAGCAGGCCTACAGAGAGATTACAGCAATGGAGGAGGATCATGGATCAAGCGGTCAGGGGATCTACGAGTTTGCCCTGCGGGCCGCCGAGGCAGGCGCGTTTACTGTCGCAGGCAGCGCATTCCAGGCCGTACTCGAAACACATCCCGAAGAGGATATCTTCGTACAGGCACGCCTGGGAATCGCCGACATGTATCGTTTGCAAGCGGAGCGGGCAGATCAATCCCCGGGGGATTATCAAAAATCTCTGGAAGCCTATGAACGATTCCTGATGGATTTTCCAGGCCATCCGCAAGTTCCGATGGTGATGGCGCAGATTGCTGCTATGCACCAGGATGTCTTTCGCAATCGCGACGTTGCCCGAGTGATCTTGCAACAATTGGCTACGCACTATATGAATTCACCTATTGGTGAGCAGGCCCAGTTTGATTTGGGACGCCTTGCTATAGACGAAGGAAATTTAGATCAGGCCGCAATTATCTTTGCACAGCTTTCTGCGCGAACGAGCGGTGAATTGTTTGCACGCTCTAAATTTGAGGAGGCAATGATCCATTTTTATACGGGAGACTTTATGGATGCGCAATCCACGCTGCGCGATATTCGAGACGAAACAGACAAAGAAACGGCCAATGACGCCATTGCGCTGCGCGTTCTTCTTCTTGAAAGCCCCCAACCTGACTCCACAAACCAGGCTTTATTGAGCTATGCGCAAGCGCTGCTCCTTTTGCGCCAGCAAAAAGCGAATGAAACCGTGCTGATTACACAAGATATACTGACACAATGGGGGGCTCATCCGATTGCAGACGAGGCGAGGTTTTTGCGTGCAGAAGCATTCTTGTTGAATGGGCAGTCAGAGGATGCCCTCATTGCATTCGGAGAATTCCCACTCATACATCCAGAAAGTCCGCTGCGTGATCGCAGCCTTTTTCATTATGCTGAGATTCTTGAAACGATTCAGGGTGACACTGCCGGAGCACTCCAGGCCTACACCGACTTACTCACCCAGTACCCCGGCTCATTACTGGTCGACAAGGTGCGTGAGCGCATACGGGTACTTCGTGCGACGATTCTGTAGCAGTGCACTGCTGCTTTTGTTGACTGCCCTCCCCGCCCGTGCATTACAAGATGTACTGGTGCCGATGGATGTGAGCCAATCCGATCATCTAAAGGCTTATGGGGTTGTTTACTGGGCACTCCAGCGGGGAGAACCTGTCGATTGGCTACTGAATTACCGCGGAGGCGCGTTCCTTGTATCTGATTTTTCCGGGCTGCGGAATGAACTCGCGCTTCGTGGAATCACTTATGACATTCTTTCTGGAACCACGGTCGCACAGCTGATTGCGGAAGTAGAAAGTAATCGGGCAAATACTGCACTGGTTCGACTGGAAACCCCGCCACGGATTGCCGTATATGCCCCAGAACAAACCCTTCCCTGGGACGACGCGGTACTCCTGGCCCTAAAATATGCCGAGGTCCCGTACGACATGATTTATGATGATGACGTTCTGGGTGGCAGATTGTCGACCTATGACTGGCTTCACCTTCATCATGAAGATTTTACGGGGCAGCATGGTAAATTTTATCAGTATCGGAATATGCCCTGGTATATTGAGCAGCAACGCGAAGCCGAATTGGCAGCAGATCGACACGGTCATCGCAAGGTGAGCCACCTTAAACTTGAAGTTGCTCAAACCATCAAGCAATATGTATCCGAGGGCGGATTCCTGTTTGCCATGTGCTCTGGTACAGACACGTACGATATAGCACTGTCAGCATTCATCACGGACATTGTTCCGGCGGAATACGATGGAGACCCGGTAGACCCGGGTGCTAGAAGCAAGCTGGACTACTCTGCTACTTTAGCATTCCACAACTTTAGCCCAAGCTTCAATGCTGCCGAGTATGAGCATTCTGATATCGATGCTGGACCTCCGCCCCAACAACTCCAAAACCCTGTATTGGACTACTTCTCCTTGTTTGAATTCAGTGCAAAATGGGACCCGGTCCCTACGATGCTGACCCAGAACCATGTGGCAACTGTGGCCGGCTTTGTCGGACAGACAACCGCGTTCAGGAAGCGTTTCGTGAAACCAAATGTGGTCATCCTCGCAGAGGTGCCACAACGCGAGGAGGTGAAATATTTACATGGATCCTACGGCCAAGGCACTTTCACGTTTTATGGGGGCCATGACCCAGAGGATTACCAACACTACGTTGGGGACCCTCCAACGGACTTGAGCCTACATCCAAACTCTCCGGGCTATCGCCTGATCCTGAATAACATCCTCTTCCCCGCCGCCCGAAAGAAAAAACAGAAAACCTGATCATATCATGGGTTCCCGAAAAACTCCTGGCGATTCACGCACTGTGATGTCCGAAGTCGTACTGCCGAACGACACCAATCCCTATGGCAGCATGTTTGGGGGGCGCCTTCTTTCCCTGATGGATAAATGTGCCGCAATCTCCGCCATGCGCCATGCAGGGATCGTCTGCGTTACCGTATCCGTCGATTCAGTAGAGTTTACTTCTCCGCTTCTACTCGGTGAAGTGGTGACGATTGAAGCATGGGTGAACCGGGCATTTAGCACTTCTCTGGAGGTGGAGATTCTGGTAGAGGCGGAGAATCTGTTCCAAAAAGAACGGCGCCAATGTAATCATGCCTACTTCACGTTCGTCGCCGTGGATGAGCATGGGCAGCCAACCCTGGTAGATCCGATCTATCCTGAAACCGATCTTGAAAAGAAGCGCTATGAGAAAGCTGCCATGCGACGGGAACTGCGCCTTCACCTGAGGGGCCGCCTGGATCTTAAAGACACCGTATATCTCAAAGATGATCTGATTGCGGCGATTTCCCAAAGGGACCTTTAGACTAACCATGGCTCGCGAACGAGATGGCTACTGAGCGCATATTGATTACCGGGGCGAATGGACTCTTGGGGCAAGAACTCGTTCGACAACTATCCAGGCGAGACTCCTATGAGTTATTGGCCACGGGGCAGAATCCGGCATCGCGATTGAAGGAGCCCCTGGATCATTCCTACGAATCCTTGGATATATGTGATCTTGAACGAGCACGAAAAATTTTCCGTGAATTTTCGCCGGAATACGTCATCAACTGTGCCGCAATGACCACAGTGGATGGCTGCGAAAATGAGCGTGATGCATGCTGGCGTGTAAATGCGGAGGCGGTTGGAAGCCTCGCAAAACTATGCCATGGCCGGGGCGCCCATCTGATTCAACTCTCTACAGATTTCGTGTTTAATGGCAGAGAGGGACCCTACTACGAGCACGATCGCCCCGATCCAGTGAATTTTTATGGGAGATCAAAGTTGGCAGGTGAAAATGCAGCACGCGCCGCAGGCATGGGAAAGCTGACAATCATACGAACCAACGTGGTCTACGGTAGGTCCAACGGACTCTCTCGCCCGGACTTTGTCCAATGGGTCATCAAAAATCTCACCCGTAAGCATCCAATCCAAGTCTATACGGATCAGTGGCGTACCCCCTCCTACACCTATGATCTTGCGATGGGGATTCTGCGCCTTGTACACTTTCGAAAGAGCGGTGTGTACAATTTGTCTGGACGGGAATTTCTCAGCATGTATGAATTCGCCCAATCCATCGCAGAGGCTTTTGATCTTGATTCAACACTTATCACACCGATCGTGCAACAGGATAAACCTCAGTTGGCGCAGCGCCCCGAGCGCACGGGGCTGGTCATCTTGAAATCAGAAACGGAGTTGGATTACCGCCCGCTGTCACTCAAAGAAGCTCTGGCTCACCTTCACCTTCGTAGCCAAATTACCTCGACCAGATCCCCCTCTGAAGATGCTTGGTGTTGAATTTATCCGATCCAATCCAGATGAAGTTCGGCAGGCCCTTTCTTTTCGCGGTGCCTCCGAGAGTGTCAAGCTTGTTGATGAAGTCCTTGAACAGGACCGCATCCTCCGGGAAGCATTGACACTTCAACAATCAAAGCAGCAGGAGATTAATTCGGCAAGTCGAACGATCGGTACTCTGATGCATGAGGGGAATCAGGAGACTGCCCAGGACCTGATCCAACGGCAGAAAAACCTGAAGGCGGAAGTGAAAGAGTTAGGGCAAACCGTCACAGATTCGGAAGAGCAGCTTCTAGAGCTGCTGCTTGCAATTCCCAATATCCCCCATGAGAGTGTTCCTGAGGGATTGACTGAAGCAGAGAATGTGACGATCCATCGCCATGGCGAACTTCCTTCCTTTGACTTTGAGCCTCTTCCCCACTGGACAATCTCCAACCGCCACGAAATGATTGATTTTGAGCGTGGCGCGAAAGTTGCCGGAGCAGGGTTCCCCTTTTATATGGATGCCGGGGCGAAATTGCATCGCGCACTGATCAATTTTTTCCTGGATGCAGCAACACCGCAGTACACCGAGGTCCGCCCCCCTCTGTTTGTGAACGCAGCCAGTGCGCGGGGCACCGGCCAGTTGCCGGACAAAGAGGGACAAATGTACTTCATTGAGGACGGGTTCTTTCCTGTACCGACTGCGGAAGTGCCGTTGACCAACTACTTCCGCGATGAAATTCTGTCCGAAGCCGACCTGCCGATCAAACTCTGTGCACATACGCCGTGCTGGCGACGCGAAGCCGGCTCGTATGGCGCACATGTGCGCGGACTGAACCGGCTGCATCAGTTCGATAAGGTCGAGATTGTACAGTTCACGCACCCTCAAGCGAGCTATGACGTTCTGGAAGCGATGCGCCTTCACGCAGAAGAGCTCCTGCAAGCCCTGGAACTCCCCTACCGATGCCTGCTGATGTGTGCGGGCGAGTTGGGGTTTAACCAGACAAAACAGTACGACCTGGAGGTCTGGAGTGCAGGACAAAAACGCTGGTTGGAAGTTTCGTCTATTTCCAATTTCACCGATTATCAGGCACGCCGGATGAATATCCGATTCCGGCCGGGTCGCGGTGGCAAACCACAATTGGTGCATACCCTTAACGGCAGTGCTCTTGCCCTGCCCAGAATCGTTGCCGCGCTATTGGAACATAATCAAAAAGAAAACGGCTCGTATGAACTCCCCTCTGCTTTGACTCCATACCTGACCAACTAAATTGATTTTACCGTGACGAACTCCGCTGCTGAACTGGTTTCCCATTTTGTAGTGTCCGTCATAAAGAGGACCATTCTACTGGTTGGATGGTGTTTGGTCATTCATTCTGCACAGGGACAGGAGTTGGCTGCGCTGGATGGATTCATTTCGGACGCGTCCAATGGAGAGACGCTGATTGCTGCAAATATTTTTGTGGAGGGGACACTCCGGGGAGCAACCACTAACCTGTCCGGTTACTACGCGGTTTCCGGGATTGAACCCGGGACCTATACCGTCCGGTTTTCCTACATCGGATTCGATACAATCCGACGCGAGATCACGTTGGCTCCCGGAGAATCGGTCCGGCTTGACATTGAGCTCACGACAACCGAAGAGCTCCTTGAGGCTATTGAGATCTCTGCAGATCGCATTACGGAGGAAGAACTCCGCTCCATCGGTGTCGGCCAGATCAGCGTGTCAACGATCCAGCAATTGCCCCAGGTTTTTGAACCCGATGTCTTTCGATCCCTTCAGCTTTTGCCCGGCGTGGCACAATCCTCTGACTACTCCAGTGGGCTTTATATCCGCGGAGGCGACCCTGGTCAAACACTGATCCTGTTGGATCGCACAAAAATCTATAATCCGAGCCATGTTTTCGGCTTTTTCTCCTCGTTTAATACCGATGCCATCAAGGATGTCCGACTCTATAAAGGAGGCTTTCCTGCCACCTATGGTGGTGTCCTTGGATCTGTCCTGGATGTGCAAAACAAAGATGGCAACCGGCGTGAGACCCACGGGAAACTCAGTGTTGGTCTGCTGGCTTCGCGCGCATTTGCTGAAGGGCCCTATTCCCGAGGCTCCTGGATGGTGGCTCTAAGACGCTCAACACTGGAGCCGCTGCTGAGTGCGTTGGGAGACATTGATGCGGTCCCTCGGGCCTTTTACTTCTATGATTTCAATGGGAAAGTTAATCTTGATGTCTCTCGTGACGATAAACTTTCTTTCTCATTCTATGCAGGCTCGGACTACCTTCGCTCCACCTTTACGGAAGGGGTCGAAATTAAACTCCTCTATGGGAATCGTACGGTGACCGGAAGCTGGGTACACTTATGGTCCAACCAGTTCTTTACAAATGCCACCATTACCACAACCTGGTACGAATCCACCCCAAGTGCGACTTTCAGTGGCACCAATTTTAAGCAAATCAACCGGGTTACAGAAACTTCCGTGCGGGCAGATTTTGAATACTATGCAGGATCAAAGCATGAAATCGTCGGCGGACTCTGGACAGGAATTTTTAACGCACCCTTGACCAACTTCTTCGATGACCGGGAAGTCTTTCATACGCGCAACCGTGTTGAGCATGCCTCGCTCTATCTTCAGGACACCTACCATCCGACACCGAACTGGTCCGTTACCGCAGGATTACGTGCAACCTACTATGGGTATGGCCGCTACTTCACTCTGGCCCCGCGATTTTCAATGGAGCGGCAACTCGGGCCCGATATGCGGATGCAGGCAAGTGCAGGAAGATATTATCAGTTCCTGACTCTGATCACGAATGAAGTTTTTTCGGGGTTTGACTTCTGGTTAACCAGCGGAGAGGGCGTAAAGCCTGCATACGGGGATCAGTACCTCCTCGGACTAAAGACCAACCTGTTTGAGGGGATTACACTGGATACCGAGGTCTATTACCGGACGATGAGGCAGCTTTTTGTGCTGGATCCATTCAGCACGGGGCTCGCCGGACTGGAGTACTCAGAGTTATTTGCTTTTGGTAAGGGGAGAGCCCAAGGGTTTGAAATGCAGCTGTCCCGCCAGAGCGGTCGTGTAAACGGGTTTATTGCCTACACCCTGGCGAACACCAATCGGTATTTCCCACGATTGAATCAGGATGCGTTCGGAGTGCCACAAAGTTTTTCTCCTCGGAATGACCGTCTTCATGACCTGAATGTGGTCGGTCAATGGCGAATTTCCCGCCGATGGGAGCTGGGCGCTGTCTTCACCTACGCGACCGGCCAAGCATATACGCGACCGGAAGCCACTTACACGGTCTATAGCACTAGAATCGTTAACGGGTTTGACCAAACGGACCTTCTGGTTTCCCCCGGCCTGAATCAGGCAAGGTTGCCTGCTTATCATCGTCTGGACATTGGGGCTACCTGGAGCGGATCCCTGGGGCGATTTGCCGACTATGAATTGCAGATGCAGGTCATTAACGCGTATGCACGAGAGAATGTCTGGTTTATTTTTAATGAGGTTGAGGATAATGGCTCTTTGTCCAGGAGTACGATCCCGCAGATCCCCGTCCCTTTGCCGAACCTGTCATTTACCCTGGATTTCTGATGCTGAGACGGATAGTTTTTACCAGTCTGTTTCTGATTGTTATCGGTTGCGATTCAACCGATTTCAGCGTGCTTAACAACGAGATTGTCGTTGAGCTCACGCTTGTTGCGAATGAACCGCTGCCCCCTGCCCGTGTGAGCAAGCTCGCACCTGCCGATCAGATGAGCCAACCCGAAGACCTGGCCGTGAGTGATGCACAGGTCATCCTCAGTACGGGAACGACAGGCTTCCTGATGGAACCCGTTACCAATAAACCCGGCAGCTATCTGTATCTCGGCCCCGAACATATCATACAGCCTGGTGCACGCTATGACTTACTGGTTACCGTACCCGGTGTGGAGACGGCCATCACAGGAATGACCAACGTCCCGACCTCGGCCAAAATCCTTAATGCTTCGCGCGAATCAGGAACCTATCTGTCCGATGAGCGACTGACATTCATTCTCACGCCTGGCCGCGGCTCGGATCAATCTCAAAGTAGCTTTACGTTAGTGACGGAAGCGCTGGATGTCAAAACTGAAGCTGTGGTTCCTTCCGTTTCTGGATTATTGGAAAATGATGATGACCTTACTCTGGAGGATTTTCGGGTCAGCGCATCACCGATCATCACAGAAGGAAATTTTACCCGACTCCCTGACGGGACCATCGAACTCGTGTATCCATGGATTGGTGTCAATTTTTATGGCCGCAATATCATCTATGTGAATGCGCTGGATGAAAACCTTGCAGGCTTCGTCCGTTCTGCTGAACTACAGCAGGGCGGTGGCGGAACCTTCGGGCCGGGAGTGATCCCCAATGTGATCCCAAGCCTCTCTGGTGCGCACGGAGTCTTCGGAAGTGTTGCCAGAGATTGGGTGCGGTTTACGGTCTTCCCGCCAGCGGATGAATGACTACAATACCCCACTCATCGTTTCCTCAATGAGCATATCTACAACTGCTTTGGTAGCTTCATCAGGGGAGGCTCCCTTGCTAATGGCCTCACCATAAGCCTTTCGTTGCCAGTGTGCACTGGTTCCACGCTTCAAAATCATACGTGCATGCTCCACCTCCTCAACACATCCAAGATCTTCCGCATCCGGCTTTATAGACTCCAACAGCTCTTCAACCAACTCCCGGTATGGAACCATCATCCCTTTCCCATAATCAATGAGTTTCCCGTCAATCCCATAGCGCTGGGCAAGCCAGCGATTTTCGTATAGAAGCATGTTTGCATAACTGCGCCACCTCTGATTTTCGCGCCGCAGACGCCAAAGCATATGCAGCCAGCATTGATACAATGCGGCAATGCAGATCGCATCATCCACTTTTGTGCAAATATCTGACACACGCATTTCCAGTGTTGGAAAGCGGTGACTTGGCCGAATATCCCACCAGATTTTTGTACTGTCTTCAATCACACCGGCATGAACAAGAATGCTTACATGCCGCTCAAATTCGGCATAGCTCTCAAAATGCTCTGGGAGTCCTGTACGCGGAATTTCATTCCATACGGCAATCCGGTAGGACATCAGTCCTGTATCCTGGCCTTCCCAATAGGGTGATGACGAGCTCAAGGCCAGCAAGTGTGGTAGTACATACGTGGCCTGATTCATAAAATCAATCCTCAAATTCGCATCCTCAATCCCGGCATGTATATGCATTCCACAAATCACCATTCTCTGAGCAATGACCTGCATGTTCTGAGCCAGAATTTCATAGCGTTCCCGAGGGGTATGTCTCTGGGTGATATAGGACGCATTCGGATGCGATGAGGCGGCAATGATTGCAAGCCCATAGGGATCAACCACATCGGATACCGTTCTGCGTAGTCGAACCAGTTCTTCGCGGGCCTCCTGGACTGTTTTACAGACACTTGTGCCCACCTCGATTTGGGACTGAAAAAATTCTTGTGAAACCTGCTCACCAAGTGCTAACCGGGCATCCTTCAACATCATTGGAGATGCTTCACGGATCAACTTGCCTGTATCTCGATCTACAATCAGGTATTCTTCTTCAATACCCAAACTGAGTGAAGGTGTTTTTAAGATTTCGGTGGCAGCAGACATAGATGGGGATGACTCAGTTTACATGAATGGATAATTCAACCGTATGAGACTACAACTCGGATATGCCTATACTTGGTTCTGGTTCACAGGTGTGAGTCCTGTTTGCACTTCGCAGCACCTCTATGATACGATTCATATATGTTCCGAGCAAAACCACCCCCTATTCGTATCATAGAGGCCATCATTGATCTTCAATCTCTCCCTGATGATGAAGCCTGACTTCATTCAACGACTGCAGGATGCTCAGACCATCTCTGACAGTATGGTTTGTGTGGGATTGGATCCAGACCTGAATAAGCTGCCGGAATCTCTACACAAAAAATATAGATCCCCCCAGTCTGCTGTTCTAGCGTTCAATGAGGCGATCATTCAAGCTACATCTCCCTATGCCTGTGCCTACAAACTCAATGCTGCATTCTATGAGAGTCTTGGGAGTTGCGGTTTTGACGTATTGAAAACCACCGTTGACTTCATTCCCAAGGATAAGATTCGAATTATTGATGCAAAGCGTGGTGATATTGGCAATACAGCCTCCAAATACGCTGAGAGCATCTTCGGTTTACTGGAAGCGGATGGCTGTACGGTTGCGCCATACATGGGTTTGGATGCCGTGGAACCATTTCTGGCATACAAAGACCGCGCGGTATTCGTTCTGGTTCGGACCTCAAATCCCAGCAGTGATCAACTGCAATCCCTGATGATTTACGGGGAGCCTTTATATGCACATGTTGCTCATCTTGCCTTTACATGGGGAGAAGATCTCCCAGGATCCATTGGATTTGTTGTGGGCGCAACCAATCCAACAGAATTACTCCATCTGCGCAAACTGTATCCAAGCACGCCTTTCCTGATTCCTGGCATCGGAGCACAGGGAGGTTCTATCAATGTCGCGGCAAATGTAGCGACTTCCAACGGGCTTGTTCTCGTAAACAGCAGCCGTGGCATCCTCTATGCTTCCTCCGATGGAGATTTTAATGAGATGGCTGCAAATGCCGCACGACAGCTGCGTGATGAACTGAATCGCGCAATCAATTCCCATGCTGATTAGAATCGTTCGGCTTACGCTACAACCGGATGCCACAAAATCATTTGAGCAACTGTTCCAGGCCGTTGCTCCAAAAATTCGACAGGTACAGGGATGTAAACGACTTGAGTTATGGGTGGATAGCACGTCGGCAAACATATTCACCACCTATAGCGAATGGGAATCAGAATCAAGCCTAAAGTCTTATCGGGAGTCGGATCTATTCAAAGAGACCTGGGCCGAGGTCAAACCATTATTTGCAGCCCCGGCCATGGCATATAGCTACTACCTTGCTCAACTGAATGGATGAACGAATCCATAACAGTATCTCTGAACCAAGCATATACCACCATGAGATCCTTACTTTTTCTTTTCTCTTTGATACTTCTAGCGTCAGAGAATTCCGGCTATATCGCAGTACAGGATATTGATCAGTTATATCAGGCAGCAGAGTCAGGCAATGTTGAGGCCCAATGGCAGCTAGGTGTTGCTTATGCAAATGGTCACGGAATTAAGGAGAACCATGAAATGGCATTGAAATGGTTCTTACTTGCAGCTGAGCAAGGACTCGCCGATGCACAATACAACCTTGGAGGAATGTACTACAACGCGAAGGGGGTTCCGCAAAATTATCCGGAGGCTTTGAAGTGGTTTCGACTCGCAGCTGAGCAAGGGCACGCCCACGCACAAGGCAGCCTTGGATATATGTACTACAACGGAGAAGGGGGTCCGAAAAACTATCAGGAGGCTTTGAGATGGTGGAAACTCACCGCTGAGCAAGGACACGCCAGAGCACAAAGGAATCTTGGAGTTATGTACGAAAATGGCCGTGGTGTATCAGAGAACTATCAGGAGGCAATGAAATGGTATCGACGGGCAGCGGAGCAGGGAGACACTACAGCTCAACGTAACCTCGGAAATATGTATGACGATGGAAAGGGAATTCCGAAAAACGAACAAGAGGCAATGAAATGGTACGAGTTAATTGCCGAGCAGGGAGATGCCAGTGATCATTATTCCTTGGGAATGAAGTATATGAGTAAACGGCGATTCCCAAATGATGGGGATGATTACAAGCATTGCAGTGATTGCAATTATTTCAACGTAAGAGCCTATGCGTGGTTAAGTATTGCCGCCACGGAAGGACACCAATTAGCACTTGCTCAAAAAACTTCACTTCGTGAGTCGCACATGACAGCCAATCAAATAGCTGAGGCACAAGACTTAGCAATCGAAATCCTCCGTCGTATCCAATCTGCACACAACAACCAATAAGCTCCTCAACCTTACCATTCAAGTCGAGACAGCGAATCACCGAAATGCTCCCATCCGATCTGCCAATATTCTTTACTCAGCCTCTGATGCAAGCTGAGAAAATTCGCCTCACGATTCAGTGCCCTCAAAACGTCACTTGAAGGCCAGCGTGCAATGCCCTACCCGGCCCCGGAAGCCCCAACTGAGGTAGGACGACCTCATCGGTGAGATTGTTTACTCTTGCAAATAGTTCCGCCGAATACTCTCCGTGGAGAATCAACCACGCAACACGAGAATTCATTACCAGTGAATTCGGAAGCGCAATCAGATCATTCTCTTCTCCCAATCCATACGCCTGGCCGGAATAGGAACTCTCTAATATGATCGAAATCCCTACCCCAAGTCGATAATTCACATTGCATCCTCCAATCCAGGATGGCTTTTCCACAAGCGGCTGAGTCCCATTCGGACTAAGTTCACGAGCGCGCATTCCCGTCAGACTACAACTGAGTAACAGGCTTGGGATCATTCTGGAAGTGACGGTGGCCTCGAGCCCGAATACGCGGCTCCCTTCAAGATTGACTCGCTGGCGCCTTGCCCTGGTTTCCCCTTCAAGCAGCACCATTTCCTGGCCAATCGTATTGTAGGTCCGGTTAAAGAAGGCAATGGCCTCCGCAGTAGTTTCACCCCGCTCAAATTCAATCGCCGCCTCGGTGAGAAGAGAGGATTCAGGCTTTAGATCCGGGTTGACAAGGAAACGCCCCAAGGCCTCTCCAAATAACTCCCGCATGGTTGGAAAACGCGTCTTGCGTCCGACTATCCCTCTGATCCTTATACCGGGATAGAGTTCATGGGATAGCCCCATGGTGACTCCCAACCCCGTCTGTGGACCACGATCAGGCTTATCACCCGTCTTGGGGGTTGCGAGAATATCCATACTTGCACCGACCATCACATTCACTAGGCCAGACCTAGTATACTCAATTCCATTGCTGAGAATGCGCTGCGAAAAAACTCTGTACAGCGATGATCCCTGCGCTTCAAGATCTTCCTGTTTATGGCTTGACGAAAGAAGATTGACCGCCGCCCGGAGTGATCCAGAGTCCAAAAAATCACGTAAATACGTGAGTCGTGCACCGTACGTATCATCCTTGTCGATCTGAGTTTCCAGCTGTTCGGAGTAGGATTTATCAGAGTACTGTGCGATGGTTTGGCCAAATCTGCTGACCCATGCTGTACCGCGCAAGGTTCCGTCCAGAAAAGGAAATTTACTGCTGAGGATCGCCATATTCGTGCCCCAGTCTGGATATCGCCAGTAGCGTACATTTGCGTTTCGTGGGTCCAGATGTCCTTCGGGCGCGATTCCCTTCTTGCCATCAAAGCGCAGGAATGAAACGCCAATACTCCCATCCCCCGCAACATTGAAAGAAAATTGCCCAAACACTGATCGCATCTGGCGGTCGGTATTAGTTCGAAGGTCGTTCGAGTCCTGGCTGTATGGCAGATCAGCCTTTCGTGGACGACGAAAGCCGTCTTGATCCGAGATTCCCACAAAAACCGTGGACTGGAAGCGTTCCGTACGACGAAGCCAGGTCATCCGGGCCTGCTGTGAACCATACGAACCCAGAATCCCTGATACCTGTGAAAAACTTCCTGGATTACGAAGCTGCCTGGAGGTCATATTGATCGCCCCGCCGAGAACATTCGCTCCATAAAGAACGGATGGGACACCTTTGGCAATCGAAATTTCTCCTACCACCTCTGAGGGGATCAGGCTTAGATCTATTCGATTATCCCAGGGAATATTGAGCAAGGCTCCATCAAAAAATAAACTCACCTGCCGCTCGCCCGCTCCCCGTAAATAGATAAGCGATTCTCCCCTGGAGTTCGTCTGAAGATGTGCCGATGGAATCTGCCGGAGGATAGGGTTAATGGAAGCCGCATCCGCTTGGGCAATCCCTGCCAGACGAACCTGCTGCATGGTGGATATGGACGATATGTCAGGAGAATCCCCTGATGAGCGTACAACAATATCTCCTAGCTCATAGTGAATGAGTGAATCCGTCGGCACTTGAGCCTGCGCTGTTCCGGCTACACACAAAAAAACGAGTATCCTCAGGATCATATGTCCATGAGTGATCAACCTGTAGCCCGATTCAAGGGTACTATTCGGTGGGTTCCGATTCTATATCGGCCAATAGATCTTGGAGTTCTGTAACTGACCACGACCGGTTGTAATGATGGGGCCGGATCTGCAAGCGACCTTCCTCGACTGACTGCCTCTGTGCTGTAACCCCAAGATGCCTTCCTAGATCTTGAGCAACCAAATTTATTTGATGCTGCTTCAATTCTCTTTCGCTGATGATTGCGCCAAGTGCACGATGCAATGCTCGATAGCGATCCTGGCCAACCCAGTTCGTAACGAAATTGTCCTGAATAGAAGTAACATCCTCTGCCAGTTTCTTCTGTTTCTCTTTCATCTCCATGTACCCATCTACGATGGCCTGCATACGCTCACTGAAAGGAATTAATTCAGGATAAATTGCTGCGGCCTCCGTCAGCATCGCTAATTCAACTTCGATCATTGAAGCCTCGGCGGCTATCTGCTGAGCAGCCGTGAGCACGCTCGCAGCAATCTGATCATCAGCGCTGCTGCCATAGGTTCTACATCCTGTCAAAATCAAAAGCCCAATCAGCGGTGGAGTCCACCAGTATTTGCTCTCGGCCAATTGCATCAGATCACGGTTTCATCTGGAATTGTGGCATTCTTCGGAATCACGACGACTCCGTCCCGGATATAAAAACTATCCCCATCGTGCTCTTGTACGCTTTCCTTGTTGCGTATGATGCATTTATTGCCAATACGCACATTCTTGTCTACGATGGTGCCCTCAATAAATGTGTGATCTCCTACGCCGGGCTGTTCCGGACCTTCAATACGTCCGCTGGATGCCAATCCATGCAACGGATAATAGTCCGCACCCAGCAGAACTGAGTCACGGATTGTCGTATGGTTGCCAATGCGTGAGCGGATTCCGATCACGGATCTAGTGATGGAACTGTCACCAATTACACTTCCCTCGGATACAAGGCTGTCCGTGAATTTAGCCCCTGATATTTTTGCAGGTGGGAGCATCCGTGCATTTGTGTACAATCTCTTGTCTGTATCGTAGATATTGAATCCCGGTAGAGGGTCCGTCAGCATCAGGCTGGCATCATAGTACGAGCGTATTGTACCGATATCACTCCAGTATCCTTCGAATGGATAACTGACTACCTTCACTTTATCAATCGCCCGGGGAATAATCTGCTTCCCGAAATCATGATCATTCGGATGTTGATCAAGTGCCTTGAAGAGAAGTTCGCTGTTGAATACATAAATACCCATGGATGCCAGATATACACGTCCAGCAGCCTCCATCGATTCACTGACCATACTTGACTTTCCGGTGAGATCCTCGGGCTTTTCGTGGAACTCTGTGATCTCCTGATGTTCATCGGTTTTGAGAATACCAAAACCAGAAGTCTCTTCTGCCGTGACTGGAATCGTTGCGACAGTGACTGCCGCATCATTGGCTGCATGGTGATCAATAATCTTTCGATAATCCATCGAATAGAGTTGATCCCCTGATAAAATCAGCACGTATTTCTGACGGTAAATTGAAACGTGAGGAATACATTGACGTACGGCATCTGCGGTCCCCTGAAACCAGTTTGCTGAACGCTGTGTCTGCTCTGCAGCCATGACCGTGACAAAGCCCCGCCGATAATTATCGAACCGGTAGGTGTGAGCAAGATGACGATTCAAACTGGCAGAATTGAATTGTGTCAGAACAAAAATCTTGTTGATATTGGAGTTAATGCAGTTGGAGACCGGAACGTCAATCAGCCGGTACTTGCCGGCGAGCGGCACCGCAGGCTTTGAGCGAAGAAGCGTGAGTGGGAATAGACGCGAGCCCGCTCCACCGCCGAGGATAATGGCAATGCAATCAGTCATTTGAATTGAGGTGATTCGTAGAAAGATAGGGCTATACTGCGATGAATTAACATGACTGAGTGCGAAACCGCTAGAATGATGCGTGGTAAACTGACCTAATGAGCAATAAGTCCAGATACATCCTAAATGGGATTCAGACCCGGCTCCGGGCGTGCTGGAATCGTCTAATCACGGAACGCGTGGCCATTGGCCTTGTTCTGCTGGTTATTGCTGTTACCAGTGGTCTCGCCCTGCTGTTGATGATGGAAATGCGTTTCTGGATGCCAACTTCCTGGCGCAGTATATTTTTCTGGGCCTGGGCTGTTGCAGCAGTTGCCCTGCTTCTCTGGCTTGTCATCCGACCTTGGATCATCGGATGGATCAGCCGTTCACAATACAAACGTATTGCGCGTACGGTGGCCCAGGAGCAACCCGCTCTACAGAATCAATTGGTATCTCTGCTTGAGTTATGTAATGGGGATGCAAGCCCTGCTCCGCAGCCCTTGGTTGATCATGCCGTGCAGTCACTTGATGCAGAAGTGTCCAAGCTACCACTTGTTGAGAAGGTAAATTGGCATCAACCCATCGCTTGGAGCCGATATACCGTGATCCCGCTTGGGCTGATTGCCATGTTGGTTCTCGCGGCCCCGCAGGGATTCCGGGAGGCTTCCGTCCGCCTGTTCTCTCCTGGTACAACCTTTGAGCGCCCCGCCCCATTCTCTCTCTCAGTCATACCCTGTAATACCGAAGTGACCAAAGGCGATTCACTGGTGATGATTGCCCATGCATCGGGAGTTACGATGCCGGATATGGTTACCTTCGAACTAGGTGTAATTGGAGAAACCCGCGTACGATCACAGAATGTCAAGGTCGATTCACTCGGCCGTTTTATCCATCAGGAAAACAATCTGCGTCTACCATTTCGGTATCGTGCAGTGTCCGGTTCGGTGACATCCGACTGGTATGATGTTGCCGTCATTGACCGACCAGTTCTTCGAAACCTGCAAATCACCTTGCATCCCCCACCCTATTCAGAGCTTCCAACCGAAGAATTGCCCCCCGGAACAGGGAATATTACCGCATTACAGGGCACTTCAGCACATATTAGGATTCGATCCAGCATTTCTGGCACCCGAGCTTGGCTTTCCCTTGATTCGGATAGCGATGATGTTATTCTTGATGACTTGACCGGGATGATCACGGTTCATGATGAAATCAGCTACCGCATACTGCTCGAATCTTCCAGTGGTGTCCGTAATCTTGACCCGATCACCTATTCGATTACCCCGCTGTATGACCGCTACCCTTCCATCGAACTCATCTCTCCAGATCCTCGGGCAGATATGGATTTTGAGCTTTTGGTCCCATTAACCATTCGCGTTCAGGACGATTTCGGTTTCTCACGTTTTACCCTTTCCTGGCGCCATTCCGAGAGTCGTTTTGGAGATACGATGGATTCCTTTCAGGAAATGGAACTCCCACTTCCAATGACCCCCGAAATCCAATACCTTTGGGATCTGGATTTAACAACTGGCCTTGATATTGTCCCTGGGGATGTCATCAGCTATTTCGTAACGATCTGGGATAATGATGGATACAATGATCCCAAAAAGAGCTCAAGTGCGACCCAGGAGTTACGTCTTCCATCCATTACTGAACGATATGAGGCGCTTGAGACTACGCAGGATGAGACCGAGTCTGGACTTGAATCGCTTTTAGAAGAGGCGGAATTGGTGCGGGAGGAATTTGATGAACTCAGGGATGAACTGCGTAGAAAACAGGATGCTAGTTGGGACGACCGCCAAAGCCTTGAAGGGTTGCGTCAGGCACAGGAAGAGCTTCAAAACCGGATAGATGAACTTGCCAGTAATATGGCCGACGCTGTGCAGCAAATGGAAGATCACAATCTGGTCAGTGATGAGTTACTGGATCTATTTGAAGAACTTCAGGAGGTAACCGAAGAGATCAGTTCCCCAGAACTCATGGAAGCACTGCAGGAACTGCAAGAGGCGCTCTCCGAATTTGATCCTGCCGCAATGCAGGAATCACTGGAAAAATTTGAGTTTAACGAAGAGATGTTCCGAGAGCGTATGGAGCGGACATTGGAACTCTTTAAAAAATTTTCAAGTGCAGCAACAGCTTGAAGAAGCAGCCCGACGAGCAGAAGACCTACAACAGGTACAAGAGATGCTTGCTGAGCAAACCGGCGACGAGGATGCTCAGGAGAATCCCGAATCCCTTGCTGACGAGCAATTGTTGGCATCGGACGAGATGACTGCCCTTGAGGACAAGATGGAAGAGATCTCTGACCGGATGCAAGAGCTTCAGCAAGCTCCCACAAGCCAAATGGAGCAGCTGAACGAGCAAACGCAAGCCAAGGAGCTGCCCGAGAATATGAAGCAAAATGCCCAGCAGATGCAGTCTGGGCAAATGCAACATGCAAAATCAGGGGCAGCAGCAGATGAGCCAGAGCATGCAGCAGCTGCAATCGGATCTGCAGAATATCCAAAGCGGGATGCAAGGGCAACAAATGCAGATCAATCTCGCGGCACTCAAATTGATTTTGAGTAACGTTCTCAGGTTGTCCCAGGATCAGGAAGAACTACGTCGAAAAATTGCAAACGCCACACAAGAAAGCCCATTATTGCGCGATTTTGCCCGGGAGCAATCAATCCTTGAGAGAGGTGGTGCTGTCGTTGCTGACTCGATTCAGTCATTGGGCCGCAGCTTGCCACAGTTGTCACGGAATGTGCAACAGTTTGCCGGGAATGCACTTTTTCATATGTCCGCCACTACGGAAGCACTAACCGAGCGCAATAGTAACTTCGCCGAGTCCTATGCTGCACATGCAATGACCAATCTGAATGATCTGGCTCTTCTTCTGAGTGACCTCCTTGATCAACTCATGAATTCTTCGCCAAGTAGTGGTGGTGGGATGTCCATGGAGCAAATGATCCAGCAGCTCCAACAGATGGCCGCACAACAGGAACAATTAAATCAAGCACTTGAGGAGCTTTTTGGGCGGCAGCCAGGTGAGCGATTGACTCCAGATATGCAGGAGCGTCTGCAACAGATCGCTGGACAGCAGGAAGCGATGCGGCGCCAGCTGACCGAGATGGCACAGGAACGTGACTTAGCCAATCAGTTGGCGGGCGATCTTGAACGTATCGCACAGCAGATGGAGAAGTCTATTCAGGAATTACAGTCCGGTCAAGTCAATCGCCCAACACAGCAGCGTCAGCAACAGATCCTGACCAGACTTCTTGATGCATCACGCAGCCTTCAAGAAAGGGGCCGCGAACGAAAACGTGAAGGTCGCCAAGGATCTGAGACTGAACGCGTGAGCCCTCTACCGCTACAACCAAACATGACCAAGGACGAACTACAACGTGCACTGATGAATGCACTCGAAAGCGGATATGCAAAAAGATTACCAGGAACTCATTCAGCGGTATTTCGAGTTGCTCCAGAAACCAATAATGAGGTGCCGGTGTCTTGCAACCATTCGGTAAGTTGCATCACGGAGGGGCCTTGGAACGATCATGAGCACCTGTGCGACCACGCTCCATAGACCTCCCAGATGCTTCAGCGCGCGAAGAGCAGCAGTAGATGCTTCCCATGTTCCTTTCTCATCACTTTAAAGTGACACATGAGGAACGAGATGGAAGTTTTTTAAATGATAGACGGTTATGACGGTCATGTCTACGGAGCCAGTTTACAGAGTAATTACAGAATTCGCACTCACCATCATAACCCAGTTCGATCTTTTTCACCATGAAATCACACCTTCATGAATGAACTAGTACGACTTTTTCTCAAACTAGGTTTTTATCGGGTTTGGTGGTCCCGCTGCAGTCATTGCAATGATGGACGATGAAGTCGTTACCCGCCGTAAATGGCTCACCAGAGAGCATTTCCTGGATCTGGTCGGTGCGACCAACCTGATTCCCGGCCCAAACTCAACCGAAATGGCCATGCATGTTGGCTATGAGCAGCGTGGTTTTGGTGGTATGGTCGTCGCCGGTCTCTGTTTCATCTTACCCGCTGCGCTGATAACGGGTGTACTCGGATGGCTGTATGCCGAATATGGTGCAGTGCCTGAGGTAGAGCCATTCCTTCGCGGCATCAAACCGGCTGTACTGGCAATCATTCTGGGCGCTCTCTGGCGTCTGGGCAAGTCTGCCGTTAAAGCTTGGTCACTGGTTCCAATTGGTGCAGCGGTGGCTATTGGACTATTGCTTGGTGTCAACGAGGTTCTGGCCATGTTGGCAGGAGGCCTACTAGGACTTGGTGGTCTTTATTTTTGGCGCCGCCGCCTGACGGTCATCAGTGCGGTCCTCCCCTTCCTTTTGGGATTCTTGCAGACCCCCAAGGTGGAGTATAGTATCTGGACGCTTGGCTGGTTTTTTCTCAAGGTTGGTTCGGTTCTCTATGGAAGTGGTTACGTCCTGATTGCATTCCTAGAGGGTGGTCTGGTGCAGACCTACGGCTGGCTGACTGAGCAACAACTGCTGGATGCAATTGCGATCGGCCAGTTTACTCCTGGCCCCGTGCTCAGCACGGCTACATTCATCGGCGTATTCCTGGACGGCTGGCAAGGTGGATTGATTGCCACCGTTGCAATCTTTCTGCCATCATTTGTGTTCGTCAGTATTCTAAACCCACTCATTCCCCGCCTGCGTAAATCAGCCCTGATGGGTCATTTTTAGATGCAGTCAATGTCAGTGCAGTTGCTCTGATGCTTGTAGTCACGGTACGGCTGGGGCTCAGCGTATTGACTGGCTGGGCACCTGTTGTGATCTTCTTACTGGCTGCGGTTGCGAGCTTGCGCTTTAAGGTGAATGCTGTTTGGCTTGTTGCAGGCGGTGCCCTGCTTGGCCTGTTATTGATCTAATTGGTTTTTGCTACAATCGACGCAACCCAAGGGACGCACCCTGGATCGGACTACACTGCATTCCGAATGGCAGCCGCAAGAGCAGGAACGACCTCAAATAAGTCTCCAACAATACCGTAGTCGGCAACCTTGAAAATCGGGGCATCCAGATCCTTGTTAATGGCAAGAACACACTTGGACCCCGCAATGCCAGCTACATGCTGCGTCGCCCCCGAAATCCCAACGGCAATATATAGGTCTGGAGCAATGGCACGACCGGTTTGCCCCACATGTTCCGCTGTGAGGCCGCCAATGATCATCACTCACCGGACGTGAACAGGCCAAGGCAGCATTCGGGCCAAGTGCATCCAGAAGATCTTCGAGTATAGACCAGTTCTCTGGGCCTTGCAAACCTCTGCCCCCACTCACTACGATCGACGCGTCGGTTACATCAGGGCGCTTACTTCCTGCCTTGGCCTGAAGGTTGATATTCGTTCTGGGGGTAACGCTGTTGACTGTATGCGCTACCACCTCAGCAAACCCGCCTGACTGAGCAATTGATGTGAATGATCTGGGCCGAAAGCTTGCCAACATGGGCTTTCCTAATAGCTTTACCCCGGCGATTACCTTGCCTCCATACAATGCACGCTTGAATACAATCTCATTGGAGGCCACCTCAAATCCCATGCAGTCCTGAGCCAAGGCAGCCGAAAGACGCTGGGCTAATCGGCCCATCACATCTTTTCCTGTACTTGTTGCAGCCATCACGACCACATCAGCCGATTTTGCAACCTGTGCTGCAATTGAAGCCACAAGCTCTGCTCCCTGATGGGTATCCTCACTCAATGAAAATGGCACCACCTCAGGAGCAACCTTGCCAGCAGCCTCCACCGCGCAATCATGAACAAGTATCTTCCAATTCTCGCCCAGAGAGGTAGAGAGTATAGAGGCCGCCTGACACACTTCCAGGGTAGAAACCGTCAAATCCGAACCACTTGTTTCTGCGATCACCAGAATCTTGGACATGACTATTTCCTCAGATAACCTTCGACTTTTCACGCAAAAGAGTTATGATTTGGGCTGCTACCCCATCTTCGTATACCAGGATCTTACCTTCTGACCGTGATGCGGACAATTCCAACGATTCAATATGGAGTTGAGCAGACTCCAGCGCAACTGCCTCTTTCTCAATTGACTTCCGCTTTGCTTTCATGATGCCCTTGAAGGATGGATACCTCGGTTCACCGATTCGCCGATTCACTCCGATCACCGCAGGGAGCTTACAGGTATGAATTTCGTCGCCCTGCTCAACCGGATGCCTGGCCGTCAATTCCCCAGAGTCCAATGTTCAATTCTTCCACACCCGTCCACACATGGCCAGTCAAGCAGGATTCCCAGCCTCTGAGGTACTTGTCCCCCTGCCCCATCAATCGCAACCTCCCCCGTCATAACCAAGTCAAAACCATGCTCTCGAATACAATCTGCAAGTACATCTGCTACAATGAATGAATCATCCGGCATTGCATCACACTGAAGATGGACGGCCTGATCCGCTCCCATCGCTAAGCCCTGCCTCAGAGAGCTTTCTACCCGATCAGGCCCAAGGGCAATCAGCGTAACTGAACCTCCACACTGATCCCGCAGCCGGATAGCTATTTTCAATGGCAGACTCATCATGAGGGTTAATAATCCAAACTAACCCTTCATCTGTCACATGGGACTGATCAGCACTCAGTCTCGGCCTTGACTCGGTATCAGCGGTCTGTTTCACACAAACGGCAATGTTCATATGTGTTTCCAGGAAAGATGCTTGGATTGTATCTCGCAGAAATATCTAAGAAAATGAATCAGAACCCGACAAACTTATCTACAGGCCTTGTTTCGCAATTAACACAACTGCAAAGTAGACGCTTATACTCGCAATGCCATTGTCTTTATCCAACATTCATGTTCCCGTCAACCATTCTGGACCGGGGCCCAAATTTTCTTAAAGGGACAGCGCACGAAGCGGGACCGAATGCATCCAGTCCTCAAGACCAGCATTAAGAGATGAAGCTAACCGAAAACACTGAATCGATAAAAACACGGCCAACCTAGACAATTAATAGCTAGTGGAGATAATGAATGGAATACGCTGCGTATAGATCCTGAATCCGGCAGGAAATAGGCATATGCTGTACTGATAACACTATTGGGATGATCAAGATGCATGTGACATAAAGGCCTTGCATTCTGTGCCGCAATAGAGTACGGAATTGTTTATACTCTGCCGCGGTCAGATTAGAGTTTTGTGCTGATAATGACGGAATCCATTTCTCGTGCAGAGTAGCACATTTCGGAGTGATAAATTGTCGGGAACATTTTATTAGACATACATACAAGTTGTGTTGTCCCGCCTTACTACTGCGTTGGACAACACAAAGGGGGCCTCCGTGCAGAGAGGCCCAAACACAAAGGGGGCCTCCATGCAGAGAGGCCCAAACAAAAGGAGGGGGGATCCCTGCCGGGATCCCCTTAATTGTTTTATCCGTATGGGCCGTGTTGCCGTCTTTATCGGTGCGTCGACAGGAAAGGAAATGGACAAATAGCAAGGGCCCCCTCAGGGGCCCCCTAGTAGGTTGCCCAATAGCACGGGCAACGACATCAGATGTACGGAAAGCCACTGACAATGTTCCAACTCTCTGTACATTTTTTGCCCAGACAACTCTCCCCCAGACGAAATCTACCCATATTATTCATCATGAATTTTATGGGCTCAAACGTATAATTCCCTCCACAAACGAGAAATGCCAGAGATCTGTAGTTTAATGACGCTGCACTTGAGGAGTTGGATTGGGTAGATAGAATAGATTTTTGCCATATGACACCATTTCTGGCTCTCCGCAGTCCAGATTGCTCAACACAAACAAGATCAGTTGAGAGGTGATATAGACTGGAGCAGATAAGTACTTCTGGGATCACTCTCCTTTGATATCCTCACCAGTTTCAAAGTTATTTAGCTTTTTGGTCGTTTGTAGACCATCTCGGAAATCGGGAAAATTCACCAGCGCATCGTCACCAATAATCCAGTATCCATTCCTAGAACTATTAAGTTGCTCCACCTGGAAGTGGCGGGTTTGTTTGATGCGGTTGCCTGACAGCAACTCCAGAAGTATATGTTCTGTCAATGTCGTATTACCTGAGGTCACATCAGGCCTTGAGCTAGTCCCTGTAGAATATTTTAGACGGACATATTACTTGAAGTAGACAAGGCATTTGGATACACCTGACCAGACCAAATACCCAAATAGGTTAATTCCAACGGACTAGTTAAATTTGCTTACGTTCATAGACGATCCGATTCAGAATTATGATTAACTGGGGAATTATAGGCGCAAGTACGATTGCAAAGGAATGGATGATCAATGCCATCAACGCAAGCCCCAATAGCCAGGTGACTGCGATTCTAAGCCGATCTCAACAGCGTGGAGAAACCTTTCAAGAACAGTTTGGAATTGATCATATCTATACGGACCTCAACGTATTTCTGGCAGATACAGACATTGATGTTGTCTATATCAGTACCACGAATGAATTGCATAAGCCGCAAACCCTTGCCGCTGCTGCTGCCCAGAAACATGTCCTTTGCGAAAAACCTCTTGCACTCTCACTCGCAGATGCAAAGCAAATGGTACGTGCCTGCTCAAAAGCTGGCCTCGTCATGGGAACCAATCACCATCTCCGGAATGCAGTTACTCACCGCACACTCCGCAAACTTATTCAGGATGGTATGATCGGAGATCCCCTGGCAGTTCGGGTATTTCATGCCGTCCTCCTACCCCCACATCTGCAAACGTGGCGAATCAAGGATCCCTCAACCGGGGCCGGGGTGGTTTTGGATATCACTGTCCATGATACGGACACACTTCGATTCATCCTGAACGATGAAGTGGAATCCGTCATGGCTTGCACCTCTTCCCAAGGGCTTGGAGAACATGGAATTGATGATACAGTGATGGGGGTGATGCGTTTTGAGCGTGGCGTCCTTGCACAATTTCATGATTCATTTGTGATTGGTCACGCCGGAACAGGGCTAGAAGTCCATGGCACCGATGCATCCCTGATTGCCAAGGATGTCATGACCCAGCAACCCATCGGGGAAATCACCCTCCGCAGAGGGAATCAAGTGGAAAAAGTCGAACTCCCGCCTCCTGTAAACCTGTACGAGCGGGCGGTCGAATGTTTTAATCGTGCAGTTCGGGGAATTGGCGAGCCAGCGGCTACCGCTGAAGATGGGCTTCGCTCGCTTGCAGTTGCACTGGCAGTTCAACAATCGGCACAGACAGACAAACAAGTTGCGCTAAGCTATGCCTGAGTTCTGTTCATTGGCCGCTGCTGCCGAACAAATTCATGATGATGCAGTCCTGACAGTCAGCGCATCAAGCGGCCTGGGCTGTCCAGATGCAACACTGGCCGCAATTGGTCAACGCTTTGCTAATTCAGGGCATCCAAGAAGACTGACAACGCTGCACCCGATCGCTGCCGGAGATATGTATGGCATTGCCGGGATTGATCACCTCGCCCATGATGGGCTCCTCAAACGTGTCATTGCCGGCTCTCTGCCAAGTGGCCCCTCATCCATGCCCTCCCCCAAAATCTGGCAGATGATCGGTGAAAACCGCGTGGAAGCTTACAACCTGCCCAGTGGAGTCTTGTATCACATGCACCGTGAAGCTGCGGCGCACCGACCCGGAGTCCTGACAAAGGTTGGCATGGATACCTTTGTGGATCCTCGCCTTCTAGGTGGATGCATGAATGACTGTAGCCCTCCAGAGGTCGTGAAGAGGGTTACATTTGAGGGAGATGAGTGGCTGTTCTATCCCTCAATCCCCGTTGATGTCGCACTGATCCGTGGAACCACCGCAGATGAGCATGGCAACATTACTACTGAGCACGAGGGGAGTAGCTTGGGTATTTATGATCAGGCGCTGGCCGCTCATAATAATGGTGGAATTGTCATCGCGCAGGTCAAACGTGTCGTGAAATCAGGCAAACTCAAACCCCAGGATGTCCAGGTACCTGGAATCGTAGTTGATTATGTGGTCACTGCGCCGGATCAGATGCAGACCACGAATACAGAATATGATCCGACCATCAGTGGAGAATTTTCCCCCGATGGGAAAATTTATGACCTCATGCCCTGGGGGCCCTATAAACCCATGGCCCGCCGTGCAGCCATGGAGTTATGCCAAAAAGATGCGGTCAACCTAGGGTTTGGCGTATCCGCACAAGTCCCCCGTATTCTTTTAGAGGAAGGGCTGTCGGAGGCTGTGACCTGGGTGATTGAACAAGGGGCTGTCGGAGGGATGCCACTTCTGGATTTTCAGTTTGGATGTGCATCCGGTGCTCAGGCGATTCTTGGATCGCCCGATCAGTTCACGTATTTCCAGGGTGGAGGATTTGATCGCAGCCTTTTGTCCTTTATGCAAATTGATCAGCATGGATGTGTCAATGTCTCACGTCTGGCCGCTCGCCCACATGTCACAGCAGGTGTAGGGGGATTCATTGATATCACCGCCAATGCGCGCCATCTTGTATTTATTGGGACTTATACAACTGGCGGACTTCGGCTCGCAATTGAAGAAGGCCAGGTAAAGATTCTCCAGGAAGGTAAAGTACAAAAGCTCGTACCTGAAGTGGAACACGTTTCTTTTAGTGGGAGCCGCGCCCTTCGTTTAGGACAGAAGATCACCTATATTACGGAGCGGTGCGTACTACGGCTATTGCCTGAGGGGTTAACTGTCATTGAAATTGCACCTGGAATTAACCTGGAACGTGATGTGCTTGGACAAACCAGTTTGGACCTTCAAGTGAGTCCGTCCTTGCAAGTCATGGATAAGCGGCTCTTCGACCCCGGATCAATGAACCTTCAACTACCCTCCAAAAAATGAGTCACGTTGAACTTGAAATTACAAGGCACTTAGCAACATTGACTCTCAATCGCCCGGAAAAACGCAATGCGATTGATCCTTCGATGCTGGAAACACTTGATACTCATCTTGCAACCCTTGAGTCAAACAAAAATCTTCGCGTAGTCATTCTCACAGGTACAGGAGAAAAAGCTTTCTGTGCCGGGGCGGATATCAAAGCGTGGGCAGCGTTAAATGCACTCGGAATGTGGAACCAGTGGATTCCGAGGGGGCAACGTATTCTGCAGCGGCTGGCAAATCTGCGACCACCGGTGATTGCCCTCCTCAATGGCTACGCATTCGGTGGAGGACTCGAACTCGCTCTGGCATGTGATATCCGTATTGCCGCAAGCAATGCCTCCTTCGCAATGCCGGAAGTGAAAATTGCGACGGTCCCCGGATGGGGCGGTACCGCGCGGTTATCCAAAATCATCGGCATTGCCCGGGCCAAGGCAATGGTACTGACAGGCAGCCCCATTGACGCACAAACAGCATTAGCCTGGGGGCTGGTAACCGAGGTATATCCATTAGATAAGCTCTCCTCTGCGTGCTACGAGTTGGCCGGGGCGGTTGCCAAGAATGCTCCTGTCGCTGTACAAATTGCAAAACAGATGCTGGATGGGGATTGTGCTCCTCTTGAATCCATCGCTGGCTCCCTCAGTGCATATACAAACGATGGACAGGAAGGCGTGAATAGCTTCTTGGAGCGAAGAGATCCAGAATATAGAGGGGATTGATGAAGACCTTGACCGAATCATTTGATTATGTAATCGTGGGGGCGGGAGCAGCTGGATGTGTTGTCGCTCACCGTCTTGCTGAAGATCCGAATGTTCGGGTATTATTGCTTGAAGCAGGCCCTCCAGACAAGTCTCCCCTGATTCATATGCCGGCGGGCTTTGCCAAGTTGACGGGGGAAAATGTGAATTGGTGCTTCAAAACCGTCCCTCAAAAACACCTGAATCATCGTGAGATGCACTATCCACAAGGACGGACGCTCGGTGGAAGTACATCCATTAACGCGATGATCTATATTCGAGGACACCGCCTGGATTATGAAGAATGGCGTGACCTGGGCTGCCAGGGATGGGGATATGATGATGTTCTTCCCTATTTCAAAAAATCCGAAAACAACGAACGACTTGTCGACGAATATCATGGGCGTGGCGGCCCACTCAATGTGGCGGATCAGGTACAGTCGAACCCATTATCCCGCGCATTTGTGCGATCAGCACAGGAAATGGGAATTCGTTATAACCCCGACTTGAATGGTGCACGCCAATCAGGGGTAAGCTATTACCAGGTGACGCAGCGCAATGTGCGCAGAGAAAGTGCAGCTACTGCATTCCTGCGGCCTCAAAAGCCCAATCTTACGATCCTGACCCGCGCAGTGGCAACATGCATCCTTCTTGAGAATGGACAGGCAATCGGAATTGAATATGCCAAAAATAAAGCCAAAGTCCGGGTCCATGCCGAACGAGAGGTCATCCTGAGCGGAGGGGCGGTGAACTCTCCAAAGCTTCTATTGCTCTCCGGAATTGGGCCGGCAGATGAGTTGAAACCCCTTGGAATTCAAGTCGAGCATGATCTACCGGGAGTGGGGAAAAATTTCCAGGACCATATGGATGTGTACCTGGCAGCAGAATCCAGCAAGCCGGTCAGCTACAACGGACATGACCGATGGAACCGTGCAATTTTGCACGGCATCCAGTATTTGTTATATAAAACGGGGCCGGTCACGGCATCGGTATGCGAAGCCGGATGCTTCCTGAAAAGCTCCCCCGAGATTCGCTCTCCAGACATCCAAATCCATTGTCTGCCCGCGTATGTGGTCGATCATGGCCGTATGTCCATTAAAGGTCATGGCCTTACGATCAATACCTGTAATCTGCGTCCACGCAGTGTTGGATCTCTCACGCTGCGCAGCAATGATCCAATGGAAGACCCTGCCATTGATCCAAATTTTCTTGATCATCCCTATGATCTCAAAGTATCAATGGAAGGATTCAAATGGGGAAGACGCATCTTGTCTGCCCCCTCTTTTCAACAATATATCTCCCGGGAAATGCTACCGGGCTCGGAAGCGCAAAAATGATGAAGACATCAAAGCCTACATTCGAAAGTGGTCAAAAAATGATTACCATCCTGTAGGATCCTGTAAAATGGGAACGGATGACCAAGCTGTTGTAGATTTGCAACTCTCTGTTCACGGTGTCGAATCCCTGCGTGTGATTGATGCATCCATCATGCCTCGCTTAATTAGCGGCAATACACAAGCTACTTCAATCATGATCGGTGAAAAAGGAGCAGCGATGATCAAAGGAGAAACCTGATGGGAAAACATTGGATAGGCGGCAAATTCGTTCGTGGTGAGCGAGGAGACCTCTTTACCACGGTTAGCCCCGCACATGACACGACGGTGGATGACTATGCGCTTGGAACGGAGCAGGATGTGCACACGGCCGTGCAGTCTGCACGCGCAGCGTTTGATTCCGGTCCCTGGCCACGCATGTCCGGCCAGGAGCGTGCACAAGTTCTGAATGCCACGGCAGACCTGATTCATTCCCACTGTGAGGAGCTAGCCAAACTGGAAACCCTCGAAAGTGGAAAGCCAATCACACAGGCAAAGGGGGAAATGGAAACTGCCGTGGATCTGTGGCGCTATGCAGCGACACTCGCTCGCCATACCGTAGGAGAAGCGTACAATAACCTCGGTGAAAACAAGCTCGGGCTGGTATTACGTGAGCCTGCCGGGGTCGTGGGACTGATCACACCATGGAATTTTCCGCTCCTGATCATCAGCCAGAAGTTGCCGTTTGCGCTCGCAGTTGGCTGTACGGCGGTCATCAAACCCAGTGAATTGACTCCGGGCACAACCCTGAAACTGGCTTCGTTAGCACATGAAGCCGGCGTTCCTTCCGGGGTGATTAATATTGTCACCGGGTTTGGGGATCCGGTTGGCGCAAGCCTTGCCGAGCACAAGAATGTTGATGTGATTTCATTCACTGGCTCAACCGCAGTTGGGCGTAAAGTCGCTGCCGCCGCTGGAAAAAACCTCAAACGATGCTCACTGGAGCTAGGTGGAAAGAACCCCCATATCATCTTTGCAGATGCGGATTTAGATGCGGCACTGGATCCCGTAGTGTTCGGGGTATACTTCAATATGGGAGAATGCTGCAACAGTGGCAGCCGCCTCCTGCTGCAGGAAAGCATTGCAGAAGAGTTTACCGAACGTGTCCTTGAATTGGCACGCACTGTGCCTGTTGGAGACCCGCTGGCCGAAGATGTTAAAGTCGGAGCGATCATCAATGAACCGCAACTTGAAAAAATTCATCAATATGTGCAGAGTGGTACCGATCTTGGTGCGCGGCTTCGGATCGGTGGAAACAGGATCCCAACTCTAAATGGACGGTTTTTTGAACCTACTATATTCGATGGTGTGATACCTGAGATGCCAATTGCACGGGAAGAGATCTTCGGGCCAGTACTGTCAATCCTGACATTCAAGACAACCGAGGAGGCAATCCAGATTGCCAACGACACTCTCTATGGACTGAGCGCCGGCCTGTGGACTTCAAATGTGGATACCGCCTTTGAAGTGAGTCGTAACGTTCGTGCAGGGACGGTTTGGATCAATTGTTTCATGGAGGGGCACGCTGAGCTCCCTTTTGGTGGTTATCGAGATAGTGGGCTCGGACGTGAATTGGGCCGCTTCTCGACAGATGAGTTTACCGAACTCAAAACCGTTCAGCTTCACATCGGCGAGCATCAGAGTTCGTGGCTGTAACACTTTACATTATGCGTATCCATTACCTACTTCTTTCTATCCTGCTTCTGTCTGCCTGTCAGGATAACAATCAGACCAGTCCTGAAAAACAGGTTGAGGTCTTCACCTGGTGGACCTCGGGAAGCGAAGCATCTGCACTGGAAACCGTACTCGAAGCCTACAAAAACCGTTATCCCGATGTTGAGGTGATCAATGCTTCCATCGCCGGTGGCGGTGGTTCAGCTGCCCGCCCTGTGCTTCAAACCCGACTTGTAGGAGGGAATCCACCCGATACATGGCAAACCCACCACGGAGCGGAACTCATAGGACAATATGTCACTCCCGGGTTTGCTGCATCGATGAAGGACCTCTATGATGCCGAAGGATGGTATGAACTGTTCTCGCCATCTCTAATTGATATGGTAAGCAGAGATGGTGAGCCCTATCTGGTCGTCTTGAATCTTCATCGCAGCAATACGCTCTGGTACAATAAGCCTGTACTTGCAGAGCATGGCATCTCTGTTGGGGATGCATTAAGTATTGAGGAACTGTTCGGGATTGCCGAAGAGCTCCAGAATACGGAGATTGCTCCTCTATGTATGGGAGACACGGGGATCTGGGCCACCGGTATTATGTTTGAAAATACGCTTGCTGGCACGATTGGACCTGAGCGCTATCAGGGTCTGTGGAACGGGACGACCAGTTTTAGAGACCCCGATGTGATGGAGGCCGTGCACGTCTATGGTCGACTACTCAATTATCTTAATGACGATCATGCCGCACTCTCGTGGGATCAGGCAGCTGATAAAATGGCAGACGGCGACTGTGCCTTCTATTCGATGGGAGACTGGGTCTATGGGGAATTAATCCGCGATGGACTGCAGGAAAACATTGACTTTGGCTGGGTTGCCCATCCTGGGACGGAAGGAATTCATATACTGGTTACCGATGGATTCACCCTCGCCAAAAATGCACCTCACCCGGAAGAAACCCTCAATATGCTCCGGATCATGGGAGACCGTGTTGTTCAGGAAAACTTTAATCTCATCAAGGGATCCATTTGCGCACGCAATGACTGCGACCGTTCCCGCTTCGGCCCGTACCTGCAGTGGGCAATGGATGAGTACGCCAAGAGTGTTGCTGTACCAACGGTGATCCACGGTTCAGCCGCACCGGCAGATTTTCAGCAGGCACTCAACGATGCGCTGACAGACTTTGTTGTTCGACGCGATGCGGATGCCTTCACTGAAATGCTTGCACGGGAAGCAAAGGCATCCGGGTTTGGCATGTAACGTATGATCCATACACACTGGCTGTCCCGACACAAAGGACTTCTCATCCTGCTGCCATCACTTCTATTGACGGCCATCTTTGTCTATGGGTTTATCGGGACAAGCTTCTTTTTCTCGCTCACAAACTGGCGCACCCTTGCGGTAGATTTGTCTCTGCGTGACCCGCTTTGGCAAACGTATGCAGATATGTTGGCGATGCCACGCTTCCAGGCGGATCTAAGGAATACGCTTGTATTCACGGTGCTTTTTATTGGTCTGGCAATCAGTATTGGCCTCGGGCTCGCGATCCTACTGGATCGCCAAATTAGCGGAAAGGGGTTCTTTCGTAATACGTTTCTATTCCCCTATGCTCTGTCCTTTATCGTAACCGGGGTTGTGTGGCGATGGATTTTCAACCCTGAGACTGGGATCAACCTGTTCTTTGACTTTCTTGGAATCAATCAGGCTCTGGAAGCGGCTGGCATGAGCCCTCTGGCTCCTGGCTGGACAACGGACCCTGCGGTTATTTTTTCGGTCAATCAACTGCTGTCGCAAATTTGGCCGGGTGCCATGGATTTTCAGATTGAATGGGGAATTCCGGTGGCGCTTATCCCGGTAGCCATTGCCGCGACTTGGCAGTTATCTGGATTTGTCATGGCTATGTATCTCGGAGGACTTGGTGGCATTAGCCCACAAATCAGAGATGCTGCCCGTATTGATGGTGCGGGAGAGTTGAGGCTATACCGGTCCGTGATCATTCCCATGTTGAATCCCATCACAATCTCCACCATTATTATTCTGCTGCACGTTTCACTGAAGATTTTTGACTTGGTTTTTGCCATGTCGGGAGTTGGACCGGGCTTCGCTACCGATGTCCCGGCAATTTTCGTGTTTGAGATGATGTTCAAAGCGGCTCGTTATAACCTTGGAGCTGCTGCTTCAATCGTGATGTTGGTTGCATCTTCTTTGATCATTGTCCCTTATCTCGTCCACACATTCAAAAACCGTGAATCATGAGTTTAAAACGCGGACTTCTCTGGTTTGGGTTGGGGCTTGCCGTGATTCTGTACCTGCTGCCGATTTATGTGATGCTCGTCAACAGCTTCAGGGATGCATCCAGTGTCAGCCTAGCAACGATGTGGCAGTTTCCCAGCCGGATCTCTGCAGAAGGGTTTATCGAGGCGTGGAGCATGCTTTCTCCCAACTTGAAGAATAGTCTTGTCATGGTGATTCCCGCGGCCCTCTTATCGTCGATCATTGGGGCGCTGAATGGCTACATTTTCTCGAAGTGGCGCTTTCGTGGATCCGAGATTCTTTTCGCTCTATTGCTTTTTGGTTTCTTTATCCCCTATCAGGCCATCCTGCTTCCCCTGGTACGTTTTCTCCAATGGATTGACCTGTATGGCACACTTCCTGGGCTGGTCCTCACTCATGTCGTTTACGGAGTTTCTGTAACGACACTCATTTTCAGGAATTTTTATATCAATATTCCCGGCTCTATCGTGGAAGCAGCAACCGTTGACGGAGCTGGCATCATTGGGGTTTTCTGGCGTGTCATCCTCCCCCTGTCTTTGCCCGCGTTTGCTGTTGCGCTAATCTTCCAGTTCACCAACATTTGGAATGACTTCCTTTTTGGAATCACAGTGGTTCCAAACCCCCAATCTCAACCGGTAACGATTGCGCTGAACAATCTCTCTGGATCTTTTTCCGTGGACTGGAACGTTGTTATGGCAGGCGCAATCGTAGCTGCCCTGCCTACTGCTCTTGTTTATATTGGGCTGGGCAGGCTATTTGTACGGGGGCTAGTCTCTGGAGCAGTCAAGGCATGATATATTTTGCCGTCGTAAAAAATGTGCCAATCAAATAACAACTACTGCTGCAATCATAACACGAGTACTACCTCCCCAAAGTGTACCCTAGCTATGCTTGCAACGTTGGATCACGTTTCGATCCGGCATGAATTCTCCTTGTATTGTTATATTGGACGCTCCAATATTACCGTTTAAGTAACATATTTACATGGATCTTAACCAAAGGCGAAAAATGTACCAGGCCATAGAAAATTATCGTGGCCGACCACTTATAGTCTACGTAACCAGTACGCGACAAGGTGTGCCAGCCAATATGGCCGGAGACGCAGTGAGGGAATTCATTGATCAGATTGATTCCACTGCGGAGTCTTCGGAAGTGGATATCATGGTGCATAGCTCTGGAGGGGACGCTCTTACCGCATGGAAGTTGATGTCTATTTTACGGGAGCGATTCGAGAAAGTCTATGTACTTGTGCCTTATATGGCTTTTAGTGCTGCAACATTATTTGCCTTAGGCGCTAATGAGATTGTTATGCATCCCTATGCGTCATTGGGGCCGATCGATCCTCAGATTACTATTGCTCACCCAAATGGAAGTTTGAGGAACTTTGCGTACGAAGATGTCGGGGCATTTCTACGATTTCTCTCCAATGACGTCAAAATAAGTGAGCAGGTGCATATCTCTGCCATAATCGAAAAATTATTCTCCGTTGTGGATCCGGTGAATGTTGGAGGAGCTAAGCGAGCCAGCGAATTATCATCCTCTGTGGGGGAGAGATTACTCCTTCTACACATGACGGAAGCCGAAGAAAAATCTAAAGCACATGAAATTGCAGAGAACTTGAATAAGAGTTTCTTTGCTCACGGTGATGCAGTTTCTCGCTCTCGAGCAATAGAACTAGATCTTCGAATAGCAGAGCGGGATGAGGAACTGGAGAAGCTCATTTGGGATGCTTATCTCGGCGTAGAGAATTACCTCGCACTCCGCGAACCGTTTGAACCACTTCAACACTTTTTAAAGGATCCAGACGGCGCTCAGGCCCTACAATCAATCCCACCACTTCAATTGCCACCAAATACACCGGTTCACATTGTGCAGAATATTTGGCAGAATATTGTTCAGCAGGCAGTTCAAAACCTTGGTGCAGGACCGGTTGAAGTGGACTTTATAATTGTGGCTCTTCGCTTTTATGAGTGGGTAGCTTGTTTTTGGAAGCCTTCCGGGTACAGATCCAGTCCACCGAGATAGAAGTAAATTGCATTGGTAAACCGTTGTTTGTTTCGGAATCCACGAGCACGGACTTTGACGGTTTTGATGCGGCTGTTGATGCTTTCGGCGGGGCCATTGCTGACCTTTAAGATCACTGCATTGATAATGCCCCACAAATGATTCTTGATAGTTTCCGCGGCGTCTTTCATCGGTTCCAGTCGGCAACGCATGGCCCAGGACAACCATCGTTTCCATCCTTTGAGTGCCCATGTGGGATGGACATAATGCCATAAGTTCTGGGAGAATTCCTTGATGGCCCACGCACGAGCTGTTTTCAGCGAACTGGTCTTTAACTGGTTGAATCGTTTCTTTTGCCGCGCAGACATATTCTTCGGATTGGTCAGCCAATCATACTTGGTTCCAGTGAGATCGTAGTTGTCTTCTTTCCGCAATTCTCGGTTCTCTATCCGACGGACTTTATCCACGGCATCGCTAATGTATTTGGCCACATGAAAGTGATCAAATGCAATCTTTTTTTCTGCGTTGGGGACGCACGTTTTCGTGATGCTGATATACGCTGGCCACATATCCATGCTCACACTCTCAATGGCCTCCAGTTGCTCGGGAGAACATCCATCATAATACCCTTTCAAACTCGCCTTTGTCCGACCCTCGCCGACATACAGCACGGTTGCCGTGTCTGGATTGGACACCACAGTGATGTAATTGTGACCTTTCTTATAAGAGGTCTCATCGACACAGAGATGCGCGATCAGTTCCTCTTTTTTGCGGGCACGTCCTCGCAGTACCGCACGCTCCATAATGTTGGCAATCATCGTCCAACTGACTCCCATCCTGGTCGCCACCGTTGAAATATTGGTGGCATCCAGCAACCCGTTAATGACCTTCGCTTCAAATGCCGTCGTAAAACGCACGCGCTCATCCGCCCAGGGCACTGAAACCGTCTTGATTCCATGCTCCGAACATTCCACCCGAGGAACTTTCGCAACCACGGTCGTCTGATATTCACAGATATCCGTATGGCGCCATTTCCGAAGACGATGGTCGTAGCCAGGACAAACTTTGGTGCACTCGGGACATCGAAGTACCGAACCCTCCGAACAGATTACATGGATCTCAGCCAGCTGCGTTGCATCATCTTGCTTGATCTCCGAAACCTCCCACGGAGACTGAATCCCTAACAATCGATTGATATCTTGAATACGTACACTCATGGTCAATGAAATATTTGATTTGAACTCCAAAAACAGACCCAAAATAAATAAAGAAATCCATTCCGAATCTATTCAATCGCATCGTGGTTCATCTTAGTTCTGACTCCGAACCCACTTGAAAAGGGGAAGACCCATAATTGTTGATGCTATAATTGAGAGCGCTCGAGTTGCATCAGAATCCAGGAATGTTGGTAAACTGCGCTTAATCTCGAATCCTGATGGGGAACCTGATATTGTACCTATTTTCACCGACCGAGGCTGGAAAAAAATGAATATTGAAGTAATTTAAGCATCTGGGTCCCGTAATCGAAGACGATATAGAAACAATCTAGACTCTGAACTATTGCACATAGCGAGGTTGTTCTTTTTAGATATGCAACGACAATCACTATATAGAAAAACCCATCGAGAACGATCACCATACGATGAAATTCATCGTGGGAGTCCATTTGAGTTTGATCAGACCTCAGCATTAAGTCAAGATATTCTCAGGAAAGCAGTGATAGTGGGACATGTTCCTTCTCAAGAATTGGTCGATGCAGTGCTTGAACAAATGAATCCACCATCGCCAATCACGCCTCCCGATCAAGTGGACTAATTTCAGTGCCAGTAGGACATAAACCAAAATGATAGGGGCGACGTACATCAGCCCCGTATGCGTGTGCCTATTTTCATAAGCAAATTTGCAAGACTCATTCACCAATCCAAAAGCGATGATCAGAGGCTTGAACAAATAGTTTCACTGTGTTTACTAGATCTTTCCACTGGATGAGTTCGTATCCAGTGCCTTCCATGGGCCACAAAACAACCTATTCCACTTGGGCATTGCAGTAGCTACGGGCACCACCACCGAACCGAGACCGCATGAACGAAGGGTACCAAAAATTGAAGGCGCTGCTAAAAGAGCTATTCCAGCTCGATCAGCCTGATCTTGACTTTGGCCTCTACCGCATAATGCACGCCAAGAGTACCGAAGTATTGCAGTTTCTCGACGAAGACCTACTGCCGCAAGTGAAGGAAGCCTTTGCGCTCTACCAAAGTGCTGACAAGGCGGAAATCGAGAAGGATTTGGCCAATGCTATCGCGTCGGCTCACGAGCTGGGTATCGACCCAAATAATTCGCCTAAGGTCAAGGAACTGCGTGCCCAACTCCAGAACAATGCCGTGAACCTCGACACGCTGGAGAGCGAGGTCTACGACCACCTCTATAGCTTCTTTCGTCGCTATTACTCTGAAGGCGACTTTCTGGCGAAGCGAGTCTACAAGCCGGGCGTCTACGCCATCCCCTACGAAGGCGAGGAGGTCACGCTGCACTGGGCCAACAAAGACCATTACTACGTTAAGACCAGCGAGTACCTTCGCAACTATACTTTCCGTCTGCGGCCGAACGACAACGAGAGGCCGATGCGCGTACACTTCCGGCTCGTAGACGCCGTAGAGGACGAGCACGGCAACGTCATGGCCGTTGAGGGAAAGAAGCGCGCGTTTGTCCTGATGCCGCCGGGAGAATCGGGGCATGACTTCATCGCTGAGGAGGACGGTGAACATGGCAAGGAACTCGTCATCTGCTTTGAGTATCGCCCGGCGACGCTCACTGATTGGCCCGAAGCCGAGCGCAACGAAAAGAGGAAGCCCCCGGCTCCAGATACCTTGATCGCGCTTGCTTCCAAGTGTATCTTAGCCGTGACCGATGTCGAGTTCTCGCCGTGGACTGCGCAGCTGGGCAAACCCCATGTCCTGGCAAGCGGCGAGCCAGCCAACTACAATCGGCTCGAGGCGCATCTCCGGCGTTACGCGGCATGCAATACCTTCGATTACTTTATCCACAAGGATCTCGGGACCTTCCTTCGTCGCGAGCTGGATTTCTATATCAAGAACGAAGTGATCCACCTAGATGACGTCGAGAATGAGTCCGCGCCGCGAGTCGAGCAGTATCTTTCGAAGATCAAGGTTATCCGGAAGATCGCCAGTAAAATCATCGACTTCCTTGCTCAGCTCGAAGACTTCCAGAAAAAGCTGTGGCTGAAGAAGAAATTCGTGGTCTCGACCGACTATTGTATTCCGCTAACAACGATTCCCAATGATCTACGACGCGATGTTATGGCTACCGCATCAATTCGTGCGTCCTGGGCCGCACTTGACGACAATTATAAGAGCGCTCCGAACCGTCCCGTGGATACGAAGCTACTGGCTCCGACCCTCCGTGATCGAGTGATTGAATCAATTGATCATACAACCCTCAGCGGCACACTTTTCATCGGGGACAACCAAGCCGCCAAACCTTTCCTTGGCTCAGCGATTCTTGAGGGGTCGTGTCCGAATGATCTACATGGACCCCCCGTTCAATACCGGAAACGATGGCTTCGCTTACAAAGACCGCTACATGCACTCAAGCTGGCTATCTATGATGCAAGACCGTGTTGAACTGTTGGTTCCTGCACTCACCAATGATGGCACGCTCTATGCCCATATTGACTATGAAGAGAAGGAACGGTTGAAGCTATTGCTAGACCAGCAGCTTTCGTACATCACCGAGATTATCTGGCGGATAGGTTGGCTTTCTGGGTACAAGACGAAGGCAAATAAGTTCATCCGAAATCATGATACGATATATCAATACGGCCGGACAACGAAACCGTTTTTCAAGAAGACATACATTCCATATCCAGACGGATATGTTCGCCGGGATGGGAGAAATTCCAGAAGGTTCGGGATATCCAATTGAGGATACTTGGAATTGCAGCAAATTGGATTCCATGAATTCTATTCAGATCATTAGTTTTCTCGAAAGAAAAGGTAGGTGATCATGCCCTCACACAGAAGAACGAGAGCTTAATAAAACGTATGATAGTGTCATCGAGCGAGAAGGGAGATCTTATCGTTGATCCATTCCTTGGCTCCGGCACGACAGCTGCCGTGGCTATGAAACTTCAGAGGCACTGGTTATGCTGTGAGATCATGGATCGTGCTCTTGACTCAGCGTTGCCGAGGCTTAAACAAGTTGTTCTAGGGGAGCCTTATGGGATTTCCGGTGACGACGATGTCCAGTGGTCCGGAGGTGCTGGATTCCGTTATATGGCGATCGAGTCATATGAGGACACGCTCAACAACTTGGAAGCCCACCGTAGCGACACGCAGCAACGGTTGCTCGGCGTGCCAGGGAAAAATAAAAAAGGGGGGGGACTCCCTACCATTTTACCAAATCTAAAACGGGTTAATTTCGATTTATTTTACATTTTTTCGAGAATCTGTCTCATTAAGTGATACTTACGGGATTTGCGGCGAAATTTTTCGTTGAAATCTGTGATTTCCGCACCGTTCTTTCTTGATTTTTTCATTCCACCGCCATGAGTTCTTCTGAACCTGAGGACAATTGGTGGAGCCATTCATTAGGCTGCGGCGGTTCTACGACTGGGATCAAAGAGTGTCCGGTCGCGAAGCATCACACAGGCGATGGCCAAGAGTCGATCAGCAACGGATCGCAGAGCTCGGCCGTGGCTATGTCCTCGCTTACGTAGGGCATCGTACTTCGCTCTGCTGATGCGATCATGCTGAATGGCCACTCTGCTCCAGTGGTATACTGCATTAACCAAGTGGGCCTGGCAGGCTTTTCTTCGAACGACCTTCCACCGATTTCCCAGAACGTTTCGTCACGGGTGCCACCACCACAGAAACATCGTAGGGCTCGATAGTCTTGCTCACTGAGCAATCCATAGGCCTCCGAGATGAGCGCAGCCAGGACTGTTGGTCCCATGCCTGGAATGGATAACAGGATCTCCACATCGCTCAAGGGTTTTTCCTCGGAGGATGTTTTCTTCTCTTGGTTCAAAGCGCAGTTTGAAGTAGCTGGGCTCTGAGCATCGTTGAGCGAATCAAGGATCGTTTTCATGGCTTGTTTCGCTTCGCTGATCTGCCGTTCAAGCAGTTCAAGCTGCTGCAGATGAATTCGGATGCTGGCCGTTGCCGCCTCAACGACACCCGCTGCAACGCTGATGGGTTGGGTGCGCAGGTGGGTTAGAACCTGCTCCGCATTCAAACGCCGAATACGGTGTTTTTTCAGCACCTTTTCCACAGAACTAAGATGAACCCGGCGTGCACGCTTAGGCGTGAGAATGAGTTTCCAGAGGTCTCGGAGCGCTGGCGAATACAATGCAAATCCGAGCGTAAGGAACTGTGGGAAATAACGCCAGAATTGGGTTCGGATCTGGTGGGTGAGGCGAGTACGCTGGTTCGTCAGTTCCTGGTTCATCCGTGACCACTCGCGCAGCTGGACAATCTTGGGATCCATTGGATTCAGTTCCCGAAAGCATCCTATATCAGTCCGGAGGGCATCGGCGATGACGCGGGCATCTCGGCGGTCATCTTTGGCCCCTGCCGGCGATAACCGATCTCGAAATCGGTCTGCTTGTTTGGGATTGATGGAAAAGACGTGAAACCCTCGCTCCAACAGAGTGTCCACAACGGGACCATGCGGAACCTCAATGCCGACTGCAATCTTATCTGCAGCGCAGCCTGCGCGGTCAAGGATCCAATCTGCCAGCTGTTGGAGGCCTTCTCCAGAATGAGAAAACACCTTCTCACCTAGAAGAATGCCCTCCAAGGTCAGGATGCAGACTTGGTGAAACTGAGAACCCCAGTCCGCACCAATAAAGATGGTGAATCTAGATTTTATAGACATGATTTGAGTATCTTTAAGGTTAGGAGATTGCGGGTCGCCGTGACGTTCCGTCTGTCCCTGTATCGGTGCTCAATGGCACTAACTCCCTACTGGACGTGGATCACGGTACTCCCTGGGGCACAGATCCCCCCCAGGCGTTCAAGACGCAGGGGGAATTTGGTTGCTCCCAGGGAGTTACCCGCAGTTACATGATGCAAAACAAAAGCTGTTGTTTTGTAAATCTAAAAAACCAGACCGTATAGCAACTCAAAACATCCAGCTATACTGCCGAATTTTTATTTTATGATTTTACAAAATTGGACTCAGTTAAACATCACCTATAAGATACAGGGGGGGGGCGCTTCAGGGAGGAGTACCTTTTACGCTATATGCTCAATGTCGAGACACATGGCAGCCAGTCGCTACTTAACATTCGGGACTTCGCCGATCCCACGGCATACAAGCTGAAGGTCAAACTACCTGGCTCGGACGAGAGCCGCGAGGTTAACGTCAATCTGCTAGAGACCTTCAACTGGCTGGTCGGTCTTACGGTTCACCACATCACCGCACCCCAGACTTTTAACGCCGCCGCATTCGAACACGATAGAGAGAAGCGCCTCCGTTTGAAGGGATGCCTCAAGCAGGAAGAGGGTGGCCCCTACTGGTTCCGCACTGTGACCGGTGTAATACCCGACGGTCGCCGAGCACTTGTCATCTGGCGCAAACTGACTGGCAATTCTGAAAAAGACAATCTGGTATTGGACGAGTGGTTCACTTGGCGGGGTTATTCGGCCAAAGACAGCGAGTTCGACCTCATCTACGTCAATGGCGGGAACAATCTCGAGAATCTCAAGACTCCAGATGACCTGTGGAAGGTTCGTCTCATCGAGGAGGATTTCCATCGCCTGATGTTCGACACAGAGGGGATGTGATGGCGAAGAGGAAAGCTACCCGCAAAACGTCTCAGGTACCGTTTGCTCATAAGCTGGTCATCCATCAGTGGTTGCTCTCGCTGTTTGGCGTACAACGTTTCGAAGATTTGGCCAAACACCTGCATGACGAAGAGATGGAAGGACTGGACGAAAACAACATCCATCGCTTCCACCACGCCCTGACGGCACACTTCTACAACCTGACAGAACTGCCCACAGAGCTTCTGCTGGAGTACGACCAGAACATCGTCGGGTATACTCAACGGTTGAACGAACGCCGAATTACTCGCGGCGAGGAACCGATTCGCTGGAAACATTTTCAGTATCTGACTCTTCTCTTCAGCGAGATTTACCTGGACCGCTATTTTTGTGATCCCGAGGCACTGCTCGTAGAATTGAATGCACAGATCGACGCCTACAATGTGGATAAGACCGGAGCCGACCGGATCACGGCGTTCGACGAAGCTGCGAAAGCGTGGCCGCAACTCAACAAACTCGCCTTCTGGATGGCGACGGGTAGCGGGAAGACGCTGCTGATGCACGCCAACATTCTGCAGTATCAGGACACCCTAGTTCGGCACGGTAGACGGCACGAACTGAGCCGCATTCTACTTCTCACACCCAACGAGGGACTCTCCCAACAGCACTTGCGTGAGTTGGGGGCAGCGGGCATTGATGCGAAGCGGTTCAGCAAGGACGGTCGAGGCCTATTCAGCGGCCAAGCGGTCGAGATCTTGGAAGTCACGCGGCTCGGTGACGATATGGGTGACAAGACAATCGCCGTCGAGGCCTTTGAAGGGAATAACTTGGTCCTCGTGGATGAGGGGCATCGGGGGGCGAGTTCAGGGGAACAGGGCGCGTGGATGGGTTATCGCAACGCTCTGTGCGAGAAGGGGTTCTCCTTCGAGTACTCCGCAACTTTCGGGCAGGCAATCAAGGGTAAGCCCGCGCTCACGGAACTCTATGCCAAAAGCACGCTTTGCGACTACTCCTATCGTCATTTCTACGGAGACGGCTTCGGCAAGGATTACCAGATCCTCAACCTTCACGAGGACACGCAGCAGGGTCACCTTGATCTGTACTTGGTGGCCGCTCTACTCTCGTTCTTCCAGCAGCAGCGACTCTATCACGAACTCGGCAACGCATTTCGGTTGTTCAACATCGAGAACCCTCTGTGGATCTTTGTAGGTGGGCGCGTGACTAAGAAGCTCTCCACGAGGGACGCGTCGGACATCGTGGCGATTCTGCAGTTCCTGAACCGTTATGTCGCCAACCGTGCCGGGAGCATCCAGCGCATTAACCAGGTTCTAAATCAAGGCCTTGTGACGTCAGTAGGTAAGAACCTGTTCGCCGGACGCTTCGTTTATCTTAATTCTGTGGGACTCTCGCCCACTCAGGTCTTCGAGGATACACTTAGGACCGTTTTCAATGCCCCCGGCGGCGGCCAACTCTATGTCGAAAACCTGAAGGGTGTTACCGGCGAAATAGCATTGCGCTTGGGCGCGGACAACGAAGCGTTCGGCGTTGTCAACGTAGGCGACGATGCCGGGTTAATGAAGCGGTGCAAGGAGCACGGCCTCAAGACGGGCGAACGCGAGTTCTCGGGGTCACTCTTTCATCAGATTAACCAATCCCATTCGACGATAAACCTGTTGATCGGTTCAAAAAAGTTCACCGAGGGCTGGAATAGTTGGCGTGTCTCGACGATGGGCCTGATGAATGTCGGCAGGGGGGAGGGCGCACAGATCATCCAACTCTTCGGGCGCGGCGTTCGGCTCAAGGGTTACAACCGCAGCCTGAAACGTAGCGGCAGATCTCAACTTCCGGGCAACGTCAAACGTCCAAAGCACATTGATCTACTCGAAACACTTGGCATCTTTGGCATCCGCGCTGACTACATGGCGCAATTCCGCGACTTTCTCGCTGAAGAGGATCTGCCCAATAGGGACGACCACATCAAGGAGTTTCTACTGCCGGTGACCGAAAACATCAGAAGACATAAACTTAAGACGATTCGGCTCAAAAGGATGATTAATGGTGTGAGCACCGAGTTTGGCGTTGGCGAAATGTTCCGCAAGCTTGGCCCTGTCCCGACCGTTCGCCCGCCCGACCCGCACAGCGATCCAAGTACCGAATACCTCCAGAAGAACCCGCTGGTGCTGAACTGGTATCCGAAGATCCAAGCAATGAAGTCGGGCGGCGTGACGGGTGGCGATACCGATGCAGTACCGAATGAGGATAGTTTGGCATCTAGCCATATCGCTTTTCTCGATCTTGACCAGCTTTACTTTGAATTGGAGCGATTCAAGGCGGAGCGCGGGTGGTACAACCTGAACATCCCACGGGCCGATATTGAAGCGCTGCTTGACGACAAGACTTGGTATCGCTTGCAGATTCCCAAAGAGGAGCTTGTCGGAGATTCCTATGAGAAGGTGCGTCTCTGGCATGAGATCGCCCTTGCACTGCTCAAGAAGTACACCGAGCGTTACTACACCTTCCACAAGCGTGCGTGGGAGCTTCCCCATCTCGAATACCGTACTCTAGAGCGCGACGATTCCAATTTCCTCGGCATGAAGGAATCGCCCAATGACCAAGGTTATTATCGCATCCTGGTCGACCAATCACAGGAGGAGATTGTCGCCAAGCTCAAAGAGCTTATCTGCGCCGCCCGGGAGGGCAAACAGATATCTTGGGTATTCCAAGGCATAAAGGCCATTCGGTTCGAGAAGCACCTGTACGAGCCGTTGCTCAGTCTCGATGACACGAACGTCGTCAAAATCATCCCGGTACCCCTCAACAAGGGTGAACGCCGCTTCGTCGAGGACCTGAAGCGTTTCTGTGATGGACGCCCGGATTTTTTCAATACCCGTGATCTCTATCTACTGCGAAACCGCAGCATAGGCCGTGGAGTGGGCTTCTTCGAAGCCGACAACTACCACCCCGACTTCATTATGTGGCTGCTTGCCGATGATCGGCAGCACATAGTCTTTGTCGACCCAAAGGGACTTTGGCACCTCGAGTCGACTGACTCCAAGATCGAATTCTTCAAGACCATCAAGGACATCGAAGACCGACTTGGTGACCCCCATGTGCGCCTAGAGTCCTTTATCGTCTCAAATACCCCTTTTGCGGCGATGCAGTCACGTTGGGGCATGGAGAAAGCGGAGATGCAGAAGCTGCATGTCCTCTTTCAGGAAGACGATGATTACGTCGCGTCGATGTTGGAGTCGGTCTTGAATCTGTAGCGCCCACGTCCCCCGGCGTACGGTACGAGGTAAAAAGCCCTCTATACACTATCTCGGGCACAAGCAACAACTTCTGGTACCGTCCGAACAACGGACCAAATTCCTACTCTATCCAAGGAAATAATTCCTGTTGGCAGGAAATACAAAATCCTCACATCTTCCACAAGAGGCAATCCCAAGACAACCCCCGCGGCCTTTCCGGTGGGTAACCTTCCTGTTCGATAAACGGTCCAGCTCATAAAAAATCAACCAATCCTTGCACAACTTCCATTCGTTTCCACATGATATTGAGAGTTTATACCAGATTAGAGCAAATTCAGTCTTATCTTTGGCGGATGAATGGAAGCAAAGTGGTATGCGATTGGGGCGTAATGCGCCAATTCCTGCCCAAATAGGCTGACGTAGAATGTGTCATTTTTCTTCACCGCAAACCTAATTCCGTGATTCCTCGATGAGTGGGATCAACATTAAACGGGCTGTCCAGAATATTGGCGGCAAAATTGACCCATATGCTGCTCTTGTTGAGTTGATTGTAAACGCTGTTCAAGCCATTGAGGAGGCAGATCGTCCAGACGGATGTATCACTGTTCGCGTGTTACGTAGCAATCAAACCGAGATGAATCAAAGTCTCCCCAACGTTGAGGGCTTTGAAGTTAAGGATAATGGGGTTGGATTTACTGACGAGCATCTCAATTCATTTGATACACTCTATACGGAACAGAAGATACATCAGGGTGGCAAAGGATTTGGACGGTTTGTATGCCTCAAGCATTTCAAGAGTTTTTCCGTCAAGAGCGTGTACAAAAATGAAAATGACTTCTTCTATCGAAATTTCTCAATGGGCGGTGGCCATGATATAGTTTCCAATCTTGAACATGATAGCAGTGAACACAGGGACACTGGAAGCATTATTAGAATATGCCATCCCCGTGGGAAAACAATTTCTGACAAAAAACTTGAGACTATAGCAAAGGTGATTGTGCAGCGTATTCTACCCTTCTTTGTTCTGGAGGGAGCCAACCCCCCAAGAATTATTCTTCGTGAGGACTGCAGCATGGGGCAAGACGGTATTGAGCCAATATGTCTGAACGACTTTTCCGAAAATAAATTAGAAAAATTCATAGAGAAACTACCGGTAGATCCTTCCTCTTTCTCACTATCCGGGCAAATTGGTGAGGAAAAATTCGAAGCGGAATTTTCGGTATATATCTTCAAACTGTATACGCCAAGAAGTGGGACAAACTGGATTAGCTTTGTCGCACACAAGCGTGAGGTATCAAGTACCCCCTTATCTGATCATATCCCTGAGTTTGAGGAAGCTTTATATGAAGACGGAGATGAGAATCGCAGGTTTATTGTTAAGGCATACGTATGTAGCGACTACCTTGACGCGAACGTATCAGTGGAACGCGGTGGATTTAAATTCAAAAAACACCCCGAGATAGAATATCCGATTGGACGAATCAGTATTGAAGCGGAAGTCTCAAAAATTGCGGAGAATGCGGTTGGATCAAATATTCAAACCAAGCGGGATAAAAAGAGGGAGCGTATTCAGTCCTATGTTGATAATAAGGCACCTTGGTACAAAAGCATTTTGGCCAAATCAGACATATCCCGGTTACCCTACAATCCTACCGAGGAGCAGATGGAATCGCATCTTCATGTAGACAAGTTTCGTCGGGACACTGATCTAAAGGATAAAATTGACAGCGTTTTATCGTCAGCAGATTTGGACCCAGAGGATTCCGGCCTAACTGATATAGTTAACGGTTTATCCGATTCAAGTAAGGAGAAACTTGCCGAGTATGTGGTATTCCGCAAGAAGATTCTTGATCTATTCGGAAAAAGACTTGAGAAATGCGAGGAAGGAAATTATCCTCATGAAAGCATTGTCCACGACACAATATTCCGCCGAAAGAGAGACACAGAAACGATTTCCTATGAGGATCACAATTTATGGCTCATAGACGAGCGTCTGAATTTCACAAGCCATGTTGCCTCTGACAAGCCCCTTGGGAGAGGAAATCAAAAACGGCCTGACATCTTGATATTTGACCTCCCACATATGTTCAGGGAAGATAATGTTGAGAGTAATCCGATTACAATTTTCGAATTCAAGAGGCCACAATACGATAGGTTTGCAGATGCATCTTCGCAGGAAGACCCAATATTGAAGATTCTTCATTATACCAATGATATCCGTGCTGGAAAATATCAAACTCCAAAGGGGCGTCCGATTGAGATCACGAAAAACACCCCTGCCTATGGGTTCGTCGTATGTGATATTAACCAGAAAGTTGAGAAATGGCTACATGAAATCAAAAACTTCAAGGTAATGCCAGATAAACTCGGTTGGTTCCAGTGGTATGACAACAATAACCTTTTTGTTCAAGTAATTAAATGGGACAAGATTTTACGGGATGCTGAAATTCGCAATAAAATATTCTTTGAGAAATTAGGGCTGAAGTGAACTTATTTGAAGACGAAGTCTGTGAGATGAATCTACTGGCGCAGATCTGTACTGTGTGGGTAGCCTATTGAGATATGAATCATCCTCAAGAATTTGATAGCAATTCATGAGTGAGATTGTTTTCAAGGATAAGGAATTTGTCTACAACCATTACTTAGCCATACCCTTCAGGCCGCTTGCAATCCATCCAGACAAGGAATTGGTAAACCAAGCCTGAATGGAAATCTCATTATCCACGGAGGCAACCTGCACACATTGAACGCGCTCTTGCCATACTACGCCAGAAAAGTAGATTGCATCTACATTGATCCGCCATATAATACTGGAAGGAACGGTTGGTGCTATAACGATAATGCAAACGTCCCTATGGTCCGTGAATGGCTAGACGGTAATCTTGTCGGGGTTGAAGATGGTTGCGGCATGAGAAGTGATGTTGCGTGATGTGGCCACGTCTCAGGCTGCTAAATGAATTACTTTCGGAAACCGGCATGATCTTTGTCTCCATTGATGACAATGAGCAGTATCGGCTAAGGGCGATGATGGACGATTTTTTTGGGGGAGGGCTCTAGTCCTTCGTTTCTAAGTCTATAGAGGGACGTTTCTATGCTTTTCGGGGCAGATACGAACTCCGATCAAAATCGTCTCCTCTACCCAGATACACGAACCAGAAACAGAAACCGAAAAGGTCAATGTTTCCAAGAAAAACCCCTTGGGTTGGGAGTTTTGCAAAAGCCTCCATTGCTTAACATTATGAATTGTGTAATTTTCCAAATCCATTTTCTTTCATGTAATTATTGCCCCCAGCATCTGCCCGAGAATCTCATCTTTATTTGGATACATATGGAGTCAAAATTTGTATCAGGTTTAGCAGGTGCATTTTTGATTGGTAGGCAACGCAAGCGACCGGAGAAATTCTTTGACTGGCAGTTAGTTTCCAGAGTGACTAAGGCATGACGGGTTTTGATATTATCATTGTCGGAACTGGAATCGGTGGAGGTACGCTGGCTTGGGGCCTGCGTAACAGCGGCGCACGCATTCTGCTGATTGAGCGTGGGGATTTTCTTCCCCAGGAGCCTGAGAATTGGAGCCCAAAAGCTGTCTTTGGGGAAAATCGTTACAAGGCAAACGAAGTCTGGGAGACTGCTGACGGCCAAACCTTCAAGCCTGGCCTGCATTATTGCATCGGAGGCAACTCGAAAGTTTATGGGGCAGCTCTGCCCAGATTCCGACAGGAAGATTTCAGTGAGCTGGAACATGAGAGTGGTACGAGCCCCGGCTGGCCGGTCACTTATGATGAACTGGAAGCCTACTACTGTCGTGCTGAAAATCTGTACCGTGTTCACGGAAATGCTGGTGATGATCCTACCGAATCCCCGCGTTCGGAAGACTATCCACACAACGTGGTACCGCATGAGCCGCAAATCGCCCGCCTCGCGGCTTCCTTCCAGAAGCAGGGCCTGAATCCGTTTCATTTACCCCTAGGAATTGATCTGGGGAATCGATGCCTGCGCTGCCACACATGTGACGGGTTTCCCTGTAGAGTTCATGCAAAATCGGATGCTGAGGTATGTGCTGTCCGCCCAGCTATTGACCATCCAAATGTCACCCTATGGACAAATGCAAAGGTCCATCGAGTTATGATACGCAGTGGCGCTGTTGATTCATTAGAGTTAGACCATAAAGGTGAATTGAAAACCATTCGGGCCAGCACCTATGTACTCAGCTGTGGTGCGGTGAATTCTGCAGCACTGCTTCTTAGATCTGATGGGATTCCAGATCCCTCCGGTATGATTGGACGCAACTACATGGTGCACAATAACAGCGCATTGATGGCAATCCGTCCATGGGAACGCAATACAACAACCTTTCAGAAAACACTTTCGATCAATGATTGGTACCTTGGGGCAGATGAATGGCCCTGGCCTATGGGGAATCTCCAGATGATTGGTAAAGTACAGGCATCCATGCTCAAGTCCGCCCGACCAAATGCGCCTCTGCCCCTACTGAAATATCTGGCAAACCGAAGTATCGAATGGTGGGTCATGAGCGAGGATCTGCCCGACCCGAATAACCATGTTTCACTGACATCCGAAGGTCATATACAAATTCACTGGAAGCCAAATAACCTGACTGCCCATCGGCAATTATTGAAACGGGCGCGCCGCATGTTGCAACGGGCCGGATATCCAATCACATTCAGTCAACAGATGGGAATTGAAACCAACTCGCACCAGTGCGGCACCTTGAAAATGGGCAATGACCCAGCGAACAGTGTATTAAACCCCTATTGCCAAATGCATGGACTTCCGAACTTGCGGGTTGTCGATGCATCATTTTTTCCATCCTCCGGGGCGATGAACCCGGCACTCACAATTGCAGCCCAAGCACTTCGGGTTGCCGATCATATAACCAAATGACTTCCATGACTCGACTTTTCCCTATTCTCCTTCTCTTTGGCTTGATTATCGTATCAAGCACAAGCGCACAGCACTCTGACATCGAAGCAGTACTTGATGATTTCCATCTCGCCGCCTCCGAGGCTGATTATGAACGGTATTTTGGGTACCTCTCGAAAGAAAGCATTTTCCTAGGAACCGATATGACCGAACGGTGGACAAAATCTGAATTTCAGGGGTATGCTGAACCTCATTTCAGTGCCGGGCGCGGGTGGACATATGTTCCGCAGGAACGCTATGTATATGTAGGTGCCGACGGTGGGGCCGCATGGTTTGATGAGGTTCTGCTCAACGAGAAGTACGGTGAGGTTCGCGGAACTAGAGCGCTAGTTTTAGAAGGCGATACATGGAGAATCGTTCAGTACCATCTAACTGTGCCTGTACCCAATGATCTTCTGGGCACGGTTGTGGAGATGATCAACGCACAATCACAGTAATATCCGGCTCCGGTGCTGACTTGCATCGTGATCGTTCTCAGCAGTTAAGCCACGGTTACATCAGGGTTTAGATAAACATCCTGAATTGCATGCAGAAGTTGAACTCCTTCCGCCAAGGGCTTCTGGAATACTTTGCGACCTGCAATAAGGCCGACTCCCCCACCCCGCTTATTGATCACAGCTGCCCGCACCGACTGCACCAGATCATCCTCTCCCTTGGCCCCTCCCGAATGGATTAAGCCTATGCCGCCGGCATAACAGGCTAGAACCTGATATCTCGTTAGATCAATGGGATGCGATGAGCACAACTCTTGGGACATTCGCGTATCCATAGGCCCATAATCAGCCCCCAGAGCGTTTGCCCCTCCCGTCCATAATGGTTGCTTCTGCTTGATCAGATCTGCTTGCACCGTTACGGCCTGATGGTTTGCTTCCGCCGTGAGGTCCGCCGAATAAATGATCCCATCCCCACCCTTTTGAAGTGCTGTGGGATGCAAATAGCTGAACAATATTGTGGCCATCCCCAACCCATGCGCTTCCGTAAATAATCCTGATACCAACTGCAACTCCGTGCGGGCGTTGGGGCCGCCAAAATACACGGTAGCCGCAACCGCTACACAGCCCATCTCCGCGGCCTCATGGACGCGGCTGAATAGGATATTCTCATAACGCGCAGGCCAGGTGAACTGATTGTCATGATTCAACTTTAGAACGAGCGGTAAATCTCTGCGATCTGCCCTGGCCACCATCCCAAGAACTCCGTATGTGGTCACAAGCCCACTGCTGCCTCCCTGTTCTGCCAGATCAACAATTGCTGCCGGATCCAGATATACGGGATTGGGAGCAAAGACCATCCCCGCGGTGTGTGCAACCCCATGATCTACAGGAAGTAGGCTCAAATACCCGGTCCCGGCTAAACGCCCCGCTCCATACAATCTCTGGAGTGATCTCAGTACGTGCGGAGGACGATCAGAAATAGTCGCAGCCGTCTCCAAAAAATCAGGACCAGGGAATTTAATCAGGGAGATAGGTACGTGCTGGCACCGATGCTGAAGTAGATCAACTGCCTCGGCTCCAAGGATCGCCGTAGTGTCTATCATCTCGGAAGTAACGATAATCTCTGCAAGTCTTACACGCCAATGCTCGTCCGAGTGATCATATCAGCCCGAAGCGATTGAGCAGTCCAGTCCTGATTTCAAATCAATCCCGGTTCTCCTTACAGTTCGTCCAGTTGTTGAAGGATTGCGGCAAGATCACCCTGCAACTGCGCAAGGCGTTCATATGCATCTTTTCCAGGGCGGAAATCCCCCTGGGATGTAAAGCCGGCAAGATATCTCAACTGATCTATCAGCATGGGCTGAGGGTAACTGTCTCCGGTTGCAGTCACGAGCAGTGCTCGCAACTGCTTTACGGTCTCCGCTGTAGTTTCATCCGTAGCATGTTCGATGAGTGCATCAATCCGTTGAAGTGCAGCTGCAGCATCACCACGGGTCTTCATGAGTTCCATCCCGAATTCAAACTGTGCCTGGAGGTCGCTCTCTCCAACGTTATCCATAGCTACACGTGGATCAATCCGAAGTACGGCTTCCTGAGTGAAGGTTTCTCCATCCACGCTCAGACGCACTTGATAAGTGCCTGACGGAACTAGTGGCCCTTGAAGATTCCGAAGGGCGGGCGCACTCAATCCCGAGTGACGCATATCCCATGTATATCTGTTCACACCTGGAGCACGCTCGAGTACAGACCCGGGAGCACGCGGTCGCGGAGAAGCACGCATTCCCTGAACTACGGCTAACTCGGGTTGAAACTCCTCAGCTTCAACCGTACGAATGATCGTTCCTTTATCATCTAAAATCTCCAATGTTATTTCCCTCGTCTGCTCCTCTTTGAAGTAGTAATCAATGACCACACCTGATCGGGGGTAGGTAGGTGCAGCACCACCACCGGAACTTGAAGAATACCGTACCCGATATGTATCACGTACCGGAAACATGTACACATCGGAATTTATGACGTCTGAGGTGATATGATGCAGCGCGGTGATATTATCCAGAATCCAAAATCCCCGGCCCATGGTTGACAAGACCAGATCCTCACGATGAACTTTCAGGTCCGTGATTGGCGTGACGGGCAGTCCCTGCTGGAATTTCTCCCAAGTCCTGCCATCATCAAATGAGATAAACAGTCCAAATTCCGTTCCTGCATAGAGTAGTCCTTCTCTTCCCGGATCCTCTCGAATGACACGTGTTGGGTAATCATCCGGAATCCCGTTCGTCCCGTCCGTCAACCTCGTCCAGGTTGCCCCAAAATCGTCCGTCCGGTAGATATAGGGTTTAAAATCTCCGAGTAAATACCGATACCCAGCCACATATGCCTTGCCCTCGATGTGTGGCGAGGGATCAATGGTCTGGATCCGCCCTTCGGGAGGCATATCAGGTGGGGTCACATTGGTCCATGTCTGTCCACCGTCCTGCGTCACATGCACTGGCCCATCGTTGGCTCCTGTCCAGATGACCTGCTCATTCATTGGAGAAACCTCAATCACATAGAGCGCGCTGTAGTGTTCTTCCCCGGTGATATCTCTCGTAATTGGACCACCGCTGATCACCTGACGCTCGGGCCTGAACGCAGTCAGGTCATCGCTGATCGTCTCCCATGTTCGCCCCTCATCCGTTGTGCGATGCACAAACTGTGATCCATGGTAAATTACACTAGGATCATGTGGGGAGATTTCAATTGGGACCACGCGCTGGAAGCGGTACGGCAACTCACGTGGATTCACGCCATACATGTTGACACCCCCAACATAATAGGCCTGCTGCTGCCCGGTGGCACGGTTATAGCGCCTAAAGGTACCCTTACAATTGCTGTAGACGATCATTGGATCCACCGGATGAGGGACAGATGGTCCTGTTTCACATCCTCCAATTGCTTCCCAGTATGCGGTCGCTCCCCCTGGGCGAAAATCTGGCGGCAAGCTTGGAACGGCAACCGTAGAATTATCCTGCTGCCCTGCATATGCCCAATATGGAAACCGTTCATCTACATCAACCTGATAGAGTTCGGCTGTGGGCTGATTATGCTGAGTGGACCATGTTCTTCCACCATCGCGTGTAACGTTGGCCCCGCCGTCGTTTGACTGAACGATGATGAGCGGATCATCGGGGTTGATCCACATGTCATGATTATCCCCATGTGGGGTTCTGACTCTCGTCCACTCCTGCCCTCCATTCTCTGAACGCCAAAACGCAAGATTATTGACCCAAACCACATCCGCATCTGTTGGGTCCGCATCTACATTCGTATAATAAAAGGGACGGGTCATCAGGTAACCTTCCGTGCTGATTACATCCCAAGTCACCCCCATATCATTGGATCGGTAGAGGCCTTCTTCTTCCGGGACCGCTTCGACCAGTGCATAGACCCGACTGGGGTCTGCAGGACTTACCGCAAAATCAATTTTTCCAATCAACCCCTGGGGTAACCCATCCGTGCTCTTGGACCATGTCTCACCTGCATCACGCGAAACATAAATACCGTTTTCAGAACCATCATCTCCACTGATGATCGTCCAGGGTTTGCGTTCTGCCCGCCATAGTGCAGCATAGATAACATCTGGATTCTCCGGTGCAAGCTCAAGATCTACTGCCCCTGTCTGCTCTGAAATAAAGAGTACATGCTCCCAGGTTTCCCCACCATCTATGGACTTAAATACACCACGCTCCTGGTTTGGGCCAAATGGATTTCCCAATGCTGCCACATAGACCACCTCGGGGTTGGTGGGATGGATGACGACAGAACCAATCTGTCCAGCCTCTCGGAGTCCAATATGCATCCACGACTCGCCACCATTCACGGACTTGTACATTCCCCGGCCAATGATCACATTGCTGCGAATCCCATCTGAACCCGTTCCCACATAGATGATCTGGGGGTTACTGTCGGCTACATCAATGGAACCAATGGAGCCGGTTTCAAAATATCCATCGGAAATATTTTCCCAACTTGCTCCATAGTCTGTGGTTTTCCAGACTCCTCCACCCGTTGCCCCCATATAAAACGTTTCGGGAGTATCTCTATGCCCTGTTACCGTGGTTACCCTCCCGCCACGTGATGGGCCGATATAGCGAAACTCGAGATCGTCGAAGAACTCTGCAGTCTGTGCTTCAACTGTAGCATTCAAATGTATATAGCTAAGTCCGAAAAGCAGAATCGCAATGTACCTGTTTATTAACATCATCCTGTTCTTGTGTGACTCCAGAGTCTAAACTACGCAGCAATAATGAAAATCAATCGAATCCGCTAAAATTTTCGGCTCCATATATTTGGCCAGCGCTCAACGACGATCTTGGTCTGTGTATAGAATTCCACTCCGTGCTTGCCTTGGGCATGAAGGGAACCGAAGAAGCTGTCTTTCCAGCCACTGAACGGATAAAAAGGCATTGGCGCAGCGACACCTAAATTAATTCCGAGATTACCTGCGTCCACTTCATAACGGAATTTTCGAGCTGCAGCGCCACTCCTGGTAAACAGGCAAGCCATATTGCCGTACGCCTGCGAGTTGATCAGCTCAATCGCGTGGTCCAGATTCGCCGTGTGCATCAACCCGAATACGGGTCCAAATATTTCCGTCTTCGCAAGTGTACTACTAGGATCCACGTCATCAATCAGCGTGGGAAACACCCAATTCCCATTTTGAAACCCATCTACCGTTCTTCCCCGCCCATCAACCAGAACACGTGCACCCTCTTTCTCGCTCACCCCCACCATCTTCTCAATCGTTGATTGACTTTCCGGCGTGATGACCGGTCCCATCTCTGAATTCTCATCCAATCCATACCCAACCTTGCGCATGCGGGCCGCTTCCGCCATTGCTTCCGTAAACACATCCCGTGCTCCCCCTACGGTCACCGCCAGACTGTTTGCCAGACATCGCTGGCCGGCACACCCAAACGCCGAGTCTGCCAGAATTTCCGAGGTCAAGTCCATTTCGGCATCCTCTAAAATGACCGCTACGTTTTTGGCCCCTCCCTGACACTGAGCCCGCTTCCCATGTTTAGCAGCTTTTGCATACACATATTGGGCAATCTTGGTTGATCCTACAAAGCTGATCGCTCGTGTCAAGGGATGCTCAATGAGCGCATCTACCGCCTCTTTTCCACCATGAACCATTTGTACGACCCCTTTGGGCAATCCCACCTCATCCAGCAGTCGCATCAACCAAGCACTGGTCTGGGCTACTTTTTCGCTCGGCTTCAGGATAAAGCAATTCCCGGCTGCGATGGCATAGGGCAGAAACCACAATGGGATCATGCCAGGGAAATTGAATGGTGTAATCGCAACGACAACACCAAGTGGCTGCCGGATCATGTGCTCATCAATGCCACTGGCAACATCTTCATTGTTGTAGCCTTGTATCAGACTTGGCATGCCACATGCAACCTCAACATTTTCGACCCCGCGTCGCAGTTCTCCCCTGCTTTCCACAATGGTTTTTCCACATTCCTGCGTCATTAGAGATGCGATCTCCTCAAAATGCTGCTCAAGCAGTTGACGGAATGCAAAGAGATACTGAACCCGCTCCGTTACCGGGGTGCGCCGCCATTCTGC
>CBDBMQ010000014.1:0-51076 GCA_965207565.1 Rhodothermales bacterium | reverse complement strand
ATCTCTCTGAGCCATCTCTGGCATGGATGCTCTCCGACCTATTGGACAGCACGAATTGGATGTTCGGTGCCAACAGCATGCCAATTAGAGACGTACAGACGTTTTTCCGGCGAGATCAAAATGCCTCGCGGGTTTTTGCGAATCGCGGTGCCAGTGGCATTGATGGTACTCTTGCCACGGTTGCAGGGATTGCGAAAGCTCAGTCTGGCTATGGGACTGTCCTGCTGGGAGATTTGGCCATGCTGCATGACGTGAACTCACTGAGCCTCCTGAGAGAGCGTGACGTAATCATCGTTGTGATTAACAATAATGGGGGCGGTATCTTTCACATGCTTCCGATTGCTCTGGGTCATGAAGAATTTGAAAAAGTTTTAGGAACCCCCCATGGCATGGATTTTCGATGGGCTACCGCGCAGTTTCAGATTCCATATTCCTCAGTGGATTCCTGCGAGGAGTTTCGGGAAATCTGGCAATCTGCGGCATCTTCATCAGGCCCATATCTGATTGAAGTGCAAACAGACCGGACACAGAATGCAGAATTGCATACCGCTCTCTACCGCCTTGTCGGCAAAGCAATTCAGAGTACGATTTAGAATCATTGATTACGATTATGTCCAAATAAAAAACACCACTTCACATACCGACCCATCGTCGAAGGCCCGATAGAATGGGAAAGTTGCGGCGACTACACGGATATTCTGTATGAGAAAGGAATTGCAGATACGGAAACGGCAGGGATTGCAAAGGTGACCATCAATCGCCCAGAGGTTCGGAATGCTTTTCGTCCGCTGACGGTGGCAGAGATGCAGGATGCCTTTGCAAAGGCACGTGATGATGCATCCATTGGCGTCATTATTTTGACTGGAGAAGGGCCAGATGCATTTTGCTCTGGCGGGGATCAGCGCATTCGGGGAGATCACGGATATACGGAACAAGGCTCGGGGACGCAACGCTTAAATGTTCTTGATCTGCAGAGACAGATTCGAACCTGTCCAAAGCCTGTGATCGCCATGGTTGCAGGGTGGGCGGTAGGTGGAGGCCATGTGTTACATGTTATCTGCGATCTCACGATTGCTGCAGATAATGCCAAGTTTATGCAGACGGGCCCGAAGGTTGGCTCGTTTGATGGTGGTTATGGGGCAAGCTATCTTGCCCGTCATGTAGGTCAGAAAAAAGCCAGAGAGATCTGGTTTTTATGCCGGCCCTACAATGCTTCAGAAGCTTTGAAAATGGGACTCGTAAATACGGTGGTAAGGCTGGATGACCTGGAGCGTACTACGGTACAGTGGTGTAGAGAAATTCTCATGAATTCGAATATTGCCATCCGGTTGCTGAAGGCTGGATTTAATGCAGATTGTGACGGGCAGGCAGGCCTACAGGAATTGGCGGGACATGCAACAATGTTGTTTTATATGACCGAGGAGGGACAGGAAGGTAAGAATGCATACCTGAGTAAACGTCCCCCAAACTTTGACAAGGACGGATATAAACCATGAGCGGGAGTCGGGCCCATGCTTGGGTTTTAGCGTCTCGTCCGGAAGACGCTGCCTGTTGCAATCGCTCCCATTCTTGTGGCATCTGCAATGGCATGGGACGATGGTGGCTTCAATTTTGGCGTTGTCCTGATTGCAGCGACCTGTGCGCTTCTGATCACGATTGGGACAAATTTCTGTAATGACTATGCTGATTTTGTGGGCGGCGTAGATACGAAGGATCGAAAAGGCCCTACACGCGTCACCCAGGCCGGCTTAATCGCTCCCCATCATGTCAAGGTGGCCACCATTGTGGTATTTTCCCTTGCAACAGTTCTGGGAATGGTTCTGGTCTATCGAGGTGGTTGGGGAGTTCTTCTCATTGGTTTTGCATCCATTCTGGCAGGAATACTTTACACGGCCGGTCCATGGCCGTATGGCTACAAAGGTCTGGGAGATTTATTCGTCCTGATTTTCTTTGGCCCGGTAGCTGTTGGGGGAACCTACTACGTCCAGACACTGGAGATTACATCAAGTGTGATCATTGCCGGTTTTGCACCTGGTTTATTATCCGTAGCAATCCTGACCGTCAATAATATTCGTGACATAGCAGAGGATCGCAAAGCAAATAAAAAAACATTGGTGGTTCGGTTTGGGCGCAAATTTGGCATTGGGCTATGGATTGGCTGCTTCGTCATTGCAGCCCTGTTACCACTCGATTTTGTGCGTGTTACCGGCGATCATGTGTGGGCAGGACTCACCGTCTTAATTTTAATTCCGGCCATGAGTATCCTGCACAAGCTAATTACAATTCATGATTCTATCCACCTAAACCCGCTCCTTGGGCAAACGGCATTTCTGCTCCTTGCGCACAGTGTAATTTTTGCACTAGGTTGGATTTTTTGACAGAAGGCCATGTTTCATTAGAAAATCCCGTTGGATAACCCCTGAACCTAATTGTTATGGCAAACCGGTTAAACAAAACGCTGGAGAGGCGATTTAGCAACTCACTAGAATTTTTACATGCCGCGTCTTCTCCACCGGCACGAATTCTTGACTTGGGCACCCCAAATGAACTCGGCAGGCGGATGCAGCTTGCGGGATACGTGGTCACAAACACAGAAGGAGATCTGGAACAGATTGCCACTCCTCTTGGAGCGGATGCAGATCTCGTAACCGCATTTGAGATTCTGGAGCATCTGGTTTCCCCCTACAATGTCCTGCGTGCAATCCAGGCCCCCAGACTTATTGCGACGGTGCCACTTCGTTTATGGTTTGCATCAGCATACTGCAACCCATCTGATCCATGGGACCGGCATTTTCATGAATTTGAAGACTGGCAGTTTGATTGGCTCCTGGAGCAGGCCGGATGGAAGATCATTCGCACTGAAAAATGGACCAGCTACGGCGCATGTATAGGGATCCGCCCATTTCTTCGTCGATTCACACCGCGTTATTATGCGGTTGAAGCTATTCGACCTAGTTAACGCATGTCAATGGTTAATATTGGAGGTCATAATTCGCTCAGAATTGACAAGTCCAGATCAGATTTCTTTATTGAGTGTCTGTTGAATTGCGGTCGTGGGTGATTCAGCGGCAGTGGATCTATGAGTACATCGTACTTGAATACATTATAGGTGTCCAAGCCATGCACTTCCTCAGGAATGGTTCTCGCTAATTTGACCAAGCCCAGTATCCCGACGCCGGATTCATAGGAAGAGCTGATGATACATCGGATCTGATCGGCCTGCGCCTGCTTCATCCTTTCAATGGTTCCGGTCATTCCTCCTGAAAGGGTGGGTTTAAGAACATAAACATCGGCAAATTGGCGGTATTGTTCTGCTTCAGGTTCGCGGAGGGTTTCATCCAATGCCAGGGGAATACGATTGGATCGGGCAAATGCTGCAAGATCAGCCTTATCCTTCAGCGGTTCTTCAATGTAATCAAGCGCCAGGTGGCGTGTGGCATCAAGGAATGTCTGAGCAACTCGTAGGGTCCACGCCCGGTTTGCGTCAATGCGGACATCTACATCGGGGTTTTCACTGCAAACCGAGTGCACGAACTCAAGATCTTCACTCAATGCCTGCCTTCCAACCTTAATCTTTACGGCTTGGTAGCCACGGAGTGTAGCCATTGACTCGGGGTTTCCATGATTCTGTCGGCTCAGTAGCCTGCAGCATGCGACCGGTGCCAATTCAGCCTCGGATTGATTCCTTATTGCCGCATTCAGATTGAATTGAGCGAGTTCAAACCCAAATCGGACAGAAGGGTAGAGATCGGGGGCTTCAAAACCAAGAGACTCTACCGAGGTGTTTGAGAGCAGTTTTGCAAGTGTGGTTGCCTGGGATTGCGCTTCTGAAAATGATTCCCGGCTGAATTCTGGCAGTGGGGCAATGTCCCCCCAGCCTTCATCATCCCCACTTCGAAAACAAACCAGAAGCCCGTTCCGATACGAATAAGACCGATTCTTCCATGTGATGGAATGAATCAGCGGCAATTGATATCGGTAGAGATTGACCGAGTCAATAATTTTCATTCTGAAAATTTCTGGGCTGAGGGCACATCTTTCGTTGGTTTCAGTGTACTTCAGGTCAAATTTCTATTTTGCCACAAAACAAGGTGAATCGCTGCAGGTGCAATAAATTTCCATCTTGGAAAATTACAATCCACCCATATTAGTAACGCTGTTTAGTCCCGGCAATGCATTTTACCAATCCCCGCCAACCAATTTATGCAACACTCTCAGAAAATGGGTGTAAGAAAAATGGTCGGTCTTGGCCTTAACTGGCACAAGTATTCATAGCCATGAACACTATTACACAAGGTTATTGTCAAATTAAGAGGGTGGAAAATTTGGGAAGAAAGATCATTCTTGATAATGACACCGAATGGGAAGTTTATTTCCTTGATTCCATGAAATCATCACTGTGGTTACCATCTAGCAAGGTCACCGTGAGAAGTAAGAACGAGATTGATTCATGGAAGGTATTGACCAATGCGATATATCCCTACACAACTATCATAGAACATGTTGATTCCGGCAAGATGGTTGGTGCGAAGAGGTTGAAGTGACGCATATCCATCTTTTGATGTGTTATGGAATCGATGATAAAAGAGAAAAACTTGAAGAGGCGGAGTCTTTATGATCTGAATTAGGTAGCCTTCAAAAGGATTCCGATTCGGACAACGAAGTGATTTAGAGGGGACACGCAAGCACTGGTTATCATCGCCCTGCAACGATAAAACTTGTTCGTTATACTGGTGACCATGGATGGACAGGGCTCACAATCTTGTTTATGGTCTCAGCTTCGGGTATATTCGATCGTCACGCCAAATATTTTAATGAAAATAGTCCCCTCAATTTTGCTTGCGGGAATTCGGTGAATATCTTTTCGCTCATCGAATCTCTGAAGTCTGATTTTCGTTCACTCCTTGAATTTATTCTCCATCTATTTCTGCATCCACATACTGCTTGAAGGAAGGAACGTCAATAAAACACTTATATCCTGACTGGCTGACAGCTTGATAAGTTTCTGCAGATTCATTGAGCCAGAATTGCTATGGGATCTCCAAGCCCTTCAGGCAATCCTTTCGGCCAAGCCAAATCAATGATGATTCTATTGCCCTCTCCTGAAAGCGACTCTAATTCAAAGCCGAAATCTCCTCGTGGAAGCCCGCATGACTCTATCCACTTCTGTAGGTCTCTCAACTCACGCTCTTCGTCAGTACTGGCAATGTGAGTATGGGGTTTGACCGATGCTGCCACTCCACTCGGCGGCTTGTTGGCATTCTCACTCTCGGCATGTCTCGGATTTAGGGCTCTCAGATACTTATTCGTGGCATTAGCCAAAAGTTGGCGCCGAGCGTTTAGGAAATCAGGATAATTCTCAATTTTCCATAACTCCTCATCCATTGGGATCCATTGAGACTCCAACACCCCAGGATGTTTTTCTTTCACCCAATGAAAGTAGCCTTCCGAACCAATTTGACGAAGATCAGAGTCTTTGCCACCAACGTTTTCGGATGATTGCGCGGGAAATGCAGCCCCGATCCATTGATTGCAATTTGCGGTGAGGAAGCAGAAATTTCCCAGAGCGTTAACTTGAGGCCTTGCGTATCCCGCATTATAAAGTCTCTTCTTTGGAAAGATATGATGCACCTGCAACTTAAAACTAGGGCCCGGCATCCTGGATTGGAGTTCGGTACCGTCACAAAAATTTCTCGCCCTACCCATGCGTGTCAACCAGTAAAGCACTGGATAGGTACGGGCTCCGATTGACCAAGAGTCAAAGTCGGATGCAATAATTTGTGCACGCCCCCATGTAGCCCCGACCTCGGCAATGAGCCGTTCTATACCGCTCAGTTCACCGTCTACCAAACGTAAATCATGCCTAATTTTTGACTCCGTGGTACCGGAAAAATGTCCGTGTATTCCTGCCTGCAAGAACCAATAGAGTATTAGATTCCATTCATCAGCACTCATCATTTTTCCTTGCTTACACAATTCCAAATGTCGAATCAGTACAGGAATTGCAAATTTTGCAAATAATACTCGGGTATGATCAAGCCCCAGCTTGCTTGAGATCTGATTCAATACCGTATTCACATGCTTGACTGTCCTTTGGAGCCCATTTTGGAATATGTTTCGCGGAGTATTATGCAGGTGACTGAAAACTGCTTCTCCGTGAGTGACCGCATTTACGCACCTCAGAAGCCAGTCCAAGGTGAAGTTGAAGTCGTAGTCTTCACTCCATTCTTGAACACTTTTATGCATCTCATCACGCACACTAGGCCATTTAGCAGCAATTTTTGCAAGCGCAAGATCTCCTTGTGATAACTTGGTACCGGCACTGTTTAAGCGATTGAAAATGTCCACGACCTCATCAGTTGTTTTATGGTCATCTGCAACCTGCTCAACATGGAAATCTTTGTTAGCCAAACCAACCAATTGCATCAAACTTTGCATTACTTGATTTTGCAATTTGGCTCTTCGCTTTTATGAGTGGGTAGCTTGTTTTTGGAAGCCTTCCGGGTACAGATCCAGTCCACCGAGATAGAAGTAAATTGCATTGGTAAACCGTTGTTTGTTTCGGAATCCACGAGCACGGACTTTGACGGTTTTGATGCGGCTGTTGATGCTTTCGGCGGGGCCATTGCTGACCTTTAAGATCACTGCATTGATAATGCCCCACAAATGATTCTTGATAGTTTCCGCGGCGTCTTTCATCGGTTCCAGTCGGCAACGCATGGCCCAGGACAACCATCGTTTCCATCCTTTGAGTGCCCATGTGGGATGGACATAATGCCATAAGTTCTGGGAGAATTCCTTGATGGCCCACGCACGAGCTGTTTTCAGCGAACTGGTCTTTAACTGGTTGAATCGTTTCTTTTGCCGCGCAGACATATTCTTCGGATTGGTCAGCCAATCATACTTGGTTCCAGTGAGATCGTAGTTGTCTTCTTTCCGCAATTCTCGGTTCTCTATCCGACGGACTTTATCCACGGCATCGCTAATGTATTTGGCCACATGAAAGTGATCAAATGCAATCTTTTTTTCTGCGTTGGGGACGCACGTTTTCGTGATGCTGATATACGCTGGCCACATATCCATGCTCACACTCTCAATGGCCTCCAGTTGCTCGGGAGAACATCCATCATAATACCCTTTCAAACTCGCCTTTGTCCGACCCTCGCCGACATACAGCACGGTTGCCGTGTCTGGATTGGACACCACAGTGATGTAATTGTGACCTTTCTTATAAGAGGTCTCATCGACACAGAGATGCGCGATCAGTTCCTCTTTTTTGCGGGCACGTCCTCGCAGTACCGCACGCTCCATAATGTTGGCAATCATCGTCCAACTGACTCCCATCCTGGTCGCCACCGTTGAAATATTGGTGGCATCCAGCAACCCGTTAATGACCTTCGCTTCAAATGCCGTCGTAAAACGCACGCGCTCATCCGCCCAGGGCACTGAAACCGTCTTGATTCCATGCTCCGAACATTCCACCCGAGGAACTTTCGCAACCACGGTCGTCTGATATTCACAGATATCCGTATGGCGCCATTTCCGAAGACGATGGTCGTAGCCAGGACAAACTTTGGTGCACTCGGGACATCGAAGTACCGAACCCTCCGAACAGATTACATGGATCTCAGCCAGCTGCGTTGCATCATCTTGCTTGATCTCCGAAACCTCCCACGGAGACTGAATCCCTAACAATCGATTGATATCTTGAATACGTACACTCATGGTCAATGAAATATTTGATTTGAACTCCAAAAACAGACCCAAAATAAATAAAGAAATCCATTCCGAATCTATTCAATCGCATCGTGGTTCATCTTAGTTCTGACTCCGAACCCACTTGAAAAGGGGAAGACCCTGCAATTTAAGGTCTTGATACTGGGGGCTATCTGCAAATTGCTCACTGATGAGAGTCGCTATCCCACTTGCTTCCACCTGCATAACCTTTGTTACATCAAACCAGAGTAGATCATCTTTCATTTTGATCGGTTGATAAAATTCGAACCTTTCTTCTTTCACATGAAAGTAGAGATCTCTAAAAGCCCAAGCATTTCCATTGAAGAATTCAGGGGGACGTCCCTTGATCACCCCGTAGAGTGAGGTAATACGCTGTTGACCGTCAAGTAAGAGTTCGGTCTTAACACCATCTCGCGTGGTAAGCCAAGTCAAAAGACTTCCTACTGGATGTCCCCGATAGAGCGAATCAAAGAGGTTTCGTACCTGCTTTCGCCCCCAAACATACCCCCGTTGAAAACTTGGAAGACTAAGCTGGCCTGCATCCACTTTGGCAAGAATGATGTTGATCTTAGGCATGACAATCGGTGCTCGTAACTAGGTTAAGATAGATAATCAAGGGGGCAAGATACGTAACAAGTAGGATCTGAACGCCGCAGTAATGAGATTGTCTGAAATTGCAGGATTTTCCCGAAATTGTTGAGTCTAAAGTTGATTGTAGGCCCTCAGGATGAGCTTCTGTTTTGATATTGGGTTCGGGAAGGTCAATTCAAGCAATTGATTTGATGAATAGTATTAACGATAAATCCATATCATATCCACTGGGAATACTTGGAACTGTGACGCTACTTTTGTTCACTGAAACATCCCCTGTATAGAAATACACCTGTATAGAAATACAGTAGCTTAGGCATTGCAAATCCACAAATATTGCACATTATAGACATCAGAAATGCCATGCAACTTCGTATCGCTAAGGTAGAAAATTTCGGAAAAAAGATCATTCTAAATGATGCATCCGAGTGGTGGATTTTCTTTCCTGACTCTGTCAAATCTATCACATGGTCACCGAACAATAAGGTCATCGTCAGGCGGAAGTCAGATATGGAATCATGGAAGGTATTGACCAATACAATCTATCCATACACAACTATTATAGAACACGTTAATTCCGGCAAAATGGTTGGTGCAAAAAGGGCCGACTGAGCGCAGATTTTTATCACCACAAGGATTCAATGATTGAAGAGAAAAGCTTGAGGACGCGGATTCTCTGTGGGCTGAATTAAGTGACCGTCAAAAGGATTTCGCTATGGAGGTAAGAATTTAACGAGATCTCAAGCAAATCTGGATCCTTTGGATCTTAGCTGAACTTAGGTTGGGGAATCCTTTGAGGAATTATATTGGAATTCAAGATCTGAGATGTTTTTCATAATTTGAGCAATTATGTCGGACTTTTTTAGTTCAACAACTTCAATTACTCCAAAGCATTCCTACTGAGGCTTTCGCAAGAGTGAAGGAATATAAATTCGTATATGGCTAAACCCAGTGCTTGTGCCAAGAACTTCTTCGAAAATTCAGGTGTCCCTTCATTAATTTCGCCCCCTGTATAGTTTATGAATAGTGCATGATTCCTGATTCCATACCCAAGGTGGGGATTTGCCTTGAAACCAATAGGCAGACAGTTGGGATCGTTTTGGAATGCATCCAGGCTGAGGTGCCAGTGTGCATATTAAGTATGCAGTGGCCAAGTGCCTCCGTGGATCGGGCGTTGGATCAATTGGGGATTGAAAATATCGTAACTACAAGAAAAGATCTCAGGGCCAATCGAATCAATCCAGATTCTTATGATACAAATCGTGTGGGTTATTCGAAGATTCGCGAGGGTTCTGGCAAGGTTGCCACAATACTGCATACCTCAGGTACCTCCAGCGAGCCCAAAGCTGTGGCACATACCTTGAACAATCATATTGCCAGCGCTAAAAGTGCCTGTTTGAGGCTGAATTTAGGTAGTGGTGATCGGTGGCTGCTCAGCCTCCCTCTTTGGCATGTATCTGGCATGAGCATCGTCTTCCGATGCTTAATGTCGGGGGCAAAAATCGTGATTCCAGATCCGGAAACGCCGCTCATAGAAGCACTCTCCATTCATAAAATCACCCACGTATCCATGGTCGCTGCCCAGCTCATGCAGGTCATGGATCAGCAGCCCCCCGCAAGTCTATGTGCCGCCATTGTAGGAGGTGGATCTACACCTCATCATGTTCTGGATCAGGGCATAAAAATGGGCTGGCCGGTTCGAACAACATACGGGATGACCGAAACGAGCTCCATGGTGACCCTCAGTGATCAGAGATTCCCCTACGGCACCTCAGGACATATACTTCAAGGGAATGAACTTAAGATTGCCAAAGACGGCGAAATCCTGGTCCGTAGCCCGGCGGTGTGTTTGGGATACCTGCATGGAGGCAGCGTGCAAAGTGCGGTAGATCATGATGGCTGGCTCCATACCGGTGATTTGGGAAAACTGGACCCGACTGGACACCTGTATGTTTTGGGGCGCAAGGACAACATGTTTATCTCAGGGGGCGAAAATATCAGTCCCGAAGAAATCGAACAGATCCTGCACTCATTCCCTGAAGTTCAGGAATCCATCGTGGTACCGGTGCCTGATCCCAGATTTGGTCAACGCCCGGTAGCCTTTATTCGTGGATGCTCGGACTTTGGTGGTCTGGCATATTTTCTTGCCCAACGCCTTCCAAAATTCAAAATCCCAGCTTTTTATTCTTGGCCGGCAGAGATATCTTCAACCTCTCTCAAGCATAATCGAAAATCATTGACTAACTTAGCAATGCGACTCCAGAATATATAAGTTCCCACACCGGATTGATGATTATTTTGGGATTTCTCATCAGATTTATCTTTGCCCCCGTGCCATGAAACATCAGATACATGGTGACCAGTCTTTTCAGGCTCCGGGAAAAATCGAGAATAGGGCATGTGTCCTTTCCGACCATGTGATTAGGAGATTCACTGATTGTCTACTTCTGTGTACTCTATTAACGGCTACACAGGTTGGTGCTCAGGATCGGGAAGTACGTATGCAGAGGGTTCTTTCGGAACGCATTCAGGAGCGTGCAGCGAGTTCCAAACAGGTCGATACCATCAGTGCCCAGGTGGTTGCATCCGAAGCGGATTCCCTGGTGCTGGTGAGTCTTTACAATTTTTCTAGAGGCGCGTCTTGGTTTGACAATTCTGGATGGCTCCAGAAGCCAGTTTCCGAGTGGCATGGAATAACCCTAGATGACGATGGCCGAGTTATCTCAGTTGGTCTCAGTGGTAATGGATTAGCGGGGTTCATCCCGATTGGAATCGGAACGATGGAGAAACTGGAAAACCTGGACCTCTCGGATAACCAGCTCGGTTTTTCAATCCCCCTATCACTCTCCGACCTGAGTTCACTCAAAGAATTAATTCTTTGGGGCAATCAACTCGAAGGGCCAATTCCCCCTGAACTGGGGCAAATGCCGGCACTGGAAAAGTTATCCCTCTTCTTGAATCAATTAAGTGGACCAATCCCCCCAGAATTGGGGTCCATCAAGACTTTGAAACGGTTGTACCTTGACTTTAATGGGCTGGAAGGCAGGATCCCTGTTGAATTAGCAAATATTGAAGGGCTCATTGAATTGTTTGTTGATGGAAACAGCCTAACGGGAACCCTCCCGCTGGAATTAACACAATTACGATCTCTTGTTTCGCTTTTTGCCGGCTTTAATGATTTGACTGGACCGGTTCCAGCAGAACTGGCAACGATGCCCGCACTGCAGAATTTGTCATTGGAAGGCAACCAGCATACAGGCATAATTCCCTCCGAGCTGACAATGGCAAGGGACTTGACAAAATTACTTCTGGCACACAATCGCCTCAGTGGATCCATCCCCGAAGGGTTTGCAGAATTACCTTTTCTCACTACTCTGGATTTGGAGGGGAATCAATTGACCGGCACCCTGCCGTCAGACTTGGGATTCAGCCGAAATATGCGATACCTGAATCTCTCGGATAATCAGTTCACCGGTCAGGTGAGTTCGTTGCCAATCACACTGGATGAGCTCCATTTGCGTCAGAATCAACTGACCGGAGATTTTTCCTTAATCATTGGGCCGCTCACATCGCTACGCAAAATCGATCTTAGAGAAAATGCTTTTTCGGGGACGCTCGGAGTCATCTACAGTCTTCAGAGACTGGTCGATATTCGATTAAGCAATAACCAGTTCACCGGCGAGTTCTCGCCCCCGCACAGAACAATCTATTACCTGGGATATCTGGATCTTGCCAATAATGATCTCCATCAGATTGGTGCGCTTACCGAGTGGGCATTTCTAGATACAATCGATGTATCCGGGAATCATCTCAATTTTACAGATTTATTGTCGAATGCCGGGTTGATCAATCGTGACTCATTTACGTATGCACCACAGGATTCCCTGGTTACAAGGGTAGAGAGAACTGATGCAGAAGTCATTTTCAGCGTGGCGGATTCGGCAAACGGAAATATATATCAATGGTATCGGGATGGGGATGCTTTGGATGGGGCAAATTCTGCATCCGTACGCGTTGATGCCAATGAACCAGTTGCTGAGTATTACTGCGAAGTGACGAACGATATGCTGCCAAACCTGACACTCGTTAGCAAGGTCAAGTCAACCGATGCCATTCCCACGCATACCAACCCCTTGCCAGAGAAAATCGAAATGGTTACCGTTGGGCAGAATTTTCCAAATCCATTTCAGGTGGAGACTGCAATCCCAATTTCACTGGCCGAACCTGGCTCGGTTCAAATTACCATCTTCGATATTGCCGGTCGCAAAGTTCAGACGTTAAGAGAGACAATGAGCGTTGGCAGACATGTGGTATGGGTCACGGCTGCCGGATTGGCTTCGGGAAGCTACCGCTATGTGATTCATGTTGGGGGACATCATGTCACACGTTCGATGGTAGTCATTAAGTAGCTCGGATTAATTTCCACACCTGCCTCGTTAACTTCACACCGAGGCCATATTGATTCATGTTCTCAAGACGATCATTCTTGCAACTTTCCAGCGGGGGGCTATTGGCTTTATCCCAATTTCCTCGCGAATGGGAAGCAGACATAGCGATCATAGGAGGGGGGACGGGAGGATGTGCCGCAGCGTTGGCAGCGCTGAGAATGAATCAAAAAGTAATTCTCACCGAAGAGACCGAATGGATTGGAGGACAGTTCACACAGCAGGGGGTTCCGCCGGATGAGCATCAGTGGATTGAAACCCATGGCGCAACCGCCAGCTATCTGGCATTCCGGAATGAAATCCGTAGCTACTATCGAAGGCTTTATCCGCTCATCAACCCAGAAGCGGAGCTTCTGAATCCAGGTACCTGTGGTGTCTCACGACTCTGTCATGAGCCTCGGGCTGCCCTTGCAATCCTCAATGACTGGTTTGCCCCCTACCTTAGCAGCGGGCAACTCCGAATATTATTGAATGCCGAACCTACTTCTGCAGAGGTCCATGGTGACAAAGTTCAGGCGGTTCATGTATCGTCCATGCAGGGGGTGATCCGAGCAAAGTACTTTATTGATGCAACCGAAGATGGGTTGCTTCTGGATCTTACACAGACAGAATATGTGATGGGCGCAGAGTCGGATACCGGTGAACTGCATGCATCTCCACGCCCGGGCCTCAAAAATATGCAGGCCCCTACATGGTGCTTTGCAATGGATTATCGTCCAGATGAAGATCATACAATCCAGCGGCCCGAGTCGTACGAATACTGGCGGGACTACGTCCCTCCAATTGATCCTCCATGGCCTGGAAAGCTCTTCAGCTTGACGTACAGCCATCCCATTACCTTGGAGCCAAGGACCGTATCATTTGACCCAAGGCTCGGAGCGGTCACCGAAAATTTTAACTTGTGGGTCTATCGCAGGCTCATAGACCCAGAGTTATTTACGCCAGAAACATATTCTGGGGGGATTTCCCTGGTGAACTGGCCTCAGAACGATTATATCAATGGCAATCTCTTTGGCACCCCTGACAGCAGCCTTCACCGGCAGGCTGCTCGCGATCTAAGCCTGTCACTCTTTTACTGGCTTCAAACCGAAGTTCCACGAGAGGATGGTGGTCAAGGCTGGCCTGGACTCAGATTACGTGGCGATGTAATGGGAACGCCCGACGGGCTCGCAAAAGCACCCTATTTACGAGAATCCAGACGGATTCAATCCGAGTTCACTGTCACCGAGCATCATGTGGGAGCAGAAGCTCGAGGAGGCATGAATCGGGCCGAATATTTTGATGACTCAATCGGGGTGGGGAGCTATCGCATAGATTTACATCCATCTACCGGAGGGGACAACTATATTGATGTTGCCTCGTTACCTTTCGAAATCCCGTTAGGCGCACTGATCCCGGTCCGGATGGAGAACTTGTTGCCCGCGGCAAAAAATATCGGAGTTACGCATATAACCGGTGGATGCTATCGGCTGCACCCGGTCGAATGGAATATCGGTGAATCGGCTGGCGCACTTGCTGCCTGGTGTATTGCTAAATCAACAACACCAAGAGGAGTACGTGCAAATCATTTGAACGAGTTTCAGAGTTTGCTGACAGAGCAGGGAGTGCAGCTGCGATGGCCCGAATCAATCTACTAGTGAATGATACGCCCACGTACCCGCTACATACGATTGCCTAAGCGTCAGCGACGATTGGTTGCTGTGCTGTTGGGAGGCTTTGCTGTACTGCTGGTTAACAGTCTGTTCCTCTATCTGGTAGAGGGATCAACGGCGCTACTCTACATGAGCAATGTGCTCCTGCACATTGGCTTGGGGACATTGTTCGTCCTTCCCTCGGCAATCTTCCTGATGCTGCATCTGTCAAAGATGCCGCTGCGCAGCAACTGGAAAGCAACCTTGGCCGGAACCATTACAGGAGCATCACTCATCATGTTGTTGTCCACCGGATTTGGGCTGGTATTTCTGGGTTCAACATGGGCGGCAGGAGTACTGCTCTATATACATGTGATTTGTGTTGCCACATCCATGATCGGATTTGTGGTCCACGTTTCCTTGAAAGAGGGTATACGGTACCGGTTCCTGGAGTGGGGACAGGCGTTTCGTTCAGGTGGAGCCCATGTATGGCGCCATCCGCTGTCGCTGACGTTGATTGGCGGGCTTGCCGTGACATTTCTGGTTGGGCTTGTGCCATGGTTGCAGGGCAGTGGCTCCATCTATGTGGAAGGGCTGGGGGAGACCCCTTTGGCCGCATCTCAGGCAATCTTGGCACATGAAGGATATCTTAGTGACGATGATTTGGGCAGGTCCGAGTCCTGTGGCCAGCAGGGATGCCATCCGGATGTTGTAGTGCAGTGGGAGTCATCCGTCCATCGCTTCTCTTCCTTCAACAACCCCTATTACCTGAAGAGTATCGAAGCACTGATTGAGCGGGGCGGCAATGACCCTGCCCGATGGTGTGCGTCCTGTCATGATCCACTGGTTCTCTTTACAGGGCGGTTAACCGACGAGCAAATTCTAGACTTTGAGCATCCAACCTCCCAGGCAGGGATCACATGTTTTTCCTGTCATGCAATTGAGGCTCTGAGAGATGTCAAAGGGAACGGCAGGTACGTGATTTCTTCGCCAGATGAGTACCCGTTTGCCCGGGCCAGCGATGATACCCGTAAATGGATTCACAATACACTTTTACGTGCCAACCCTGGTCCACATAGAGAAGCTATGCTGAAGCCTGTCCATCAGACCATGGAGTTTTGTGGTACCTGCCATAAAGTAGGCCTGCCTCCTGAGGTGAACAACTATCGCTGGAAGCGTGGACAGAATGAATACGATGCCTGGCAAAGCAGTGGCACGAGTGGGAATACCGTTCGATCATTCTATTTGCCCGAAGAGCCCCTTTCCTGTATTGATTGTCATATGCCGCGGGTAGCATCTGAGGATCAGGGAGGAATCGATGGGTTTATCCGCAGTCACTCGTTTGCGGCAGCGAATACTGCAATCCCTACACTTGAGGGATATCCCAAGCAGGTACAGGATGTCCAGGAGGCGTTACAGTCTTCTGCGTCGGTTGATATTTTTTCGGTTATTGTAGATGGTCGGTTCTATGGCCCCAATGATGTCATGCCCCCTCTGAGACCAGGGGCGGAAGTAGAGGTTACTGTAGTCGTTCGGAACCGGCGCGTAGGGCATCTACTTCCCGGCGGGACGAACGACTCCAATGAAATGTGGATGGAATTTTCTGCAAAGGATTCAATGGGGACAGAGATATTGATCTCTGGCGATTTGGATGCAGAGGGCCGAGTGGACTCAACTGCACATTTTTGGGGTGCTGTGCAGGTGGATCGTGCCAGCCGTGCGATTAATCGGCGTAATGCTCAGGACTGGATTTCCACCGTCTATGCCCATATGATTGGACCGGGTACCGCACATACGGTACATTACGGTTTTCGGGTACCATCACGCACGACCATCCACGCTCTGTCTGCCCGATTGTATCACCGCAAGTTCAAGTGGTACTTTCATAACTGGACATTCCGCGGCCGTGTGGCTCCAGGTCAACCGGATTCTCTGGCACGTAAAGAGGTGGATCTGCGGCAATGGGAATTAGGGCCAGATGAAACCCCCGAGATCCCGATCACTCTGATGGCCTCTGCCGGACGGTCGGAAGGAGATCAACCAGATACGACGTATGCCTCATGGGAGCGCTGGAATGACTATGGAATTGGACTTTTTCTCGAAGGAGATACGCGTGGCGCACTGGAGGCATTCGGTCAGGTTTCGATGATTGCTCCGCAAAGCCCGGAAGGGCCCATCAATTTGGCACGGGTATATCTTGCCGAGGGCAGTCTGGAGGCGGCGGAGGCACAGCTTCAGGAAGCAGAAGAAAGAGAACCTGGATACCTCAAGACCACGTACTTCCGTGCTGAAGTCCTGAGAGGATATGGGAGATACGATGACGCGATTACAGAATGGTTGAAAGTGTATGAGGTCTACCCGAATGATCGCGTGCTTTTACTTGCCATCGCACGGGTGCATTATTTGATGGAGCGTTACGATATGGCTTTGCAATGGATTGATCGCGTGCTTGCAATAGATCCAGAAGATCTGGGGGGCTTATACAACAGGATGCTCACACTTGGTGCACTGGAGCGGACCGAAGATCTCCAGGAAGCACAGCGACTGTATGAATTCCACAAGGAAGACGAGACGGCCCTCGCCGTCACTGGACCCTATAAACAGCGCCATTCATCCGATAACCTTGAGGCGCAACCCATCCATCAGCACAACTTGAGTCCAGTCCAGCGTCAGCCCTGATTCGGTGCAGCAAATTCGTCATACTGCTCTCGCCGAATATCAATTCCGCACTGACTGAGCTTCGATTCCAGCTCTTCATAACCTCGATCTAGATGATAGATTCGGCCCACATGTGTGGTCCCTTTGGCAACTAACCCTGCGAGTACCAGCGATACGCTTGCACGCAGATCCGTACTCATAACACGTGCGCCGGTAAGCTGCTTCCCACCGTGGACGGTGACCTGATTCCCATGAACGAAGGCTTGAAGGCCCATGCGAACCAATTCTGGAATATGATTGAACCGGTCACCATACACCTGATCGGTAACGGTAGCTTTTCCATTTGCACAGGCCAGAAGCACTGTCCACTGAGCCTGTAAATCCGTCGGAAATCCAGGATAAATCGCCGTTGTAATGGACACAGGCTTTACGGTCTCTGGTGGCGTTACAATAACCGAATCATCTTCAATGGTGTAGGCAGCTCCGGTGCTTTGAAATGCGTCCAGAAACTGTTCTCCCAGATGATCTGGACGGGTGTGGGTCAGGCGTATGGATTCGCCGGGCGTGCCAGCGATTGCCGCAGCAATCATAAACGTGCCCAATTCAATGCGATCCGGACAATTACTGTACGCAACGGCTTGCAGTTCCTGGACTCCCTCAATTTCAATGGTCCGTGTTCCAATCCCTTCCAGTTTCGCTCCCATGGCCTGGAGCATTTCACAGAACACGACCACATCCGGCTCAATCGCTGCATTTTCAATTCGACTGCCGCCGCGCCCTAGACTGGCTGCCAGCAGCAGGTTAACGGTTGCACCAACACTGGAGGGTTCAAACCGATAAGATCCCCCAGGCAAGCCTCCGCGAGGAGCACGCGCCATAACATACCCTTCATCCAGATCAATTTCTGCTCCCAGTGCCTTCAGGCCTTCAAGGTGAAGATTAACAGGGCGGGGGCCCCAGGCACATCCACCAGGCAATGAAACTCGTGCCCGTTGGCAGCGCCCAATCAGCGCTCCCAACATGTAGAAAGAGGCTCGCATTTTCTTCACCAATTCATATGGCGCCTCCGGGAACCCAATCCGGGTTGCATCAATCTGGAGCCCACGGCCTTTGCGTTCTACCGAAGCTCCCGTAATTCGGAGTACATGAGAAAATGTGATAATGTCACGCAGGTGAGGAATATGGTCCAAATGGGTCACTCCGTGAGGCAGGATTGCAGCGGCCATCAGCGGCAATGCCGTATTCTTGGATGCACTAATTGCGAGTGTGCCACAGAGTGGCTGACCTCCTTGAATGACAAGTTTTTCCATAATCAGTCAGTTTATCGTTTGGCGAAATCATGAGCAGATCTACACCATCTTGAATGGAATTGCGCTGTCAGAGTGCTATTGATTTTCCCGGTCCGGGAGGATTGGATTCCTGAGACAGGTCTCTGACCGCATCCCTTACGTTCAATGTTCACTCTTAGTATTATAGAGTAGGCATTGGTATCCTTATACTTTGTTCAACGACAAAAGAATCCATTGAGTGCACATGAAGTCCGTATCCCCCTGACAAGAATTCTCCGGCATATGAATCGAAATTCCGATTCGTAGTACAAGGAACATGGGTGCATATCTAGGCAGGTTTGAAGAATTTTGCTGTGCTGACATAAATTTCTTCAATTCGATTGACACTGGCTGCATGGATGTTTACTGGGTGGATATGCTGTTTGAAAAAAGATTGTCACTCATTAAGTTGCATATCAGGTTTATCTGCAGACTGATCAAAGTATGAAAGGACACGGTCAGAACCCTACGCCAATCTATATGGACCATGCGGCGACCACCCCATTGGCGCCCGCGGTCCTGGAAGCAATGCTACCGTATTTCGGGGCCAACTTTGGCAACGCATCCTCGGTTCACCATCTGGGCAGAGCTGCGCGAGGGGCCATTGAAAATAGTCGGGAGAGAATTGCAGAGCATCTCCATGCAAAACCAGAAGAAATCATTTTTACCAGTGGAGCCACAGAAGCGAATAACCTTGCATTTAATCTATTGAGCGCGGGAGAGCATTTGATCACATCAAGCATTGAGCACAAAGCTGTACTGGAACCGGTCAAAGCACTGGAGTCCTCCGGTGTCCAAGTTACATGTCTTGTACCCGATCCAGAAACCGGTGCCCTGAGCAAGGATGATATTGCAGAATCTGCAGGTTTGAATACGCGCTTAGTCTCGGTTATATATGTGAACAACGAAACCGGTGCGGTGACTCCGCTAAAGGAAATCTCTGCCCTCCGTGATGAGCATGACCTCTTTCTGCACACAGATGCGGCACAGGCGGCTGCATGGTTCCCACTTGATATGAATCGTCTCGGTGTAGATATGATGTCGCTTTCTGCCCACAAGATGTATGGTCCAAAAGGGATTGGCATCCTTTACGTCCGAGATCGTGTGCAACTCATGCCACAGATTCTTGGCGGCTCACAGGAAAGAGGGCGCCGAGGGGGTACAGAAAATGTAGCCGCCGTGATTGGAATGGCAACTGCAATGGATTTGATTGCAAAAGATCGGGATACACATACGTGTCGCGCCCGAAAACTCCGACAGGAGTTGCAGACACAGCTAATCGCAGCGATCGGCGACCAATTAGTCGTCAACACACCGGCCAGCGCAGCCCCGCACATCCTTAATATTGCATTTAAGCCGGTGGATGATAGCCCCATGGATGGAGAAATGTTGCTTCTGAACATGGATTTGGAAGGCGTATATGCTTCCGCTGGCTCCGCTTGCACTAGCGGGGCAATCACCCCGAGTCATGTTCTACTTGAACTGGGTGTCCCAGCATCCACCGCCCGTGCATCCTTACGGCTTTCACTCGGTCGTTTAACGGGGGAAGAGGATATCAAGAAGACGGTAGCGTGTATCCACAGGGTTGTAAAAAGAATGCACGGGCGGAGGCAACATGAAGGGTAGGGCGCTGATTGTCTTTGCCCGTTCTCCCAGGTCCGGTCAAGTGAAATCCAGGCTGACGGAACTGATCTCTGCACAGGAGGCAACAGATTTATATCGGATGTTTCTGATAGACAGCCTGAAGCAGTATGCATCCCTCAACGTGGCGGTGCGTCTGTATATGTCGAATGGCATCCCTCCCGATGTTCCGGTTCATGGAGCAATAATCAAGCAGCAGTGCGGCAATGGACTGGGCGAACGTATGCGCCATGCTTTTCAAGAGACGGCCACAGCAGGATATCGGCAGATGGTCATTATTGGGACCGATCACCCTACGTTACCAGACGCGTTCATTCAAGATGCGTTTCATGTATTATCGGATTCGCCAAGCATATGCATTGGGCCCGCAGAAGACGGGGGATATTATCTTTTGGGAATGAATCCATTCATTGACGGCCTATTTGATGATATGATTTACAGCCGACCGGATGTTTTTGAGTTGACCTTGACTCGGGCGTATCAATCGGGGGCGAACGTCGTTCAACTGCCGAAGTGGTACGATGTAGATACCCCGAATGACTTGCGCCGGTTGGCTTCAGAAGAAGAAGTAGTACCCATGAATACATTGAAAATTGTAAAGCAGCTGAAAGCCGAAATACGCCCTCTAAATTGTGATAGACCTCCTGCAGATTGATCAGATGGGCGCTTTTGGTCCGCAGAGAACAAATACTATACCTGACATTTGAGTAACTCAGACAATCATACCGTTCGTGTTTTTGGTTCCGCCTCATTGTCCAATCTGGGACCAGGCTTCGATACATTGGGGTTATGCCTAAAGGGAATGGGAGACATCATCGAAGCGCGGTTTTCCTCAAAGCCGGGAATCACCATCAGCTCTCCGGACCCCATTCCGTTGGAAGCTAGGAATAATACGGCAGGACGCGCAGCCCATCTTGTTATGACAAAGGCTGCGGATAAGAGGGGACTTCACTTACACATAACGAAAGGCATCCCGATCGGCTCGGGGATCGGTGGCTCTGCTGCCAGTGCCTCAGCGGGTGCATGGGCCGCAAATCTTCTTTTAGACAAGCCATTTACCAAGAAAGAACTAGCTTATGAAGTCCTGGAAGCGGAGAGATTGGCCAGTGGCGGGGCGCTTCACGGTGATAACGCATTGCCGTCTCTTTTGGGAGGCCTCATCCTTACTTCTCCGGTCAGCCCACTTGATTATCGTCGGATTGAACTGACAAGACCGATGCACCTAGTAGTCGTATTGCCCAAAAGGATGATTCTCACCGCAGATGCAAGAACGATTCTACCTCGCGTTGTCCCGAGACTTGAAGCCGTGCATAATGCCAGTGATTTGGCGTTTATGCTGCATTCGGTTAATGATGGGGGATTGGGATACACCTCGCTCCTTATATGATGCGGGATCGCATTGTAGAGCCCGCACGGGCAAGCCTTGTACCCTGCTATACTGCTGTGCGTGAAGCGGCGCTGGATGCCGGTGCATGCGCGGTGGCATTAACCGGATCAGGACCGGCGATGTTTGCGATTGTAAACGATGCACAATCCACATCAGAGGTATGCAATGCAATGGTCGAGGCGGCTGGGGAGGAAGCGAATGGGATCGTCACGCAGGCAGATATGCATGGCGTCCGACAATGTACATAGACTCATGTGGTATGTGAGTACGCGAGGGCGCGTACAACCCGTTGACTTTCCGACGGCATTATTACAGGGCCTAGCGCCAGATGGTGGGCTCTATGTTCCAGAAAAACTTCCAGAGATAGACACGCAATCCTGGAAAGCGGCTACGGATTTTTCTGCAATGTCCACACGGATCCTCACACCATGGCTGGCCAGTAAAATCCCCGAAACAATCCTGGCATCCATACTCAGGCAGGCACTTAATTTCCCGATCCCCTTGGTCAAGGTTGGCAGTGCATGGGTCCTGGAGCTCTTTCATGGCCCGACCTTGTCATTCAAGGATTTTGGTGCGCGTACGATGTCCCGGCTCATGAACCACTTGGTCAAAGATGAGCCTCTGACGATCTTGGTCGCCACCTCAGGAGATACAGGAAGTGCAGTGGCAGATGGCTTTGGGAATCTCCCGAATTTGCGGGTTGCCGTGCTGTACCCGAAAGGTCAAGTCAGCTCCACGCAGGAGAAACAGCTTATTGTACGACGAACGGGGGTGCGTGCGTTCGCCGTCAACGGGACCTTTGATGACTGCCAGGCAATGGTCAAAGAGCTGCTGGTTTCCCCTGGAAGGCTGCGTCTGTCTGCGGCGAACTCCATCAATGTAGGACGTCTTTTGCCACAGATGCTCTACTACTACTGGGCCTTTGCACAGGGGCAGTGGGGCAGTGCTGACGTATGTGTCCCCTGCGGTAACCTTGGCAATCTGACCGCGGGGGTACTGTCATCGCTTTGCGGGCTTCCGGTACGCAATTTCATCGCTGCACATAATGCGAATAATGGATATCCCAAATTCCTTGCCGGTGATAAAGATGCTTTTGGGGAGTCCATCCGAACGTTATCGAATGCGATGGACGTAGGCCGCCCCAGTAATTTTGAGCGTCTTAAATTTTTGTTGCCAGAAGATCAGATGCGCCGCATGATCCAAGGCAGTTCATGCTCTGACGAGGATACGCTGACTTCCATCCGACGCGTTTACGAAGAAACTGGCTATACTGCGGACCCGCATACCGCAGTTGCGCTTGCAGCCATACGTGATCGACCCACGCCGGTGGTTGTACTGTCGACTGCCCATCCAGCCAAATTTCCTGATACAGTAGAACGGGCGCTGGGGCATGCTCCTGCTTCCGTCCCTGCGTTGACAAGACTGGGATCAATGCCTACTCGTGTACAGTCGCTTGAACCAACATCGGACGCACTCCGTTTGAAACTTGAATCCTGGAATTGATTGATGCCACCCTTTGCTCCATCGGACTGGCCGCAGAATGAATTCCGAGCGGCAGCGGAAGCTCTTTGGCGATGGCATCGTGCGGCGCAAGCCGGTGAGTACTCATCCGTTCATCGTAGCAAAGCGCACGCGGTATGCGAGAAATTCAATTTACCGGCTCACCTAGTTGATGCTCAGTTCATTGAAGGAGGTGTTCCAACGATCTATATGATCACGGATCTCTTTGACTATATGGATCGCTCTGCGGGTTCACATGCACTTCTGTTGGCAAAGCTGGCAGGATATACTGCAAACTGGGTCGAGGATCCAGTCAGGAAATTTGGGCGGGCTCTTTTTCTTACGCGATCCCTCATGTTTCTCAAGGAGGATCTCCAGGCAGGGCGACAGTTTGTTCCGCTTGATCTATTGCAAAAAAACAATGTGGACAGTGCAGATCTAATGGAGGGAAGGCTTTCTTCTGGAATGCGTTCGGTACTCTGGAAACAGGTCGTCTATGCACGAGACGCATACGCTTCATGTAGAACCCTGAACAGTGACCTCAGTGGCTGGTGTCGACGGCGATTTCGTATCTACTGGACCGGTGGACTACACACCTTGGCTCGGATAGAATCGCGAAAATTTGATGTTTGGTCAAAGCCAGTCGAGCTTACGTTACTACACAAAACACGCGTATATTTACAGGTTTATACAGGCAAAACGATTCGATGACAGTCTATAAGGATGCAGGTGTAGATATCCAGGCAGCCAACGAGGCGCTAAAACGCCTGAAGCCATTGATCAAGTCAACGCACACTCGTGGAGTGATTCGAGATGTCGGGGCATTTGGCGGCTTCTTTCAACTTGACCTCTCCGGGCACAGGAAACCCATACTGGTCTCCTCAATTGATGGTGTGGGGACGAAAGTGAAGGTCGCCGTAAAAGCAGGGGTTCACGATACGGTTGGGGAAGATTTGGTCAATCACTGCATTAATGATATTGCCGTGTGTGGTGCTGAGCCCTTGTATTTCCTTGATTATTTCGCAGCCGGAGAACTATCCGCCGAAATTCTGGAAGCAGTAGTAAAGGGGATGGTTCGTGCATGCAAAAATGCCGGGATTGCTCTGATTGGAGGAGAAACCGCCGAGATGCCCGACCTGTACTCACTGACCGATTATGATTTAGCAGGCGTAATCGTGGGCCTGGTGGATAAGGATAAGATTATCGATGGGAGTAAGATCCAGAAGGGAGACATGCTTTGGGGGATCCCTTCGTCTGGACTTCATACAAATGGTTACTCCCTTGCACGTAAAGTTCTCCTGGGGCCCCTGTCAGGGTATCGCCTGGGCGAAAGGCCTGCGCAGCTGAAAGGGACAAGCATTCAAGAAGAATTATTGAGCGTACACAAGTGTTATCTATCCTTGATCCGTGATCTCAAAGAGCACGCACATGCCTTTGTTCATGTGACTGGGGGTGGGATCGAAGGAAACACTTATCGCGTACTCCCTGAGAGACTTCATGTGCAGGTGAACTATGATAACTGGGAACGCCTGCCTATTTTTGATCTCATCCAGAAACGCGGGGCTGTACCGGAAGGAGATATGCGGGATACATTTAACCTAGGCATCGGATTGGTCGTGATTGCGCCTGCTTCGGCGGAGCAGGACATCCAGCGTATCGCAGCAGCGCATCATGAGAATCCCATCGAGATGGGAGCAGTATACTAGCTAAGCATCGCACGTATAAGTTTCCATAACCGCATTAAACTGTCGCCAAACATTTAACTCTTCATGGGCTCAATTATTCTGATACTGGTTCTGAGCTACCTTGCGGGATCTATTCCTGGAAGTGTGTGGGTGGGGCAATTACTGTATGGGGTCGATGTACGTAAGCATGGCAGCTTGAATGCAGGAGCAACGAATGTTTTCCGGGTACTGGGATGGAAAGCAGGGGTATTATCCACCATCATTGATGTAGGTAAGGGGTTATTGGCTGCAGGCGTGATTGCGTCTATTCGCATTGACGAGCTCCCATCTGGATTTGCCTTCTGGCAGGTGGAATCCGTCATTCGCCTGTTAGCCGGTATCGCTGCGATTATCGGTCATATGCTTCCTGTTTGGGCCCGATTTCGAGGAGGAAAAGGTGTGAACACCGCCGCAGGGGTCTTATTCGCAATTACACCGAAAACGATGTGGATTGTGATCGGGGTTTTTACCCTGGTGTTGTTTGGCTCAAGGTATGTCTCCCTGGCAAGTATTATTGCGGCGTTGATGTTTCCGGCGACCGTGGCCATTCGAATGTTTGTTTTTGATATTGAGGCACTGGACCGGAGTCTGCTCTTATTTGGTTGCATCTTTGCGCTTGCAATTCTTTATGCTCATCGGAGCAATATCCAGCGACTTATTTCGGGTAAAGAGAATAAGATCCAACGTTTTCGACTGGCCCATGGCATGCGTGGGCGTGGTGAGCTATAGCCTCCGCCAATTGCATGCCGTGTGCAATATCCGTTTTTGGTGCTGGCAGCTGGGGCACTGCACTTTCAGTGAGTTTATCTGGCGGAAGCCATGCAGTAACGCTCTGGGCTCGCAGACAGGATCTGGCAAGTGCGATCCAACGCGAGGGTCATAACCCTGAATATTTGCCGGATGTCTCCATACCAGCATCTGTAGTCGTTACGGCTGATCTTGCTTTCGCGGCGCAGCAGGCAAGTTGCTGGGTGATCGCAACCCCCTCGCATACAGTGCGCAAAATAGCTACAGATTTACTGGCCTTCTGTGACCAGAAGACAACGGTAATATCTGTTGCCAAGGGGATTGAGACAGAGACAGGACTTACAACAACTGCAGTGCTGGCAGATGTGATAAGCCCGCCCATTCCTAAGGGCAATCTGGTTGCCCTGTATGGTCCGAGCCACGCAGAAGAAGTTGGAACGAGGAAGCCGACGACCCTGGTTGCTGCATCAACCAGTATGAGGCAGGCGGAAGTTGTGCAGGAGATTTTCATGACGGACCGGCTCAGAATTTATGTGAACGGTGATGTGAAAGGTGTCGAAATTGGGGGAAGTGTTAAGAATATCATGGCGATTGCATCTGGAATCAGTGACGGAGTTGGCTATGGGGATAATGCCAGGGCAGCTCTCATTACACGGGGAATTGCAGAGATCCAGCGCTTGGGAAGTGCACTGGGTGCCGACCCCCGGACCTTTACAGGTTTGACCGGCCTTGGAGACCTGGTGGTTACGTGTACCAGCCGACACAGTCGTAATCGTCATCTCGGAGAAGCGATCGGGCGTGGGGCGACACTTGATGAGATAACGAAATCCATGAATATGGTAGCAGAAGGGGTCAGGACCACAGCAGCAGTATACAACATGGCACAGCGTCTCGGTATTGAGATGCCGATCACCGAAGCGGTATACGGCATTCTTTTTGAAGGCAAGCAACCCCATGATGTGGTTCAGGAACTAATGACACGATCAGCAAAACAGGAGGAGTGGTTACAGGTTCAGGGGCACTGAGGCAGAACCTGTGCTTCCAATCAGCTCCAATGATTGTCCTTTTCATCCTGGATGCCTATCATAATAGATATGGAGTATCGTAGGATTCTCCCTGTGCTCATTTGAGGGTCTTTTCAAAGGTTATTGGCAGCCATGACCAAGGAAAACTTGGAGCAAATGGTGACAGAAGGCGAGGGTTTACTTCTTGAATTTAAACATCGCTTACCCGAAAGCGAGCGGATTGCCCGAGAAGTGACTGCACTGGCAAACACAAGTGGAGGGCATCTATTGATCGGGGTTGCGGATGACGGGAATCTGAGTGGTGTGAAGGATCCTGAAGAGGAAATGTACGCGCTCAACCATGCACTTGAGAAATGCTGTACGCCCGAGATAACCCTGAAGTCAGAATATATCAAGGTCAGTCGAACTCGCACAGTGGTCGTTGTTAAGATCCCGTTGAGCCCGATTCGCCCTCATTATGTTCGAGATCTGTCGAGTCATCAAAAATCAGTCTTTGTTAGATACAGAGATATGTGTGTCGCGGCGAGCCGTGAAGCGCGGAAGCTGATGAGGCGATTACCAGATACGGAGAATGTATTGATTGAACTTGGCGAGAAAGAACGTCTTCTCTTACATCTTCTTGAGCAAACAGGTCGGGTGAGCGTCTACAGCTTTGCTAAATATGCAAAAATCCATCCCGGAAGGGCATCCCGCATAATCGTCAGAATGACAAGAGCAAGAATTCTTCTTCATCATATCGACTTGAATGAAGATTACTTCACCGCAGGCGAGGCACTGCAATCCAGCTCGCGTAAGTGACCCCTCCTGATAGCCTCATTCATGGATGCATATACTTGTCCGTGATGGGATTCATTCGCACGAAAATACCTGCATCTCCAGAAGACCAGTTGCAAACCACGCTGGTCGACTGCGAGCGCATCACCTTGATTTGAGAATCGCATCTCAAACCTCTACAGTTTGAGGTTTGAACCTTTTGGTAATTTAATGCCGCATACACGAAAAAATCTCTGGACCAGATATAATAGCATAGCAGGTTCCTCAGCCAGGCCTTATCCTCCTGCTGAACATAACCCTTAATTACTATGCTATCTCAATTCCTTCCTTCCCGGACGCGTTACTTCATCGGACTGGACGTTCACCGTGCCACGATTGCATCGTGCGTTTATGATGTGGACCTGCGGCGTTTCAGTGATGAGCTGGAGTTTTCCGCAGAAAAGCCGGAACGTCTGTCCCGATTTGTGGCATCAATGCGGTCTAAATACGGTAATTTCCGTTGTTGCTACGAAGCGTCTTTTTGCGGCACGGCGCTCTATGAAGCGCTGACTGCTCTGGGCGTTGATTGTGTCATCATTGCGCCGGGTTCTATTCCTCGGCGCAATGGGGATCGAATTAAAACAGACCGGCGCGATGCCAGGAAGCTGGCCGAGTACTTTGCGGCGGGTCTTTTGACCGAATGTTTTATTCTGGATTCGGAATTGAGATCTGTGCGGAGTCTGGTACGCAGTCGTGAAGCACTGATCAAGAATCTGCACCGATCCAAAATGCAAGTCATTCATTTTTTGCATGGCCGTGGACACAGCTATAATACAGGAAGCTACTGGACGCAAAAGTTTATGGTTTGGATCAATAAGGTCGAACTGGATGAGCCCAATGACGCGCAGGTGTTACGGGGAAACCTGGCGGATATTATCTATGTCCAGTCACGGATTCGGGAGATGGAACAGCAGATACGGACTGCGTCCGAGTCCCCCAGGTTTCAGGAATCGATCCGGATTCTGCAGGGCTTTCGCGGCATTGGACTGATTACGGCCATGCAACTGATCTGCGAGATCGGTGACTTTCGGCGGTTTGAAAACCCGACCGCCCTGATGGCCTATCTGGGACTGGTTCCATCTCAGCACTCATCGGGGAACACCATTCGGTCTGGTTCGATCACCAAGACCGGGAATGTCCATGCGCGGAAAGCCTTGGTGAGTGCAGCCTGGAAATACATACACTATCCCCGGATCAGTGCATCCCTTGGTGAACGGCAGAAGCAATGCAGTGCCCGAACCGTGGCCATTAGCCAGCGGGCACAAAAACGTTTATACCAACGATACCAAGCACTGACCAAACGAAAGCCGCCCAAAGTCGCGGTGGTTGCACTTGCCCGCGAACTGGTCGGCTTTCTATGGGAGGCTATGCAATCCCCCGTTCAGACTGCATGAGTCATCAATACGACAGAATAGCCACGGAGAAGGATCCCCAAGCAAAGAGGGAGAGCCCATGTGCAAACTTTTCGGTAGCGATTACCGCGAGCCCGAGACGCAAGATAATGGCAGCTCCGACGAATTCAAATATTGAGCATTATGGCCTATGGCCTAGCATGCGTACACCAGATTGATCAGCCGTCGCAATTGCTCAAGGATCCTTCTTCGTGGCTATCTGTCCTATATTATAACAAAATGTAACCTAAAACATACATATCACCCGTAATTGGAACCTGCTATGCTACACCAGTTTATATGAACTTCATGCCCGTTCTGCGGTTAGGTGTCTTGCAAGCCGTCGTCCGAAATGGAACAAAACCCGATGCGTGAATATAATGCTTGGGTTTCGGGGGAGATTGAGTTGCAGTTTCGGGTGTAGTTCTCTTTGATTTTGATTACTCAGGTGCTTATACTGGCTCACTGGAGATTGCCGGGTAGGTGGATCTTGGAGGTTTTATTGGAGTTTTCGCATGCTACAGCAATACTGCTTTGCTTATGAAGAACGTTTTTCTGGTCAACAACCCTATCACTAAATAGAATAATCATGCTCAAAAATATACTCAGGATCTACGTGTGTAGTCTGTGTGTCTTGCTGACATCCTTCATGTCACTAGACAAGGTTGCACATGCCCAAGATCATACTGTCCAAGGTATGGTCGTGTCCGCCGTTGACAACACGCCCCTGCCGGGTGCCTCGGTTGTCGAGACCGGCACACTGAATGGCACCGCTACCGATGTGGATGGAACATTCTCTCTTGAGGTATCCAGCCTGGATGCATCAATTTCAATCACGTTTATTGGCTTCGTAAGTCAAACTATTGCGGTAGAGGGTCGAGATGACATTACGATCCTCCTTGAGGAAGATACCGGACTCTTGGAAGAGGTTGTTGTGACCGCAGGTGGCATTGAGCGAAGGGAGCGTGCACTAGGATATGCCGTGACCGAAGTGGGTGGTGAGGACCTGCGCGAGATTCGAGAGAACAATGTCGCAAATGCGCTGGCTGGTAAAGTAGCCGGTGTGGTCGTCACGAAGCCCGCTACCGGGCCCGCAGGCTCGAGTCGTGTAATCATACGCGGCGCGTCATCCCTCGGCGAGGATAGTCAACCACTTTACGTGGTAGACGGCGTTCCTATTGATAATACAACTCTGGGTAGTGCCGGTATGTGGGGTGGCACAGACGGTGGCGACGGGATTGGTTCGATTAATCCCGACGACATCGAAAAGATGACGGTCTTGAAAGGACCTTCGGCGGCTGCACTCTATGGTACCCGCGCGAAAAATGGAGTCATTCTGATTACCACTAAGAAAGCTTCACCAGGTCTGGGCCTAGGCGTTGAGTTTTCCAGTAACACTACATTTGAGAATGTCCTGGTTAACACGGACTGGCAAACCCAATATGGTCAGGGTACCCGTGGCGAAAAGCCGACTTCGGTAGATGAAGCGCTCTCGACTGTTGATCGTGCCTGGGGCCCTCTACTTGATGGTGGACAAACCATAAGTTGGGACGGTACGCAGCAACCATACGGCTTAGTCACCAGCCCAGTGACGTCCTTTTATAACACCGGGCTTACCAGTACGAACAGTATCGCCTTGACAACGGCAAATGAAGTCAGCTCTCTGAGGATTGGACTCTCTCATCTGACGAATGAGGGCATTAGCCCCAATTCAGGACTCTCACGTACTTCGATCTCAGTCAGGGGATCCTCACAATTTGGCTCACGCCTGAGCGCAGATGCGAAAATCAACCTGATCCGGGAGTTTGTAAATAATCGCCCAAGGTTAAGTGACTCGCCGGGGAATGCAAATTATTCCGTCTATCAGCTGGCACCGAACGTGGATGTGGAAACCATGCGGTGTCCCCCTGAGGAGGAAAACTGCACAGAGTATGGGACTGATGTGGATGGTACTGAATTGCACCGAGGCCTATTCGGGAGCATCTATCAGCAGAATCCTTATTGGGCCGCCCATCAGTACACGAATCAGGATGAAGATCTACGTGCGATAGGGTTTGTCTCCTTGGGCTATAAATTTGCCGAAGGGATTCATTTAAACGGGCGTTTTGGAGGCGATACCTACACGACACGTCGGACGGGGATTACTCCATGGGGAACCGCTTACAGCCCAGTGGGCGGTCAAGGGGAGACCGAGTTTCGGATCACCGAAATTAATACTGACTTTCTCCTAACCGTTGATCGCAGTCTGACCAGTTCAATTGGACTCCAGGCAACCGCGGGTGGAAATATACTTTACCGGGAGAACGAGACGCTATCGTTGAGCGGTGGGGGAGGGTTTAATGTGCCGGGGCTGGAGGTCGTCACGAACCAGAATACCCGATCACATGGCTATGGCTATAATGAGAAACAGATTAACTCATTGTATGGATCAGCGGAATTATCCTATAACGATTTTTTCTACCTGACTCTGACAGGCCGTAACGACTGGTCGTCTACGCTTCCAACAGAGAACAATAGCTATTTCTATCCCTCTGTCAGTGCCAGCCTTGTGTTGACGGATGCGATTGATATGCCCAGTTGGGTCAGTTTTGCGAAACTCCGTGCCTCATGGGCGGAGGTTGGTGGGGATACATCTCCCTACCAGCTGGCATTAACTTATGGATTAGCTGGCAGCCACCTTGGTCAGCCGCGCGGACAGATTGCACAGGGAAACATCCCTCTAGCCGGCCTGAAACCATCGGAAACGGTAGGGATCGAGGGAGGCTTTGATATACGCTTTCTGCAGAACCGTTTCGGTGTAGATTTCACCTACTATACGGAGAGTGCGACAAATCAGATTCTATCTACGACGATTTCGAGTGCATCAGGATTTGGTAGCCAGGTGATTAATGCAGGTGAAATTTCCAATCAGGGAGTTGAAGTGCTGATCTCCACTACACCTGTCCGTCAGGGAGACTGGCGCTGGGATCTGGATGTCAACCTTGCACGTAACCGGAATGAGGTTGTGGAGCTTGTGGAAGGTCAAACTTCACTGGTTCTCGGCGAAAGCCGGCATAGAGGGAATTTTGTGACCGCTGATGTCGGGGAAGCCTATGGATCAATCAAAGGGCGCAAATATCTTCGCCAGAATGTACCAACTGGAGAAGACGCTTCCGATTGTGATGCAACCGGCCCCATCGTACATGATCCAGACGGGCTGCCCATGCAAACCTCCGATCTGTGTGTACTTGGCAATGGCACCCCCGATCTGAGTGGTGGTATTCGGAGCGGATTACGCTGGCGGAATCTTTCAGTAAATCTGCTTTTTGATATGCGCTTCGGTGGAGAGATGTTCTCCGTTACCAACAGTGCAGGGTATAGTAATGGACTTCATAAGAATACGTTGGAAGGCCGTGACGTAGGCTATATTGTCGGGGATGGTGTCAATGCAGACGGTCAGGAAAATACGGTTCAAGTCGATCCGCAGGATTACTTTGGAAGGATTGGTGGAGGAACGATCGGCGAGGAATTCATTTATGATGCCAGTTTCGTGAAGCTTCGGGAAGTATCGATTAGTTACAACTTGCCATCACGCCTGTTTGTCCGCACTCCGGTCAAATTTGCATCAATTTCCATCATCGCCAGAAACCTCTTGTTGCTGCACAGCAACGTGGACAATCTTGATCCAGAATCCCTGTATAACAGCACGAACCGTGGGATTGGACTTGAGCACGCAGGGGTGCCGCAGACACGAAGCATTGGCATCAATCTCAATGTCCGTTTGTAGCCTCTAATCACTTGAAAAACTCAAATACTATGACCAAATTGAATAGACTTTCGATAGCGGCTGCTTTGTGTTTGTCTCTCCTGATTGCCTCCTGTGACTCAGGTTTTGAAGAGATAAACGTAAATCCGACGCAAGCTTCTCAGGTTGACCCGAACTTCAAGCTAACCAATATCCAACTACGGATAAGTGGTGAGCGCTACGAGAATTGGCGAACCAATCTGATTTACAGCTCTGTGATGATTCAGCATTTTGCCACCTTGCCTGGCTATTGGGCAGGTGACAAGTATGGATATATTGCATCTTATTCTGCTGCAATGTGGGATCGGTATTATCCCAATATCGCCAAGAATATTGAAGATCTCCTTCTGCAGACTGCGGAAGATCCAGAGATGGTAAATCTGCATCATATCACGCAAGTCGTACGTGTGATTATGTACCATCGACTGACCGATCTCCATGGAGACATTCCATATTCTGAAGCAGGTAAGGGGTTCATTGAGGGGATTACCCAGCCGAAGTATGATGCGCAGTCAACGATTTATCCGGATATGCTGGCAAAACTTGAGGCTGCGGCTTCGGGATTAAACTCAGGCAGCCCTTCTTTTGGTGGCGGCGATCTGATGTATCAGGGAGATGTGGAGAAATGGAGGAAGTTGGCCAATTCCTTAATGCTGCGCTTGGGCATGCGTCTGGTTAAAGTTGATCCCGGTGCAGCTCAGAGTTGGGTCCAGAAAGCCATTGCTGGTGGAACCATGGAAAGCAATGATGACATTGCCTATGTTCCCCATAATGACCCTTCTGGCTGGAGAAATGGAAACGGCTCGGTATTCCTCGTAGATGGGAGTCCGCGGATCAGTGAATTCTTCGCTAACTGGATGGTAGATCATAATGACCCACGCTTGTATGTCTATGGACAAAGCCCGGTGGCTGGCTCCCCGCCAATTGGGATGCCGAATGGCCGGATTACCGGTGGATCAGACGCCGACCATGGAATTGAAAACCACTCCAGTTGGGTAAGTTGTGATTCCGGCGCTGAACCGTGTGGGATGGATGTATACATGGTCCCCAATGATGTGATCAAGGGACAGGATGATCCAATGTTTTTCATGACCTACGCCGAAGTTGAGCTTCTCAAGGCCGAAGCTGCAGTGCGTGGCTGGCACAGTGGAGACGCTGCGACTCATTATGCAAATGGTGTTCGTGCCGCGATGGAATATCTTGCGATGTACGGTGCGGCTGGGGCGATTGCGAGCGAAGATATTGACGCTTATCTGGCTACGAATCCCTACGATGCTGCAAATGGCATGAAGATGATTAACGAACAGCTTTGGGCTGCTGTATTACTCAACGAGTACGAAGCTTATGCAAACTGGAGACGAACCGGTTATCCCGAACTCACTCCTGTTGATTATCCTGGCAATGTAACTGGCGGCACCATCCCTCGCCGTTTACGCTACAGGGAGAATGAGGCGGTAGCCAATCCAGAGAACTATTCTGCAGCAGTTGCTGCCCAGGGACCAGATGAGTTAACCACACGCGTCTGGTGGGACAAGTAACTGAGCGCTGACCACTCAAAACAGGGGCATCTGCATTTGCGGATGCCCCTGTTTTATTTTACCCCGCAGCCAGTGCACTGTAATCTGGCAGGATCGAACTCAATCGCGAATATCAGGCAGGAGCCCAACAATTCTGAGGCTATTCCACATAGTCGAAGTCAATTGATCTGGACTTTGTCGTGTCCGCAACCTGATCCGTAACGGTTAGCATGAGAGTCAGCGGCCCTGGCATTTCCCACTCTCCGATATCAATCACCATAAATTCGCGAACGGTCGCTGCATTTCCCTCATAGTCAAAGGAGGTTGTAATCGGATCTATGCCCTCGCTGCTCAATGAATACGCAACCGTATAGTGGGTCCGATCTTCCTCGTTGAAACGCAGGAAATACGTCTCAAAGTACACAGCAAAGGGTGTATCTGGTCGGATCTCACGACCGACATAGGGAACTGCACCATCAAACGTATCTGCAGATTCCAATCGGAGCGGCTTCAGGTCGCTGAGCTCCAGTGAGGCACCGTCTCCTTTTAGTGTTTCCAGTGTATCCACATCAGCAACCCCGATTGCCCAGGCAGCGGCAGGTTGCGGTGGTACCGAATCAGGAACCGTCCAATGCAGAGACCACTGCATCGTGATGGGAGATGTGAAATCACGGGTAATCCAGGAGTAAATTTGTTGTTCTGAGTCTGCACCCTTCGGCAGATGGTATCGCCGGAGCTGAATGTTCCGAGGCTCGAATTCAGGTCCACGCTTTGTTAAGCCGACGCTCAATATAAAATCAGACGATACCCTCTGCTGTAGCTGCTGTAAACGGCGAATCATACGACGACTGGGGCGGAGTTCGCTCACTTCAATACCCCAATATGCCTCCAGCCGAGTTGAGCCGTCTCGCTCCAAAAATCGACTGAACCTTACTTGAGGGGGCAGATCTACGGCATTTCCGTATACTTTGGTCGCACTGAGGGGAACAGTTTTTGCGCGACGCAGCTGATGTTGATCATCTCTGGTTCGAGTATCCTGGATCGCCTTCTGAGAAAATTCGTAGGGCCTAAGGGGGGCGGAAGTGGGTAGTGTTGTATAGTTTACGACTGCGTCATAGATCGCTCCATAGTGGTCATGCTCCATGGCTAATTGTCCGAATATATCTTCCATCCAGACAAGGAGAAGCTCAACTCTTCTCCGGGTTCCCCGGAGGTTGGGGGGAATTAGAGCTTCAGGCGCATCAATCCGGTACGGTCTGCGACGAGACAGCTGCACAAAAAGGTAATGCGCATCATCGTGAATGCCACGGTACACCCATATCTCATTCCGGGGAAGGCGATATTCAAGTGGTAAAACTTGAAGCTTTGGATCTTTAAGCTTGATCACTGCCTGGCGCCAAGGCCGACCGAACCGCACAAAAATTTGCCCTCGGTCATCCACCCCCAGCGAGTCTCTGCGGGAAGCATAGTGCTGCTTTGCGTAGTAAACTCGATACAGATGCTCTTCTATCCGTTCATTTTGATACGTAGCGGGTAACGGGTCTTGGCGATGCCACCAGGTGATAATTGCTTCCGTATCTTCATGTGTTCCTTTTCCAGTGATGAGCGAGTGAGCAGATTTGTGGACAGCTGATTCTTGTGGTGTAATCATTGTGATCCAGCGCAGATGCCATGCAAGTTCTTCTGGATCGCCCACGTTTGGATCTGCCGCCTGCTTAAGCCATTCGAGATAAGAGGTAGAAGCTTCTGAATAGGAGGAAAACTCTTCTTCCGTAAAAACCCGTGCAATTTCTGCTTCCTGAGCCAAAACAGAGGATACGACTAAGTATTGAATCCAGAAAATGGAAAAAACCCACCTCATTATCGTTGGATACTGTTGGAAATCTTAGAATAAGATAAGTGTATGCCGATAGGTCGCCTACTCTACGTCGGAACTGTTTCGAGTTTGATCCTCCTCGCGGGTTGTACGCGGGAGCGTCCGCTATTCACGCGGATGGAACAAACCGGTATATCCTTTGAAAATAGAATTATTGAACAGGATGCATTTAATGTCCTAGAGTACGAATACTTTTATAATGGAGCCGGGGTTGCAGCAGGAGATCTAAATCATGATGGGCTGGTCGATCTTTATTTCACGGCCAACATGACTGCTGACCGTCTCTATCTGAATCGCGGAGATTGGTCATTCGAAGAAATTACCGAGCAGGCTGGGATTACCCACGAGCCCACTTGGACCACGGGAGTAACTATGGCGGATGTAAACGGGGACGGGCTCCTGGATATCTATGTTTGCCGCAGCGGAAATGTAACAACAGATCGCAGACGGAACTCACTCTACATCAACCAGGGTAATCTTACCTTCAAGGATGAAGCAGCTACCTACGGCCTGGATGATCCCTCTTACTCCAACCATGCCACATTCTTTGACTATGACAATGATGGCGATCTGGATATGTATTTGCTGAATCACTCCATACGGCGCTACGCTCACTTCGTCGTAGACTATATGCGTGCACAGCGTGACTCACTGGCGGGAGACAAACTCTTTCGAAACGATGCCGGGAAATTCATTGACGTAAGTGAGGAGGCAGGAATTATCGGCAACCCATTGAGCTATGGCTTGAGCGTAGTTGTGAGTGATATAAATGGGGATTTATGGCCAGATCTCTATATATCCAATGACTACATCGAAGACGATTACCTCTATATCAATCAACAGGATGGTACATTTTCTGAATCCATTCAGTCATACCTGACACATACCTCTTATGCGTCTATGGGAGCGGATATCGCGGACATCAATAATGATTTACAACCGGATATCTTCACGCTGGATATGCTTGCCGAAGATAATTACCGCCAGAAAGTACTCAAGGGGCCAGAGGATTATAAATTCTATACCCAACTGCGGATAGATGGCTTCCATGAGCAGTATATGCGGAATATGCTGCACTTGCGACGTGGCCCCGATTACATTGAAATTGGGCAACTGGCAGGAGTTTCCAATACGGACTGGAGTTGGGCACCGCTTTTTGCCGACCTGGATCGGGATCTCCTCAAAGATTTGATCGTGACGAACGGCTACTTGCGTGATTATACGGATTTAGATTTTCTCTCCACCACATTACCGAACGCGTCCAGACAGGCCCAGATGCGAGGAGAGGTGGTGTCTGGGTTGGAAATGGTGGAGCAGATGCCTACGACGCGTGTCCCCAATTATGTATTTCGAGGGGAAGATGGAATCCAGTTTCAGGATGTGACGACCGATTGGGGCTTTGAGCTCCCAACCCATTCGAATGGAATGACCTTGGCGGATCTAGATGGTGATCTTGACTTGGATGTTGTCATTAGCAACCTCAACCAGGAAGTACTTCTCTACCGGAATGAGGCAGAAGAGCAGGGCAGGGGGGGAGCGCTCCGAATCACTCTGGAGGGGCCACCGGGAAACGAGCACGGTATCGGAGCAAAAGTCCTGCTTTATGGTGAGGGGCAATCTATCATGCAAGAAGCTTTTTTTGTCCGCGGTTACCTCTCATCTCTTGAGCCCGCCCTGTTTTTTGGAACGGGAGAATGGGACGAAGTTAATGTGGAGATTTACTGGCCTGATGGCCGATTTCAGCGGCTGGAGAAGATTGCTACCCGACAGGCCATTCAGGTGAAATACAGTGAAGCATATCAGGACAGCGTCACCGAGTCTCTTCCCGGGAAAGAGTTTGTCACAGTTGATTTATCCTCAGGTCTCAACTATCAGCATAGAGAAGATGACTATTCGGACTGGGGCCAACAACCACTTTTGCCTCGTGATCTGGCCCAGGAAGGACCCGCCATCGCAAGTGGGGACATTAACGGTGACCGTCTCATTGATATTTTCATAGGTGGTGGGAGAGGGCAGGCAGCAACCCTGTTTCTTCAACAACTTGATCGCACCTACACAGAGATAAGACTTCCCGTATTCGAGCAGCATGCAGAGTACGAAGATGTTGACGCGATCCTGATGGATCTTTCAGGAGATGGGCTGCTGGATCTGTATGTAGCAAGTGGGGCAGGCCCTACACCTGGTTACTGGCAGGACCGTCTCTATATCAACACAGGCTTTGGTGGCTTAGTGCATGCCCCGAATTTGTTGCCTCCAATGCAAACCGTCACCAGTAATATTGCTCCCTATGATATTGATTCAGATGGTGATACCGACCTATTCGTTGGAGGGCTTTATCTTCCCGATCAATTTGGAAAGTCACCTCGCAGCTATCTTTTAGAGAATACGCCGGATGGTTTTCGGGATCGGACAGCAAGCTGGGCACCAGATTTACAGTATCCTGGCATGGTCACTACGTCAGTTTGGGCAGATGTATACGGTGATGATAAAATGGAACTCCTGATTGCAGGTCATTGGACACCAATTCGAGCTTATTGTATCAGCGATTCCGGTATTCTGGAGGATTGTAGTAGTAGACTGGGATTGACGGGATCCAATGGGTTTTGGAATCAAGTGATCCCTGCCGATTTGGACATGGATGGTGACGTGGATCTTATCGCCGGAAATAGAGGCCTGAATACACAAATTCAAGTCTCTCCCCAATACCCGGCGACACTTTACGCGGGAGATCTTGACAACTCCGGGACTTGGGATATTGTATACAGCAGCCATGTGAAAGGATTTAATGTACCCGTTGCGTCACGAGATCAGATTGTGGCTCAATTACCAGATATTCAAATAAGATTCCCGAGATACTCAGATTATGCTGCTGCAACAACAGATGAAATAATGGCAGGATATGCTCCTCCCACCACCCTGCTGAAAGCCGAAAATAGTTCTTCGGTAATCTTTGAGTTCACGGACGAAGGGAGCTTCGACCCTCAACCTCTCCCCCTGTCCGCACAGTTTTCACCCGTCAGAGATGCACTTGCTTTTGACTTCAATGATGACGGGAATCTTGACATCTTCCTTGTAGGTAATGACTATTCAAATCGAGCAGAGGAAGGTCGCATGAATAGTGGGCGAGGGCTTATGTTGGCGGGGGATGGGGAATTAGGCTTTACAGATGTTGGCACTGGGAATTTCTGGATACGTGGAAACACACGCCGGATCATCAAAATTGATCATCGTATCATAGTAGTCAGTAATAATGATCAACTGAATGTTTTCCGGACAACTGAATGAATAGGATAGAATATCTGATTTCTGGCGACTACAATTCTTGGGGGATGCCATTTAGTGTGCGATGTGTGGACGTATAGTGCAATCGTTCGACCCAGAAAGAGTTGGCGAGTTTTTGGAAATTCGACAAGGAGTCGAATCTATTGTCTGGGCCAAGCCTTCTTATAATATTGCACCCGGCAGCAGGATTTACGCTTTGCAACTCAATGAGCATAAAGACAAAGCATGGATTACCTTCAGATGGGGGATGCTGCCGGCCTGGGCGAAAATGAAGCGTCCCGTCATTAATGCACGTGCAGAAACCGTAAAAAAAAACCGATGTTCAGGAATGCCTTCAGAACGCGGCGCAGCGTGATTCCGGTTACAGCGTACTATGAATGGCGAGCCGTCTCCAGTGGTAAACAACCCTACTGTATTCGAAGCAAAAATGGTTTTCCACTCCTACTCGCAGGGCTCTATACCGAAAATGAATGTGTGATCCTAACACGCTCCGCGCAGAGGGATATCTCAGTCATCCATGATCGTATGCCGGTAGTCGTGAACCCTGACATGATGGATGCCTATCTCAATCAATCCAATACAGCCTATGAAATAATCGGACAGGAGAACTTTTTGGACTTAGAAGTCTATCCAGTCACGAGAGAAATTGGCAATACAGCGTTGAATCATCCTATCTGTTTAAAACCAATTGATCGTGCATAACTCCAAACCCGAATCTGGAATTCAAGATAGTTGGGTTCAAGAAACTCTGACCTCTGAAGATGCAACCGGGCTGCTCGTCACCCATTTGCCACATATTCGATGGGCGTGTGGATTTACCGGATCAAATGGATTTCTTCTTGTGAGAAAAGACAATTCACATTTGCTCACGGACCGCCGGTATGAGACCCAGGTAACCTTGGAAGTACAGCGAGCACAAACCCATATTGGGTCACATGATCTGGTTAATCATGCAAAAAATGAGGGCTTGGTGGACGCGGGAGACCGATTGCTTATCCAGCCGGAGTATATGACACTTGCAGAACTTACTCATTGGGAAACTTCATTGTCTGGAATATCGCTGCTTCCCAGGAAGAATTTACTCAACCGCCATGTCGCGGTGAAGTCAGAGGATGCCATCGCAAGGATGCGGCAGGCACAGTTGATCTCTGATTCTGTATTCAAGGAAGTTTGTGAGTCGATTACGCCGGGGGTTCGTGAAAATGAATTGGCAGCAATGATTGATTATCATCACAGGATTCGTGGCGCCTCTGGAATGGCTTTCGAAACCATTGTTGCCTTTGGTGCAAATAGCTCACTCCCACATGCCCGTCCGGGTAACCAGAAATTACGTATAGGTGAACCGGTACTATTAGATTTTGGATGCATATTTAACGGATATGCTTCAGACATGACACGGACATTGTATTGTGGGGCACCAGAAGGGGAGTTCAGGACTGTCTACAAAGCGGTCCAGGAAGCGCAGGATCAGGCCATACAAGTGACTCATGCTGGCATTAAAACTTCGGAGATTGATCAAGCAGCCAGATCCACACTAGCTTCAAATGGATTGGAGGAATTTTTCAGCCACGGTACTGGGCATGGCATTGGTTTAGAAGTTCATGAATGGCCCCGTATTTCGGAGAATTCATCGGCTACCTTACTCAAGGGGCATACGGTTACAATTGAACCAGGGGTTTATTTACCGGATAAATTTGGGATTCGAATTGAGGATACGGTGGTGATTGGCTCGTCTGCCTGTGAACGGTTGTCCCATATTGAGCGAGATCTAATAACTTTCTGAGCGTACTGGATGCGGCATGTGTTGGTCGTGGCATATTACTTCCCTCCACTCGGACTGAGTGGAGTCCAGCGAATTGCAGGATTCGTACGCCATTTACCGGAATATGGATGGCAACCGACGGTCATTACGGCAAAGCCAGGAGGATACTTTGCCTATGATGAATCACTTTGGTCTCCGATTGAAGATGCAGGCATTTGTGTCGTACGCACAAGGAGTCTTGATCCAACACGATTCTTTCGCTCGGGTGCGACCGTAAGGCTACCTCAAGAATCAAGAAGACAGACCCTGGCCTATATCAGTAATTGGCTTTTTATCCCTGATAATAAATTAGGCTGGAGGCCATTTGCAGTACATGCAGGCTTACGTCAGGCAGCAGTTCAGCGCTTTGACGCTGTTTTTTCCAGTGCACCACCCTATACTGGTCACTTGATTGGAAGGAAACTTTCCCGAAGACTAAAACTCCCCTTAATTACAGACTTCCGTGATGACTGGGTTGGTAATCCGAGACATGTCTACCCCACGGCTCTTCATCGGAGGCTGCATATTCAACAGGAGCGACAGGTCTTGGTACAATCATCTGCAATCACAACAATCAACCGTCCAATCCTGGATGCTTTAAGAAAAAGGCATCGCGATATAAACATGCGGGGAGAGGTTGTCCCTCATGGATTCGATGAATACGAAGCCCCTCTATGGGTATCTGCTCGTGAGAAACTAAAACTTGTCTACACAGGTATTTTCTATGATGCTCAGACACCGGAACATTTTTTGAAGGGGGTCAGCGGATTTTTAGCAGAGAACCCTGCAATGCGCTCCAAAATCTCAGCGATCTTTGCTGGTCTCGTACCAAATGGGTTTACGGATCTAATTCGGACCCTGAAATTGGAAGATGTCGTTCAATACGTGGGATACGTACAACATGCCCGTGCCGTTGAATTACAGCAGGAAGCGGATGTACTGTGGATGACCATTGGCAGTAGGCTGGGCGCATCAGGCATCTCAACGGGTAAATTATATGAGTATATGGGGACCGGAAAACCTATACTGGCACTAGTTCCACCCGGGACTGCCCGCCAGACATTGCTCCGTTATGGAGCAGCATACATCGTCGAGCCGGAAAATAAAGCTGATGTGATCCAAGCGCTCAATCAAATAATGAGCGATTGGGATAAAAAGAATTTTCCCAGCCCCGATGAATCCTTTGTATCTATGTTCAGTCGTAATCGACTTACAGAAACGTTAGCCGGGGTATTGGACTCCGCAATTAAAACGCCATAAGGTAGGGGAGATCATGCATCAGAAAAAGCTTGAACTAGAATTATCGTCCACCTTTAAGGATTTAGACAATGCGGTTGAGGCTTTGCAGGATTTTGTCCCCATGCTGGACTTGGACGATAATTTAGCTTACCGGGTCATCCTCCTGGCGAGCGAAGCCCTGACCAATGCAATGGAACACGGAAACCAGTGGGATGAAAAGAAAGAGGCAACCCTTCGCTTAGTAAAAGAAGGAGATCGAATTGAATTAACCGTGGCCGATGAGGGCGATGGCATTCACTGGACACAACGCGATCCACTGACGGAGGCAAACCGGTTGGCCGATCATGGCCGGGGCCAGTATTTCATGCGAACCATGGCAGATGAGGTTCATATTGAGCAGCAAGGCCGCAGACTACGTTTGATATTTTATTGCCAAACGTAGCCTGCGGTACAAAGAGATTACTTGACCAACACCATTGCTTTGGCACCAATCAACTTATCATTTACCTCCATGCGATAAATATATTGCCCACTCGCCACCGCCGAAGCATCCCACTGAACCTGATGTATCCCACCAGTATATGGCTGATCCGTTAAAGTCGCGACTTTACGTCCAAGCATGTCAAATACAGTCAGGCGAATATGGCTCTCCGTTGCGACCTTAAAGCTGACCGTCGTACTCGGATTAAACGGGTTTGGGTAATTACTTAAAAGTTCAAACGAATCTGGGATCTCGTCGGTGACACGTTCTATATTCGTCTGCACCTCGTTGATATTTAGGGTCCAAATTCCACGACCGTGTGTGGCAAGAACAATTTCATCACCAACAATACGAATCCGCCATACACTGACAGCAGGCAATCCATTATCTGCATATGACCAGGTCTGACCATGATCACGCGATTCAAAGATGCCCATATCAGTCGCTGCCCACATGACCCACGGTATTTCACGGAAAACCTCAAGGTCCCATACTCTGGCATCGGGGAATCCATTTGTACTCTCACAGGTATCCTCGCCGATACCGACAAATCCTGAAAGATCTTCCCAAGTATTTCCCATATCTTCGGTTCGGAGCACTTTTGGCTTGCATGCAACTGCAAATGTGACGTAAGCCGTGGCACGAGTAAAGGGATGCGTTGCTAATCCGGCAATTGGGGCCGACGGCGAGAAATCGGGTGCAACGACCGGACGAAATCTTACCGTAGAAAGAGAGCTCAGGGCATTGTCAGATACATGAAGCACAATGCCGTCTCTTGCCTGCGTTAATCTGTACCCTGCCCAAACGACTGCGGGATCAGCAAGAGAGACACGTACCTTGCCGCCCTGACTAAACCCATCCCACCATCTTGCCTCCTCTGGAGGCCGAATCGCATCCCATCTCAGTCCGAAATTAAGTGATCGAAGTAGGCCAGCCTCGGGCGATATTGAAAAGACTGCGTCCTTTGACTTTGGCGTCCATCCAAGAGAGGTTAGAAATTGCCCTTCAAAATCACGAATATTCCCGGCCCAATACCAGTCCTGGCCATAGTTAAATGATACTCCAATCACGTTACCTTGGCTTGTCGCGATCAACGAATCAGCCCCTTTCCAGACCACATCAAACCCATCACCAAAAAACGTCTCCTCATCCGGCCATCCTCGACGACTACTGGGGTTAAATCCAGAAATCCAGCTGCTATTATCCTGCGTACCCCCGAAATATCTTGCAATATTTGGATGCTTGGTTGCGTCGTAAAACTGCGCTGTACTGAATCCCACACTCTCGTCTCCCTGGTACCAGTTTTCCCCAGCGTCAAGCGAATAAGCAGCACCTCCATCATTCACATTTAAAATATGAAACTCATTTGTGCTTTGATTAATAGGCACCATCGTTAAACCATGGTGATCTACATGGACGTCTCCATTTTCCCACAGTTCCGTACTGCGATATTGCCCCTCTACAGTGCCAAAGTCTATGTCTAAAATTCCAGCCGGAGGGGAACTGGGATCCCAGTCTACCTCCGAATCTGAATTAAGAACTGGCCAGAGCATATACATAAGCCCCTGGCTGAATCCCCCATCTTCTGTATACTCAGGCTTGGGGTTGGAAGCATCATAGTCATACTTTGAAATAAACAAGTATTCCCTGCTATGTGTCTCTCCTGGCCCATCGACATTTGCGAGGATAAGGCTCCATTCTCCATCATTTGCCTGGTCTCGAAATGAAACCATCAATTGTCGGTTATTGTCTGTATCCCAAACCTGAAACGGGACCTCAACATAATCAGCATACATGTATTCAGGAAATGTAATTCCTCCCCCTCCGTCTCCATTAGTACCACCTTCAGGAGGTACGGTGAATCGATGTGCCATTTGCGTAAGCCCGGGGCCAAAGCGAACCTCAACAGACCTTGTTTCGCCTATGGTAATGTCTTGGATACCATCTACTAGATGGCCCACATCCAATCGGCCACCTGCGCCACTAGCCGAAAAATCTATAAAGCTCAAAAAGGGGACACTGGTATCATCGAAGGAGATACTCCCAGCCTCAAACGTTACATCATTATTGATCCATGCTTTCCAGCGAAATACGCCACCTAAGTAAACCGTGTCTGGGGAAAATGGGTGAACTGCAATCGCATTGTCATACCATCCCTGACTACCGAGAAAAGTGGTAGCAACGGGGGGGGTATTGCTTGTGAATTCCAATTAAGCGCCAAGTATTCCCGTTATCTACAGAGCGATATAGATCCGCTATTGGAGATCTCTGATCGTATAAATCAATATTTGTTCGGCTTCCCTCTGTACCTTCAACCGAGGCCCAGATGACCTTCCGGGTGCGATTCAGAAATTGCCAGTTCAATGCGGGCTGCTCCGTATGCAAAACCTCCTAAATGAATCTTCCCATGTATTCCCGCCGTCAGTTGATTTTAATAATCGCAGTTCCGTGAACCGAAGCAAACTGGAGGTTAAAATTGTTTTTGTTAACCTTCAGATCCTGCACAGCCAACCCATCCGTGTCATAGACTTTTTCGAATGATTTCCCTCCATTTTCAGTGCGGAATATTGCTCCGTTGGTTACGGCAACGACAATATCTGGATAATCAGGATGTACGGCAAGTCGGTTAACATAACGCCAATCCTGATCTGTGCTTACGGATGATCCGGTTAAATGGGTCCAGTTTTCTCCCTTATCCGTTGTCTTAAATATTCCAACTCCAGAGCTGGCATCAATATTACGAAAGCCCTCTCCGGGTCCCGAAGTACATTACGCTAGGATTATTTCGAGATACATCCAAAGTGGTTGCCGCAAGACTGGGTAGGTGGTCGGTTAGCGGAGTCCACTCGACCCTCTGTAGACCGAACGACTCAGAACGGCGGGCCCTCCATACACCTCCCCCTACGGAAGCAACATACCATGTATTTCTGGAAGGGTCGGCTGGGTCAAATATGATTGCACGGCTCCTCCCACCCACATTACCTGGCCCACGGTCAAACCAGTTTAATGTAGTCGCGCTTTGACCACGCTTCGCATTCGCCTGGATTGCTTTCTGGAATTCCCGCATTTTGTGGCCAGGCGGGTAGGGGGCATATCCATCATTGAGTCCTTCGACATCCTGTAAAATACTCCAGGAATTTGTCAGGATAGCCAAGCCGATCCTTGATATACTTGGATTTTTCAGATCTCAGACCAGGTTCTATCGGGGGCGCAATTGAGGGAAGGAATAAAACCCCGGCCGAGAGTATAATAAGAACTAGAGTCGCGAGGCTGATAAAGAATGTTTCTTTGCCTAAAACTGGTTTAGGATGCGTCATTTTCGTGAAGATGATTAAGGATGCGGGAGATGCGGAGACAATTCCAAGAAGAAAGTTACATCAAATTTTTCGACTTGCCCCCTTGTTCCATGGGGGGACCCATTCTACTGACAGGTCGATGGTATTGACGACCACTTCCATGGTAGCGAAAGCAGAGCATAATCAATAAAATAGTTAATCAATGATTGCTTTATTGCGGTCAATCCCAGTATGGCAGTGGATGTTCCATGTTGGGTTATGTGCTTCAATTCTTGCGTTGGGGCTTGTCTCTGTTGACCGGGTTCATCTCCCTCTCGTATTTGGTTTGGTCACATTTGGAGTGTGTGCTGGATATTGTGCTGGCTTATGGGAAGGTTTTCCCTTAAAACGGTCCTTATATATGCTTTCTTGTTCCGACTATTCCTCATAGGTCTTCCGCCATCTCTTTCGGATGATGCCTATCGCTATGTATGGGATGGGCTGGTTCAGCATGAAGGCATAAACCCGTACGAATTCGTTCCAGAAGAGGTATCTCTTGCTGATCTTCAGCAGGACATCACCTTTGAGTACCTGAATTCTGAGCTCTTTATCAGTGTATCTCCACCATTTTCGCAATTGATTTTTTGGTTTGGAGCTACTTGGCATCAACCCGATGGGTTTCTGAGCTATTATTTAATCAAAGGATTATTTATTCTTGCCGAGCTACTCGCCATTCTGGTACTTGCCCGGCTTGTGTCAGCGGAATTTTGTCCTTTTGTATACATGGAATCCCGTTGTCATTCTGGAAACAGCAGGCCAGGCTCATACAGAGTCGGCACTTCTGTTGGCACTGATCTTAGTGATTTATCTAGTCCAGAATAATAATGGAAGATGGGCTTCTGTTTTTCTTGCAATCGGAGGCTGGATTAAATTATTTCCTTTTCTTTTTTTTCCATACCTATGGAGGCGATATGGTTGGAATGCTGTTTGGCCGGGTGCAATTACAGCAATCCTGCTTGCGCTTCCATTCGCTGCTCCATATGTCCTCTCCAATGTTTCGGGGTCACTTGACCTGTATACTCGATTTTTTGAGTTCATTTCCGGCCTTTATTATAGCCTAAAATCTGGATTGCAGTGGCTAACCGGAGGAGGATTGGAGTAAACAATTGGGGCCTTTTCTGCGGTTGATATTTCTTTGCAGTCTCCCAGTTTTGTATATCCTGGATTTATTGCAGCGCTGGTCTTTGGCACGAGCAATGCTCATTACAACGGGTTGCTATCTTGTCTTGAGTACAAACCGTTCATCCGTGGTACTTGCTGGTTCCGTTGTTTTTGGCCGCAAGTTTACAAGCTCATGGATGGCATTGGATTTGGCTTGGAATGTGGTCTGTAGCGACCTATCTCCTGTATGTGGATGGGCCGTATTGGATATTTGTCATTATTGGTTGGGCAGGGTGGGGCATTGCCGGAACACTTCGATATGCTCCAGGATGGTTGCAGAGTTTGATGCGTGGAAGGGCAAGTAAAAAATTCAAAAGAATTCGGGCCCTTTTTCCCAAAAGACATTGGTGTAATGACCGTTCTGGATTTAGGTTGTGCCGAGGGATATGTAGGAGAATCGATTCAAAAGGAATTGGGGGCAAGTGTCTCGCTTGCCGATGTTGTTTCAATGAATCAAACAGACCTTCCCTATTTTTCATTACAACAGGGGCCCTTACCATGGCCTTCAAAGCATTTTGGACGTGGTACTTCTCTATTGCGTATTGCATCATGCAAAAGACGCTGAAATGTTACTCCATGAAGCGATGCGTGTCTGCCGAGGCAGGGTAATTGTAGTTGAATCCGTGTATACATCCTCCTTCCAGTACAAACTTTTAGCGATCTTGGATCAATTGGCGAATCGCCTGAGATCGCTTGGGAAGATGAATACCCAGGAAGAAAACTTACACTTCAGGACCTCACAGCAATGGCGCAAATTATTTTTTACGAACAAGGCTAACATGCTTGCTGAATTTGAATCTAGCATGGTTCTGTTCACCACGGCTGGATTCGTTCTGCAACCCCCCAACCCAAAGCCAACCTGATCTGCCTCATTGCTCAATCATCCAGGGTACGGGCGATTGGGCCTTCTGCGTAAGGCAGGATCATTGCTGCGGTGAAGTCAGGATTGTTTCCAGCAACTTGTCAGCTGGGGTTTGCGCATAAATTCGGCGATATGCCTTATAGCGGCGGAGCCAAGTCAGTTGTCGTTTAGCATAGCGTCGGCTATTTCGTTTAATGAGTTCAACCATGCCATGCCAACTACAATGGCCGTCCAAATAAGCCAACGGCTCCTGATAGCCGATTGATTTTAAGGCGGGCAATGTTCGATCCAGTTGCAGGTCTCGAATCCGGCGATTTTCTTCTATAAGCCCTGTCTCCAGCATTAAATCCACTCGCTTTTCAATTCGCTGGTAGAGGGTAGGGCGCTCAAGTGTAAGTACTGTTACACAAAATTCATGGGGAGGCAGGGGAGGGTTGACCATGAAATTTGGATAGAGGCGTACCGGTCAGTTCAAAAACCTCAAGCGCGCGAATCAAGCGAGATGTTTTCGTTGGATCCATCGTGCTGGCTGACTGTGGGTCTATTTTCGAAAGCTCTTCATAGAGGGCTTTTTTTCCGAATTCTTCAAGTCGTTTCTCAATGTTTGTCCGTACAACTGGATCGCTGGGCACCGCTGGAGACAAGCCATGTACAAGTGCATGCAGGTAGAGTGTAGAGCCACCGACTACAATTGGCACGCGGTCGCGTGCTAAAACCTCGTCAATACGTACAGAGGCCTGCTCGGCAAATAAGCCGGCGGAATATGGTTCACCAAGATTTAGTTCGTTAACAAAGTGGTGGGGAACCTGCGCCAATTCATTGACGGTAGGTTTGCGCGGAACCAATTGTGAGTTCTTTATAGATCTGGCGGCTGTCAGCGGAAATAATCTCACCATCCAGAGCTTGAGCCAACCTCAAGCCCAGAGCCGTCTTACCCGTTGCGGTAGGGCCTGTAATTACATGGATTGGTGCCGCAGTTTTAGAAGGCCTAATAGGTTGGATAATTTGAATCAATTTCTTTGCTCCACGCAAGAGTCCCTCCGCGGAGATTCTTCGTATTCGTGAGACCAGCAGCATGTAGAAACCTGACCGCCTGGGCTGACCGGCCTCCAGACCGACAATGAACTATAATCATGTTGTCTTCTTGATGCGGTTCAAGGTTCATCCAACCGATCCGAGAGTTGTTTTAGGGGAACCAGGTGTCCGCCCAGGTTCACAATAGAATACTCCCATTCTTCCCGAACATCAAGAATAAAGGGTTGCTCATTGTTGTCAATGAGATGTTTCAGTTCCTGCACTGTGATTTCAGGAACACACTCTTCGGATAATCCGGCCATTTTAGTATTATTATTGAGGAATTGAGACAATTGCAATGGGACGCTCCAGGCATCAACTAGTTCATTGCATCGCTTTCGCCCCTGCCAGGGGAAGTGCACTGTCCATAGAACATTTGATTACATTCTCCATATGCTGATTGAGAAAATTAACACAAAACAAAATGCACGCTGCAGCGATCTGATCAGATTGGTAACTCCAAATGAAAGGGCTACAGTAATGCTTGCAGCAATCTTAAACGGAGTGTCCAATCAAGCTTCCTTCACACGATACAGTGGTAGGTTTATTCTTCATGTCGTAATTTACGGATATGGATTATATTGCGTAGGCAACTAATGGTTATCCTTGGACAAAACGTACGAAGAACGGGGTTGTTAACCGTGTCAATGGGATGGCCGAGGCATCTGCATAAATGCATGTGAGTTCAATGTGCGGGACAATTCTAAATCGCAACGAACATATGAGATATATCCTTCTTTTCCTAACGTTTTTACTGTCAGCATCGGCCGTGGGGCAGCCAATTTGGACAGCCGAAGAGATCGGGCATCAAGATTGGATTAATGTCGTGGAATTTTCTCCAGATGGTACACAGTTGGCTTCTGGATCATAGATAAAAGCATCATATTGAGGGATACATCTACAGGGCAGGAGTTGCAACGCTTCGTAGGTCATTCAGGTCCAGTTAACTCGGTGGCCTTTTCTCCAGATGGCACACAGTTGGCTTCTGGATCAGAAGATCAGAGTATCCGGGTATGGGATATAGAATCAGGCCAGGAGCTTCGACGCTTCGCAGGGCATACAGGTCCCGTTAACTCTGTGGACTTTTCACCCAGTGGAACGCAGTTGATTTCTGGGTCAGACGATCGGAGTGCTCGTTTGTGGGATACAGAGACCGGACAGGAACTGCAGCGCTTCACGGGGCATACAGGTCCCGTTAACTCCGTGGACTTTTCACCCAGTGGAACGCAGTTGATTTCTGGGTCAGACGGATCGGAGTGTCCGTCTTTGGGACATGGACTCAGGACAAGAGTTGCAAAACTTCCTAAACCACACAGGTCCAGTTAACTCTATAGCTTTTGCACCGAATGGCATTTTTGTATTTTCTGGATCAGACGATAAGAGTGCTAAGCTATGGAGGGTGGCAGACGGGAGAGTCATATCAGAGTACATTCACAGACATGAGGTTGCTTCCGTTAAATTTTCTTCAGATGGCCTCTGGACAATTTCTGGGACGAGTAACGATGGAAATGAAATCATAGTTAGGGATCTTGCAGCCGGGTGGCGTACAACGGTGACACTGCCTAACAGCAACCTTTCTCTTTCTTCTGTTCGCATTTTCCCCAGATAACATCCATGTGGCCTGGGCATCAGGACGAGTGTTATCAAGTGGACGCAAGCTCGTATCTACTTCTTTGTGGGATGTAGCTTTGAAGGACGATTCTATCATCGTAAGAGATCGAAGATATGTAGCGCATACACATCAGGTTAACTCCGTAATTTTTTCTCCAGATAATAGCCAATTGGCTTCTGCATCATGGGACGGCAGTGTCCGTTTCTGGGATACAGTATCCGGGAAGGTATTACAAACTATACTCTATCAGCATTCGGTTTACTCCTTATCATTTTCCTCCAGATGGCACTCAGATAGTCACTGGGTTGCTCGGCGGCGATATCGTTCTTTCAGATGTAGATACAGGAAAGGAACTGCGACGCTTTGAAACAGGAGGCGATCAGGTGTATTCCGCGATCTTTTCTCCAGACGGTAGTCAGTTGGCTGCCGGGTCA
>CBDBMQ010000013.1:0-42730 GCA_965207565.1 Rhodothermales bacterium | reverse complement strand
TCATAACATAATGCGGGCGGTCTTTGACTTCGTCAAATATTCGCCCCAAATATTCACCGAGAATCCCCAACACTATGAGTTGGACCCCGCCCAGGAATAAGATCAATACGACCGTAGAGGTCCATCCCTCGGGTAGATCCTTCCCACTTAGAAATACACACAGAGCATAAACGAGATAACAAAAACCTAAGAAAGCCGCTCCAGCACCCAGCCATGCCGATAATCGCAGAGGGGCAGACGAAAATGAAAGCAATCCGTCCAAGGCAAGCCGTGTCAGTCGTTTCATGTTGTAGCTGGGTTTCCCTGCATGACGGGCCGGGCGTGCATACTTGACCCCCACTTGTCGAAACCCAACCCACCCACGCAGGCCTCGAACAAATCGATTATGCTCAGGCAGCGAGTTAATCACATCCACCACTTTACGGTCCATGAGGGCAAAATCTCCCGCGTCCCGGGGGATTCGAATATTTGCTGTTTTGTCCAGAAGGCGGTAGAAACTACCGTAGCAGACTCGCAGAAACCAAGGCTCTTTGCGATTTGTACGTATCCCATAAACCACATCGTAACCATCGCGCCATTTGGCAATAAATTGATTGAGGAGCTCTGGGGGGTCTTGAAGGTCGGCATCCAGGACGGCAACGATGTCACCACGAGCATGCTTTAATCCAGCACTTACAGCGACCTGATGCCCAAAATTTCTGGAGAAACTCAGGTACGCCATTTGATGATCGGATTGGCAGGCCGCTTGCAAAAGCTGAAGCGTGCCATCGGTGCTCCCATCATCAATGAACAGGAACCGCGCCGGAATCCCTAAATCCAATGCCCTGAGTGTACGAAGCAAATCGGGTAGAACCTCTTCCTCATTGTAGCAGGGAAAAACAAGGCAAATTTCTGGGCTAGAAGTGTGTTGATCGGTCATGAGTATTCAAACGGGTCTCCATATGCTCCAAGGCCGAAGAGCGCATAGTCATAGCGTGCCGGATCGTTCCTGTCGAGTTTCCGACAAGCATCAGTTAGTTCAATGACGGCCTTCCAATCATTCGTTTTACGGTTAAGTAACCCCAAGATACGTGCTTGACGCCCAGAATGAATATCCAAGGGTAATACAAGCTGATGGGGTTTCATTGAATTCCAGAGACCTAAATCCACAGGCCCAGGGCGAACCATCCAGCGTAGATATAATGAGAGTCGCTTGCAGGCACTTCCACGACTGGGACATGCGAGGTGTTTCTGCAATCTCATCGGGGTGTCGGACCGAGCCCCCATCATGCGCATACTGAATCGTTCTATGGACGGGTGCGTGTCGGCCTCCTCAGGCTGGCACCCAAAAATACGTTCAACGGTCCCAAACTGGCGGAGCAAGAGGCTCAGGTTATGAGTGAATGCAAGGCAATCTTCCGGTTGAAATGTACGGTGCACAAAAGTCCGAAGAGCGTCATGGTCACGAACCGGGTCAAAATCCGTCACGAACCTCCATGGTCTGAACTGCATCCGGGTACATAGTTCTTCAAGCTTCGAAAGTATAACCGCACGGGATCCCCATGCCAATGTTGCAGCATAGAGCCCGATAACCTCCTGATCAGATTGATCAGTGAAGGCATGACATAGGCTGATCGGGTCGTCAGAGATAAAGGAGGGTGACTCAAAGTGGGTCACCAGTTGATCAAGATAGGAGCGGGTTGGCACGCAGAATCAAGGCTATATTTTTCAGGGAGAGCTAAGGCAAGCGCCAAAGGTTGAAACGCTAAAAGCACGCACGGGCAAGTTTATTTTGTCCGGTACTGGTTCGGGCCAGCAACTGTGACAAAGGTTTGCATGGAGGGTTCCCTTGGTAATGGTCAATTTGGGGGTCGGTTTCTTCAAATCCAATGAGATGCTTGCGGAGAAAAAGTCAGAGACCCAATAAAAAACGATGGACGGATAGGTAAATATTTCGCGAGCCCTAAGAGGTAATCGGGATCTTGGCTCCGCCTGATTCAAGTGATTTTTGTGCGGCATCAAGCAAACGGACAACAGCCAAACCGTTGCGCGCATCGGTACGCGGGGTATTGCCCGTGCGAATACAGTCAATAAAATGGGAACACTCCATACGCAACGGTTCCGACATTCGGATATTTGGAATATGAATATCGCCAACACGAGTAGTCATGGATTCAGCAAATCCTACATACCCTGGCAGGTTGACACCTTTATCATAAATACGCACTTTCTCTGCACTCGTCATTTCATCAATGACGACCATCTTTTTGCTGCCCACCAAAGTGATCTTGCGGATTTTATGGGGATCCAGCCAGCTTGTATGGAGATGCGCAAGTGCACCATCTTCAAAAAAAATCGTTGAGAATGCAACGTCGCAGATGTCAGGTTGCAAGTAAGCCTGAGCGTGTACGGCGACCGCGACGGGTTCCCGCTGCAGAAAAGCCAAGGCGACAGAAAGGTCATGTGGAGCGAGGCTCTGCAATGCATTTTCACGTTGACGTACAATGCCAAGGTTGACGCGTACGCTGTACATGTAGTATATATCGCCGAGTGCACCGCCTTGAATCAGGTTTTCCACATAATTGAACGCAGGGTGGTAGAGAAGTAAATGGCCCACCATGCAGTGGCAGCCCGTCTCCTCAGATAACGAGACCAGAATTTCCGCTTCCTCCGATCGTTCCGCCATGGGTTTTTCGACGAATACATGGCGGCCACTCTCAAGAGCGGTGCGTGCAAGAGAGAAATGAGAGGGAGTCTCCGTAGCAATGATAATCCCATCAAGGTCGTCACGGGATAGAATTTCCTGTGCATCCTTCGTGACAGAGATCATCGGATATCGATCCTCAACAAACTGCCTTGCATCAGGATCTGCATCGCAGACGGCTACAACGCGGCATGCCGGGATGGCGTCAAAATTTCTCAACAGGTTTTTCCCCCAGTACCCTACACCGATCTGGGCTAGTCGAACTTTATGCATAGATCAGATGGGTTGCATGGTCAATTACCTTTTCTGCGATCAGCTCCTGCTGAGCGGGTGTGAGCTCTGTGTGCATTGGTAGAGCCAAGACCTCATCGCAGGCCCGCTCAGTTTCGGGGAGAACCATCTGATTCGATTCGGCCCCAAATACAGGCTGCTGATGCAATGGTACGGGGTAGTAGATCCCATGAGGAATACCGGATTGGGAGAGGGAGTTGGTGAGTTCTTCTCTCTTTTTTACCCGAATCACATATTGATGATAGACATGGCGCCCCCAGGGAGCTTCATGAGGGCATACAATCTCAGCAACGTTCTCAAAGAGCGAATGATAGTATGCAGCTGCCGTGCGTCTTTGCTCCGTAAATGATTCGAGATGCCGGAGCTTTACCTCCAGAATTGCTGCCTGGAGCGCATCCAGTCGGCTGTTGAGTCCGATCACTTCATTGTAATACTTGTGTCGTCCACCATGATTCGTGATCATCCGGGACTGGGCTTCCAGCCCTGGATCAGAAGTGAGGATGGCCCCGCCATCACCATATGCGCCCAGGTTTTTTGAAGGAAAAAATGAGCAGGTCGCCATGGTTCCCATACTTCCAGTGGGAACGCCCTTATAGGTTGCTCCAATCGCCTGTGCATTATCTTCGATCACAGCAAGGTTGTGTTGCGAGGCAAGAGCAGTAATCGGATCCATGTCTGCAGACTGGCCGAAGAGGTGTACGGGGACAATGGCTCGAGTTCGAGGGGTGATGCACGCTTCAACACTGGCTGGATCAAGACAAAACGTGTCAGGATCTATATCTGCAAAGACGGGCACAGCTCCCAAAAGGGCGGCAGTCTCTGCGGTGGCAATGAATGTAAACGAAGGGGTAATGATTTCATCACCGGGGCCAATCCCAAGAGCCATATAGGCAATTTGCAGGGCATCTGTCCCGTTCGCGACTCCGATGGCATATTCAGTTTTCGTGTATTCAGCAAGCGCAGCCTCGAAGCGTGATACAACAGGACCGCGGATGAAATGCGCAGAGTCCAAAACCTGAGCTAAAGCTGCATCAATTTCATCCTTGATTCTCAGGTACTGCCCCCTGAGATCAACCATCTGAATGTTCATTCGGCTATTGATTCTCTAACCACTGGTTTTCTGGAACCATACGCAGGTACCGGGCGGGTACTCCCGCCCACAACTCACGCGCGGGAATATCATGCGTCAGGACACCACCTGCAGCCAGCATTGCATCAGGTCCAATCGTTTTACCAGGCAAGATGGTCGCTCCTGCGCCGATCCGCCCACCACGCAATACCGTGACTCCCTTGTAGTATTTATGGCGCTCTTTTGTTCGACCTGCAAAATTGTCATTACTGGTCGTTACACCGGGTGCGATAAAGACATAGTCCTCTAGGTTAGAGTAGGCGGTGATATACACGTTGGTCTCCAGTTTACAATGAGCGCCGACAAAGCAGTCATTCTCAACAGCGACTCCTCGGCCAATAATGGTGGCTTCGCCAATGGAAACCCGTTCACGCACAGAAGCCAAGTCCGCGACCATCACATGTGCACCAAGAGTACAGCCATTGTATAGGATCGTACTGCTTCCAATCAGGCAGTGGTCACCGACTGTAAGACCCTGCTGCTGATCCGAAGTACGCAGCGTACTTTGTTGAGCCCGCATTGGTTTGGCTCCGAGCACACTATGATCCCCAACCCGGACACCAGTTCCCAAGCGCGTTCCTGCTCGAATAACCACATGATGACCTACCATGCAGCCTGGGCCCAGTTCGACATCATCTTCAATGATGCAGCCCTCACCCAGAACAAAATTTGATGCACTCATCCGTATTCGATCAAAAAAAAGCCCGCAATCCCAAACGGACCACGGGCTACGAATTTCCAGGATTTAAGCAGGAGTCTAGAGCGTTTCCAGGTAATGCTCGGCTGATTGCTTATAGGCTCCGTAGACAGCATTCTGAAAGGCTTCTTTCGCGGCGGTCCGGTCATTGACGCTTACATAGGCTTCGCCCAGAACATAGTATATTTTTGCTTTGTCCGAGCGGCTTCCTGTATGGATGTCCAGCGCTTGTTGTGCTGCAGAGATTGCAGCGTCTCCATCTCCTTTGATATAGTGTGCCTGAGCCGTATAGAAATACACATCTGCATCCGCTTCCATAAGTTCAGACAGAGATGCCAGTGCAGCCAGTGCTACATCTGCATCGGAGCGTGCAGCATTCCGTTTTCCCAAAGCCGTTGAGGCTTGACTGATGAAGTGATCGCGGATTGCTTTTTCAGCTGCGAGACTCGTTCTACGATCTCCTGGTGCAGCGGATACGGCCATCCAGCTGTCAAGTGCCTCATCTATTTGCCCCAATTTCTTCAGGGCTAAACCTTTTCCATAAAGATTTTTGATGTAAGCGGGGTAGATGCCTTCGCCATTTGAGTAGTGTTGGAGGGCACTTTCAAAGTTTTCGGCTTTATAGGCTTCCGTTCCCAGTTTATAGTCAATTTGAGCGGCAGCATAGCGAGCACGCTGTGCCACTTCGGCATCGGATGCTTCATCTGCACCAGAGGCTGACTGCATAAACAGATCGCGCGCAGCGCTCCAATCGGCATTCTTTGCCGCTTCCTGGGCTGAATTAAAATCCTCCTTGTATTGTTGAGCGGCTACCGGAATGGAAGTAACCAGCAACAGGAGTACCAAGAAAAATCCAGAGTGGATAGGACGAAGAGATTTCATTCTGCAAAGAGTTAAGTCGGTTTACAGTTTTGGAATGGTTTACAGTTTAAGAACGCAATTGCGTGCGCCTACTTACCGTTTTATTTCAATCAGGTTCCACGGAAGGGGATTAACGAACAATTACGCAAAAATCTTGCCAATTACATATCTATCGGGCGGCGCTTCAGAAAAAATACGCCCTCTCTCCCCGAAGTGACTACAATCGTCCCACTTTTGAAGTAAGGATAATTGCTCCAGGCCCCGAGAACCGGCGAATTGTCATTCGGACCATATGGAACTGTGTCAAAGTGACCGACCTCCATCGGGTTTTCAGGATCCGAAATATCTACAATTCGGAGTCCTTCTACATAATTGGTCTGGTACATGATATCCCCTCGGATATAAAGATTGTGGTCAATCGCACTTGATGGACCAAAATACTCGCCGGCTAGGATCGGATCCTCAAGGTCACTGACATCAAAGATGAGGGTGCGTGTGGTTTCGACGACCTCTGAGGCTTCATCCCCTTCATCATTCAGGTAGAAATAACGGTGGTCCTCGGTGAGCCAGCCTTGGTGCGTGTAGGCAACATTAGGATAACGGGCTACGGACAGGGCAACTGGAGCATCTTTCTCGGTCACATCAGCGATGGATAATGCATTCCCATTTGAACTGAGGCAAATTTCCCGGCCTAGATATTCGCGGTCAGGGCCATCGTAGGTCACACACTGCGCATCATGTGTGGCCCCGGTTCCACGCCCACCGGTTCGTGTATCGGCAAAGCAACCGGCAAAAGTAGGATTGAGAGGGTCTTGGATATTGATCATATGCAACGCTCCTCCACATGTCTCTCCTCCCGAATCACTGCCAACGGCATAGGCAAACCCGGTTTCTTCATTGATGATGATGTTGTGAGAGCTGTATATACCCCTGTATAAAGCCGTTTCAGTGAATACCTGCGGCTCAGTGAGTCCCCTGAGTTGGGTTAGGTCAAAGATTTGCATATGATGAGCACCGGCTCCATCCGCTACAATAAACGCATGATCTTTGTACACCTTGATGTCACGCCACAGGCTTTGATTGGCGCTGGATGTTTTTGGTAAATCTCCTAGGTATACCGGATGATGAGGGTCTGTGAGGTCAATGAACGATGTGCCGTCGGTGCGCCCAACCAGTGCGTACTCACGTCCCGTTTCAGGGTCTTCCCATCCCCAGACATCATTCACTTGAATACCACGCCGTGCCCCAATTTCCTGTCGGGTTAAAAACGAAATCATATCCACTTCTGCGCACGGGAAAATGCCTGCCGCTCCGCTTTCACATTCGGTCATTTCTCCGGTAATGGATGTAATCTCACTGGCAGTGTTGAAGAACGCCTCACCCACCCGAATTGTTTGGTCTGTTACATGTAGAGGGAAAACCGCACCTTCATAATTGTCCTGCCCGATAGCCCCCACGGCCACAATACCATTATCTGCAGCCAGGCTTCCCCCGAATTCGCTACGAAATTGCAAAGCGTCAGGGTTCAGTACATCAGATAATTGCATATTGGAGAGATCGAAATGATACAGGCCTCCGCTGCGTTCATTGAAACGGGGAGCTGAAATCCATAATCGACGATCGTTGGCGGCCAATTGTCCACCAAATCGCTGATCCTGTGTCGTATCTGCCGGCGTAATGGTGTGGGTCTCATTCCATTGACCATGATTATTCTTGGAGAACAAGGTCACCGTGCCTTCATTGTGCCCCGGTGCGCCAATTACCAGAAAGTCTGCAGCAGACTCGATGGATACTCCGAACTGATCCCCTCCTTTGCCTGCATCCAATCGAATCTCCTGTACCTGTAATTCGGGAGTCCCATCGTAAGAGTAGACAAAAATGCGCCCTTTTCCGTTATCCCAGCGTGGAGCACCGACCACAAGGTCATTGCGATGAATCTCCACGGTACGACCAAATTGATCTGCACTTGAAATACTGCTATGGGTCAATCCCTCTGTCATTTGCCAGGAGCCATTTTCATCACGGGAATACAGATAGGCTCCACCTTTGGAGGTTGGACCACCCGTAGCACCAACCAATAGATGATCCCCTTTCAGCGCGAGGGAGGTGCCAAACTGAGCATGGGTATGGGTAAGGGTTTCTGACAGAGACCATGAACCGCTATTGGAGCGGGAATAGATGTATACCTCACTGGCGAGCGGGGCACCGATCGCTAATGTAGTATTTTCCGTTGCCAAGCTTCGTCCAAATCCGATAGCAATTTCCCCACCGGGTGTGAGAATCTGTGTCTGTGCCCATGTACTGTCCTCGGTCATCTCGTAAACAAAGACGTTTCCAGGAAGAAGGAGTTGTCGGCCTTCACCGACAAGGATCTGCCCGTCATTAACGGTCACCGCACCGCCAAACTGGAGTGCATATTGGGCATAAAGGGTTGCTGGAGTACAGAAAATGACCAGCAAAAAAGTTAAAACCTGCCTCATCATACAGAGTAAGTATATCTACATAATAAGGTACGAATCCCATTCATAAGTTCGATCTACTTCATAGCAGAATTCGGCAGAGTCTCCTTATCTCTCCATACCTAGGGTGGGTCTGATTTATGTATTTTGTAGCTGCACACGGCGCAGATAGGGCAGATTGAGGTTTTTGGAATGATCGGTGCAGGATGGCGTTCAATAGGCCTGGAGAAGGGTTTAATGGATCAGGGAATACTGGATTTGTTGCAATGAAAATGGTCTCGGATAGAGCGGCAGAAAAACTGGGTTTCAACACACTGGTTCGGTGGTTGAAAGAGTTGCTGGTGAGCTCCATGGGGATAGAAGAGCTCAATGCATTGCATCCAGTACCTGATTCAGCGGTGCGGAGGGTTTCTCTAACGCACACGGATGCATTGCAAGGTCATCTCTTGCGCGGAGACACACTTCCTCTGCAGGATTTTATTGATGTGCGCCCATACCTTGAGCAGGCACAACCAGATGGAGCCATGCTCAATGCCGAATCCCTGGATGAGGTGCGCAGAGTTTGTCGAGCAAGCCGGCGAATACGGACATTCTTCTCCAGAGAAGGTTATGCCGTCCTGTCCAGGGTGGTTCGCCCGATTGGATTACTGCAAGAACTAGAGCAGCACATTGAGCGCACCGTCGACTCGAATGGGAGAGTAAAGGACACTGCGTCGACAGAATTACGCCAAATTCGAAGGAGGCTGCGTCAGCGTCAGCAGGCGCTCAGGGAAAAATTGCGTGAGTTACTGAATCAGGCAATCCAGCAGGGTTATGCCGCGGAGAATCAATTGACAATGCGTGCTGGCCGGATGGTCATCCCACTGCGCGCAGAGGCGAAACGGAAAATGCGAGGATTTGTGCATGATAGCTCCGCGACAGGGCAGACCGTATACCTCGAACCTGCAACCTGCCTTGACCTGGGTAACGAGGTCTGGATATTGGAAGCGCAGGAGCAGCGGGAAATTGAACGACTCCTGCGAGAGCTTACAAAACGCGTACGCGAGCAGTCCAGTACGATAGAACGAAATCTGATCATCCTGGGGAAGGTTGATCTCCTGCATGCCAAAGCACAATTGAGTATTAGGTTTGGAGGCGTGGTCCCAAAATTATCGGAGGAACCGTTACTGGAAATTCGTGAAGGGAAGAACCCAGCGCTACTGCTAACCGGCAAATCAAAAGAAATTGTTCCACTGACACTGTCCCTCGGCAGAGAAATACGAACCCTAGTCATTACGGGCCCGAATGCAGGGGGCAAGACTGTAGCCATGAAAACGTGTGGCTTAATGCTTGCCATGCTGGGGTGCGGTATCCCGATTCCTGCGCATCCTGAATCAGTATTTGGGTCCTTCACGCAAATTCTCGTAGAAATCGGCGATGAACAATCCATTGAACGAGATCTCTCTACGTTCAGTGCACGGACTGCTGGTTTGCAGCAAATGTGTGAGGTGGCGGCAGAGGGCGTGCTCATGTTAGTGGATGAGATCGGAACGGGTACAGATCCAGCGGAGGGGGGCGCACTTGCGCAAGCGGCATTGGAGCATTTTACCGCTTCAGGAGCATTAACGGTGGTGACCACACATCACGGTACGTTAAAGGCGTATGCGCATGAAGCGACGGAGGTCGTCAACGGGTCAATGGATTTTGATGAAGACACCTTGCGGCCGACATTCCTTTTTCGGCAGGGACTCCCCGGCTCATCTTACGCCTTTCGGATTGCCAGTCGAATGAAGTTCAATCCAGTTGTTCTGGCACGGGCTCGTCAAATCCTAGGCAAGCCGGGTGTTACGCTGGAATCTCTCATTGCAAGTTATCGGGATCGTATCTCCAAACTGGAATCATCTCCGAAGATGCCCGAGCCCGAAACAACCCCCAAGAATAATTCTGCGCGTCCTTCATCCAGCCCTGCGGTGTGCAGAACGCCGGGGAAAGCGGAACCATTACCTGCAGTTCAGCTGAAAGTAGGGCAGCAGGCCGTCATCGATGCTGGGAATTCTCCCTGTGAGATCCTATCCATTCAGGGGCGTAATGCGCTGGTTTCTGCCGGGAATATGCGTATGAAGGTTGCGCTGAAGCGTCTCACTCCCATCAAGCAAACGAAGCTGCGTCAGAAGGGCAAGGTGCGTGTATCTGTGCCCCGGACCCGCATTGATCTTCGGGGTTTTCGTGTACGTGAGGCACTTTCGGAGGTAGAAAAGCTGCTGGATCAGGGTGCCGGTGCGAATTTATCTTCGGTTGAAATCATTCACGGCACTGGTACAGGCGCACTGCGCAGCGCGATCCATAGTTACTTGAAAACTGCCGAGGTGAACAAAGCATTTGAGTGCTTGGATGCAAATCCGGGAGTCACGATTGTAAAGATATGAGACAGGCCGCCGGGTCTGCTCGTCCAAGGAAGGGGTATCTGCGTCTGCAGGTCCGGTTTCTTTAAATGGGTCTTCCCCTTTTCAAGTGGGTTCGGAGTCAGAACTAAGATGAACCACGATGCGATTGAATAGATTCGGAATGGATTTCTTTATTTATTTTGGGTCTGTTTTTGGAGTTCAAATCAAATATTTCATTGACCATGAGTGTACGTATTCAAGATATCAATCGATTGTTAGGGATTCAGTCTCCGTGGGAGGTTTCGGAGATCAAGCAAGATGATGCAACGCAGCTGGCTGAGATCCATGTAATCTGTTCGGAGGGTTCGGTACTTCGATGTCCCGAGTGCACCAAAGTTTGTCCTGGCTACGACCATCGTCTTCGGAAATGGCGCCATACGGATATCTGTGAATATCAGACGACCGTGGTTGCGAAAGTTCCTCGGGTGGAATGTTCGGAGCATGGAATCAAGACGGTTTCAGTGCCCTGGGCGGATGAGCGCGTGCGTTTTACGACGGCATTTGAAGCGAAGGTCATTAACGGGTTGCTGGATGCCACCAATATTTCAACGGTGGCGACCAGGATGGGAGTCAGTTGGACGATGATTGCCAACATTATGGAGCGTGCGGTACTGCGAGGACGTGCCCGCAAAAAAGAGGAACTGATCGCGCATCTCTGTGTCGATGAGACCTCTTATAAGAAAGGTCACAATTACATCACTGTGGTGTCCAATCCAGACACGGCAACCGTGCTGTATGTCGGCGAGGGTCGGACAAAGGCGAGTTTGAAAGGGTATTATGATGGATGTTCTCCCGAGCAACTGGAGGCCATTGAGAGTGTGAGCATGGATATGTGGCCAGCGTATATCAGCATCACGAAAACGTGCGTCCCCAACGCAGAAAAAAAGATTGCATTTGATCACTTTCATGTGGCCAAATACATTAGCGATGCCGTGGATAAAGTCCGTCGGATAGAGAACCGAGAATTGCGGAAAGAAGACAACTACGATCTCACTGGAACCAAGTATGATTGGCTGACCAATCCGAAGAATATGTCTGCGCGGCAAAAGAAACGATTCAACCAGTTAAAGACCAGTTCGCTGAAAACAGCTCGTGCGTGGGCCATCAAGGAATTCTCCCAGAACTTATGGCATTATGTCCATCCCACATGGGCACTCAAAGGATGGAAACGATGGTTGTCCTGGGCCATGCGTTGCCGACTGGAACCGATGAAAGACGCCGCGGAAACTATCAAGAATCATTTGTGGGGCATTATCAATGCAGTGATCTTAAAGGTCAGCAATGGCCCCGCCGAAAGCATCAACAGCCGCATCAAAACCGTCAAAGTCCGTGCTCGTGGATTCCGAAACAAACAACGGTTTACCAATGCAATTTACTTCTATCTCGGTGGACTGGATCTGTACCCGGAAGGCTTCCAAAAACAAGCTACCCACTCATAAAAGCGAAGAGCCCTTTAAATTGGTCCTGCTGCATTTTGTTTAGAGACGAAATCTCGCTCCGTCCCAAACTCTGGAACGAGAGACGAGCATACGTCAGGCCCATTTCAGAATTTCTAACCTCACCTACATTATTTCCGCAGAAACTCAAACATTTATCACAAAGAGATCGCAGTAGAACCTATATTTAATCTTGTGTTGACAGTGAGGAAATATTAGGTGGGGATTCCTGCTTCCATTCGAGTAAAACACAACTCATAACCATTTCAATTTTCACCATGAAAGCTACTTTTTCGATTCTTGCCTCACTCCTAATTGCCGGTTCTATATACGCTCAGAATACCATCAGCGGGGTCGTAACCGACGCGGAGTCCGGATTACCTCTCCCAGGCGCAACTGTTATTATTGCCGGCACAGTTACCGGTACAGCAACAGATAGTGATGGGGCCTACGTAATTAGTGATTTGTCCCCGGGTACTTACGCGATTGAAGTGTCCTTTGTCGGATATGAAGTGGTATTGCAGTCCATTACGCTCCAGGATGCGGATGTCACGTTTGATTTTGCGCTGCAGGCGTCGAGTCAGGCACTGGGAGCCTTGGAATTATTCGCATCAAGAGCCTTAAACCGGCAAACTCCAGTTGCCTATTCAGACATCGAAAAACTCCAGGTTGAGCGTGAACTAGGTTCTCGCGATGTGCCGTTGGTTTTGAATACGACCCCCTCCGTCTATAGTACCGCTCAGGGGGGTGGAGCAGGGGATGCACGGGTGAATGTACGTGGATTTAATCAGCGGAATGTTGCCGTCATGATCAATGGTGTGCCGGTAAATGACATGGAGAACGGCTGGGTATACTGGTCGAACTGGGATGGCGTTGGGGATGCGACCACCTCAATTCAGTTACAGCGGGGGTTGTCCGCAGTGAATCTGGCGACGCCTTCCATTGGTGGAACGTTGAACATCCTTACGGATCCTGCTGCAAATAGACGTCGGATCATGGCAAAGCAGGAGTTTGGGAATGACGGATTCCTCAAATCAACCGTCTCTGCTTCGACAGGATTGATTGACAACCGCTTTGCATTTACGGTGAGTGGCGTTCGGAAGTCCGGCAATGGCTATTATGACGGCACATGGACGGATGCATGGGCTTATTATGTTGCCGCTGCATGGAATATCAACAAGAGGCATCGGGTTGATTTCTATGCGGTTGGAGCACCTCAGCGGCATGGGCAGAACCTTTATCGGCAAAACATTGCTGCCTATGACCACGATTATGCCCGTGAAGTTTTCGAGGCGGATGGACTGGATCAGGCAACGATTACAGAAATCCTGCAATCCTTCCCGGAAGGGGGGCGGCGCTGGAACCAAAATGTATCCCCCGTTTCCTCTTCGTACACCAACGAACAGCATAATGGCTTTGGCACCGTTCGCCGCAATTCGCAGGACATCATCAATGAGCGCGAGAATTTTTTCCACAAGCCTCAGGTGAACCTGAACTATTTTGCCCAGCTATCGGATCGGTCACTCTGGTCAACCGTCCTCTACTACTCTGGTGGCAAGGGTGGGGGAACAGGGACCCACGGACGGATGCAGTGGAATTATACAGGTCCGTCACGCGTGGTTGATTACGATGGTACCATTGCTGCAAACCAGGAGAATGGGGGATCCCAGGGGATTCTGCGGAACAGCCATAATGTGCAGTGGACCATTGGAGCAATCTCCAAATTCAAGCATGAGATGACCGAAGCACTAACGCTTGAAGCAGGCATTGATTGGCGTACCGCCTCCATTGACCATTATCGAACGGTGCGCGACTTGCTGGGTGGGAGTGGGTATCAGCGTTTTGATAGTGATTTCTGGGGGGAGAGCGGCAAATTGCTTCGGCCGGGTGATCGGTTCAATTATAATAATACCAACACGGTAGAGTGGTTAGGTGGGTTTGTGCAGGGTGCCTATACGAGTGGAGATATCTATGTCTATGGAATGGCAGGATATTCAACCATCAAATACTCCCATGAGGATTATTTCCGGGATGCTGGAGACGGGACCACATTTACCATCTCTACGGATCGTATTGGTGGATATCAGATCAAGGGTGGTGCGTCCTATTTGGTCAATGACATGATTTCTGTATTTGTGAATGCAGGATTGGTATCCAAGGTGCCGATTCTTGATGGGGCACTGAATGATATCACGGGTGTTTTGAACCCCGACCCCCAGAATGAGCAATTCCAGGCATTAGAGGCCGGGATTTCTTATGAGTCTCTGGATCGCACATTGAACACTACTGTCAGTCTGTACAACACCGTATGGAACGACCGCACGATCACACGCTCAGTTTTGGTGGAAGACGGAGACGATGGCTTGATCAACATCCTTGGGTTGAATGCACTGCACCGCGGGATTGAAGCGGAGGTGGCTTATCAGCCACTACGTTTTGTTCGTGCAGATTTGGCGCTGTCCATCGGCAATTGGCAATATACCGATGATGTGTCAGCGAGATACACGCCGGACCGTTCTGATCCATCCACCCAGGAGACCGTATCGCTTTATGTGAAGGATATAAAAGTAGGGGATGCGCCACAGACACAGATCGCCTATGCGATCAGTGTCTTCCCTGTGAAGGGGATGTATGCTAAAATTACAGGACGTTCCTACTCGGACTATTATGCAGATTTTGACCCTACAAGCCGCACAGATAGTGAGCAGTCGGGGCAGCCTGTTTGGAAGATACCGGGCTATAATGTGTTCGACATTAACCTCGGCTATACGATTCCCCGCCGTCTAGGGCCAGGGCAGATCCGCGTATTTGCCAACGTGTTCAATCTGTTTGATTCGTTCTATATCCAGGACGCAACAAACAACTCACGCTTTAATGCTTTCCGCGGTAATGGTACGGGAGCAAACAGAGCGGATGACGCAGAAGTTTTTCTGGGGCTACCACGCTCTTTCAACCTAGGTCTGCAGGTTACACTTCAGTAGCCTGACTTGATGCTGAATGCGCTTTTGATTGGCCGGCTGCACAGTTTTCGCGAACAACAGCTTGAATGTTCGCACTGCGCACCGGCCATTGGCGCGTGATCACTGGGGATTACGCGAGCCCGCTTCGTTTCCGCAACACCCATTCCAAGCCCAGCAATAGGATGACGATCCCTAGGATCCAGGGAATCCGTCGCAGATCAAATTCCAGTTCCTGAGACTGCGTGATCGGGGCAAATAAGCTGTCAGAGTTGAGCCGTCCTGGGAGTGTACTTAAAGTCCCTTCGGTAAATAAATCTCCCCCGGAGCGGTAAGCGATTTGTCGGAGCAGTGCTTCATTGCTCCTTGTGCTTTGGTATTCCAGGTTCACGGAACCGACCGTAAAGACACCGCGATCCGTTCCCATAGATGTATTCATCCGTGTGGCTTGTGCAGTGTATGCGTAGGTCCCTTCGGGTAGCGCATCAATTCGCAGGGTAAATCGTCCGCTCTCTGCATTGGTCATGGTATAGGGGTATTGAACTCCGTCTGGTGCCGTTAACTCGACGGTGACTACAACCTCAGAAACTGGGTTAAGGCTCTCATCATACACCTGGCCAGAAAAATCTATCGGCTCGCTCCCATCAAATGCGGTCAGGACAGGCTCTACGCGTACAGTTCGATCATCTTCCGGTGTGGTAAGCCACTGCATCAGATTCTCAACCACCTGTGGCCAGATGCGAGGCATATCCGCTGGGTCACCAGCGAGGTTTAACCACCGCCATGTTCCGGCCCCCAGGATCGCAGCCGTTCGATGTCCAGCACGACTTCGTATCACCAGCAGCGGTTCTTCCAGTGTAATCCCTCGGAGGTTTACCTGTCCGAGAATCCGGCTATCCGAGGTTACGTTCCAATGTCCCGTGCTGGCCACTAAAGGGGGAAGCCGTTCCCATAATGCTTCGGGAAAATCCAGGATAGGGTCTCGGAATCCAGTCTGCGTGAGTTTTAGGGTGGCTTCATCATAGAGTATATTTCCCGTAGCCGGCAAGGCTGGAAGCACGTTTGCAAGCTGATTCTGCAAGCGCTGCAGGTCGGTTTGACGGGTCAGCATGAAAAGCAGTGGAATCCCGGATTGTGCGGCACTAGCGACTACATTGAGTGAGACGTCGTCGGCTTCACGGCCGGGGAAGCCGACCAGTATAATCGCATCGTATTCATTCAGCGAGTTCGGTAAGTTGCCTTCGTAAAACCTGCCCGGTTGCATCTGAACAAAACTATCAACTTGGCGCACCTCATCACGAGTCAAGAGGTTGCGCATAGCGATGAGGTCCGGGTGGGGTGCAGCAGCGATGAGGCAGATTTTCTGGCTTCGCTTGAGAACGCGGACCGTAAATGTTTCCCGATTATTTGCCGATGAAGCTTCATTCTCCAGCTCCGTAGTCGTCAGGGTGTATTGAAACAGGCCTTCTTCCTGGGGAATAAAGCTTAGCGAAGCAATGGATTCACCTCCAGAAATGGTCAAGGTCTCGGAGGTGACCAAGGAGTCCTGAACGTAGAGGCTGGTCGTAACTATTTCATCGGAGTAGCCTTGCAATAGCAGTGACACATCAACAGGGATTTCTTGCCCAACGTAGGCCAGTTCATTGGTCACAGTCCGAGCGATCATTAAGTCTTGCTGTTGGAGCGTATCTCCGATAACCAAGGTGTGGATGGGAATCCCGTAGTCGGCAGCTACATATACGGGGTTGCGCCCTGTGTTATATTGACCGTCAGAAATAAGTAGGACACTGCGCAGGTTCTTGTCACGCAGCGAAGTTCGGATCTCTTCCAGAGCGCTGGAGATATCCGTGCGTGGAGCGGTGTCCATCGCAGCAGCGAGGTTTTCGATCGGGCGTGTAGTTCCGCCAAATCCAAAATAATAAGTTTGTCCCTGGGTAGATGGTAGGATCTCTGTCCGATGATGTTGTGCCATACTTTGGCTCTCATCAACCAGAATCGCCAGTACAGGCAAGATCTCCTGTTTAATGTTTCTGCGAATCGCAGGCTCAAATAACAGGGCGAGCAGGAGCACGAGAGCAATTGCTCGGAGCGTAGGGAGGAGCCATCGATTGATTCCACGTAGCTCTGGCTTCGTCTGGCGGTAAGAAAACCATGTCAGCGAGCCAGCCAATATCAGTAGCAGAATCAGTGGCCACGCACGCAGTCCAAATTCAATCATCTGCTAATGTAAAGTCGCCTGATCTGTCTTAAATGTTGGATACACGAACAATCATGTTCCCTGGGGGATGTAAAAAGTAATGAATGACGCCTCCTCGTCTAATTTTGCGAAGCAGACTTTGATTGAATGGCCTTTCTGGCCATTTCAGGCCGTCATGAAGAATAAGTTGACACTACGGCAAAACGAAGATATGCCGCATACTTTTCACTGCTGGTTGCCAGAAAGAAGGTTTTTGATGTTCGTCTCATTCTGGAAAAATGATCAATATCCTAAGCGGGTTAGCATGCCCGACTGCGTTCGACCGTCAAAATCCAGCGTATAGGCATAAACACCTGGAGGCAGATGAGATCCATCAAATTGCAGAGGTGTCCCTCCCGCGCGGATCGGTCCTTCATACACGGTTCCCACTTCTCGCCCGAGTACATCAATAATCATCAGTCGAGCATGGGAGACGGGTTGAGCTGCCTCAATAGTAAAATGAACCACATCCTGAAACGGGTTAGGATAAGGTGTATGTACGGTCAGATTGCTGGAAACGGGGAGGTCTGCCTCTGAGCGGTTGAGTGCGATCGCATGCATGATTGCAGCATCAGCATCTACGATTCCCCAACCAAGGTCATTATCCGGTGAGTTGGCCTGACTGGCGGTTGAGGTTAAGACATGCCAGACCTCTCTAGGTCCAAGGTCTGGATTGACTTGGAGAATCTGGGTGACGATTCCTGCAACCATTGGAGAAGAAAATGACGTGCCCTGTGAGAGGTTATATCCTCTTGTTCCCGCAGCCACAACTACTACAACTCCCTGGGCGGCGACATCGGGTTTTATACGGTTATCAGCCGTTGGTCCGCGGCTGCTGAAAGGAATTATTCGACCGTCTGACCGCACACCTCCCACGGCAATCACTGAGTCCCCATCCGCAGGGGTGCCGATTGTTTGTCGGCCCGGCCCGGAATTTCCGGCACTGTTGATGGGAATAACCCCGCGGCTTGCTGCCCAATCCATCGCGATGGTCGTAAGCCCGGTGTCACCATCCAGATCACTCTTCGTGTAGCTCCGTTGGTCAGGATCAAAATCGAAATACCCCAATGAAGCAGTGATCACGTCTACTCCCGCGGCTTCCATCCACTCCACCGCTGCGACAAAGTTGTCTTCTTCAATGTTCCGTTCATAAGGAGCACATTCGGTTGCAGCTGCATAAATGGTCGCACCGTAACCAGGACCAATGATAGTCCCTTCGTCATATCCCACCGCAACAGATGCAACGGCCATTCCGTGGTCATCCGTCCCGGGGCAAGGTTGTAATGGATCGCGTTGGGTGAAGTCACGGACCTCTATGAGCCGATTATCCAATTGAATATGTGTTAAGGAAGAATGACTGAAAGGCTCAGTACGACCTGTGCTAAAGTGGGTATCAATCAATCCCAGAGTAACCCCACTTCCATTAATTCCACGCTCAATTGACGGAATTGCATTTACTACATCCAGTTGGGTGCAAGAGTCTCCGAAACGGCTTGAGGGGCAGTTTGATGAAACTCTTTGGGGAATCACAGGGGATACCGGTGTATGTGGCAGCACGGCAGGGGACAGGCGTGCGACGGGGCGTGTGCTTCGCACATAGGGAAGAACTGTGATTTGTTCAACCTCCTCTTCGCTTAGCCGTGCAGTGACCGCATTCAGCCAGCGACTACGCTGCTCAATAGAGATGCCCCTTTTTTGAAGGTCTGCCTCGTATGCACGGGAGATTGGGGCATCCTGTAATGCAAACATAGTTGCAAACCTTGACTCTCCACGCTGGACACGGCGAGTGGTCGCTTTGTCAGACAAATAACTCTCTTCGACCTGTGTATTCTTGCCGGAAACAGCCTGCTTATCTGTTAAGAAAATCCAGTATTTAGTTTTTTCCTGAGCAGTTGCAAGATGAGGGATGGCAAACAGGAGCACGAAGAAGACAATTTTACTCATAATGTTGGGGATGAAATGGAGAATGGAACGGGGTTGTAACAATTGATTCTACCGCGATTCGTATGAAATGATTGATTTGGAGTTCAACCAAATATAGGGGTATTCAATGGAAAAAAATTCCCCTGCAGTGAGGGATACGGCTTAGGATTAGAGCACGACTGAAAAGGTTAATAAGATGCTGGTGAATGAGCAGCAGTGGGCTAATGCCTACATTTCGTATTCTGGGGGCACGTTGGTTTATTCCGAGACAGGCGAGACGGCGACGCTATATGATCATCGGAGAGAGCGGGTCTGGTGCCACTTGGATTGGTTTGGGTTTTACCGTGATTTTGCCTCGATCCACAACATTCGCGGTAGAATCTAACAATTTATGGTAGCGTACTATGATGATGCACGATGAGGGTTCGTCAAACGAAACGCTTCCGGCAGGAGATCCTTGGTACGAAAACACTTGGGCGCTTGACTGCCCCGATCAAACCAGACAACTGACTCGGGAGCAACTTCATACAATACTTGCCTGCAGGCCCCGCAGGGGGTAGCTGCCGTGGATTTGGGGCAGGAAATGTAGATGCTCTGAATGTTTGATGCTCCTGCGCTCATCGCTGCCGCAATAGCCGCACGTTCAGCGCAAAGTATTCGTGTCCAGTCAGGATACTCAATATTGGCACCCTGGAAATATTGAAGCTCATCCGTAACAGCAATTGCACCTACAGGGAAATCCGATTCTGGTGTATCGGCATACCCTGCTGCATGTCTTGCAAGGCAGATTCCAGTGTTTGGGTCGATTGGTTTGGGAAAATGCTTACCTATGGAGAGTTGGTTACCGATCCGATAGGTACATCCCGGTGTGCCAAAGAAGTCTTTATCCAATTGATCCAGAGATGGTGTCCCTGATTGAAGGATGGCGATTTTTTCCTCCTGCTTTACAGGACCACTGAGAAAAATGGCTGCAATGTCTTTTCTCCCAACTGAGGCGGTACTAGCCAGTGCAGAAGACAGAGCGGGGATGACCAGAGAGTAAGAAGCATTTTCGATCCGAACCCCACATGTCCAGTCTCCATCTGACATGAGTACCAAGACTGCTCTTGATTGACCAGAGTAGGGGGTAAAGGAGTGCAGCGCAGCTTCTTGGGCATAACGTCGCAGTGTGTCAATTTTCAAAGATTTTTTCATGGTTTCAGGAACGCTTGACACTATGAATTAGTTCGCTCGTGTTTCAGCCGGGATGGCGGAATGGTAGACGCAACGGACTTAAAATCCGTTGGCCGCAAGGCCGTGCGGGTTCGAGTCCCGCTCCCGGTACAATACCCAGCGTGCAGGCGGGGGTGTGCCCGCACTGCGGTCCAATGCCTCCTTCAAGAACCGGCTTGAGTGCTATTTCAAGATCACAGGGCTACTTCTGTATGCTTGTTGTCTGATAAGCACTATCGGAGGGCGTTCAATTTTTCCGACATAATCTTCAGGTATTCTTCCGGGGTCACCAGGGTGCCCTCGGGAGGTGTGATCTTCTTCTCAAGTCCCTCCTCAAGCCGTAGAGCAACAAAATTGAAACTCATAGCAAAGCCCTCGGGGCTCTCCATGTTGGTCTTCATCAGTAAGGGGAGACCGGGAAGTCCGCCGAATTGCATCGGCCCGACCATGGATGGAATCTCGGGCGAATACCAGGCAACAACGTTGAGTGTATCGGATGAAAACTCGGCCTTTTTGACTGGATAGTCCAGAATCGTACTGTCTGCGTCAATCAGGCTCCAATCAAGGGGCTTAATTTTCTGCGAGATCAAGTATGCCGTTTCATCAAAGCTGGGCATCCGTGTGATCGTCGTGCCTTCCATATGGTCAATGTAGGTCAACTGTAAAGGCATATCTCCTCCAAATGGGTTCATTCCAGGGGACAATGATGAGAGGTCAGGTGTCATTAAAGATTTGTGTCCACTGAACTCCATACGCATTGGGATGGTGCGAAACTGTTCCTGGACGTTCGACATTCGCTGCATCGACTGCTGGATCATGGCTGAATCCAGTGGCATGTCTGGGGGTAGGTTTGCCATGATTGCTTCCATAGATGGCATCTCCATGTCAAAGGTCACAGAATATTCTACCGTCCCCTCTTGAGCAAAAAGGGTTGAGGGAAAGAGGGCAAACAAAAGGATCAGGTAGCGCATGTGGGTTACTGGTTGTATTTGGAGGGCTAACGGTTTGATGAATTCAAAGCTGCTGAGGAATAATAGGGCTTTCCAGATGAATGAGACAAAAAAGTCCTCCTATGCTTTGGCACAGGAGGACTTTTTCCCGAGAGAATTTGCAAAATCTAGTAACCGGGATTCTGGACTAGGTTGGGATTCGCTTGTAGCTGGTCTTCGGGGATCGGAGCGACATTGTAATGTGCCGCAGTGACCGCCCCCTCTGCATTACCTGCTGGGTGCTTGAATTTCCAGGGGTCATTGTAGCGTGTTTCGCCGCCGGCAACCCCGTCAAACCGGATTAAATCCTGTCGTCGAGTCTGTTCAAAAAACAACTCTCTTGCACGTTCGGCAACAAGCCGATCTTCGGTCAAAGCATCAAAGCCATCTACACCGGAGCGCATACGAATCTGATTGACCAGAGCCAAGGCCTCCGCACTGGCTGGATTTTGTCTCCACAAGGCCTCTGCCTTGAGAAGGAGCACATCCGCATATCGGAAGATGACGAAGTCGTTACTCATATTACTGCCGATTCCAGGCTCAAATTCATATTTACCAATACGTGCGCCGCACTGGCGACAGGCGACCCCCTGGAGGTCGTTAATCGTTGGTATGAAGGAAAGAGCCGGTCCATTCATGTCAAAATCACTGAATACACCTGAATCCTCGACACGATCACCAGCGGCGGTATACTGAGGGCCAACCAGGAAATTGCCAAGGCGGTTATCCATCGTTCCCATGACACGCTCAAGACCGGCATTATCACTGGTTGGGTTGACTCCGTAAACTTCTCCCTGGGGTCCTGGATTCTGCACAGGATCAATCACAGATTCATAGAGCTTTTGCGTAGCGCTCCAACCATTCCATGGCTGATTTTGGAAGTTGTAGGTATTCTGACTTCCATAATGCAGGGTCATTTGATGCAGGTTGAACCCACCCCGGAATACTTTGTCATAGGGAACGACGAAAATATTTTCGGGGGATCCATCATTCTGAATGAGGAAATTGGAATGGTAGTCATCTGCAAGACTGAATATGCCCGAATTGATGATTTCATTCAGGTGGGTCAATGCATCGTTCCATCGTGGAGTCCCAGTGTATACCTCGGCATTCATGTACAATTTCGCCAACGTCATATGCGCCACATAAGCATTCATTCTACCATAGGTGGCCCGGGTATCTGTGCTCAGGTTTTGCAGGTTATCTTTGAGTTCCTTTTCCACGAACTCAAAGACCATGCGCCGACCCTCATCAAAATTCGAAGATGGCTGGGACGGCTGTTCGGGCGCGTCAACGAAACTCGTTACCAGAGGCACATTGCCAAAGGCATCCAGGAGCCAGTAGTAGTAGAACGCACGAAGTGCTTTCAATTCGGACACAAATGGAGTAACCAAGTCAGCATTGGCGGTTCCGTCAGCCAATGCACTTTCGAACTGAAAAATTAAACGGTTGGCGTTGTTGACACCGCCGAAATACCCAGTCCAGAACCCATCGAAGGTACCTTCTTCGGAAGTCCAGGTATGGGTGTGGAGGCGGAACCAGAAACCACCATCAGACCAGTCTTGCCCTCTGGTCGGGACGATTAATTCATCGGTTGTGACTTCGTTCAACTGGGCCGGAGGGCCACTTCCTCCAACGCTACCCAAGTTACTGTAGGCATCGCCCATGGCAGAAATAAACTGCTGGTCATCCTGAAAGAAGTCAACCGGCTCAACCTGATCGTCAACGGGCTCTGAAAGGTCCGTGCACGCCGAAGCAAAGAGCAGCATGCCTACCGCAAGGACCAACGAGCAAAGTGTGAATGGTTTTTTCATTTTCAATCTATTTACGTTTGTTGGTCTGTTGTTACAAATTGATATTGACGCCAAAACTGACAGAGCGTGTTGTGAAATACTCTAAACGCCGCTCGATACCTGGTCCCAGTGGACCAACGGTGGCTCCCTGTCCGGATTGTCCCTGATCCCGGTCCACGTACCGTACCTGTGGATTCAGGCCGGAATAGCCGGTGATAGTAAACAGGTTGTTGCCGGACAGATAGAATCGCACCCGCCTGATGGGGCTGTTTGCGAGCACAGACGCGGGGAGAGTGTATCCAACAGAGGCATTGCTCAAACGTACATAATCTCCGTTTTCAACGTGGTAACTGGACCAGCGTGGATCATCGTTGAGTCTGGCCAAATCGAAAGCATCCTGCAAGACGTTGTAAGATGAAATCTGTTTTGGCACGGAGTAGAATGTACTGAACATGTTCGCGATCTGGTGACCAAAGACACCCTCAACAAAGAAGCTCGCATCGAAATCTCCATAGGACATCTGGTTTGACCAACCCAGTTGAAAATCAGGAAGGCCATTACCCAGGATCTGCTCGTCACCCGGGAAGTCAAGTGCCTCATACTCTTTTTCCGTGCCATCTGCGGCATGGAAAAGCCACTTGCCATTATCTCCAATTCTAGCAAACCGGGGGCCCCATAACTGACCAATAGGCTCGCCCTCCTTGATTCGAATCATTTGTACGTTGTTGAGTCCGGGTGCTCCGGGCTCAGCCAAAAACTGAACATCTTCCGTCAGATACTTGTCCAACATTGTTTCCGAATAGAAGGAAGCAATAACCCCAGAACTCCATGTGAAGTCACTGGCAGAACTGCCTTGGAGAATTTCGTAGTCCAGAGAGAGTTCCAGTCCACTGGTTGACAACTCGCCAACATTACTCCATGTGGTGGGGTACAGGTTTGGCGGAACCGGTACTGCGATCTGGAAGAGCAAGTCACTGGTCGTGGACTGATAGGCATCGATTCGACCACTCAACCGGTTATCCAAGGCCACGAAATCAAGTCCAAGATTGATCTCCGTTTTCTCTTCCCATTTCAGGTTTGGATTTGGATTACTGACTGGGCTGAAGCTTTGGATGTACTGACCACCCACAAAGAAACTTCCTGCAGGACCTAGCCTGGAGAGGGAAAGACCGCTGATTGGAGCGTCCTGCCCGGTCTTACCAATACTGGCCCGAAGGCGCAATTCACTGAAGTAGGGGAGTTCGACGAGGTTTGCCAACTCAACCCCAACCCCGGCGGACCAGAAAAGCCCCCACTTGTTATCAACTCCAAATCGTGAGGATCCTTCGCGGCGGGCACTTGCATTGAAGAAGAAGGTGCCGTCATAGTTTGCGTTTACACGGCCAAAGAAGGCGATCAGGCGATTTGTTTCACGGAAACTGCCTACGTCTGCTTCGCCCTGATTGAAGTCCTGTGCAAAGGAGAAGTTATTGTAGGCAACCTTATCGGTGACAAAGTCACCTCCACCGGCATTAAAGCCCTCACTGACAAAGTCATTGAAAGAGTATCCGCCGATGAATTCAAGCGCAACATCACTGGTCAGATCACCCGCGTAGTGAAGCGTTGTCTCAAAGAGCTCGCTCTCCAAGTCTGAGTAGGATTGTTCCGCACGGCCGGGACCAAGCGCGGCAGCAGTCGCTCCGCCACCAACTTTGTGACGACGCGAGTAAAAGTTCCTCGCAACCCGGTCGTTATTTTGGTAGGAGTACTGGACTGCAATAGAGAGACCAGGAAACAGAGAGGACAAATCGTAATCGCCCTTGAAAACACCGGAGAACAGTTTGCTCTCGCCAATCCTGCTCCCCTCCTCAATGATTGCGACCGGATTGAAGTAGTTGAAGAGTGGTTGTTCAAAGAATCCACCAGTATTCTCAAATCCGTCTGCCGTGACCGGTGCAGTCGGATTCATGACACCGGAGAACTTGAAGGCATCCGCAAAGCCGAAGTTTTGATCCCTCTTATTGGCTGCCAACTGGATCGTGATCTCCAACTTGCGATCAAGCGTCCACTGCGTGAAGTTGAGTCGTCCACCGATTTCCTGGAAGCCGGTGTAGCGTTGAATTCCATTGCGGTCCCGGAAATTCCCGGAAACTCGATAAATCGAATTTTCGCTTCCACCACTGAGTGCAAGGGTATGAACCATGTTTGAGCCTTGCTGGGTGACCTCCTCAAACCAGTCCGTATTATGGCCCAAATCCGGGGCAGCAAAACCAGTTTCTTGAGATAACCGACGGAACTCGTCACCGGAAAGTACATCCAGACGGTTTTCAATTCCTTCGAAAGTATAGTAGGCATTGTAGTCTACGGATACCCCCTCGCGGGCTTCACCGGTTTTGGTGGTGATAAGGATCACGCCAGCGGATCCTCGAGTTCCGTAAATGGCTGAGGCAGAGGCATCCTTGAGCACATCAATAGACTCAATATCCGTGGGATCAATGCTGTCAATGCTGCCACCAACAACGCCGTCCACGACAACCAGAGGAGACTGGTTTGCCCCGAAAGAGGAAATTCCACGCAGCCGGACATCCGGTGAGTCATTTGGATTCCCGTTGCGGGTAGTGATTTGGAGCCCGGCAACCTTGCCCTGGATCATTTCCTCGACAGAGTTTACGTTACCAGTCACAAAATCTTCCTCTCCGAGGTTGGAGACGGAACCTGTAATGGTCCGACGCTCCTGGGATCCATAGCCTGTTACCACCAGTTCTTCACCGACTTCATAGACCGTTTCGACTAGGTCTACGTCAATGGTTGTTCGGCCATCAATTCCAATTTCCTGCGTGTCGAACCCTATAAAGGAAAAGACCAGCGTGTCCTGTAGTGAAGCCACAGTGAGACTGTAAACTCCATTGATGTCGGAGGTGGTTCCTTCAAAGGTTCCCTTGATGACGATATTCACACCAGGCAGCGGTTCAGATGACAAGGCATCACGCACCGTACCTTGAACTTGGCTTTGAGCGAAAGCGCTTCCGGCCGAAAAAGCAACGAGCGGAATCAGCGCGTACAGAAGTAAAGGTATTTTTATCTTCATGTTGTGAAATGAGATATGGTTGACAAAAAGAGAGAGGCCAAAGGCGTGGCCCCACGCGCGCAAATAACGCACATTATACTACGTATGTTTTCTATGGTTCGACCAATTTGTTCCGATTGGGTTGTTTATGGATATAAATTGCAAATGATTCGTTGAGAAAAGACAGCATAATTGGGTGTGCCACTCAATGTACGGAGGGTGAGTCTAGATTTTATATAGGGAATTATATACATGATTTGAGTATATTTAAGGTTAGAAGATTGCGGGTCGCCGTGACGTTCCGTCTGTCCCTGTATCGGTGCTCAATGGCACTAACTCCCTACTGGACATGGATCACGGTACTCCCTGGGGCACAGATCCCCCCCCAGGCGTTCGAGACGCGGGGGCAATTTGGTTGCTCCCAGGGAGTTACCCGCATTTACATGATGCAAAACAAAAGCTGTTGTTTTGTAAATCTGAAAAACCCGGCCGTATAGCAACTCAAAACATCCAGCTATACTGCCGATTTTTTATTTTATGATTTTACAAAATTGAACTCAGTTAAACATCACCTATAAGATACAGGGGTGTATGTTGTTCGCCCCGGTTTGGAAACGATCCGGATGCCGCAATCCTGAGCCCATGATGGTGAGACAGACAGGAGATTTTTCGGGGTCGAAAGAGCCATATTGAGAGGTCGGCAGGATCTACGACGAGTTCAAGATCTCCGTTGAAATCTGCGCCGTCGAAGGTTGAGGAGGATATTCTTCCAGGTTTCGGAACAGTAAAGGATTCGGATAGGTTGTTGCCTCGGTCGTATTTTGGTAAAATTCAAGTTCAATTCGGATCATGAAATATTCTCCTATCCTCCTATGTATACTGTTTATGGTTACTCTTAGTGTGCGCTCCGTGGAGGCACAACTGGACTATCAAGCCCCACCTGCACCGCTGGATCGGTTGCTTGATGCCCCCGTCACCCCATCGGTTCGGCTGAGTCCCGATGGTGCGCTCATGGCCTTACTGCACAGGCCGGGGCTACCCTCAATTACAGACGTTGCTGCGCCAGAAATGCGCCTTGCCGGGATGCGGATCAATCCAAGGATTCATGGTCCAAGTCGGAGCACCGCTTATTCAGGAATCAGCTTCAAGTCGTTGGACGAAAGTCCGGCACGTCCCGTGACGGGGATTCCGGAATCTGGTGGAGTTCGAAATGTATCCTGGGCACCGGATGGGGCGCATATAGCGTTTACCGTGGACATGGTTGATCGGATAGATTTGTATGTTGCCGAAGTATCCACCGGAATCGCTCATAAACTGGCAGATATTGCGGTCAACGATGTAACCTATGGCAGCTTGCATTGGCATCCAGACTCACAGTCCTTGCTCGTCCGTGCGGTTCCAGAGGATCAGGCAGACATGCCGGCCCAGCCACTCGCTCCAGAAGGACCGGTAATTCAGGAGAACCTGGGAGAGGAGGCACCAGCACGGACGTACCAGGATTTGCTCTCGAATCCGCACGACGAAGACCTGTTTGCATGGTTCATGACGTCTCAGATCCTACATATCACACTTGAGGGCACGATTACTCCGCTGGGGCCAGGGGGATTAGCCCTGACCCCGGAACCATCCCCGGATGGGCAATATATTCTGATTCGTGCAATACATCGCCCATTTTCCTATCTGGTTCCGGCAAGTCGTTTCCCGCACAGTTATACGATCTATGACGCACAGGGACAGTTGGTTAAAGAAGTAGCACGGCTGCCTCTGGCAGAGAATGTACCGGTTGCATTCGGGTCCACTACCAAAGGGCCTCGCAGTATGGCCTGGAGAGCAGATGCGCCTGCTACGCTTGTTTGGGTTGAAGCACTGGATGGGGGCGATGCAGGAGTTGAGGCAATGTTGAGAGACGAAGTCTTTTTATTGGATGCGCCTTTTGAATCCGATCCCGTGTCTCTGGTAAAGTTGCAACTCCGATACAGTGGAATCTTGTGGGGCAACGAATCACTGGCTCTGGTTATGGAAACGTGGTGGTCTACTCGGCAACAAAAGACATCTCTGTTGAATCCTTCAAATCCTGGAGAGATCACCAAGGTGGTATTTGATCGCTCCATGGAAGATCGTTACAGTAACCCAGGGGCCTTTCAGAGGATACGCACAGCACAGGGAACGTCCGTGCTTCAGATGAATGGGAATCGACTCCTGCTTATTGGCACTGGAGCATCGGAGGACGGGGACCGCCCGTTTTTGCGGAAACTGGATTTGGACACGGGCGAAACCATCACGCTCTTCCAAAGCGAGGCACCATACTATGAGCGCCCTGTTTCAGTCATGGATGACTCCCACATTCTGACCGTTCGGGAGTCGGTTGATGAGCCACCAAATTACTTTGTACGCGATCTGGAAGAGGGTTCTCTGGCGGCCGCAACAAACTTTGAACATCCTTATCCAGAGCTGGCTGCCATGACAAAGGAAGAGCTCAATTATACGCGTGCAGATGGGGTCCCCTTGAAGGCGACGCTCTATCTTCCACCGAACTATAGTAGCGAGCAGGACGGGCCGCTTCCAACACTTATCTGGGCCTATCCACGTGAATTCAAAAATGCTGCTTTTGCCGGTCAGCGAAGCGGCAGCCCCTTTCGATTCAAATACATGAGTTATTCAGGGGCGATCCCCTATGTAACCCAGGGATATGCCGTACTTGATGGCACCTCCATGCCCGTGATTGGGGAAGGGGAAGAGGAGCCTAACGATACATTTAGGGAACAGTTGGTAGCCAATGCGCAGGCGGCGATTGATGCTGGCGCAGCACGGGGAGTTGTAGATCCCAATCGTGTGGCAATCGCGGGACATTCCTACGGTGCATTTATGACCGCAAACCTCCTAGCCCATTCCGATCTTTTTCGGGCCGGAATTGCGAGAAGCGGTGCTTATAATCGTACGCTGACCCCCTTTGGGTTTCAGCGGGAGGAGCGTTTGTTCTGGGAGTCACCAGAGACGTACTATACGATGTCACCATTTATGCATGCAAATAAGGTGAACGAGCCAATCTTGCTTATTCATGGTGAAGCAGATAATAACTCAGGAACGTTTCCACTTCAGAGCCGCCGCTTTTATGGAGCATTAAAGGGGCTTGGCAAGACCGCACGCCTGGTCATGCTTCCTCATGAAAGCCACGGATATCGTGCGCGAGAATCTGTTGGGCATGTCCTTTGGGAAACGACGCGCTGGTTGGATACTTATGTGAAGAATGCAGGGGATTCGGAGAACGTGACTGCGCCTCCAACACCGAATCTGTAGGCTCAAATAGTTTGGTGATTGAAGGTAATTATGTGCTTAACTGCAACTTTATTCTGAGGAATTAATCACCATGGCACAAAACCGAAACCTGCACGGTGCAAAACGCGCGAAAAAGGATGATTTCTATACGCAGTTGAGTGATATAGAGAATGAACTCGCCCACTACAGAGCGCACTTCAAAGACAAGGTGGTCTACTGTAACTGTGATGATCCGCGTGTGAGTAATTTCTTCACTTTCTTTTCCAAGCAATTCGAGTTTTATGGTCTCAAGAAACTGATCACCACCTGCTACAAGAATCAGCAACCAGATTTGTTTTCGCAGCATGATTCGGAGCGGGCAGTTTACCTGGAGTACGAGGGGGATCAGGACGGGAACCGTCGTCCAGATCCCCATGAAATCGCAGTAAAGCCCCTGCAGGGGGATGGAGATTTCCGTAGTGCCGAGTGTATTGAGCTACTGAAAGAAGCCGATATAGTGGTGACCAATCCACCGTTCTCGCTCTTCCGTGAGTATGTCGCCCAACTGATGGAGTACGATAAAAAGTTCTTGATTATTGGACACCAGAATGTGATAACCTACAAAGAGATTTTTCCGTTGATCAAGGAAAACAAAATCTGGTTGGGTTATGGTTTCAAAGGGGGAGCAGGGCACTTTATTAGCCGGTATGAAGATCATGCAACTGCAGCGGATAGAAAGGAGGGAATGATTAGGGTATCAGGTGTTCACTGGTTCACGAACTTGCCCCACAAGAAGCGTCACGAGGAGCTAATTCTTTACAAGAAATACTCGCCTGAGGAATACCCACACTATGACAATTATGATGCGATTGAAGTGAGCAAGACGAAGGAAATTCCAGAAAATTGGGGGGGGGGGCGATGGGTGTTCCTATTACATTCCTGGACAAGTATAACCCTGAGCAGTTTGAGATATTGGGCTCAGACTACGACATAAAGATGGGATCACTCCCAGAAATTATTAGACCAGAATGGGAGGGGAAAATAGATAGAGGTTACATAAACGGGAAAAGAAAATATGCCAGAATCATCATCCGAAACAAACAGATTTGACCGATGGAAATCCACGAACACGAGTTGCAGTTAAGTACATAATTACCTAATTGAAGCACTAAAATCCCCATATCTCCATGGCGAAGCGGATTATGCCTCAGGAGTATCTCCTTTCTGAATTGCCGCTTGATGGAATGTGGAGGTTATTGCGTAGGTGAGGCGTTGAGCTTGAAGATGATCGGCGTGTCATTTGATCGGGCAACCATGATCTGATTTGAGTGGCCTTTGACAAGGCGAATGTTTCTAGCCTCTCCTGGAACATGGAATCCACTGTCATGCACGATGTGCATCTTGCCCGTTTCCGTGAAACGCAATAGCAGGCCCCAGCCCGCATTCAAGGCACCAAACGCATCTGAGGTCGCAGACAGATTCCCGGCCAAAAACAACTCCGTACCCAGTTCCATCCTGACAGCTTCCAGGGACATTACGGGAGCCCATTGGACCTCATGGGGCATTGCTTCCGCAGTGAAGCGTTCTGCAGCATGATTCCAGTAGACGGTAGAATGGAGGGTTTGGACGATCTGGCTTGGTTGAATATCCTCACCAAATAAATCAGCAATCGATAGATCCCGGTAGGCATTGTAGGTGGGTATTTTCACCGAGAGCGTTGGTAACTGCTGCAGTAACGCGTCGCGGGATGCCCATGCATACCACTCTTCGTGCTCCCACTGAGCAATCACCGGGTCAATTCTCCCATTCTGGTCAAAATCATCTGCAAAGAGTGCAACAGGCACGTCAAGTACTGTATTCAGGCCAAGATTCCCTGCCACCAGGTCATCAAACCCATCCCCATTCAAGTCCAGTACAGCCAGGCTTTGCCACAGGCCAGTGGAATTTGAGAGCCCCAGAGAGTCGGTTCGGTTAATCAACTCGGTTCCACGATTCTCAAAAATGGTGACAGGCATCCATTCTCCAACAAGGGCAAGGTCGGGCAGTGAATCTCCCACGAGGTCAGCCCAAGATGCTCCAGTTACATGTCCGATGTGTTGGAGGACGGCGGAATAACTTTCCGTGACATCACGAAAATATCCGGTCCCGTCGTTTAAGAGTAAACTGCTTTTTCCGGCTTCTGCGTAACTCTCATGGGGAGTATCGCTCCCCACAAAGAGATCCAGGTCTCCATCAAGATCAATATCCGCTCCTGCCACAGCGGTCCCGTTGGAATGCAGCACCGGTAGCCTGGTGGAATCAGCATAAAAATCTCCGCTCCCCGAATTGATATACAGTTGATCCTGATGCAGTTCGGCGGGGCCCGTCCATCCGCCGTTTGCGACATACAAATCTAGATCTTTGTCTCCATCCGCATCGAAGAAGAGTGCAGCAGTGGCTTCGCCAGATTGATCCGAATCCGAGAGCGGTACATTCTCGAAATTGCCATCTGGAAGCTGTAGATAAAGAGCGCCTGTCTGGCCGCGCGCACCACCTAGGTAGATATCGTCAAGCTGATCCCCGTTGACATCCGCGACCGCCAGCGCAGCGCCTCGCGTACTGCGCCAGTAGGGTAGTAGCGGAAGAATTTCAAAATCCCATACCTCATCTTCAGTGTGCGTGAAGGCAATTCCATGGCTTGTTACCGGCTTTACCAAGGGGATCGAGTCCTCCGCCTTTTCTGGAGGAGGCACTCGGCCGTCGGTTTCATCCAGAACCAGACGGGTTCCGGCAGGGATGTGATTTCTGTGTGAGCGGAGGCCAGAGGGCCAGATCACAACAACAGAGTCTACGCTCAATGCGTCACCAATCCCAAAACTCAGTACGTGGTCTACGGAGGACTGGAATCCGCGGGAAGGGAATTGCTCCTGCATCATTGGGATGCCAGATGCCCATACGCTGACTCTGGCACCTATGGCGGATGTGTTGCTCCCGCTGCCGCGAAGAATGACGGAGATGTGATTATTCGTGGATTCATTGCGGTAAATCAGGGCGGGGTGATTCAATGCATTGACAACTAGGTCCAGGTCTCCATCCAGGTCCAGGTCACCGTATGCAGCACCATTGCCAGTGACAGGATCCGCGATGCCCCAAGTGGCACCGACATCCTCAAACCGGAGACTGCGCCCTCCCTTGAAAGCGTAATTGGGTGTGATCGCCGCAGGCATTTTCAGAGCAACCTCGGCTTCCTGGGCAGGAGATCCTTCATGCAGGATACGTTGAATGTCCGGTGCAGCAACATACTCGATGTAGTCCATATCGTTGGGTCTGCCAGGGATTCCATTGGTAATGTACAGGTCTTTCCAGCCATCCCCATCAAAGTCTCCTGCCAGGGGAGCCCATGACCAGTCGGTTGCAGTAATCCCGGCAAAGGATGCAATCTCGCTGAAGAAAGGCGCCCCTTCGGGAGTGATTCCCCGATGCAGTTGCAGCGTGTTCCTTGCAACCTGCGGGCCATAGCCAAAATCTGCCAGAATCCGCATCCGTGTGTCCGCATTTGAATTACCGGCTGTCCGCTGAGTTGCCAGATCTGGGGGTAGCATATCCAGTGCAACAATGTCCGGTAGACCATCATTGTTCAGATCAGCGATATCAACTCCCATGGTTGAGCGACTGGTCTGCCCGGTTGTTTTCCAGAGCGATTCCGTGAATGTCCCCAGCCCGCTATTCAGATATAAGTAGTCATCTTCATGGAAATCATTGCCGATATATAGATCCGGCCAACCATCCTGATTCAGGTCGCTGGCTGCGATCCCCAGACCATATCCCAATGCACTGCTGTAAATACCGGCTTCTGCTGCGATGCTTACAAAGTATCCATCATCTTGGCGATAAAATTTATCCCCCACCCTCGGTGCATCAACCATTCTCCCCCAGGAAGGGACATAGGATTCCCGCGAGTGAAGTGCGTGATTGAGCAGATATAGATCCAAGTCTCCATCCAGGTCATAGTCCAGCCAGGCTGTGTGCGTGGAGAGGCCTTCAAAGTCCAGCCCGTAGCGCTGGCTCTCTTCCTTGAAGGTCCCGTCCTGTTGATTGATATAGAGTTGATTGTGTCCGCCCTTGATGAGATGGTTGACTCTGCAGACATAAATATCAAGCCAGCCGTCCCCGTTGACATCCGCCATACTGACACCGGTAGACCAGGTATTTTCTTCGGAAAGGATGCCCGCAGCGGCAGTCACATCGTTAAACCGGAAATTTCCTTGATTCAGGTAGAGACGGTCAGGGACCTGATTACCGGTCAGAAACAGGTCGGGCAGACGGTCATTGTTGATGTCTCCGATGGCGACTCCACCCCCATCGTAGAAATACAGGTAATCAATGATATTGAAATCATCTTCCGGCACCAGTGTATTCTCGAAGTCCACACCGGTTCGGACCTTGTTCAGCAGGGTGAACAACCTGTCCTCAGATTCCGGTTCACCCCTGCAGCCCAGAAAGAGGACTAGAATCAGGACGAAGCTAATCCGCATATGTAAAGATGCTGAGCGTATCGTTGTTGCGGGCGGCAATGACATGGGTACGGCCATTGACCTCAATCGTCAGGATTTGACGCACCTGCCCCTCAACAAAAAAGCCGGACGCATGCCAGGTCAGCGTTTCCAAGGAGGGAGTCATGAACGCAGTACCGTAGCTGGCATCATACCTTCCTGCCTCCGGCTTCACCTCGTGCAGATTGCCTCCAGCCAGAATCAGATACCCATCTGCCGTGGGAAGGTCGGCCATGCCATATACAGGAGAGAGTTGCATTTCCTGTGGTGCCGGGTTGAGGGTAAAGTTTCCGGTTCCATCATTGATCCCGACCATGCTTCGGAGTTCATTCACTCGCAGGTGTGTTGCCCGACTCAATTCCTCTTCCGAAAAGATATCTTGGATCGTGGCTTCGGCGTACGATGCATAAGTCGGAAAAGTCCGGACCAAGTGGGGGATTTGCGCAACCAGGTCATGGCGTAAATGCCAAGGCAGTTGCAGCCCATCTATGGTTCTGGCAAAAATTTGCTCCACGCTCCCATTGTGATCAAAATCATCGACCCACATGTCTACAGGGGGCTTGAATCGAGAATTGAGGCCATGATTGCCCGCAATAAAGTCCAGATCTCCATCCTCATCCAGATCCAGGCTCAGGATCGATTGCCACCATCCAGCGGTATTTTCCAGTCCTGCGGCTGCTGGCATAAAGGCACCCTGGTTATTTTTCAATAAAGTCAACGGCATCCATTCTCCACTAAGGAGTAGATCTGGGCGGTTGTCTCCGTCAAAATCTGCACAGGCGGCATCGGTGACGAGTCCAATAGATTCAAGGCTGGGCGCAAGGCGGGAGGTGGCATCGGTGAAGGTTCCGGTTCCGTCATTGCGCAGCAACTGGCTACGAGCAGGAACCCCATACGCAAACGGCTGCAATCGACCACCAAGGAAGAGATCCAGGTCCCCGTCCGCATCAAAATCCAGGGAGCAGACCGTTGAAGTGGGAGAAAATCCGCGTGGGCTGAGCCCGATCAATGACTCGCCGCGGGAGAGTGATCCTGTGCCATCGTTGAGGTACAGCCGGTCCACCAGTGCCGAGCTGCTGCGCGGTAGTTCACTACTGCCACTTGCCACAAACAAATCCTGGTCGCCATCTGCGTCTATATCCAGCCATTCGCAGTCCACATCTTCCGAGATGGCATCCTCTTCCAGTACGGACTGTGGAATCTGTTCAAAGGATCCGCGATCCGTTTGTACAAATACGGCCCCGGCCTGATTGCGTGCTCCACCGAGATACAGGTCCTGTTGTCCGTCTCCGTTGGTATCTCCTTTACACATGGCGGGCCCTTCGGTTGAGCGCATATGAAAAAGCAGGGGTTGTTGGTCAAAATCGCTAAACACGTTTTCCCGGTGGCGCCATCCCAGTCCAATTGAGTCTGCGTCAACGGGGATCAGGAGTGGGTCCTGCTTTGATAGCTGTATAGGAAAGGGGACAGGGGTTGATTCGGAAGAGGCCGAAGGCTCCTGAAACTCAAGGCGCTGACTCGTACGGACATTTTCACGGAGAGTCACAGCACCACTGGGCCAGTGGATTACCAGAGAGTCTAGCATTTTCGTGTCGGGGCCAAGCCCGAGGTGTAGAACCGGGTCAACACTACTTTGGAAGCCCCTGACGGGCTGCTGTTCAATATACCAGAGTCTAGAGCCTTGCCAAGCGCTGATCTGTGTGCCCACGCCCTGTGTATTGGGATGCCTGCCTTTGAGTGCGATCTGGAGCCACTGATGGTTCGGGAACTGATCGGTTGCCCGGTTACGAAACAGCATCGGTGCTCCCCCAATATTGTTGATCAAAAGGTCCAGGTCTCCATCCAAATCCAGGTCCGCATAGGCGCTGCCATTCGAAAAACCGGGTGCGGAAAGTCCCCAGGCTTCCGTGAAATCATCAAAGGGCTGCGTAGGGTTCCCAGCGAACATGTGATTCGGGATGGGTTGGGTTGGGATCATTTCGATCAGGGTTTTCCAATCCACATAGTTTTCGCTGGTTAGCAGGCTTCGGGTGTCTTCATCCCGGACCGCTTCCAGGTAGTCTGCATTGGTCAGATCACGGTAGATTCCATTTGCCACAAATATATCCCTTGTTCCGTCATGGTCATAGTCGGCGATCAGTGCTCCCCAGCTCCAATCACTTGCGTGTATACGAAGCATCCTCCCGGCCTCGGAGAAACGTACCGTGGAGTTCAGGTCGTTGCCCCGGTTCATCTGCAACGTATTGCGGGTAAACTGATGGTGGTAGTCGTCACGTACGTAAGCCTTGTAACGTTCCCAGCTATCAAATGCGGACACCGTCTTGAGGCGGTAATCTGTTGTCGGGAGCATGTCTGTGACAAAAATGTCCAGATAGCCATCTCCATTGAGATCCGCCATATCGGCACCCATTGCAGCTGCACTCACACTTTTTATACTCTTTTGAAGCGACTCGAAGAAGGTCCCATCCTGATTGTTGATGTAGAGATAGTCGTACTCGAAAAAATCATTCGAGATATAGAGATCGGGCCATCCGTCACGGTTCACATCACCGACAGAGGCACCAAGGCCAAAGCCAATCTCGCTACGATAGATCCCGGAGCTTGCGGTGACATCTGTAAAATGTGCATCTGGAGCTTCATTACGAAATAGCCGATCACCTCCAGCCATATGCGGCACATGGCGTGTATTGACTTCAAGGTTGAAGTCCATAATGCTTCGAAACGAGTTATTGACCAGAAACATGTCTACATCGCCGTCACGATCATAATCCAAAAAGGTAGCATGTGTGGACAGCCCGGCATCATCCAGTCCGTACGTGTGCCCGAGTTCCTGGAAGGTTCCATCTCCTTGGTTTATATATAATTCGTTGCGCCGGTCGTCTCCAGATACAATTCCCGAGTTGCAAACATAGAGATCCAGGAGTCCATCCCCATTGATATCGGCCATGCTGACTCCAGTACTCCAGGCACGCGCTCCCATGATGCCAGCTTCTTCGGATATATCCCGAAACTGAAAATTTCCCTCATTCAGATAGAGGCGGTTCGGGGTCTGATTACCCGTCAGAAACACATCGGGGAGCTCATCATTGTTGATATCGCCAATGGCCACGCCGCCTCCGTTATAGAAATTTCGGTACCGGTATACGTTGAACTCATCTTCATATCGGAGAGCATTCTCAAAATCAATCCCCGCTTCTTTTGCATCAATCTGCTCAAAAAGCGGCCCCTTCTCTGCGGTGCATGCCCCTAGGAAAACAGCCAATAGGATAGACACCGGTCTATTCATTGTTTTGGGGAGGAAGGGCTCGCAGATCGGTGATTTTTACCAGCACCTCGCTGTCAGAACTACGCTGAATCATAATCTGCCGGTTCGCATCAATCTTGACAAACTCACTCGTGGAACCAGTTAGTGGCAGGGAAATCTGCTGAGTCAAAAATCCTTCACCATACCATACTTCCATGAGGTCTCGAACATCAAAAATCAGGCTATCAGACCAGAGGTGCCGGTTCCAGGGTGCCCAGGCATCATACGAGATGCGGATACGCATCTGAGCGACTTGATCATCTTTGAAATCAGGATAATACAGCATGGTTGCCTCGTAGGGCAACTGATCCGTGAGCTTATACTGGACATTCATGTTGCTGGGACCGTGGGTGACCAGTTCCTGCCGATTCAGTGTCCAACTTGAGTCATAGAATGCCTGACGAGACATTCCCAGTTCATAATTAAAAAAGAGTGTACGAACCGTATCAAGGCGGGCGGTTTCGCGAGCCAACATCGCTTCATATTCCGAGGGCTGTTCACAGGCTGCGGTGATGAGGGCCGGAAAGCACAATAACGAAAGATGTAATCTGCTCATGGGGTTTCCGAAACGATCAGGCGGCGGTTACTTTCGATATTGGTGAGGAGTTGTCGTTCGCCGTGCGGCCACTGGATAATGACGGAGTCTAACCCTCCGGTGAAGCCAAAGTGCAATACCGGGTCTATACTGGACTGAAATCCACGTTGCAGGTATTGTTCGGTATACCACTGGCGTCCGGTTGCCCACACGCTCACCTGCGCACCGACTCCAAAGGTGTTGGGTGCTTTTCCTTGGAGCTCAATTTGCAGCCGCCCCCGTTCGGGAAAGCGTTCTGTCGCACGGTTACGGTAGATATATGCAGGCATATTCACATTATTGATGACCAGGTCCAGGTCCCCATCATTATCCAAGTCCCCATAGGCTGCCCCGTTTGAAAATCCTGGAGTCGCAAGCCCCCACTCTTGACTTACGTCTTCAAAGTGGAGGTCTGAACTACCGGCAAATATATGGTTTGAGAGGGCGTGCGAGGGTACCTGTTCAAGAAGCTTCAGGATTGGCTGCTCATGGGCAAGAAAGAGGACCCGAAGTGAATCAGCATTCGAGGCGCGGGAAATGAAGTCCTGATCCAGAAGATCCTTGAAGATGCCATTTGGCACAAAAATATCCCGCTGGCCATCCAGATCAAAATCTGCAATCAACCCTCCCCAGCTCCAGTCGGTACTTTCCAGTCCTACAATGCGGGAGACCTCACTGAATCGTATTTGTCCGTTGGGCAAGGGCCCCCGGTTCAGTTGCAAGGTATTTCTTGTTGTTTGGTGATGGTATCCATCGGCCACGCTTCTTAGATACGCTGGCCAGGATGGAAATGCGATGCGGGACTGATGGCGCCAGGGTAGGTCAGGAAGCATGTCCGAGATAAAGATATCAGGCCAGCCATCTCCATTATAATCTGCGATGTCTCCTCCCATAGAGCTGAAGCTCATGGTCTGGGTTGCACTGGTTCCCACGTCAATGAACGTCCCATTCTGGTTCAGGTAGAGATAATCACGCTCGAAGAAATCGTTGGAGACATAGAGATCGGTCCATCCGTCTCTGTTGAGGTCCGCGGCGGACACGCCCAATCCGAATCCGATCTTACTGCTGTAGATCCCTGAAGCTGTGGTTACATCTGTAAACTGCCCATCATCGTTCCGTAAAAGGCGGTTGCCGCCGTCTGGATCAGGAAGCTGTCGGAGGTTCGGAGCGGGCTGTAGATCATCCAGTGAGCGCACCGGATTACTTAGAACATAGGCGTCCAGATCTAGGTCCCCATCGTAGTCAAAAAAGGATGTGTGGATTCCAAGGGCCTGGAACGCGATTCCGTATTCATGGGCCATCTCCACGAAGGTTCCGTCGTGTTGATTTACAAAAAGCTCGTTATGACGTTTGGGTCCCCCCGGCGGTCCAGATTTACTGAGATAAAGATCCAGCCAGCCATCTCCGTTAATATCTACCATACTGACCCCTGTGGTCCAGGCACCAGCCGAATACAGTCCTGCTTCTTCCGTGACATCCTCGAATCGGAAGTTGCCAAGATTAACGTACAGTCGATTAGACACTTGATTACCGGTCAGGAAAATATCTGTCAGTCCGTCATGATTCAGATCGCCAATGGCAACGCCACCTCCATTGTAGAAATTGCGAAAAACATAGGTGTTGAGAGTTTCCGCAGGAGTCAGCGTATTGGCGAATTTAATCCCGGTTTGTTCGGGACTCATGAGCTCAAAGAGTGGGGCGTTCCGCGTGCACGCCCCCAAAAGCAGCCCCAATGACATGATCAGTGGCAGCTTTGCAGCCAGAACGATGCGCAGTATTCCAAGGGACACGCATGCAGAAGACTGCATATTTTGCCGAATGCGATGGATGGTGACGACAGCTGGCCATCGGGGGTGGGTTGATGCGGAGCAGAAAGGCTGTCTCATGGCAGATCAAGGGCTCCATGCAGTTTCTGCATGATTGCATCGGCAAGATCGGGTACGACGAACTGCCTGGAGTGGCAAAATTTCCGGGAAGAGGCAGATCATGGAGCTTCGATGGATCGTGAGAGCGGTCTCATTCATGCCCAAGAATGCGGTGTGGCACATAAGGCGCTTCAAGCTTGGCGACCTCCTCGGCAGAGAGTTCCCAGCGAGAGGCTGCGAACAGCACTTTCCAGATGGGGGAGCTTCGAAACACCAATAATCGGGGCAGTCACGCCCGGTTTGGACAACAGCCATGCCATGGCGATTTCTGCGGGAGGATCGCCGCGCTTTTCGGCCAGAGTCCGTAAGGCAGATATGACATCTGCATCCTCTGGAGTGGTGTAACGTTCGTGCATGAGTACATCACTGTTTGCCCGAGGAGTGGAGAGGGGATCTTGCAGGGATTCTGCGCGGGCCAGCAAACCTCGAGCCAGCGGTGACCAGGGGAGAATTGCGAGTCCTTCCTCCTGGCAGAGAGGGATCATTTCCCGCTCCTCTTCACGGTACATGAGGTTGTAGTGGTTCTGCATACTGACGAACCGGGGTCCACCCATTGAGTTCTGCAGCTCCAAGCATCCGGGCCAGTCGCCACGCATACATGCTGGAGGCTCCGATATAGCGCACCTTGCCCTGTTGAATCAGCATATCCAGTGCCTCCAGAGTCTCTTCAATGGGAGTATTCACATCGAAGCGGTGAATCTGGTAGAGGTCAATCGTTTCCACGTCAAGTCTGCGCAAGCTGGCCTCGCATGACTGAATGATATTCTTTTTGGAGAGGCCACCGGAATTCGGTGCATCCCGAAGTGGGAAAAAGACCTTGGAAGTCAGCACGATCTCATCCGGGTTGGCGTAGCGCTTGAGTGCGCGGCCAGTAATTTCCTCGCTGACCCCATGGGAGTAAATATCCGCGGTATCAAAGAAATTGATACCAAGCTCAATCGCACGCCGGAAAAACGGCTGGGACGCCTCTTCGTCCAAGATCCAGGGTTGCCAGGAACGGTCTCCGAAGGACATGCATCCAAGTGCAAGCCGGGAAACCGTCATGCCGCTATTACCTAAACGTACGTATTCCATGATCCGTTGAAATTATGGCTTTTTATCTTTATCAAGTGGCAACTCGTTTCGAACGAAAGGCAATGGAAGAAGGTCAATTCCTTCAAATTAGGTCATGCTGTTGGTAGAATCAGCATAAGTTCCTGGTCGATCCTGTCTATTCTGATTCACGGCAGTATCACGACACGCTGCAAGGATGCCGGATCCTATAACATATTTGGGAAACTATTCCGTAACTTGTCCACTCACGGTTAAAGAGTTTGTCCGGTGGATTCGATTTTTGAAACTCCTCAGCGTTTTCGTCACCTTTTTAAGGAGCGTGGCGCAAAATCTTCAGAGAAGGTGGCATTGCCACCACCGGTGCAAACGACTGCAGGCCTGGATCCTTATGATCAGCCTCTATCCTTCCGTGAAGCTGCACACCTGTTTCGAAGGGCCACATTTGGAGGCAGTGTCGAACAGGTCAGGGAAGCAACCGGGCAGTTGGCTTCCCAGTCTACGAAACAGATCATTGAGGAAGGCCTGCAACGCTCCGCTCCTGACTTTCCTTCCTGGCATAGGGAATGGCCGCCCTGGGGCGGAACGGAGGCCGAGAAACAGGCTTACTTTGACAAGCAGTTTGGCTGGGCCTCAGAGTTAACGAGGACTTGGTTGATCAGGATGGTTACGGGAGGCCTTCGTGATCGAATGACGCTTTTCTGGCATGATCATTTTGCAACAGAGCGCGATGCGTACTTCTATGCCATTATGTCCCATAAGTATTTGCACACACTTTACAAATATGCCTTGGGCAATTTCAGGGATTTTACCATTGCGGTCGGTATTGATCCCTCAATGCTGGACTATCTTGATGGCAAGCTGAGTACGAGGGAAAGTCCGAATGAAAATTATGCAAGAGAACTACTTGAGCTCTTCACGATGGGGGAGTTTGATCGGCACGGTAACCCCAATTATACCCAGAACGATATCGTCGAATTGTCACGTGCACTCACCGGCTATCAGGTGAACTACACGTATTTCACGTCCCATCTGAAGCAGGCTCTGAGGGATAACGGAGAAAAAACGATTTTTGGCAGGACGGAAAAATTTGATTTTGGGGGTGCGCATACGGTACTTTTCGAAGAGCGTCCAACCCAAATCGCGTATTTCATGGCGCGAAAACTGTATACAGAGTTCGTATACGTTACGCCCCATGAGGCGGTTGTTGAAGGGCTTGCCCAGTGTTTTATTGATCACGATTTCGAAATTGCACCGGTTCTGGAAACCCTGTTTTCGAGTCAACATTTCTATTCCGAGGAAGTGATCGGGGCGCAGATCAAAAGCCCAACTGCTCTGTTTGTCGGATTACTCAGAGCGTTCGGGCAAGGGGTTCCAGAGCGTTCCGGTTGGGACAGGATCCGTTGGTGGATGGAACAGCAATCACAGCGTTTGCTGGATCCTCCCAGTGTTGCCGGTTGGCCAGGGTATCGGACCTGGATTTCAACCACCTCACTGCCACAGCGCTGGGCACACCTGAGTCTGGCGCTATGGCCAGGTCAATTTGGGTCTTTCAAGGTAAATGCGGTTACAGTTACCCGTAAGCTGGTAGACAGCAATGATCCACTGGCCGTATTCAAAGTACCCGTGATGCTGGCTGAATTTTTTCTGGCGGTACCGCTTGAAGATATTGTCATTGATGCTCCACCAGAGTTCGCTGGCGACCTGACGGTCCACCCAATTCCGGAAGAAATGCAAAATGAGCCTGCTTACGTTTTGGATCTGACACGCATTTTTCTTCGCGGCTTCCCCTGGTACAGTTGGGATCTCAATCGACAGGGAATTGCATACCAGACGATGGAGTATGTCCGTGGTTAGTCGGATTGCCGGAGTATCAACTCATGTAATGTGATGAAATACAATGTGAGTGAACGGTTTGGGGAGTTGTCTGGAGGCATGGTTGTGCGCATACCGAT
>CBDBMQ010000012.1:0-37344 GCA_965207565.1 Rhodothermales bacterium | reverse complement strand
GCTCAGCTACAGTGGTAGGTATCCCTCGCTACGTAGTATCCAAGCGGGCAAAGAACCGGCGACGATCCATTGCAACGATACGGATATTGCTCCCCACAGCAATAAATTCTCCTTCGGTAGAAACCTCTACGCGCTCTCCATTAATTTCTACAATACCCGTCGGCCTAAGTGGAGTAATGGCGACTCCCGTTTTCCCCAGATAGCGAGCTCTCTCATCACTTTTTCGACTTGCTGCATCCCCCTCCGTCTGCAACGTAGTGGAAAGGATGAAGCGATCCCAAGCTCCTGATCTCCAAAGTATGATAAACAGTGCAATGCCACTGCTCAAAGTCCCCGATAACGCAATGGTCCCTCCAAGCAAGCCAGATTCGCTGTAGGCGTATCCGATCGCAAAAATAATCAGCAAGGTCCCCAAGACCCCGATTACATTGAATCCCGGGATCAGATAGACTTCTACGGCAATCAGTAGAAGGCCAGCCAAAATGCACACAATGGGGATAAGCGTTTCCACGTTTACGCCTCGTAAGTTCTAACTTCAATTCGGATTCCACGCACATCAACGACCTGCACCTGTGTACCGCGATCAATATACTCGCCAGCAGTGATTACATCTACACGTTTCTGGTCAATCAACATCGCGCCTGAGGGTCTGAGATCGGTCACGGTTGGTCCTACTCTACCTAAATACTCGGAGTGCGTCATGGCCGTCGTATAACCTTCACTACTCCTGAGTTCAGGTGCCAATACAAGCACATTTGCAGCAGCTGACATAGGAAATATACGCACAGCCATGATCGACCCCACGACCAAAATTGCCATGGTCACTGCCAGTGTATAGATACTTGGCATTACATCGGAGATTGGAGGAAATGAAAGACCTACATTACCTATCAACGCAGCAACCAATGAGAACAAGACCAGGACCAGACCCGATATTCCCGCAATACCGAACCCTGGGAATATGAACAATTCAACGATAATCAGCCCAACTCCAAGTATAAACAGTAGAATCTCCCACACCTCAACAAGTCCCAGTAGGTAATGGGGAGCAAAGAACAATGCAATCCCCAAGAGTGCTACGGCTCCAGGAAACCCTACTCCTGGAGTTTGCAATTCGAAGTAGAGTCCGCCAAGCATCATGAGCATCAGGATCGACTGAACCACGGGAGATCCAAGGAACCGGAGCACCCGTTCTGCTGCAGTCTCGCGATGGGCTATCAGGGTTGGGCTATCCAAACCATAGGCAGCGATCACTGCATCGGTCGTTTCCAGAATCTGATCTGCCACCCCAAATTCCAATGCTTCCTTAGCACTGAGTGTCAACACTTTGCCTTTCTCGGATACGCCTTCTACTTCAAGAGACGGATCCACCATTGATTCTGCAATCTGTGGATCCCTGCCGTTCGCTTCAGCGGTCGATCGCATCAGGCCGCGCATATAGCTCTGATATTTATCCGGTGCTTCGTCTCCGCCCACTCCTTCAACTACTGTTGCTGCACCAATCGAAGCACCTGGTACCATTACAATGTGATCCGCTGCATAGGAAATCAGTGCGCCGGCCGAGGCTGCATTCTTGTCAATAAATGCAACCGTGGGCATTTCCGCATCTAATAAAGTCTTTCGAATCTTGTCCGCAGCATCTACAAGCCCCCCAAATGTATCAATCTCAAATACCGTGAGCACTGCACCTTGGCTGGTTGCATCACGCACAGCCCGATCAATATAACGGGCCAGACCATTATCGATCATGCCGTTGACAGGAACGACAAACACCGGCCCTTCAGGGGAATCCGAGTTGAGTTCCAACGGCTTCGGTGCACGCACCTGTGCGAACGTAGCAGATACGAACAAAGAAAGCGTCAGCAATGTGAGCAATCTATTCACTTTTCACGGGTTCAATCTTTCCTACTTTACGCCTCAGTTGATGATAAGGATTCACTGCGAAAGCGTTACCATCGTGAAGCATCGCATTCGATTTTCCTGTGTGTCTGCTATTTCGATGGGACTCCCCCTCAAAAATTATGGTTGAACCACTGGGGATATTTCTTTATTTCTCAATCACTACAGGGGTTCCTTCCCGGACATATGACCACATAAAGTCCATGTCTTCATCCCGAACAGCCACACATCCCTCCGTCCAGTTTGATGCGAGGCCGGTCCCGTTACCATGAATCTCTATAAATCCACCCAGGATTGTCCCCATGGGCGGAGGTGCTCCCCTTTTTTCAGCCAACTTGATGGCTTCATAGTCTTTCTGACTGATCAAACCATCCCGCTTGCCCCGTTCGGCATCTTCCGCATTGGGGTAATTCAGCAGAAAAGCCCGATAAAATTTGCTGTATGGGTTCTTCTTAACGACGTAGAAAACCCCCTCTGGGGTCCGCCACTGGTCAGGTTCCTCTTTCGAGCCGCGAATATTTTTGTCCGAGTATGCGTTGTAGCCGAAATCTGCCCTGAACTCAGATATGACCTGCATACCCTGATGGAGTGTGACCTGTTTACGCCGCTTCGAAACGAGAATCCAGATATTTGAGATCTCATTTGCGTTCACGTATCCCAAAGCACCATCCATCGTGCGCACCTGTTTCATTGATCCTTCCGACGAAACGACTTCGACGGGCTCCCTGAAGCGAAGTCGCAGGTAAGGATTCGTCTGCCCAACATCCCGGTACAAACTGGCTGTTTGACCGGTCACATAATACAGATCAGCGACTTCCGTTTCCAGGGACTGTGACGCATACAAATCAACAGAGAGGAGATTGAGGGCGATTGCTGCACAAATCGTCAGTTGTATCATTACAAATTTGCTGAATAACGAATGCATTGCACAGGCCCGGTCATGACTGCTCGGGATTCAGCATCCGCATCATAGGCTCAACCATTGCATTTGTGATCCCGATGCTGCTGAACCCACCATCATGGTACAAGGTCTGCATTGTAACCATACGTGTCAGGTCGCTCAAAAGTGTGACCGCATAGTCTCCACAACTGTCTGCATCTGCATTCCCCAGAGGTGACATATTCTCCCCGAATTCAAACATGGCATCGAATCCAGATATACCCTGCCCCGCTGTAGTCTGGGTAGGACTTTGTGAGATCGCATTGATGCGAATTTTGTGCTCGCCAAGCCGTGCTCCCCAGGTCCGGACAATACTCTCAAGTAATGCTTTCGCATCTCCCATCTCCGAGTAATGGGAGAATGAGCGCTGTGCCCCGATATAGGAAATAGTTAGAATTGAACTTCCCTCTTTCAGAGACCCGCTCTCCATTGCATGGTATACAATCCGATGCAAACTAACCGCAGAAACATCCAGCGTCTTGGCATACCAGTCATAATTTAATTTTTCGTACGGGCGGCGTTTACGGACATTGACTCCCATACCAATCGCATGGACGATAAAATCTATCTGCCCGTAATGCTCTTTGAGTTCATCAAAGAGCGAAGACAAATCAGCGTCTTTGGTTGCGTCCGCCCAAATTACAGGACTGTCGACCAATTCAGCTAGACCCTCCAGTGCCCCCAATCGTTTTGCAACTGGAGCATTTGAAAGGGCAAATTGTGCCCCTTCCCGATGAGCTGCTTTGGCGATTGCCCAAGCAATACTACTTTCATTCAGAGCTCCAAAGATGACTCCTTTTTTGCCCTGTAACAGTCCCGAGCGTTCCATTTATATCAATTCTATCACTTCAAAGTACAGTGCTTCATACAACCTCCTTTTTGAACCTCAACATCTATGCTTCGAGGTAGTCCTGGAGATCGTAATTTCAAATCTGAACCACCGACAAGGTTCGCAATCTGATTATTGTGAAGTTACTCAATTCTTCCGTACTGGATTCGTCATGGACGAATCCAGTAGACCTAAGATAATGGTTACTGGCCAACCTTTGAGCCTCGTCAGTATCATTCGTACCAACTGCCCTACATATTCGAGAATCGATGTTGACGATCTGATACATTCTGATGAACTGGATGAGCGACGCAAGACATCAAAAAAACCTCTGATAACGTTTATTCCGTGCGCTGTCGTAATGTCACAGTATAATGGAGTACCGTGGAGGCGCACCTCAGAGAATAGGCGAGAGGGGTAAATTGGGGCTGACTGCGGTGCACCAAGCTAACTGGCGCACCGCAAAGTTCCTGAAGGCGGGGATCATGTAGGATGGGAGTTGGGGGGAAAGCGAGCAGAGCACGCCGCAAGGCGCGGTCATCTCGCCGATCTTGGCCAATATCTACCTTCATTATGTACTGAACTTATGGTTTGAGATACAGTGCAAATCACGAAACATTGGTAGCGAGCCGTATATCGTCCGTTATGCGGACGATTTTGTGAAAAATACAAGGAGGCAGCGCGTTTTCGACGAGATCTGCAGATTCGACTGTACAAACGTTTTTGCAAGCTGAGTCAGACCAAAGCACGGTGTGTTGCCAATACAGCGGTCGCCCGCGAATTGACCGGTTTTCTCTGGGAAGCACTGCCCCTGGAAAACCCATTGATCACCACCAGTGCGATGGGGTGAGTCATGGCTTATGGAGAAGCGATTGGCACGGTTGGAGAGTCTACGAATTCCCCTTGCGATAGCCGACATCTTGCCAGTGAGTGCACGTTGATTACGATATCCTGCTGTTGCACTTGTTTCAAACCACCTAATACCGGAGCGATCCGCGCACATTCACACCGAGATCTCCCAGTGCAGCTGCACGGCCGTGCGCCAGACCAAAGACCGAGAACGTCAACCAGTCCGATGGATGGAGTTCCCCGCCCAACCGGTACATCACTCCCTGATGCAACTGAGTCACCCCCATGATGGACCGAGCAGTGCCATCCTTCCACGGGACGCCGTATCCCAACTCCAACTCGGTCCGCTGCGCGCCTGCCCCGAGCGGCACCGCATCCAGGATCGTCTGCTGACCATACATCGACATCCCCTGGCCCCGCCCCCACGATGGACGCACACGCATCATCAACCCCTCTGATCGACTGCCCACCTGCACGGATCCCGAGATCCCCCACTCGGTGAACCCGTCCGCCGTGTGCATCACCAGCCCCTGCGTCCGCAGATCTGCCTGCAGGCGCCATGCCGGATAGGCAACCCGGATCCCCCCGCCAAACTCCAACCCCACCCCGGTCTCCGCACTCCCCCCATCGCTCCGCACATTCGCCTCCACAAATGGATGGAGTCCATCGCTGATCTTTACATTCGCCTCCACACCTGCCCGGATCCGGTACACCTCTGCCGCCACCTCATGATCCTTTATCTCTGCATCCGTCACCAGAACATCTCCATGGTAGTTCAGTCCGATCGTACCACTTGACACCAATTTCCCTCGAACCCCCATTGCTCCAAACCTGGACACCAGATCCCCTTTCAACTCCAGCACCTCCGCCTGTCCACGACCCGCACCTGCGCTCAACCATACATCCCAGCCCGCACGCGCATACGACACATACGGATAGACGCCCGTCAGCCCTGCGGTGATCTCTCCCGACTGCTGCACCACCTCAAACGATCCCTCTCCCTGACTGTGGGCCAGAAGTAGTCCCGCCAGCCAACCTCCCCGCCAGCGGTAGTCCGCCCCCAGCATCCCCGTAGTTACTTCGCCACGGAGCGTCAATGCATCGTCATCCCGTCCATTGAACTGATGGAATGCTCCCCGCCCCCAGACGCTGAATGCCCCACTGTAGGAGCTCGCAGACATGCGACAACCCGCCAAGAGCTCGCCCAGAGATGGATCCCATGCGGAGGCCGAGTACCAGAGCCGGGCCATCTCTGCGCGGTCGGCCGCACCACACGCGGCACCATCCGCCCCGGATCGGAACCGCTCCCCCAATGCCTCCACCACCTGCACCGACGACGTCCGTACAAACCGCGCCGCATACGCCTCCAGTACCTCTTCACTCACCGTGGTCGACTCCTGGATCGTCGCCACCCCCACCGCCTTCGCAATCTCTGCATGCTTCGACGACTCCAGATGCACCGTGAACGTCTCTTCTCGCCAATCCAGCCCATCCTTCAAGAGCGGTACCGCAATCATCGCTTCCACCGTTCCCGGTGCCAGCGTGACCACCCCCGAGGATGCTTCATAGTCTTCGCCTGCCTTGGCGGTCCCATCGCGGGTCCGGTATGCTGCCGAGATCATCCGACGCTGCGGATGTGACAGCAGGACCCGGAACCGAACCATGCCCTCTTCTTCCAGCACCAGCGCATCCTCCACCCGAAGGATCGCGCTCGCGCCATCATCATCCAGGATCGTGCCTGTCCCCGTCTCACGTGCAATGATGGCATTGCGAGGCTTTGACAGGGTGACCATAAACGTCTCATGCTCTTCCGGGAGTTCATCATCGATCACCTCAATCTCAATCACGCCCCGGGTTGCACCCGGATCAAAGATCACAATCCCCCGCGAGGTCACATAGTCCAGACCCGCCTCTGCCGTGCCGGCTGTGCTTGCATACTGCACAGTCACCACCTGATCCACGGGGCGGCTGAGTTCGATGGGCAGTTGGATCGCCTCTGCATGTTCCAATGCCTGTTCATCGTAGAGGGTGATCGTGAGCGGCCCCGGCCGCTCATCGTTGTCCATGATGGTCACCGTGATATCTGCGGTCGTTCCGTCATAGCCCCCGCCCGATGCTGTAACATTTAAGCCTACCGTTTCATCTGCATAATCCTCGTCGTCCTCGGCTGCCGTTAAGGTCACGGTCTTAGGGGTATTCCAATCCGCGGCCGTAAACGTGAGCGAGGGTTTATCCAATGTTAAATCTGTTCCCGCGTACCCGGTGAAGGTCATGGTCACGGGGCGCAATGGCTGCGCGGACAGGTGAACAATGAGCGGGTATGTCCCTCCTTCCTCCAGCTGCACCTGGTCCTCAACCAGCAGTCCCGCCACATCGTTGTCCTCAATCGTCACCGGGATCGCTACCGTCACCCCGCTGTAGCCGCCTCCAGATGCCGTTAGCATCAGTGTTTCTGTATCGTCTACAAAATCATCATCCTCTGCCGCCGTTAAGGTCACGGCCTTGGGAGTGTCCCAATCCGAGGCCGTAAACATGAGAAAGGGTTGATCCAATACCAGATCGGTCCCTGCATGCCCACCGAAGGTCACTGTCACCGGATCCGATGGCATCTGTGCAAGCACAATCTCCAAGGTCCTCTCGCTTCCCTCCGCCATGGTCACCGATGCCGGGGCCACGATCCCCGGCGCATCGGTGTCCGTGATCGTTACCGATACCGTTTTGGAAATCCCGCTGTAGCCGCCCCCATTTGCCGTCAGGATCACCTCCACCGGATCATCCATCATATCCACATCGTCTGCGGCACGCAAGGTCACCTGTTGTCCCTCATCCCAGTTGGCTGGCGTAAAGATTCGAGTGGTCGGGCTTACGGTTAGGTCGGTCCCCGCAGGCCAACTCATCGTCACCACGACCTCGCCCAATGGCACCGAGGTCAGCGAGATATCAAACGAGTTCTCTCCCCCCTCCACGACCGATACAGACACAGGTGCATTGATCTCTGCCACATCGTAGTCGGTGATCGTTATCTCCACCCAGAAAGGGTTGCCAAACGTTATCCCCGACGGCAATTCACCAATGATGGCCATTGTGAAGGTCTCATTCTCCTCTGCAACATAATCCTGAACCGTATCAATTCGGTAGGCCCCGCTCGTATTTCCAGCTTTGATCTCTACTTGGCGAGGAATCGGTGCGTTGTAATCTAGGATATCCACAGTGCCATCCGTCAGTGTCAATGGAATCACCACATCGGTGTCCAGCGCCTCGGACAACGTTGCCGTCACCGTGACACCATTCCCCTCATTCACGGGATTCGGAGATGCCGACAGAACTACCGTCACCTCTGCCGACGACGTAATATCCCGGATGGTCACGAACTGGAAAGTCTCTCTGCCCGGCACCAGAAGCGCCGGGGAGACATCTCCCAATGCGACGATAAAGGCCTCGTCGTCCATGTCTGCATCCGGGAATGTCTGGATCCGTCCCGATCCCGTGGTTTCACCACGAAGAATCCTTACCCTCTGAAGCGGCGTGTAATCGCCGGACTCCGGTGGATGAGTCGTCTCATCGTTATACACCAATGGAACCTCTACATCGGTTTCCAGCACGCGCGTCAGTGTGGCCGTCACCGTGACGGAATTTCCCTCTTCTACTGGGTTCGGGAACGCGGACAACGTTACCTCCACCGGGGGCGGCGAATCATCGTCTGTAATCGTGATCTCCACCGAGGAAGGACTGCCAAGCTCTACCCCCGAAGGCAACTCATCAATGATGTCCACTGTAAAACGCTCCTCTTTCTCGGCAATACTATCATCTTTGATGTCAAGCGTCCCCGATCCGGTCCGGGATCCCCCGGCGATCGTGATACTTGGAAGGGAACCATAGTCGCTCGGCTCCGTCGGCGGTTCGCCCGGAGTATCCCTCAAGTTAATCGTCACCGCATCCGGCAATGCCTCCGACAACGTTGCCGTGATGGTGACCGACTCGCCTTCGTCCACCAGATTCGGAGATGCCGACAAATTCACCGTCACCGGAGTGTCCGGGGAATCATCGTCATCCACAATCGTCAGCGTATGTGTCTTCGGGCTTCCCACCGTGTATCCCGCCCCGCCTATCAGCGTCAACGTGACCGTCTCGTTCCGTTCGTCCTCGATGTCATCGGTAATCCCGATCGGGATATTCACCGAGGTCGCATTCCTGGGTACGGAAACCGTCCCGGAACTGGTGTAGTCCGTGCCCCAGGTTGCCGTGCCGCCCGTGCCGTAACTCAACATGAACGGTGCCACGGGCGTAGGATTGATCCTGACGGCCACATGGTGGGTACCCTTGTTTTCAGGCGCACTGGACTTAGCCAGAGAAAAACTCACGTCCGGCACATCGTCGTCAATGATATCTACATGGATGGTTTTTGTATCTGTGGAGCCCCCCGTTGCGGTAAGTGTGAGTGTCTCTGCATCATTTACAATATCCGCATCGTGTTTTGCCCCAAGCGTCACTGTCTGCGCCTCATTATAGTTTGAAGATGTGAAGATCAGCTTACTTGAAGCCAAGGCCGTGGTATCCAAATCTGTGCCCTGATATCCAGAGATATGCACTTCCACTTTGCTGGAAGGCGGCGTCTCAAGTTCAACCGTAAAGCTCGCTGTACCCCCTTCTGCAACGGACACCGATGTCGGAGTGACCACAAGACTGGCGCTGTCGTCGTCAATGATATCCACACGGACGGTTTCCGTATCTGTGAGGCCAACCTTTGCAGTGAGCTTGAGTACCTCTACATCATCCAAGAAATCATCATCGTGTTTCGCCGTCAACTTTACCGTCTTCTCCTGGTCCCAGTTGGAGGTGGTGAACGTCAGCGTCATTGGGGAAATCGAATCCAGATCCGGTACTCCATCTGCACCATGATTCACGGAAATAGGTACTCTCACATAGTTAGTTGGCCGCGCACTCAGTTTAACCGTAAAGCTCGCTGTATCCCCTTCGTCAACGATCACCGATGTCGGAGTGACCACAAGACCGGGCGCATCATCGTCTTCGATCGTTACATTGATTGTTTCCATATCTGTGATGGCTCCCGTTGCAGTGAGTGTAAGTGTCTCTACATCATTCACAAAATCAGCATCGTGTTTTGCCCCAAGCGTCACTGTTTGGTTTGAAAGCCAATTCCAAGGACTGAAGACTAGCCTCCTTGGATCTGATGCCGTGGTATCCAAATCTGTGCCCTGATATCCAGAGATATGCACTATCACATTTCTGGAAGGCTTACTCGTAATCCAGGCTGTAAAAGTCACTTTGTCCCCTTCATCCACGTTCAGCGATGACGAGGAAACCTCAAGTTCGGGAAAATCGTCATCAATGATCTCCCAATCAATCCTTCCCCGCTCACGATCATAGCCTCCCCCGCTTGCTGTCATCCACAATGTCCCTGTCTCGTTCTCTGAATCGGGATCATGTCCCGCCCTTAGCGTCACCGTTTGCTCTGTGTCCCAGTTTGATGTGGTAAAGGTTAGACGGGTTGGGTTCGGCCTCACATCTGGATCAAAGGGAATCGTGACCGTGACATCATTTGTTCCCAAATTTCCCAGAGGAGCCTCTGAGAGTTTGACCGTGAATGTTCCAGTGTCCCCCTCATGAATTTGCAAACTTGACGGGGACACGATCAGTCCCGGGTCATCATCGTCCTCAATCCTTACATGAATCGTACGGCTCGCACCCGGAAATCCCCCAGGCACCCCCTGGACGGTCAAAAGCAAAACAACTTGATCATCCACATCGTCTGTATCGTCAGCTGCAGTCAATGTTGTTGATACGCGATCCGAACAATAGAGGGGATTCCCGTCGCTACCAGTACCGCAACGTCTCCAAGTGTTTTTCTTGAAGGTTAATTGTTCAGGATTCACCGTTAAGTCCGTATTTTTATGGCCCGTGAAGGTACCTATCAGATCAACTATAGGGAGTGACTCTGCCTGTATATATGATGTATACAATGCATCAGCTCCCTCTGGAACCAACCTCTCATATGGGGGTCTATCAAGAATTGTCACATCCACCGTATATTGCAAGCCCGTATAGCCTCCTCCTAAGGCGGTGAATGTCAGCGTTATGTGTTCATCCGCAGTAGCAATATCCGGCGTTGATCCTAAGTTCAGAGGTTGAGAGACATCCCATTGATTTTGCGGGAACGTCAGTGTCGTCTTATCCAGAGTTAGTTTTGTATTTACATGCCCGGTAATCGTGAATGTTACATCCCCTGAAGGCGGTGCCAATGCCGGCAGAAGTGGAATACGGCGAGTCGCGCCACTCCCCTCTAGAATCTGCCAAGGTGCGAGTTCCCATGGCCGATCGTCGTCCAAAATCGTTATATGTTGTATATCTTTATCCCTTGGATTTGTGATAGAATTTCCCGAAAGCGCGAGTGTTAACTTCACGTTTTCATCCGTATCATCGCTATCCTGATTTGCTGTCACGGTGATCGTTCGCAAGACATTCCAGTTCGTGTCATCAAACGTCAATTGGGTTGGGCTTACACTTAAATCCGTATTTCCATGCCCCGTAATGGTACCCGTCACCGTACCTGAAGGTTGAAAATCAAGGTTAATGTCGAATGTCTTCGAATTTCCTTCCAAAACCGTTAAGGAATTCTGGGCATTCCCGAGTGCCTGTTGTAAAGCTCTCAATCTGTCCCCCACCAATCCACCTGCATTTGTAGACGGCTCTGAGGCACGAGCATGTGAATCCCGCGTATGTGGAAGCGGGGTATGGGAGGAGAATGCTCTTTGGAGCATTTCTCCTTCGCTCTGTTCGTCAGAAAGTACAAGGTGATAACTTAGAACTTCCTGCTCACTTTTTTCGAATGCCTGGAGGCTCGAATTTAACAATGCCTGGGGGTTCGCTCCGGTATGGATTTGAATTTTCGGCGTTTGTGCCTGCCCGAGGGCAACAGCAGGCAAAAACAATACTTCAAGACTAACAAGGATCAAGACATGTTTGGCACAGACCATAAAACCGTTATACTCGGTCATAAAAACTTGGTCATAAAAAACTGTACCATTGTCCTCCGCCCCATTTTTTGGATCGAAAAGTTCTCAGTCTACCATGGAGATAAATATAACTATAAGCCACTTAATAAGGGGAAGGCCCAAAATTTGCTGATTTTCTAAAAATCACCAACCCCGAAGGGGAACTTCAAGAACTCGCTGAAAAAAATCGGGGAAGCTGCAACAAAATCTGCCTGTAGGAGGTCTACAGGTCAGATTTTGTAGATATTTTGGTATTATTGGACAGACACTGCATATCTTGTTTGGGTCAGGATTTTTGCGAATAGATGGATTGATATGGGAATTATATATGTGTGTACCCCTGTCCCTGTCCTTGTCTGATGAACCTTCTAACCACTAGGGAGTTAACGGAGGCAATAGGATGGGATGCGATCCACCCTATTGCTTACCATAACATCAGTGATAGTGATGCCATGCCCGTAAGGGATTCAAAGAGAAAGCAGGAAGATTGTTCGCAGACGCAGTACGCGTACCGTAATATCGTCTATCGGTTATTGCCGGGAAGCTCAAGCAAGGCGAAGAAGCTAGCCGGATTGGCTGGTGCCTGCCGGTTCGTTTGGAATACCATGCTGGCACAACAGAATGAAGTCTACGCCAAAGTAAAAGGGTCCGAAGAGAAGCTCAAGCCTCCCTCCGTGAGCTTCTTTTCGTTGGGCAAACGATTCAAAGAGCTACGAGACAATGTGGACTGGTTACCTGAATACTCGTTTGCCATCGTCCGTTACACCTTGAAGTACCAGGCGGATGCGTGGAACGGGTTCTTCAAAGAAGGGAAGGGGAGACCACGGTTTCACTCCCGACATGGCAGTACGCCCTCTTTCACGATCCCGGATGCAGTTAAGATCAAGGATGGGAAGTTATTGATCCCGAAGGTGGGCTATGTACAGATCCGGCGCAAAGGGGGAAACCCGTACCCGGACGGTATTCCTGTCAAGGCAGTCGTGAAAAAACTGGCAGGTAAATGGTACGTCACTGTCTGTTACAAGATCAAGGCACCGGAACTGCCTGATAATGGGGTTGCCACAGGGATTGACCGGAATTGCGGGCAGGTGGCCACTGTGTCAACCAGTGGAGACAGAGAAATCATCCGGCAACCGAAGGTCAAACGGAAGACGGCACGATTACACCGTTATCAGCGAAAGCTGGCTCGACAACAGAAAGGATCTAATCGCAGGAGGCGAACGAAACTGAAGATTCAGAAAGCTCATCGCAGTATTGCCAATACCCGGACAAATGCGAATCACCAAGCAAGCAGGAAGATTGCCAATCATGCATCCACATCCGTACTGGAAGACTTGAAAATCTTGAACATGACATCCAGCGCCAAAGGAACGATCGAGGATCCAGGTAAAAACGTCAAGGCGAAGTCTGGGCTCAACAGCAGTATCCTGGCAACGGGCTGGGGACGGCTAGATCAGATGCTGGAATACAAATGTCGGGAGGTGATCAAGGTCAACCCTGCCTATACGAGTCAGCAGTGTAACGTATGTGGGTATCGGGATAAGGAGAACCGGAAGACTCAAAGCAAATTCAAGTGTATGTCCTGTGGACATGCGGATCATGCAGACCTGAATGCGGCTGCAAACATACTGGCCTCTGGGATTAGGGCATCTGCACGACGAGGGGCGTTCTCATTAGAGACCCCAAAGACCCGTGAAATGGATACAAGGAGGCCGCTTCATGCGGGGTACTCATGTATATAAATCCCATTGATATTCCCAATGAACTAATGGTCAAATCGCAACTCATCAGGAAATATCTCCGAAACTAGCCACTCACATGAATCCGACTTTCTGCTTTTGATGCTGCGCATTCTGACTCAAATCCGGTTCACCTTCGGGCTGACAGCAGTTGTTTGCTTTCCCTTTTGCATGTCCTGTTCCGCTCCCCTTCCACCGCCAAGTGAAACAGAACAAGAAGCTGCCAATGCTGCTTTGGAAATCCTGTTTCAAAGCCAAATGGATGAAATTCTAAATGCGTTTGATGAGATAGCCACCTGGTCTTATACCCGACATGACCGCACGGAAAATAGGAGTGCGCGCGAATATGAATCATTCACTCATCTAGTGAATGTTGATACGTCTGGTTCCATAACTGTAATCACGGGTTTAGATTCTGTCACAGCCTTGGATCTATCCGGTCTGGTTGAGGCCATGATGCCCAATGATGTTCCTTACCTGATGGAACGGTTCAAAGATGAGTTTTCCTACCAAATACAGCAAGACACCACTTATTGGGCACATCCAGCATACGGGATCACAATCCAGGCTAGGCCGGGCAGTACACAGGGAGGAGTGACGGCCTCCTATGTGTATGATGCCGCTTCCAATAAATTAATCTCTGCGAATCTTCATAATTTCAGTAGCACAATTTTATTTGAAGAATCGTCCCGTTACCAACTCCAGCTCCGTCCTATCGGCACAGCATGGGTCCCTTATCGCTTGAGTGCACACGTTACACTGAAGCTTCCCTTTGGACAGGAGCAAATATTCGCTCGTAATGTCACATTCTACAACTACACTGTTCGGTCAACAAATTAGTTCATTGCTGAACACAAGATTTCTGGGCCGTCCATTGTACTATATGGATGAAGTAACGTCAACGAATTCTTTAGCTTTGGAAGCAGCGAAACGGGGGGCTACGCATGGAACTGTGTTTGCGGCAGATCACCAAACATGTGGACGCGGCCGACAGGGCCGCACCTGGAACGCAGATGCAGGCCTGAACCTTACCTTCAGCATCATCCTGGACCTTCCAATCCCTAGCAAACGAATCGGACTCTTGCCCCTGACTGCCTGTCTGGGGGTAGCCGATGCCATTGCAGATATCATTGCACTCCATAGACCGCAACTGAAATGGCCAAACGATATCCTGCTAAATGGACAAAAAGTCTGCGGGATGCTTTTGCAGACCGTTGATTCGGCCATGACTCCGATCATACTTGGAATCGGTATTAACGTAAATCAGGTCGTGTTCCCCGAAGAATTAGACAGGTTTGCAACCTCTCTGCTGCTCTCTACCGGGCAGCCGATTGACCGAACAATTCTGATGGCCTCGGTCTTGTTAAATTTGGAGAAAAGCCTAGAATTAATGTTAACGGAGCCCTCCGTCATCCGAGAGAATTACACAAATAATCTTGTCTGGATTGGTCAAAGTTGCCGGGTTGTCGGGATGGATGAAGAGATCATCGGCACGCTCATCGGCATTGAGGAATCTGGAGCATTAATTTTAGAAACCAGTACTGGAACCCGGACAATCTATGCAGGAAATGTCTCACTCCGTATGGCTGACGATTGATATCGGCAACAGCGCCATTAAAACTGGCCTGTTTGCAGAAAATCAGACTCTGGCAACAACAACTGAATCTTCCATAGAGGAAGCTTTGGCACGCATTGCCACCTGGAATACGCAAACCCCGCCCTGCCGAATTGGATTATGCAGCGTCGTTCCTCAACAATCGGAGATTCTCATCTCCAGAATTACCGAACTCACAGATGCACCGATATTTGAGGTTAATAGTCATGCTGATTCCCCGATTCAACTCAACTATACTCCTGCTGAAAATCTAGGCCCCGACAGATTGGCTGCCGCATGTGCGGCTTGGTATCCGGGAGGCACTTCTCAGATTATTATTGATGCCGGAACCGCAATTACGATTGATGTCGTACGTGCAGATGGAGCTTTTCTAGGTGGAGTGATCATGCCCGGCCCCACACTCTCGAATCGCGCTTTAGCCGATTACACTGCAAAATTACCCGATGTTTCTCTAACTCCTCCAGAAGGAGCATTTGGGACATCTACCGTTGAAGCACTACAGCATGGACTCATCTATGGAATGATTGATGGAGTCCTGGGCACAATCGCCCGTATTGAACGATTTCTAGACTCCTCATCGGCTATTACCCTGACAGGAGGCTGGCACCAGGTATTAGCCAAGCACATCCCGGAGGCGCAAATCAATCGGAATCTCGTTCTTCACGGCATTAGATTACTGATGCAGTTCAATTTGCCGCCAGGGTAACACGGATTACTTTGCCCAATGTAGCCAGAAAAGAAGGCTCACAGGCAAACACCACGTAGGGACCTCCCGCCGCTGCCCAGACCTGTTCATACTTCAACAGATCCCTATCTACAAAAGTGGAAATGGGACTGGGATGGCCAACCGGTGCGACACCACCTATGGCATAACCCGTGTGTTGTCGTACAAAATCTGCACGGGCACGCTGGATGGGGCTACCGATAAGGCTCTCAAGAAGTCGTTCATCCACATGATTGCTCCCACTGGTTAACACCAGGATAGGATCATCATTTATGCGAAAAACAAGAGACTTCACGATCTGACCAAGAGTACAGTTGAGCGCGGATGCGGCTTCTTTTGCCGTTCGAGTAGACTCTGAAAGTTGGGTGACCCGCGTATTCACGCCAAGTGATAAAAGAACCTTCTGAACATGCCCTGCCTTTGCTGGTAGAGCCATTTTAGGTTCGCGAATTGACTTGGCCCTTCTTTCGAGTTAACCATCAAGTGATCAACAAACACTATCCTAAGCTTCTGGCGATCGAAAGGTTTCTGTTCTGCTTACAAATGCCTGTATACAGGATGAATTCCACGTTCGTTCTTTCTTAGGAATCCGTTATGTCCCTGTGGGCATCAACTGAAAAGTAGACTGCTTCGCATTTATGTTGTAAATTTGGCCTACCTTGGTTGCTCTTTATGACTTATCAACAAATACCAATCAAACGATCACCATAATCCTGATTTAATGAGTCAGCTTTCTCTCGCAGACATTGCTAATGGACTTGATTCCCTTTTGGACGAACAAATGACGGGGCAGGCCCGAATTGCTGCACATCTAGTAGCCGCTGCAGAAGGGCATGGACTCTCCCCCTCGGAGATCATCTCTATCTTCGAAAAAATCGTAGAAAAAACCGTGCTGGATGAACTCTGGGTCACGGATTCAGAGGGGGTAGTCTACCTAACTACGGTTCGCGGTGAAGACGGAAAACCAATTCGGTTTAAGTTTTCTGACGATTCCGATGCCCAACCGCAGGCATCCGCCTTCTATCCACTACTCTCGGCTAGTATTGACAGCGACGAATACATTACACAGGCTGCCCAGACCCGCGAAATTGACTGGGATATATTTAAGTACGTAGGTGTAAGCGGGATTGATAAACCTCGAATTGTTCAGGTCGGGAATGCCCTTGCATTTGAGGAACAGGGACTACTGAATAATACCTACGCTTCACCGGTCATGACCGCTGCATTGGCTGCTTTTGGTGAACCCGAATTGCTCTCGTCTATGTATACCTCACGTGTCGCCGAAGTCCGATCTGTTTTTGATGCAGTGCTATCAAAGCAAATGGTGGTTCAGGCCGGTCTCATCGACGCACTTTTGACCGTTGCTGAAGCTTCTGGATGGTCCGTTGCAAAAACCAATAGCCATCTGCATCGAATTGTCAAGACCACACCCATTTCAGAAATAGAAATTGCAACCACTGGTGGCCAGATTGTATTATCCAGCTCTGCACCCTATGGGAAACTACGCTATCCCGAATCTCTGCAGGCAATTAATGTCGATGTAATGGATATCGTAGATCATCCATCCATTGCACATGATGAACGCCATCCCTCAGAAAAGACGATCACGGTTTATAGCCCCGGTCTTACAAGGATTGTGCAAATCACAACCCTCCTGGATGACAGCTCGCTGGTTTCACCACGCTTCAAAATTCCTGAGCAGAGTCCGTGACTTTTCGCTGAGGGCTCGCGAAATATTCCATCTGCCCACAGTTTTTCCTTCGGGTCTCTGACTCTTTTTCTCCATGAGTAACTCATCGGGTTCATGGGAACGGGTCCCGAATTGATAACTACCTCTATCACCAACCTTTGTGGAAACGTAAGCCTTAAACCCTCCCAGGCCATGAGAGATAGCCTATATGTGATCCCGCACCGCCCTCACGTAGTCCCCCCTCACATTTATCCTGAGGCCGTTTGGCTCCCAAGATAACGGCGATGCTCTATCTTCATGCAAAGACCCATGATGACATCCAAACCGCCGGCACTCGCAATCGCCGCCGCCTCTTCACTGAAGATATTGAGTTGCAACCAAAGCGTTTTGGCGCAAATTTGTACAGCTTGCTCCGCATGTTCTGGACATTCGTGTGGTGGCCGGAATACATTTACAATATCAACCGGCTCAGGGATGTCTGCAACCCTCCTGTATACCCTCTCTCCTAAAATACGCTCAGCCTTTGGATGAACTGGTATAATCCTGAACCCCCTGTTTTGAAGAAAACTTGCTACAGCATGACTATCTTTCTGAGGATTCGTTGATAATCCTACAATGGCAATCGTTCGAGAGGAATCCAGGACTTGACGAACCAAATGTGGGGCCTGATACTTCGCAACCTGCTCCAAATTAAGATTGCCAAATAAGTCACACGAAGAACTGGATTCTGATTTCATAATAAATCTCTAAGTTTAGACAGACTCCATGAGTCCAATTGCGGACGCTGGCCAGACAAAAACACGACCGAAATTTTCAATCGGCCCTCCCCAAGGGCAGACCATTCCTCGCATACACTATGAAAATACAACCACAGAGCCTTACAGTTGACCTCCCGTCTGATTTTGCTCATTCGATTCTGAGCTCACGGAGTATCTTCACATGGTTTACTCCCAGGAAAACTACCGCCATCTTTGCCTAACCCTTCTCCATTGTCCTGCGAGACTCAGACAGAACCGCTAAAAGCAATGCTTGGACCTTTTGGACACGACCATCAAATTTACTGAACGACCCTTTCATATGTTCAAAGCGAACGGAAAACTATCACGAAAATTCTATGAGGCAGAGTTGGCGAAGCTACATCTGCGCCTCGTCATACTCCAGCGCTATATCCGGGCCAAAAAGAAACGTGTTGTTGTATTGTTTGAAGGCAGAGATGCAGCGGGGAAAGGGGGAACCATCAAACGCATCACGGCGCCTCTGAATCCACGCATCTGCCGCGTTGTTGCCCTCCCCAAACCCGCTGATCGTGAATCTACTCAGTGGTATTTCCAAAGATATGTACATCATTTACCTGCTGCTGGTGAATTGGTCCTCTTTGATCGAAGTTGGTATAATCGTGCAGGAGTTGAACGCGTGATGGGCTATTGCTCCGAAGAGGAATATTGGCAATTTCTTGGACAATGCCCAATATTCGAGCGTATGCTAATTCAAAGTGGTACAACCCTCATTAAGTACTGGTTTTCTGTGAGTGCTGAGGAACAGGAACGTAGATTCCGTCGCCGTATGGAAGATCCCAAACGGAGATGGAAACTCAGTCCAATGGACCTGGAATCAAGATCTCGCTGGGTGGACTACTCCCGAGCCAAAGATCAGATGTTTCTACATACGGATCTTCCCGATTCGCCCTGGTGGGTGGTCGAAGCAGATGACAAACGCCGTGCAAGGCTAAACTGTATCCATCATCTTCTCTCGCAAATCCCCCATGAGACTATTGAACGTAAAAAAGTGGTTTTGCCTCCATTGCAAACCAAACAAGGTTACGTTCGCCCAGCAATGGAGAGGCAGCGGATTGTGACAGACCAGTTCAGCGCACCAAATCCCCCAGCCCAAGACACGAACGAGACGGCTCAAGAATAGCCGCTGATCAGTCAGCGACTACCGAGAGAGAGCCAACAAATTCATTGATCACGCTACTCACCTGCGGCGCAGGAACTTGATTGAAGTGATGATATCAAGAAACTGAACAGATCCTCCTGTACGCTATGGACCAGGTTACTCTAAATTTTTCCCGCTACCCGCATTAAGTAAGCCACTACCGATGCCTACCCCCAAGGCTCCCAGTAATGGATTTAGCCAGACGAGCCACATGGGCTGAATACTCTTTGTCGCTGCTTCCATCATTGATGGGGCCACCTCACGAACTGTCTCCATCTCTCCCTGGTTTGTCGTCATTGCAGTGACGATCCCGAGAACAATGATCAACGCAATCAAATACTTTGCAGCAACATGGTTACCTGCAATCCGGGTACAGATCTTACCGCCCAACCAGGCCGATCCAAGTCCGACAATAATACTCAGGATCACCCATGTCGTGGAAACATTCCATGAGTCAGTTTGATACGACCCCTCGGCTCCCAAAATGAGATAGGCCAAGTTATACGTTATCACAATTGTAAGCGCGATCGCAAAATAGCTAACGACTATGGCCAATAGATTCATCCAGAATTTTCGCATGTTGTCAGTAGAAGTGGAATCCAAAAATACTCATTCTGCAAATAAAAGTCTTTCTCAAAAAACCACCACTGCCGGACAAAAAGCCCTCTCACAGCTTCAACACCTGAATCATGGTCTCTCTGTACGCATATAGAGGTAATGGATTTGTATTCCTTATAAATAACTAGTATCCTTCATGGACCTGACTGCCTCTAAGCTCATCCAGGATTTGCCGGCAGCAAACCCTGATAAAGATCCGATCACTCAATTTGAGGAGTGGTTCGCTTTTGCACAGGATGCGAATATCTACCTCCCCGAAGCTATGACGCTCGCAACGGCTACATCAAATGGATTCCCGAGCGCACGAATTGTGCTCCTCAAAGAAGTCAGCCAGAAAGGATTCGTGTTCTTTACAAATTATGAGAGTCGTAAAGGGAGTGAATTGGACTCCAATCCCAAGGCTGCACTCGTCCTTCATTGGGCTACACTTGAGCGCCAAATAAGAATTGAAGGACCGGTCGAACGAATTACCAGAGAGGAAAGCGAAGCTTATTTTCAATCCCGCCCACGAAGAAGCCGCATCGGCGCATGGGCTTCTTATCAAAGCAGCATATTGCGGGATCGGTCATATCTGGAAGAGCGTGTGCATTACTTTGAACAAAAATATGCTGATCAAGAGATCCCTCTCCCCGAACGCTGGGGAGGATTCCGAATTCTCCCCAAGAAAATAGAATTCTGGCAAGGCCGGCAAAATCGCCTGCATGAACGACTTGTCTACACAAAATTGCCTTCAGGGCATTGGGACACGGAACTGCTTTTTCCCTAACCCCCCGACCCAGAGAGTGAGCGGTTCAAGACATCCCAGATGTCCTGATCAGAAGAGTTCCCAAGGGTGCTCTTTCTCTTCTTCAACCCAATCTGCTCGCACGCTAAGGAGCTTTTCCTGAACCGACAAGCTGTCCTCCACCGGCTCAGGCCTTACATAGGTTCCGTCTGCAGTCAAGTATCTGCCCTTAACAGAATCCTGTAAATATGATTCCAGCACCGTATCCCGGAGGTAACGTACGTAATTTTTATCCTGAATCGGGAATAATACCTCTACCCGCCGGTTGAGATTACGGGGCATCAGGTCAGCACTCCCCAAATAGATTTCCTCTTTCCCTCCATTGGTAAAGTAATAGATTCGACTATGCTCAAGGAAACGGCTCACAATACTGATGACTCGAATATTTTCACTTAGGCCTGGAATTCCGGGCTTCAAACAGCAGATTCCACGCACTAAGAGGTCAATCTGAAGCCCCTCCTGAGATGCCCGGTAGAGCTGACGAATCATTTTCTCATCAACGAGGGCATTGGTCTTAAGGATTAGATGCGCTTTTCGACCCGCCTTTTGATGTTCAATTTCGCGATGAATTAATTCGGTAAGATGCTTCCTCATATTGATCGGCGCTACCAATAGCTTGCGATAATCTCGCTTCTCCGAATAGCCCGTTAAAAAATTAAAGAGGTCGGAAACATCCGCTCCAATTTTGGGATTGACCGTAAAGAACCCCAGGTCCTCATAAACGTGTGCTGTAATACTATTATAGTTGCCTGTGGAAAGATGCACATACCGACGTATATGACGTCCTTCATTTCGGATCACCAATGCGATTTTCGAGTGAGTCTTCAGCCCAATGAGGCCGTAAATAACATGCACCCCCTCTCGCTCCAGCACACGTGCCCAGCCAATATTACTTGCCTCATCAAAACGGGCTTTCAATTCGACCAGTACTGCAACCTGTTTCCCATTTTCTCTTGCCTTCATCAGAGCATTCACAATTGGAGACTGGTTTCCTACACGGTAAAGCGTCATCTTGATTGCAAGTACATCAGGATCGGATGCAGCAGCTTCCAGAAACTCAATCACAGGAGAGAATGAATCATATGGATGATGAACCAGGTGATTTTGAGATCTTAATGCCTTGAAAAAATCTCCATCACGGGTTTCCGATTTGAGCCTTAAAGGTGTAAAGGGCACAAATGGGGGATATTTGAGATCGAAGCGGTCAATCCCTGACGCAGCCTCCATCAAACTTTCAAGTCCTAGGGGCCCATCCACCACCACAATATCCTCCTTGCCCGTACCCATATTCTCAATCAGGAGTTTGCGTACCCGCTTGGGCATATCCGCATTTACGGTGAGTCGTAGTACTGAGCCAAGACGTCGCTGACGAACCCCCTCCTCCATCGTTTCTAATAAATCGTCTGCCTCCAATTCCTGAATCGTCATGTCTGCGCTTCGTGTGACTCTGAACGGATATGCTGCCTCGACTTCCATACCAGAAAAAAGAGACTGAAGGTTCGCAGCAATAACTTCTTCCACCCATACAAACGAGAAAACCCTCCGGGCATTTCCGTCCACCTGTATTGTCCAGGGATCGGAAACTACGGGCATCAAGCGATCAATGGGTCTGGGGACCTTGACCCGCGCAAAGCGCTCACCGCCAAGTTCATCCCTAATCATGACAGCCAAATTGAGGCTCAGATTTGAGATGTGTGGAAACGGATGTGACGGATCCACCGCCAGTGGAGTTAGAACCGGGAATATTGTCCGCTTATATTTTTTAGTCGCTTCAGCCTTTTGAGTATCTGTTAATTCTGAATAGCTCAAGATTTGAATTCCTACCGACGCCAATTCGGGAATCATTGTGGATAGGAGATATTCGTGAGCACGCCGCATTAAAGCATGAGCTCCCTCTCTCACAGCCGCAAGTAGTTCCGTCGGAGTCCGCCCGTCAATTGAAAGATCCATGATCCCACTGGCAACCTGCTTCTTGAGCCCCCCGACACGCACCATATAAAATTCGTCCAAATTGGAGCCAACAATCGAAAGAAATTTTAGACGCTCCAATAACGGATTGGCCTCATCCTGGGCCTCTTCAAGTACCCGGCATTGAAAATCCAGTAGACTTAATTCTCTGTTATTGTACAGGGAAGGATCCTTCAGATCTGTTACAATGTTCGGGGTGTTGCTGTCAATAACGTCCTTACTCATTTTTTGTCCACATCTAGTCAGATTTTTTCGTGACAAAGTCCATATTGCCATGCAAGGCAAATGGTTCAACCGTGGGACTTTCCGTCAAAATTGGTTACACAAATTTATAACTCGTTTAACCTACAGTTAACACCCAACAGCGTTTTACTGCATTCAACGTCTCTCGAAAGCCTCTTGCACATCCTTGTTACTTCTTCTCGAAATTCATTATCATGTCTTTACGCGGTAGCCTCCGTCTGGTTGGCATAGTACCGGTTCTGCTACTCTTTCTCTCGCTCCAAGCCAACGCCCAAGTAGGCACCATCGCAGGTCTCGTTGTCGACGGCGAAAATGGTGAGACCCTCATTGGAGCTACTGCTACAATAGATGGCTCTACACTTGGAGATGCCACCGATCTGAATGGAAGGTACGAATTTGTCGCCGAGCCCGGTACATACACGATGAAGTTCGCCTATTTGGGCTTCTCCACGGTAATGGTAGAAAATGTGGTCGTGGTCACTGGAGAAATTACCCGACTGGAGATTGAACTCCTTCCCGAGGCGCTTTCTTACGGAGAGGTGGTGGTTACAGCTGATGTAATCAAAGGCTCAGAGTCTGGACTTTTGCGGGAGCGTGCAAAATCTGTAGCCGTCAGCGACGCAATCGGCTCCGAATCAATCAGCCGATCCGGCTCTGGTGACGCTGCAGCTGCCATGACCAAGGTCACTGGGGCATCTGTCGTGGACGGCCGTTATGTGTACATAAGGGGCTTGGGAGATCGCTACACCAGCACCACCCTTAATGGATCCACACTGCCCAGCGCAGACCCTGATCGAAAAGCATTTCAACTGGACCTCTTTCCCGCAGCTCTACTGGATAATATCGTCACACTAAAAACATTTACTCCTGACAAACCTGGTGATTTTAGCGGTGGCTTAGTGGATATAGCGACAAAAACCTTCCCCGAGTCTTTCACGCTGCAGTTATCTGCCTCCATGACCTACGACGACCAGGCAAGCAGGATTGACCATTTTCTTTCCTATGCGGGTAGCAGTACCGACTGGCTTGGATATGATGATGGCTCCCGTGCATTGCCGGATATCCTGGAAAACAAAGACCCAGAGCATCAATTACCCCGGGAGTCCGACCTTCGTGATTTACGCCGTGGAGTAACCAACATAATCCGAACTGACCGTGCAGATTCGCTGAATGCTTTCGCACAGGCATTCAATGGGGTGATGGCACCTGGCCTCAGATCTACACCCGTCAATCACAATTTTTCCGCTGCAGCGGGCGGGAGGATGAAGTTGTTTGGTCGACCGCTTGGAATCACCGGCAGTCTCACCTATGGAAGAAGCTACAGCTACTACGATGATGGTGTCTTCAGTCAATGGCGTCTTGTCGGCGGGGATATAAACTCTCTTGAGAATCTGTCCAGTACGACGTATTTCGGTCCCAATCCCGATCTCAATATCATTACCAGAGCAGATCCAAAAGAAGCTCCCTCCTTTACGAACATTCGAGGTAGTGATGAAGCCAACTGGGGGGCATCGGGGACCGTTGCGTTCCAGCCCAGTGATAAACATGAATTGGTTGCCACGATCCTGCGTACACAAAGCGGAACAAGCCAGTCTACCCTGTTAAGTGGCTTTCGAGATCAAACTGGCGGTACAACATTCATAACGCGTGCGCTAAGCTACCAGGAACGTGCCCTTCAAAGCCTCCAGTTGAGAGGCGAACATGCATTTGCTCCCCTGCAAATAGAATGGAAGGCTTCAGTTGCGAATAACTCTCAGGACGAACCTGACCTACGATTCTTTTCCTCCACCCAGAATATCCGGGAAAGCTTTGCCGGTATTGATACTACCTATTCACTTGGGGGAGGAAATGCACCTCCTCCTCAGCGCTATTTTCGTAATCTGAATGAGGATAGCCATGGTGCAGTGGTGGACATTACGATCCCCTTTCGACAATGGGCGGGTTTAGGTGCACGCGTGAAGTTCGGGGGGCAATACGACCTGTCCGAGCGAGAATTCCGGCAGCGCCGATTTGAATATCACGAAGGCCGGGAGATTGATTACAGAGATTTCGAGGGGAATGCCGAAGACTATTTCTCTGAGGGGAATTTTGGCGTGTTGGATACGCTTCAGGTTGGTGATATTGTCGCATACAATGCTGGTCTCTATCTCCAGGAAAACTCACCTGCCCGGGCTAATTATGATGCCTCTCGTGACATCATTGCCGGATATGTGATGATTGAACTACCACTTACGCGTAAGCTCAAACTCATTGGAGGGATTCGATCAGAATCGACTGAGATCGCCACGGAGAGCTATGACCTGACTCTGCCGGACTCACTCCGCAGAGGGGTATTGAAAACCCCCGATTGGCTCCCATCCATGAATGTGGTGTATGCCATCAGCGAAAGCATGAATCTTCGCCTAGCTGCTACAAGAACACTTGCGCGCCCTACGTACCGAGAGCTTGCCCCCTTCCAGAGTTTCAATTTTGTTGGGGGCGATATCCAAGAAGGAAATCCACTGCTTAACCGAACATTGATCTCCAACTATGATGTTCGGTGGGAGATGTTTGCCCGAGCCGGAGAGATCCTTGCTGTAAGCGCATTTTACAAAGTTTTCCAAGATCCTATTGAGCGCGTGCTGCGCAATGTCGGAGAAGGCCGGTTCGTGTCATTCCAAAATGTAGATCATGCCCGGGTATTTGGTGCCGAGTTTGAAGCACGTAAACGACTCAACGACTGGACTACTCTCCCAATTCTGAAGGATCTCTCAGTTGGTGGCAATTTCTCACTGGTACGCTCTCATGTGGATATTCCCGAAGAAGAAATGATCATCATTCGCGCCTCAGATCCAAATGCCAGCAGTTCCCGCTCACTCGAGGGGCAGTCTCCCTTCCTGCTGAATCTGAGTGCCAGTTATGAAAATTATAAGCTGGGGACGATCGTTGGGGTCTACTATACGATTTTTGGTGATCGCCTCCTGTCCGTCACCGAAGGGGCGACCCCCGATGTTTTTGAGAAAGCCCGAAGTGACTTGGATGTTACAATTTCGCAAGACCTGCCTGCGAACCTGCGACTGAAAATTACGGCAAAAAACTTGCTCGGATCGGATGTCCGCCAGATCCAAACGTTCAAAAATCGGATCTACGACTATATCTCCTATTCAAGATCCCGTACCATTGGAATTGGCATCAGCTATGTCATTGACTAATCTACTTTCCCACGAATGTGGATTTGTGTACACAAGCTCCCCCATCAGATGAATACACCAATCTGCGAGACTTCGCTGCGTATTACGTCAGGGGAATTCTGCCGCAACCCACGGCATTTAACCCAAACGCTCTCACTACCTAAACCTAATCCCATGAAAATTTTTTGTACTGCTTGTCTTGCTGCACTCCTACTAGCTGTATCCTCCTTGGATGCCGCAGCACAAACTGATGATGTTGAATCTCGTCCGACGGTCACCATAACTGATAGCGATATCAACGCTGGTAGCAAGGTCCAGTGGACTGCTGACAATGTTTATGTGTTGGACGGTCTTGTTATTGTTGAGGATGGTGCGGAACTGCATATTGATGCAGGAACCGTGATTAAAGCGGAAGACGGAACCGGAGCAGATGCGTCTGCACTTGTAATCGCTCGTGGTGGTCAAATATTTGCCGCAGGAACCCCTACACAACCCATCATATTCACCTCTGTCCAGGATAATATCTCCAGCGATGATTTACTCACCTACACGGATCGCGGACTCTGGGGTGGGATTGTCATCCTAGGCCATGCAACAACCAATAACCCCGGAGATGCCGCCGGCGATTATAAAGAGATTGAGGGGGTGAACGAACTTGTTCCTGATGGGGATACCCGTGCCGAATATGGCGGAGACAATGACGATGACAATTCCGGCGTCATACGCTATGCATCCATCCGCCACACCGGAATTAACATCGGTGAATCAGATGGTAATGAGATCCAGGGGCTCACTCTGGGTGGCGTTGGATCCGGTACAGTACTTGAAAATATTGAAGTCTATGCCAGTGGTGACGACGGCGTAGAGTTCTTTGGTGGCACCGTTAACCTCAAGTATTTCGTGAGCGTTTTCAATTCTGATGACGCCATTGACTGGGACCAGGGTTGGCGTGGAAAAGGGCAATTCTGGTTTGTGTTCCAAGCACCAGATAAAGCCGGCGCTGCTGCTGAGCAGGATGGCGCAGGCGGAGATGAGTTCTTCAAACCCTATGCGATCCCACGGATCTACAATGTTACCTACGTCGGCGCGGGATCGGATGCTTCCCCTGAATCAGATCGCGGAGAAATGCTCATGTTCCGTGATAATACAGGCGGGTTCTATCATAACTCAATCTTCTCCCCAGTTTAACACTGATAAGGGAGGACATGCATTCCAGATTGAAGACATTGATAATACCGGAGGCAAGACTGAAGACAGCCGACAACGGTTTGAAGCCGGCGATCTTGGACTGACCCATAATATTTTTTGGGATTTTGGCGCCGGGTTTGATCCCTTTGACTGGATTGCCGGGAATGATCCCTTGTTTATTGAAACCATCTTGGGTTACCTGATCGAAAATGGGAATGACACAGTGGATCCCCAGCTTCGAAGTATTGAACGTGGCACCGAAGCAACCGGAATGCTTGATCCGAGGCCGCATGCCGGGAGCCCCGCATTCACCAATGCCAGAGCCGACTATCCTGCGGGAGATGCTTTCTTCACTATTACCGACTATATTGGTGCCTTTGGCCACGAGAATTGGCTTGGAGGATGGACTGCACTGGATGAACTCGGATACGTAGCAGATCTTTCTACTTCAATTGAAGAGGTTCTCTCAGAAGAAATTCCTTCCGAGATTTCGCTTGACCAGAATTACCCCAATCCTTTCAATCCTGCTACTATGATTGAATTCAACCTTGATCATACACAGAATGTAACCCTTGGAGTGTATGATCTTACGGGCCGACAGGTAGCTCTGCTTGTCAATGGTCAGAAAACTGCGGGTACGTATCATGTGATGTTTGACGGAAGCCGACTCACAAGTGGACTATATCTTTATCGGTTACGGACTGCAGATCAGATCCTTACTCGCAAAATGATGCTGCTCAAATAGGACAGAAAATCTGTATGACGTAAGAAAGGCCGGGTTTCTCCCGTGTGAGAAGCCCGGCCTTTCGACTCTACCCTCACCATGTCGGAAACTACTCAGGAAAAACTTTCGGGAATCAAACGCTTTACTCCACTGCTCCCGGTGCTTGGATTACTGGGGGTATTGTTTTGCTTTTTTGTAAGCCTAGAACTCATGGGGACTTCTATGAAACTCCTGGGCAAAGGGTTTGCAGCGCAACTGATTGAGACGACGAGTAATCCATTTGTTGCGCTCTTTATCGGAATTCTTGCTACCTCCCTAGTCCAAAGCTCCTCAACCAGTTACCTCTCTGGCAGTATCTGCAGTGGCTGGTGGCGGGCCTGACCGTCGCTGGCGCAATCCCAATCGTTCTTGGGGCAAATGTTGGTACCAGCGTAACAAATACGATCGTTTCGTTAGGCCATATTGCTAGGAAGGATGAGTTTGGTCGAGCAATGGGGGCGGCAACGGTTCACGATTTTTTTAACCTGCTTGCCGTCGCACTCTTTTTTCCTCTTGAGTTGGCATTCGGGTTTCTGTCGAAATCATCTGCCGCCCTCACACAAGGAGTCACAGGTGTAGGTGGAGCGGAGTTGTTTGACTTTATTGGTCGGATGACTGCACCGGTCGTAGATGGCTTGGTGCAGTTGATGATGAATTCAGGCGTGCTCGTACTGATCCTCGGAGTACTGTTACTATTTCTATCCTTACGCTATCTGGTTATCCTCCTGCGATCGTTATTCCTTGGGCGTTCTGAGCGGCTCATCAATAAGTATCTATTTGGACCTATTCCTATCGCTTTGGCATTTGGCACGCTCGTGACCATCATGGTGCAGAGTTCCTCCATCACGACCTCCATCACGGTCCCATTGGTTGGCGCAGGCATTGTGACCGTTTCACAAATTTTCCCCTTTGTATTAGGCGCAAATATCGGTACAACCATCACTGCGTTACTCGCAGCTCTTGTTCTGGCAAGTGGAGGGGACACACTCGGGATTGCCGCTCTACAGGTGGCCCTTGCTCACCTGATCTTTAATTGTTGCGGCGTACTCGCTTTTCTTCCAATCAAAAAATTGCGGAGAATTCCGATCACGATGGCCGAGCATTTGGGGACATTGGTTGTAAAAAACCGTGCATGGGCCGCCGTGTACCTTGGTTGTGTCTTCTTTGTAATTCCTCTTTTAGTCATTCTCTTCACACGCGATCTCAACTTCTGAGCTACCCGCCCCCTCTGTAATGAACACATATTGCAAAAGCAGTATGTGACGTGTTACTACCTGTCACGGGCGACCAAACAAATGGTAACTTGTGCGGAAAACAGGCATTGAATACGATATTATTGATTTGCGATCTTAAAGCCCCGATTTTGAGCCATCCGATGTTTGAAGTTGCCTGGAGAGCAGTGGGCCACGACACTTCAACTCAGGAGTCTACAGTTTTTATGCGATTTGCGATCTGATTTGATAACTCCTCTCCTTTAGCCAACTGTGCAGGTGTCAAGAATTTTAGAAGTTGATCCTTGGCTCTCTGACCATATTCACAACCTTTCTGGGCAGAAAGGTTAAGCCATCCATAGGCAGTCACGAAGTCCTTTGGTACTCCGTCGCCCCTGCAGTACATGAGTCCTAAGTTAGATTGAGCAGACACATATCCCTGTTCGGCAGCGAGACGATACCATTTTACAGCTTTTTGAAAATTTTTCGGTGCACCGTGTCCATTTTCGTACATGAGCCCCAAAGTAAATTGAGCTAATGCGAGTTCATCATCTGCAGCCATTTTAAGCCACTTCATTGCTTCCACATAGTCTCTTGAAACCCCCTCTTCATTGAGATATGCAATGCCTACACTAAGTTGCGCCATGCTGTCTCCTTGCTCTGCGGCCATTCGAAACCATTTTATCCCCTCTCGAAGATCCCGGACAACACCCTCACCACTGAAGTACTTCTGCCCCAGTTTGAATTGAGCTTCAGTCTCTCCCTGTTCAGCTGCAAGACGAAACCATTTTATCGCTTCTTTGTCATCCTTTGAAACGCCCTCCCCTCTTTCGTACATGAATCCCAAGCAGACCTGAGAGGAAGAATGTTCCTGCATGGCGGCGAGGCGATGCCACTTAAAAGCCTCCTGCATGTCTTGTGGAACATCTTCATCAATGAGGTACAGGCGCCCAAGTCTGAATTGCGCTTCAATGTCTCCCTGTTCGCCGGCGAGTCGATACCATTTCTCGGCTTTCAGGGAGTCCTGAAGAACTCCCTCACCAATTTCGTACAGGTTACCCAACTTACATTGCGCCATCGGCTCGCCACCTTCGGCCGCTAGGCGACACCATTTCATCGCCTCTTCAAAATCCTGCGCGCCACCATCACCTTCAAAGTACATCACGCTCAAGAAAAATTGTGCTTGTGAATCCCCCTGCTCGGCTGCGAGGAGAAACCATTTCTTCGCCTTCTGGGGATTCTGGGGTACATCATAGTCGTCGTAGTACAGCATCCCCAACCTAGTTTGAGCAATCCTGTGCCCCAGTTCGGCTGCACGTTTATACCATTTCGCCGCCTCCTGTAAGTCTTGCATTGGGTTACCCACATCCTCGTAAATGAGGCCCATTTGCAATAGGGCATCCACATGATTCTGCTTCGCAGCACATCGAAACCATTTTTCTGCCTCTTCATAGTTTTGAGGGATCCCGTAGCCGTCGATATAGATCAGACCAAGTTGCAGTTGTGCAGTGGCATCTCCCTCCTCAGCTGCACGCAGAAACCACTTTCTTGACTCTGTATAATCCTCTGGAATTCCTTCGCCATTGCAATACATCAGCCCCAAGCCGACCTGAGCCTCAATGTGTCCTTGTTCGGCTGCTAGGCGGAACCATTTTTCCGCTCTAGGAGGATCTTGAAACCCTCCTTCGTCGTCGAGATACAGCATAGCCAAACTAAATTCAGCATGGGAATATCCCTGGTCAGCTGCCAGTCGAAGCCATTTTTCTGCCTTCTTATAATCCTGAGAAACCCCAAGCCCATCTTCATGCATAAGGCCGAGTATGGTTTGAGCCGAGGTATTCCCCTTTTCGGCTGCACGGCGAAACCACTTCAGTGCCCTTTGGTAATCCTGAGGCAATCTCCCTTCGCCATCAAAGTACATCATACCTAGGCTGAATTGAGCCTCTGTATCCCCAGAATTGGCCGCTCGGCGGAGTAATTTCGAATAAAAATTCATCGTATTATCTCTTTATGGTATCGTATTGATCTTCGGCAATCAGTGACACAAAATATCAAGATGGATTAGTAAATAAATTGCTGCCGGACCGTGCTCCCCCAAAGCTATCCGGGGATTCTAGGACCATCAGTCTCCCTTTTTCACCATCCTTTCCGATCACGAAGGTTCGTGATATGCGCAATATGATGACGTCCATGCCATGCATAAATAATCAGAAAATCCAAGCAGGTCCGTTCCCCATCCTCGGGATGGAGGACTTTGCGTTTCCAATCGGCCGTATCCATCGCCAGCATCAGTCTGCACCACCGGCGATGCATCGCCTCCAGGAGCGCAAGTGACTCTTCAACTGGACCATTACATGCATCTGGCAAACGCGCCCAGCTATCCTGATCATACGCCTTGATTTCTGGAAAATCTTCGGTTAGCGCCCATCTAAAACGAATGTAAGCATTAAGATGGCTGTCCGATACATGATGTACCACTTGCCGGATCGTCCAGCCATCGGGGCGATAGGTAGTATCCAATTGGTCGTCATTTAATCCTGCTACTGCTTCTCGCAGCAGCGCTGGAGCGGATGCAATCGCATCAATACAATTTTTTCGCTCGGAATCAGAAATTTCCTTCGACAACTGAGGAGTACCGAGTGGATAACGTAATGGATCAGGCATTGTCATCAAGAATAATTTTTTGTTCGCTGTCCTCGCATCTACATTCCATTGTGATTATAAACATAAGTCCTGCCTCTATATATCTCCTTCTGCCGGTCTGAGTAATAATTCCTCTACAACGGTACGGGGGCTTAGCCTCCATACGTCAACGATGCAGCGAGCAACATCCTCTGGAGACATAAACCGCTCTTGCGGCAACGTAGTCCCGGCCCAGCTTGGCGTGAGCGTAGCCCCTGGAAGAATTGTTGTAATCCGTACGCCTGTATTGAGCGTCTCGGCCCGAACAGCTCTGGCAAGTCCAAGCAGTCCATGTTTTGCCGCGCAATATGCAGACGCACCCGCATAACCCTTTATAGATGCTACGGACCCCATAAAAAATACATGGCCCGATTTAGCCGTGATCATAGCCGGAAGCAGGTTTTTCGTGACTAGGAAACATCCCATCAGATTCGATTCAATCTGCTTTTTGAACAAATCCGGCGTGGTTTCCAGAAATGGCTTTGCCACAAAATACCCTGCATTGTTGACAAGCACATCCGGGGGAGACTGAAATTTTTCTCGGATCTCATCGCAGGCACTCTCCACCCGGGCCTCATCGGTGATGTCGCATATTAATGGGTGGGATTTTGTAGAGTTTGCTACCGCCTCCAAACGGCTTTTAGAGCACCCGATCAGAATCATCTCATGAGAGCCATCCTGATAAAAAGACTCCGCGATTGCCGCACCAATACCACTACTAGCTCCAGTGATTACAATTTTCGCCATAAAGTAAATGCTTACAAATGCGAATTGTCTGACAGCCCGTTTCAACGGTAAACAATGAAATCAGGTTCACAAAACCTTTGGCTAAAATTCCCAAATAAACTCATGTAACTACACTTTCCCTTGCTTACGTGTGCTGGACCTTGATCCATTGAAAGATTACAGCCAAAAAAATTCTCCTTATTTTAATCCCATTATAACGCTTTGAACATGATGTGCGTTGAGCAGGAAGGGAGACCGAACAGCTTCGGGTAGGTATCCGATACCAAATCCCTCTGCCCTATTTTACTGAATAGAAACCTCAATTTGAATATCCAGAATCCGCAGACGGTAATGAGCGATGGCACGTTTTTGGCATGAATTGCAAAAGGGAACAATTTTATCGCAACCACTATTTGTATTTAGGCCATCTGGAATGCCCCCGATAAATTCATAGCAACCAATCCCTGTAACCGTGGCTACCGTACCCCCTCTCCCAATCATTGCATTTGAAACCATTGGGGAAACCTTAAGGAATACGACCCTTCCTACAGTTGACCTGGTTGTTGGAATTGGATCCGGCGGAGTTGTACCGGCAGCAATGGCCGCGTATGAATTAAAAACTCCAATGCACATCTTGTGGTTGAATTATCGAGGAATTAACAATGTGCCTATCCATTCAATTCCGCAGTTATCCCAGCCTTTTTCGCTACCTCGAGGAACAAAGAAAATCCTCTTGGTAGATGATGTGGCCGTTTCTGGCAAGACTCTGGAAGCTGCAAAAAATTTATTGTCGCAGACCGAAATCACAACCATGGCGCTCAAAGGAAAAGCCGATATCGTACTCTTTCCTGATATCCAATCCTGCGTACAATGGCCCTGGAACCCAATTAAATAGCTTAACCATGAATCGAAGAGATTTTGTTCAATGGATCCTTGCTGCTGGATCCGCTGGGTTTGTTCACCAGCAATCATCGGCCAATTCCAACGAGTTGCCCCGTCGCCCGTTTGGCCGCACAAACGAAAAAGTAACGATGCTGGGCTTAGGCGGATGGCATATTGGGCGGATGAATGCGCGAAATGCACAAGCCACTATTGAATCTGCAATGGAAGGGGGGATCCGTTTCTTTGATTCCGCCGAATCCTATCAAAATGGCCGGAGTGAGCGTTACTTGGGAGAATTTCTCGTTCCGCAATACCGGGAAAAAGTCTATCTCATGTCAAAGACAACTGCGACGACCGCTGAAGGAGCCCGCAGGCATCTTGAGGAAACGTTGACGCGACTCAAAACGGATCATTTGGATTTATGGCAGATGCATGCGATCACCAGCCCACAGGATGTTGATCACCGAATCAGTGAGGGAGTCCTTGATGTGATGGAGCAGGCACTTGCTGAAGGAAAGACACGACATATTGGTTTTACGGGGCACACCGACCCCGCCGCCCACCGCCACCTGCTAGACCTGACGGATATTTTTCATTGTGTTCAATGCCCGGTTAATGTGGCCGATGTGAGCTACAAGAGCTTTACAAGAACCGTGATGCCCACTGTAGTCGAACGTAACATGGGGATGATTGCTATGAAAACTCTCGCAAATGGCGGATTTTTTGGGGGTTCTTCCCATGGCCAGCATGGAAACAGACCACGCGTCGTACCGAACCGCCTCTCCATCCAGGAAGCCCTCCACTTTGTATGGTCCCTGCCTGTCAGTGTGATTGTAACCGGGCCGGATAATCTTGAACAGTTGGACGAAAAAATCTCTTTGGCACATACATTTTCCGGCCTTTCTGAAGAGGAACGGGTAGAACTCATTGAACGCGTGGCGGACATGGCTGGGCGTGGGGTGGAATTCTATAAGGCATAACATCCATAGAAACATGACGGTCCTGAAACATCTCCTGGTTTGTGTGCTCTTGGTTTTCTCCGCCCGTCTTGTGGAAGCACAGATCGCTGCAACGATCACAGGTACGGTAACCGATACTACAGGAATGCCGGTCACCGAGGCAAACGTATTCATTGCGTCTTCTATGGTCGGGACCACCACGGACAAAAATGGCAACTATACACTACGTGGTATCCCTTTAGGGACACTACGACTCGTAGTCTCCCGCATAGGATATGAAGCGAGCCATGTTGATCTCTTTTTACGCGAAGCACGTGTGTATACGGAGGATTTTCAGATCACCGAGAAGATATATGAATTAGGTGCCGTCACCGTTGCAAGTGATAACCGAAGATGGCAGCGCCAATTGGAGCGATTCACTGAGATATTCATCGGTGAAAGTCCAAATGCTCAACAAACCGTCATCACGAATCCTCATGTCTTGGATTTTTCGGCGCGGGGTGGAGATTTCAGGGCACAGGCAAGTGAACCCCTGGTCATCGAAAACAGGGGGCTCGGTTATAAACTGACTTATTTCCTGAACGAATTTATTGCTGAGCCAAACAGTTGGCGCTGGGATGGCGAGCCACTTTTCGAGCCACTGGAGCCCTCCAGCCCAGAGGAAGCAGCACTATGGAGTGCCCGGCGAGATTCAGCATTCTATGGATCATTCCGGCACTTTCTCTTGGCAGTGATCAATGATCAGGTGGAAAGCCAGGGGTTCAAAATTTATTCCAAAACAGGCGGGAATCAGCGAGCAATGGATCCCCGTGGTGGCGCATTCGGTGGGCAGGAAAATCGTTTTCCCATCAAAGTATCGGAGATTATCCATCCTGGCCAGAACGATGATGAACGTATCCTTGACTTTGAAGGCTACATTGATGTCGTTTACACACACGAACTTGAAAGCCAAGCCTATCTGCGGTTACAGCGGCGCGGACGTGGTCGGGCACGCTATCAGACCTCAACGATCCGTCTTGACAGAGGACCAACCATTGTCGACTTGAAAGGAGATCCTTTAGATCCATACGGTGTAACTTTCTACGGCGGTTATTTTGCCTATGAACGTACAGGAGATGCAATGCCGAAAGAATTTCGTCCATGGAATCAGGACGAAAATTTCTAGAGGTTTTATTTACTTGCTACTGCTCGTACCGTGTACCCTTGTACTTGGGCAGGATATCGTGCTGACCGGCACGGTCACGGATACAACCTCTCAACGAGTATTGCGGGATGCCCATGTATTCATTGCCTCGTCACTGATTGGGACTGCGACGGATAGCAAAGGCAAATTCATTCTTGAAGACATCCCTGCCGGTGCTCATCGCATTGTCGTTACCATGCTTGGCTATGAGCCAGCCAGTATAGATACTCTTCTGAGGGTTGGCAAGAAATATGAGTTTGATCTCAGCTTGGAGCCGACAACTGTCGAATTGGAAGAGGTGGTGGTGAATGCCCGGTTGGCCCGAAGGTGGCAACGACGGCTTAGCAAATTTACACGCCTCTTTTTGGGAGAAACCAATAACAGTGCTCTGACAACCATTATAAACCCCGAAATACTTAGTTTCACAAGCCGCCTCGGAAAATTATCCGCTACTGCGAGCGAGCCCCTGATCATAGAAAATCGCGCGCTTGGTTACCGTCTCCAGTATTACTTAAAAGAGTTTTTCTACTATGGCAATACGATCAAGTACGACGGCGAGCCCTCCTTTACGGAACTGGCCCCGACAGACAGTGCCGAATGGCAGCTTTGGCTCGTGAACAGGGAAGCCGCCTTCAATGGATCTCAGAGGCATTTTTTGCTCTCGCTTATGGCTGGGCGAGCGCATGAGGAAGGGTTTGAGGTACAGCGACGATTTTCCCTTGAACCAAACAACGCCCGATTTGTGATGGACCCGAATCAACTACTGGATCCTGGCCCTACTCCGCTTGAGCAATTACTGACCTTTCACGGTGTACTGGAAATCATTTACGTCAACGAATCAGAAGACGACAGCTTTCAGGAGTGGCAACGCCAGCCAACTTGGACACGCCCCGGGCCTCAGCGCTCCTTTATGGAACTAAATTCTGGTCCCACACTGATTGATGAATCCGGTGAAGTCATTGATCCTTATGGTGTCGTGGTGTACGGCTATTATGCATTCGAGCGTATTGCCGACAAGGTCCCTAAAGAGTATCGTCCTCCTGATTGGGAAAACAGATGACCGGGTTAACGCGTCAATAAGACCGTATTTCCTGACTTGGCGGATCGAATTGCAGCATCCAGGATTTCCATCGCGACCATATTGATGGATAATGAGGATAAGCTTCCCCCTGGATCAATATCACCTCGCACAACCGCTGCAAGAAATGCGAACGGATCGTCATGGGGGCTTTCTCTGTTCGGTAGCAACTCAAAATGTTCGGGATCTGCGCCAGAGACACGAATCGTTCCATCCGTTGCATTCCTTGCATAGACGTATCCATCTGTACCATAGACATCCATGTCTTTTCGATTGAACGGCCAGTTCCAGGATGCCTGAATAATTCCCTGTGCGGACGGATAAGTCACAATAATCGTTGCTTCGTCATCAACCTGACCATAAGGCAGATCCGGCTTAAAGATTTGCGTAACTGCCGTAACACTTATGGGCCTTTGCCCTCCCGTAAACCAGGTGATCAGGTTTGCACCATAACAACCAAAATCTGTAATTGCACCTCCCCCATTCTTTTCCTCGGTCAGAAGCCAAGAAGAAAACTCCTCCCCCACACCGATTTCGATGGGGCCGGGATGTCCATCCCGCACAACCATCTTGCGTAGATCTCCGAGTGAGGCGAGTGATTCTTTGGCATAATGAACGCTTGGATACCAGGTCGTTTCGTAATTGGTCAACAGGTG
>CBDBMQ010000011.1:0-46501 GCA_965207565.1 Rhodothermales bacterium | reverse complement strand
TTTTGAAGACGCGGATGATCGACGAGAATATCTGATTGAACTTGGCGAAAACCTGAAGGATATCGATACCTCACTCAAGACCGAGGCAAACCGGATTCATGGATGCCTGGCGATGGTCTGGCTCCACAGTACGGTACATGATGGTCGAATCTATTTTGAGGCAGACAGTGACGCGCTGATTACTCGCGGAATGATTGCTCTTCTAGTCCGTCTAATGGACGGTCAAGCTCCGCAAACCATCCTGCAGACCGACTTGTTTGCCCTCGTCAATGACATAGGCCTTCCCAGCCTCATCACTGCCCGTCGGAAAAATGGGTTGAACCGAATGATTGAGCGTATTCAAATAGAAGCGTCTCTAGCCGAAGCCATATGAACTGTGAAATCATAAACCATTCTAAAAATGCCGAGCTGGCTGACGAGATCATCGCCTCTATCCGGCAGGTCTACGATCCAGAAATCCCGGTGAATGTATATGATCTGGGACTCATCTACAAGGTTCGGCTTGACGAGGACAACCGTGCGGTCGTCACCATGACATTAACAACTCCAAATTGTCCGGTGGCAGACAGTCTCCCCAGTCAGGTTGAGTCCGTGGTCATGCTCACAGAAGGCGTGACGGATGCACATGTGGAACTCACATTTGACCCTCCTTTCACGATCGACATGATGAGCGATGAGGCGAAACTCGAACTCGGCTTCCTGTAGATCCTGTAATCCCACTGCTTTCAGGGGGCAGAGTTCGGCAATAAATTTGTTGCTGCGCTACAAGGTATTCTTATGGGGTGCCCTCCTCCTCTTTTGCATCCCACAGGTAAGCGCACAAACTGCATCCGTTCGTGGATTTGTAACGGATGCATCTGATGGACAAGCGCTTCAGGGCGTGAATATTGCGCTACGAGATGCCGCGGGGAATTTGCGGGGAGGCGGCACAAACGACGATGGGTTCTTTATTGTTGTCCGATTACAACCAGGGCGCTGGTTCCTGCAAGCATCCTTCATTGGATACGAAACCTTTTCGGATACACTTGACTTGGCTGGAGACCAAACTGAACGGCTTTCTATTTCGATCCGCCCGGGGGTTGAGCTGGATGCAGTAGTCGTGGAGGGGGAGCGCGAGGGAGGTGTAATGGTAGCGGCCGGTGTGCAGACTGTCCGACCAGCCGATGTTGATCTGGTCCCCACTCCAGATGTCTCCGGGGACCTTGTTTCTTATCTCTCCGCAATGCCAGGGGTCGTTTCGATTGGAGACCGGGGAGGCCAGGTATTTATTCGTGGAGGAGAGCCATCCCATAACCTCGCCCTCCTAGATGGGATGTATATCTATCAGCCTTTCCACATACTTGGGTTTTACTCAGCTTTTTCGTCTGACATACTCCGCAATGCGGATATTCACGCTGGGGCATTCAGCAGCAAGTATTCCGGTCGCATGTCGTCCGTCATTGACGTACATACACGCAACGGCAACCTGCAGGAATCGCGCAGAACCTTTTCCTTTGCCCCCTTTGTCAGCATGGGGATTCTGGAGGGGCCCGTCAAGCGTGGGCGTATGTCCTATTTGTTTTCAGGTCGAGCCTCAACCATTGAGCGGGTTGCGTCCAGTTACATCAATCAACCAGTCCCGTACGCCTTCGGAGACTTCTTTGGGAAAGTCCACTGGACCATCAGCGACAGCCATCAGGCTTCCATCAGTGCCATTCACACGTATGACCGCGGCACACTTGATACCGTGAACGAGAACAGTGATGAAATACGCTGGAACAATACGGCATACGGTGCTCGCTGGCTGGTCGTACCTCCAAGCCTGCCAATGCTAGGAGAAGTCCTCTTTTCGGTATCCATCCTGAACATGGAGCGGGGGCCGAAGGATGAACCGGATCGCTCCAGTGCCATTGAGGGATTCAATCTCACGGTCAACCTGACCAATTACGGCCAGCGCACGAATGTAGACTGGGGATTCTATCTGCGCGCCCCAAGACTGGATGCGCGTCTGAGTGGGTTATTTCAGAACCTGGATTTCAGCAGCGACAGAATTCTTTCAACCGGTGCCTACTTTGAACCGGAGATCAATTTTACGCCAAGCCTGAAGGGGCGCCTGGGATTGATTGCGGAATTTCTCGGGGATCAGGGATTTCACTTTGAGCCACGCATACGTGTACTTTATGAATTAGGCCCACATCAGTTCAGCATCGCAGGCGGACTCTACCGCCAGGAGATGGTCGGACTGAATGATCGCCGAGATGCGACGAATGTTTTTACAGCATGGACCGGATCTCCGACGGGGAGCCTTCCGAACTCTATCCACGGCCTGATTGGATACAGTACGTCACTGCGCCCGGGAGTCAATGTATCTGCAGAGTTATTCTACAAGAATTTCTCCAGCCTATTCGTCTCCGAATGGACTGCATTCCCCCGGTTCACAACGCGCCTGCAGGAGGCCTCCGGACGCGCGATGGGCATTGACTTAAGAATGGAACTGCGGCGGACGAATTTCTATGGCTTTGTCAATTATGGTCTTTCTTCCGTTGAGTATAATGCGATGCAAGAGACGCTTCCCGTCTGGTTTGGTTCGAATGAGGTTCGGTACCGGCCACCACATGACCGCCGACATCAAATCAATGCACTTCTAAGCTTCACCTGGAAGAAATTTGATTTCAGTGCCCGATGGAATTTCGGCAGTGGGCTGCCTTACAGTCAGATTCGCGGATTTGATGGCTTTATTCTCATGGATGGACCTGTAGACGTATCTACTGATCCCGGCATGGCCCGGGTTATTTACGATCGCCCCTACGAAGGTATACTGCCAAGTTATCACCGCCTGGATCTATCCGTTGATCGGGTATTTCAGTACCGCGATGATTCGTTCATCACAATCCAAGCCGGGGTGATCAATGTGTATAACCAGAGCAACCTCTTTTCGCTTGATGTCTTTACGGCTGAGCGAAATAATCAGTTACCCATCATTCCAACCGCTGGCATAAAATTTGAATTTTGATGCCCCGCATCCATTCCCTTTACACTGGTGCAATCCTGTTGATCATCGCGACTGCCTTAAGCAGCTGTGATCAATCAATTGACCCCATTATTGGTGAAGACCGCCCTTTCACGATATGGGGATACCTGGATGCCCATGCGAATATTCAACGGGTTCGCGTGTTTTCAATTGAAAATCAGTTGGGGGTCGATCGCTCAGGACCCATTGATGCCGTCGTCTCCTCAAAAAATTTAACCACGGGGGAGGAGGTCGAATGGATAAATCGTGAGATTGTTTACGGTGACAGCATTGTCGGTCATGTATTTGAGTCTGAATTCAGAGCCGAGTATGAAAATCGTTACCGCCTTTCTGTTCGGCGCTCCGATGGGGCAGAATCCAGTGCAGAAGTGACGATCCCTCCCCCCGTTGATGTGGAGCTTACCGACGAACGCAATCGCGTGATTGTTCCCGTTCATATTCATGGAAAACCACCCAATCTGGTGGATGTAACGGTGACGTACGATGCGATTACTTTACCCCCTGCAAATCCATGGCCGCCCGGATCAACCACTCCGCCTGCTGTCCGCTTACCCGTGGAGATATCGTACTCAGGGAAGGAAGAACCCCTTGATGATGGCTGGCGCTATGAGATCAACCTGCGTGATGATTTTGCCATTGTTCAGGAGCAGTTTGAGATCAACTGTCTCTCTCGTGACCACATTGCGCTGCGCCGTATTTATTTCCGATTTTTAGCAGCTGATGAGCAGTGGGCTCCTCCTAATGATTCATTCGACCCAAATCTTTTGATTGAGCCTGGTACGTTTTCGAACGTTGAGAACGGGTATGGATTTTTTGGAGGGGGCTATACGGTCACAACCGCTTGGATCCCGACAGGGGTGATCCTGCGCAATATTGGTTATCGTACTGCAGGGCCGTGTCCACTTAGCCCCCAAAATATCCCCGAGTGCCAATTACCTCCCGAGCCCTGCCTGGAACAAGACAGTTAGATTAGCAGTAACCGAGTCCTTCAATTATTCACATATTATTTTTGCAATTTGGCTTTTTTTCTGCATCCTTTTGGCCAAACTACGTATAACCCCCTGTTTGAGTCCCGGATGGATGACTCAAATGTCAATTAATTTCAACTTATCAAACGTCGAAAGACACTGCGTTAATGCAAGATCGAGAACAAGGCACTGTGAAATGGTTTAATGCTGAAAAAGGCTACGGCTTTATTCAGCGGGATAGTGGTGAAAAAGATGTATTCGTTCACTACTCGGAAATCGATAAGGACGGCTATAAGTCCTTGGACGAAGGCCAGCGTGTAGAATTTGCTGTGACCCAAGGAGACAAGGGTTTTCAGGCACAAAATGTGAATCCTATCTAGGGATTCCTTACTTCTCCTTGTCATGCATCCGTGCAAACAAGGAGACTCCAGCTTCGTGTGGTAGCAGTGATTGCTACCGCCCCATGATCATTTGGAAGTATACTCCACCACGACCCACTCTGTGGGTCTGGGGGTATACGCAGATCGGATTTAGCCACCGCAGTCTCTGTCTTTCCGGCAGAATAGTCACTGGTTGACTGTTCTGTGGTGGCTGTCGTTTAGGTACTTATTCGTATCCAGAAACCCGGGATCTGTGTGGTTGACCGTACGAGAACGAGATACCGAACTCAACTGAACGCATTTCGGAGGAGTTCCAGGCTCTTGGGGATCGCGGTTTGCTCACTCTCCTTGCCTTCAAATTCCAACGAGACATACCCGGTATAATTGTGTCTACGCATGATTTCTGCAATGCGCTGATAGTCTAGATCCAATGTGTACCATGTTCCGCCGCCGTAGTACGTCTTGGCTTGCATCAAAATGGTATGTGGTGCCAGCATTTCCAGTTTATCATACGGGTCTTCCAAGAAATTCCCCGTATCCAGCGTGACCTTCAACCACGGAGAGTCAACCGCTTCAACGATCCTGAGGACTCCTTCGGGGGTACGTCCGAGACCCCAGTGATTTTCCAACCCAAGGAGTACTCCACACTGTCGGGCTTTCGGGATCAATCGTTCGATCGCATCAATGACCCAGGCAAATGCCTCTTCATCGGTATACCCTTCCAAAGATGGCTCAATTCCACGATTATCCATTAATGAAGTGAAGGATTCCGATGTCCCCCACCTCCCGGTGTTGAGACGCATGGTTGGGATTCCAAGCTCATAACAAATCTCAATCTGTCGAATCGTTTCGTTAATATTGTGCTGCCGCTCGTCTACATCTGGAGACACAAAACCCTGGTGCGTGGAGAATCCCATGAGATCCAGACCATTGACAAAAGCCCGTCGCTTCAGGCCCTGTAAATAATCAGGCTCCTCTGATGCCATCTGTATGTGAAGCAATTCTATCCCGTCGAACCCCATGGCCGCTGCCTGATCAATGCACGTCTCAATAGGATAGTCTTCTTTCGGACCATCAAATCGCCAGAACGAGTACGTAGATACCCCGATTGGGTTTGGTCGGTTAGCTTTAACAGGATTGGATGCCGTTACGGGGACCGTTGTCAGCCCTGTCGCGGCGATTGCCGCAGTTTGTAAAAATTTACGCCGATTCGTCATGATTCAATCAAAAATATGGTTACGCCAGTTAAGATCACTAAATTAGTGAATTGATTGATCAATTCATATTCCAGTCTATGACCAAGCAAGAACGAGAGCACCTACGACTGTGCTACGAACAGGAACTGTTTGAACGCGTGCTTCCGTTTTGGGAGCAGTATTCCCCCGATCCAGTCCACGGAGGATACTTCAATAACCTGGACCGGGATGGTAGTGTTTACGATACCACGAAGCATATCTGGCTGCAGGCGCGACAAGTCTGGATGTTCAGTAAGTTGTATCGCCTCGTCGAAGCGCGTCAATCCTGGCTCTCTATCGCGGAAAGTGGCATGAATTTTTTGATCAACCATGCCCTGCGACCGGATGGACGCGTATATTTTTCGCTTGCCCGTGACGGTCAACCTATTTACCAACAGCGCAAAATATTTACAGAATGCTTCTACGCTATGGCTTTGTCGGAGTATGGTCGTGCGATTGATCACACGGCATACATCAAAGAAGCAGCGCTTATGGTCGAACAAATTTGGGATTGGGCCTACGACTGGTCCAAGGTTGGCCGCCCTGCCCTTTCAGGTGCAAAACCTGCCCAAATGCTCGCAGTACCCATGATGCTGCTCAATCTGATTGACGAGGTCATGGTTGATGCAGGCTGTTCCTCTGAAATCAATGACTGCTTCAAACGCATCCGACTACATGTGCACGATCATCATACCTTTGAATTTGTAGCTCCAGATGGCAGCCGCTTGGACGGCCCTGACGGGCGCCTGATGAATCCCGGGCATGTGATTGAGGCGGGATGGTTTCTCCAACACATCGCCACCAAGGTTCAAGAATCAAACATGATTGAGCTCTCTCGGAATATGATCCGAAATGCCCAGGCTTTTGGATGGGATGAGCAGTACGGAGGACTCTACTACTTTGTGGATGCCGAGGAATTCAGCCCGGTTCAGCTGGAATGGTCCATGAAACTCTGGTGGCCGCATTCCGAAGCCCTCTATGCGCACCTGCTCAATTATGCGCATACAGGTGATCCCAATGACCTGGCCTCCTTTCAGAAGATTGACAACTATATCTCCGATCACTTTATTGATCCGACACATGGCGAATGGTATGGGTACTGTGACCGGGAAGGTCAAGTTACTCACCGCTTTAAGGGAGGACCATATAAAGGCTGCTTCCATGTGCCACGCGCACTATGGCTCTGTTGGCAACTTCTCCAACAATGGCCGACGAACCCGAATTAACGCTGATTTTCTTATTCTTATAGGCGCTCTATGACCAGCGATTATTTATGACCGTCACTTTTACATTTCTGGATTGGCTCTGGGTCGGATTGTTTCTACTCTTGATGGTCGGCAGTGGCATCCTGTTCTATCGACTAGGCAAGCGCTCAGAATCTGACTTTTTCCTGGCTGGACGGGGCCTACCCTGGTGGCTGCCGGCCAGTAGCGTATATGCAACGCACACTGCTACAGATACACCCATGTGGATCACGGGCGTGATCTACAAAAATGGGATGGCCGGGATCTGGTACACGTTTTTTTGCGGCTGGGCTGCCATCAGCGCATTTGTATCGACCCGGATATTCCGCCGCTCACTGGCCTATACGCAGGCAGAATGGAATGTGGTACGATTCACAGGCCTCGGCAGTGAACTCCTGCGCGGCTGGATGGCTGGATGGCAGTTTTTTATGAATATGTTCGTCTTGGGCTGGGTTGGAATTGCCATGGGACGTGTATGCGAATATTTGTTTGCATGGCCAACCTGGATTGGACTGATCGTATTCTCACTGGTGTGTGCCGTCTACGTTCTGGCATCTGGATACTGGGGAGTCGTCATGGCGGACTTCCAACAAGGGATCATCGCATTCCTGGTCATCATTATCGTCTCTGCATGGGGAATCCATGTCGCAGGCGGCCCAAGTGGTATTCTTGAGAAGCTGGAAGTCCTTGGGGAATTAGACCGCATCAATCCGTTTGCTTTTACAGGATGGTGGTCTGGGGATTTTCCGATTGCCTGGTTTATTACCATGATGCTCATTGCTTTCCTAGGCGGCTTTGGCATGGGAACAACCATCGACTGGTATGTGGAAGCGCAGCGCATTCAATCCGCAAAAACCGTGCGGGACGCAAGCTACAGTATATGGTGGGGCACCATCCTCGGCCTGGTTCGAAATTCCGTGTGGGCGGTTGCCATCCTGGCCTTTTTCGTCCTCTTTCCAGGAATCACAGAACAGAGCGAATATGAGATGGGCTGGTTCCGTCTCGGATTTGACTATCTGCCCGCAGGGATGCTCGGATTCTTCTTTGCAGCCATTCTGGCAATCCACCTGTCCACAATCTCATCGCACCTCAACCTTGGTGCTCTCTATGCTACACGTGATCTCTATCAGCATTACGTCAATCCCAAAGCAAGCCAAAAACGTCTCGTCCAAGTAGGCAGAATATCCACTGGAATCCTGCTGCTCGGATCTTTTTTCTACGGCCTGATCATGGAGGACATCACCTCCTGGCTCATTTTTGCACTGTGGATCATGGCAGCGGGGATCTGGCTGCCAAACATCCTGCAAGTCGTATGGTGGCGCTTTAATGCCTGGGGATACCTGTCCTCTTGGATTGCGAATCTTGGATTCAGTTGGCTGGTTGTATGGATTCTACCGGAATTGAACCTGATCCCACATCTACTGGATTATCAGCAGTTCTGGATTCTAATGATTCTCGGTGCAATGGTATATTTTCCGGTGACCCTTCTTACAAAGTCCGAACCCATGGATCACCTTGTCCATTACTACGTGATGTCACGTCCCATTGGCTGGTGGGGACCTGTGCGAGAGGAGGCAATGCGTCGCGGCCTGATTATGACCAACGGTGAAACGGCTCCTGGCGCAGAAGAAGCCAGCCGCCCCGCCGACACTTACCCCGATACCACATGATTCGTCGAAAATGGTCGGCCAATGAAGCCGACGAATGGACCAAAGAGGACTGGATTGCGATTGTTCTCTCCCCCTTATGTTATGTACTGGTTACGATCGGTGCGGCATTATCAATCCTGCTGCAGATGTCTGGATATATTATGCTGGCCATCGGGATTGTAATGACAGTGCTTCTGCACCTTGTGATTGATCCAAAGCTCAAGGCCATTTCTGAAGAATACGAAACAAAGCAGCAGGGCTATCTGCAAGAATTGGAAGCGAAAGTTCGATGGGAATCAGTTGACAAAAAAGCATCATGAACCAAGCATTGGCTACAGTCATTGGTATGACGATCGCATATGCGGCATCTTTCCTGGGGCTTATATTGGCCTACCGTGCCTGGCGTAAACACAATCAAAGTGAGAACGATGGAAGAGTTTAGTTTTCTGTGGGGCATTGCAGTGCCTGCGACCATTTTTTTCATTGCCTTTCTGTCCACTTGGCTCCTCTACCGGCACTTCACCACAAAAGAGTAATGTGGTTGAGGCAGCCGTTGTGTGATTTTATTGAGAACTATCTTCATGCGATCTCTACTTTTCTTCCTTACACTTTTAACCGCCAGTTCTGCAGCAAGTGCTCAACCCCGGTTACCGTTGCAGCCCCTGTCACTGGAGTCCCTCTCCGCGTTTGATGAACCGGCGGAAAATTGGACACTGGCCGACAGCGTATACAGTGATCTTGCCGTTCTCCACCACTTGACACGAACGCCAGGGAATGGAATCCTCGTAAATCAGCCTTCCGAAAATGCTCAAGCGAATCTCTATACCAAATGGACGCATGGAGATATCGAACTTGAACTCGAATTCATGATGCCGCGAGGATCCAATTCCGGTATTTATCTTCAAGGGCGCTACGAAGTCCAACTATTGGATAGCTGGAAGCGCCCTCATGTTACATTTGGAGATGTTGGGGGAATCTACCAGAGATGGGATGACGCTGAGGGACGGGGATTTGAAGGGCGTCCACCACGCCTCAATGCCAGCCGTGCACCCGGCCTGTGGCAGTCCCTCCGTATTGTGTTTGATGCACCCAGATTTGATGAAAATGGCCACAAAATCCGACCTGCCCGCTTTGCGCAGGTCATCTTGAATGGAAGCATCGTTCAGGAAAATGTGACCGTCTCCGGGCCAACCCGCGCTGCCGGTTTTCAAGACGAAGCCCCTGTTGGACCCCTTATGATCCAGGGAGATCACGGACCTATTGCATTTCGCAATATTCGCTACCGCATGAGCGGAGAGGCATCTGTTTCCGTGAGCAATGTGACCTACTCCGAATATATGGATGAATCCCTGGAGGAAATAACTTGGAATTCCTCGGGAATCCCGGCATCTACGGGAGCCGTCCATAATCTACAAGAACATGTAGTCACTACTACCGATCCAATTGCACTTCGCTACGAAGGCACAATCCATATCCCTGTGAGTGGCACCTATCGCTTTGACACCACTCTAGGCTGGGTATCTGGGGATCCGCACTGGTCAGGTCGCCCAATTGGCGGTGCGTTATTGCAGATTGCAGGCCAAGAAGTTTTAAGACATGATCGAAATCAGCCTTCCATGTACGCAGATGTCTCACTCGATGAAGGAATGTATCCATTCAGTTTTGGGTATTTCAAGACGGTCGGCTGGGTACCTCCCCAGGTTACACTCAGTGTTGAGGGACCTTCTACCCGGCCATCTCCCCTGCTCCAACCTCTTCAGGGAGCAACCGCCGCCGAACGGATTCCGGTCACACTCAGCAAGGGCCCCCTGCCGTTGCGCGGATTTATCGTCCATCAGGAAACCAAACACACCCATTCAATGGCAATTGGCAACCCCAACGGTATTCATTTCAGCTTGGATCTGTCCACCGCATCCCTATTGCATGCATGGCGTGGTCCCTTCGTAGATGCAGCACCGATGTGGCATAATCGAGGACATGACCAGACGATCCTTCCTCTCGGAAGCCTCCTGACATTCTCGGGGCATTCTGTAATTGAAGCCACCGAGGATATAAAGCTTCAATTTACAGGGTATCGACTGACGCCCCACCCCGTATTCACGTATTCGCTTGGGGAAGCCGTTCTGGAAGATCATATCCAACCCCAAAGCGATGCATCAGGATTGTCGCGTACACTGATCCTCACAGGTGACACCAGCGAACCAATCTGGGTGCGCATCGCAGTCAGCGACCAGATTGATGCAGTCAGTGATCACCGTTATGCGATTGACGGGTTCACCTGGTATGTTGGAACAACTTCGGATGCATCAATCCATTCATCCAAAGATGGCCAAGCGCTCATGATTCCACTGGAACAAGGCCAATCCGGCGCGTCTGCCAACTATGTTATCGTGTGGTAATGTATTCATGAAGGTTCTGCCAAGTGGGTTTGGAAGATCTGACCTTATGCCCGCGTAGGCCTGAAGGCGTGCATCTTCTCTACTTTCGCCCGGTAGCTGCCCTCTCGCTTCTCCAGAAAATCCTTCTCTACCAACCAGTTCATATCGCGAGTCAGCGTTTTATCGGTCTTCACCGCGTAGAGCCTTATCAAATTGCGGCTCAGATCCGGTATGCCTTGCTTGCGGACCGGCGCGTCCTCTTGGCCGAGAGCCAAGGTTACCTCACGACGACGGCGCATGGCTTTTGACGGAGGAATCCGCCGGAATTCATTATAAACGAAATGCTCCCAAGCCAGCCTCAGTTGAATCTCTTCAATGTACTGGTTTTGCTTACGCAGACCGTCAACGAATCCCTCCAGCGAATAGAGAAGAAATCCAAGCGGATCCCCACGGCCTGATTGTGCTCGACTAGAGCGATCAAGCTGCTGGTAGTATTCGGAACGAGTAAGATTGTAGTGGTCACTGAGAAGATGGGCGCAAGGCGGCGGTACACCCTGCCGCACAAGAATCATGAATTCCACCAACCGGGCAGTCCGTCCGTTGCCATCTCCAAAAGCGTGGATCCACGCGAGATAAAGATGAGCAAAGATCGCCCGCAAAATCGCAGGCGCGATGCGATTTTCGTGCAGCTCTGGCTGCACCGGCCAGTCGTTTCCCTCAAGCCACTCACAGAGCCGGTTGAGGAGAAATGCACAATCCTCCCTGGGGGCACCCCTATAGCGAAGGACTCCGACGGAATGCGTCGGAATCTCTCCTGGAACCACCCCCTCTTCAAGGTGCTCTTCAAGGCCGGTAAGCAGGTGTTTATTCGCCTCGACAATCCATTCCTGTGTCAGTGCCCGTGACTCGCCTTCCACGACATCCTTAGTGATCTGATCGAAGGCAACCAGAACATTGTCGACCTCCTGCTTCAGATATTCTTGAGATCGCGGCAGATCCAGACGCCCCTCCAGGTTGGCTGCAATCTGCTCCTCGCTGAGCGTATTCCCCTCAATCGCTGTCGTGGCACGAGCACCCTTGATCAGGTAAATCCGATGCAGTTTGCGAGCAAGAGAGGGTGGCAGAACTGATTGAGCTACCTGATCACACCGAGCAACTGCTTCGCCGAGCAACAACCAACAGAGGGGATTAACGCGTTCCAGATGGTGATGGAAGCTGATCCACGGATGGGTCTGGAGGTATTTGTGATCATTCGACATCAGAGAAATTTTTTGGCATATTATTGGATTATACGATAATAAAAGTCTAATAAAATGTCCATAACATTACAGAATAACAGAATAACTATTTAACCCAAATAATATAGTTCATTGCGGCTTTATAAGCTGATTTGTTCTGAAATATAAAATTATAGTTACTAAAATGACTATCAAAATGTCCACCTATTGTAGACGATGTCAGGGAACGATCGACTCGTCGCCATCGTTTGGAAAAAAGCCCCTACCATAGGGACTCCAGTGAGTCAAAAAAGACATCCTTGATTGGGTAAACCTGATGTAGCTCACCAGCAGGACCTTATCAATCTGCCAGTCGTACCTTAATCTTGAGCTGGGTTGCATCACTGCAATGAGAACTTTTCCCATTAGTATATTTGATCGAGTTCCAGATTAATTATCCATACGAATCGCGGTAGTAGATTCATGAAAAATCTTTTTCGAGCTGTTCTGTCATTGATCATTTCGCTGCCCTGTATGGCACAGGTACCGCAGGAGTCGGACTATTATCGCATGGTCCGTGTCCCCATTCCCCGAGATATTGAGCTTGAAGTTGGGGGGATGTCCTTCACGCCGGACGGGCGCCTTGGTGTTGCGACACGGCGGGGTGAGGTGTGGCTGATTGATAACCCTGTCATGGCAGGTACGTCCTCCCCTCACTACCAACGCTTTGCGTACGGTCTGCATGAACCTCTCGGGCTGGCATGGCACGACGGCTCCTTTTATACTTCCCAGAGGAGCGAATTGACTAGACTGATCGATGCAGATGGAGACGCAGTAGCAGATCAGTATCAAACCGTGTATTCATGGCCCCTGGAAGGCAACTATCATGAATACTCGTATGGTCCGCTCATCCAAAAAGATGGCTCCATGATCGTTATGCTCAATCTGGGTTGGATTGGATACGGTGCCAGCCTATCCAAATGGCGTGGATGGACGCTGTCGATTGACTCGAATGGGGAGATGATGCCGATTGCAACGGGGATGCGATCCCCAGCCGGCATGGGCACGAATATGACTGGTGACCTGTTCTATGCAGAGAATCAGGGCGACTGGGTAGGATCAGGGTATATCACGCATGTCGAAATGGGGGACTTTGTGGGGAATCCGGCTGGACTGCAATGGACTGGTGAAGAGGAATCCCCTTTATCACTGAAGCCGGAAGAGATCCCTGATACCGGTCAGCCTCTCTTTGAGATTGCCAAAGAGATTGATGCATTCAAACCACCAGCGGTGTGGTTTCCACACACGATTCTGGGCATATCTACATCAGATATTGTTCCGGACACGACCAATGGAAAGTTTGGCCCCTTTGCCGGACAACTATTTGTGGGCGACCAGGGACATAGTAAAATCACACGGGTGTTTTTGGAAAAAGTACAAGGAATATACCAGGGAGCCGCAATCCCCTTCCGGGAAGGATTTGCGTCCGGGGTACTGCGCATGACTTGGGATCCAGAAGGCGGAATGATGGTCGGGCAAACCAGTCGAGGCTGGGGGGCTACCGGTAAAGAACCCTACGCACTCCAGCGACTCATATGGACCGGAAAGATTCCATTCGAAATGCACACCATCCGTGCCATGCCGGATGGATTTTTGATCACGCTGACCAAACCTGCAGATCGATCCTCGGCAGCCAATATAGACAGCTATTCTGTCGAGAGCTTTACCTACAAGTATCATTCAAATTATGGCAGCCCCCCGATCAACATTGCGGCACATCAGGTGAAGGCGGCTGTCGTGTCAGAAGATGGCCTGGAAATTCGCCTAGTCCTGGATGGTTTACGTGAGGGATATATCTACTCAATTGACGCTAAAGGCATTAATTCAGAAAATGGGGATCCTCTCCTGCATGCTACCGCATTCTATACGATGAATCGGCTCCCCGAGGGGACATTACTGCAAATAGAGCCTGGCCAAACCACAGACACTGCACAATCTGACTTCAGTGGCGCCCAGCCACCTGACAGCGAGCCGAATGTGCTTCTCTCCGTGGGTACATTCCCAAACTTACAGTTCAGCCAGACCGAGTTTACCGTCCCTCTAGGAAGTACGGTTTCTCTCACATTCAACAATGATGACGATATGTTGCACAACTTGGTTGTGGTCGAAAGTGATGCGACCGATGAGGTCGCGATGGCTGCCATGCAACTGGGCCTCAGAGGACATGAAATGCAATATGTACCCACCTCGGATGCCGTGATTGCACATACTGGCCTACTTGAGCCGGGAGTTTCTGAGACGATCATATTTCGTGTTCCAGATGAGGCTGGGCAATACTCGTTCGTCTGCACCTTCCCAGGCCATGCAACAACGATGCGTGGGACGATTCGAGTTCTGGCCAACTAAAACCGGAAATTCTTCATTTTCTCGGTGGGTAGCAAGCGCGGCGGGGAATATAGAGACCTCCTCACCCGGTAATGAAAAGGCGAAGACATTTCCTGGATGGGGACTAAGCAGTCAAGGGAGACATTTGCTACACTTCCACAGAAATCGCAGTCTCATAAATGTCCATATCAGCCTTGCTCATGCCCAGTCGCCGTGCCAATTCATGCCAATTGTTTACCGCAAGTGCAACCTCGTCTACAATACTTTTCGCGGTATCCGGTTTCAACGCAAAATAGGGAGCTGCCCTGTATGCGAGTTCCAAATCGGCATCCGAACCTTCCTCGGAAATCCATGTAGTCAACTCACGAGCTTTCTTGTACCTTGGCATCGGATTTAGATCGTATGCAGGTGACAAACGCCACTGGTTATTGCCTGCATATAGAAAGCCGTGATTGCGCAGGTGATCATCAAGGTTGCTAATCATTACACCGAATACAATCCGTCGCCAGAGTTCATGCAAGTCGTTTATCGGTGATATAGAATACTTGCGAATACATTCTGCAATATCTGTGTAGGTTGCGCTGTCACCATCTTGCATTCCCAATAGGCTCATAGCGGACAGGAAAGGGATGCGCTCTTCGCGAACTCGATCAAATCTTTGGATTAGGGCAACGGGTAGGTTCCCAACCATTTGAAGGTTGCCTTGAGCAGCATTGATTCCTGCTTTATCTGCGAGCATGAGCGCAAGAATTTCTCCATGTGGGATGCTGTAGTCGTCATCTGGCTTGGGGAACTTAGCAATGGCCAGAGATCCTTCGCTGTTGATAACCGCTGATTTTGGGCGGGCTCCGCCAAGCGGAGAACCTTCATTGAGCAGAAGTCTCAGGTCTTCTGCCGATTCCGTATTCGTTTGAATGGCCATCGCGGCATTCAACAGAGCAGGGAGCGATATCAACGGAGGCACAGTACGTTGTCCAATGTTGTGACGGAAATTAGACTCGCCATCTCGCATAAACCGAAGGGCACCAACTCTGGTGTAGTCATTTATTGCCAGCAAATAGTCAAGCTCCGAAAGCCTTTTATTGTGGCCCATCTTTTGAAATGCACGACGAACCAGTTGCCGCCCCCAGCGATCAGGCGCACAGTCTCGGATTGCACCTGGTAGTGCAGTTTTTTTCGAAGTCCAATAATGTTGCCGTGTAGTCAGTTCTAAGTTCGCGGGATCAAGCGCAAAAGCCTCACGATAGGATAGCCAAGAGTCTGCATACTCAAACAGTGAACTTTGACGGTGGGCTTTTGCAAGATAACGGAAGTGACCTACGAGATGTGTCTTCCCGCCAAATTCCACATGGACTTCAATGACTTCATTCATGGTCTTATCTTTATTTGACTTCCACGTCTGATGCGCTTTGGGAGTCGGTCTTCGTCCAGATCTAAGCCGAGTGTGTCATTCGTGCGATCAGCAACTTGTCCGAGATGCTTGGCTAGCCCCAAGATCGCTAACACGGAGAGATAGGCACCCATTGAAACCGTTGGATCTCCCTTTTCTATCCGAGCGAGTGTGCTGCGACTCAAGAAAGCACGCTCAGCCATAGAGACCGTTGAAATACGTCGTTTCTTACGTGCGACAGTAATGTCGGCGCCTAGTTTCGTTAAAGATTTTCGAGCAGCGACAGGAAGTGTTGAGACAGAGGGTGATTTCATTTTGTATTTTATATAAATTAGAATATCATGTAATGAATTATACATAAATCAATAAAATCTGTTTCCATCTGTATATCCCGGGCGAAGTGGTGGTCCATATTATTGGACTAACATGTAAATTTTCCGTCCCTAAAGAGTTCATGCTAACACCGTGACCTTTATCTTTCCTTTGCTCTCATCCATAACCCTATGGTTCGTAAACCGTGAAGAGTCAACGCCTGCTACTATTAATCTTATTGTCCGTATGGGTCAATACCACCTTCGGGCAAACTGCAAGCATTCGAGGGTTTGTGACCGATGTGGACGACTTGGAGGCTCTTGCAGGCGTAAGTGTGGTTCTGGAGAGTGACACCGGAGGATTGCGCGGCGGTGTGACCGATAGTGATGGTATCTATAACCTTACACGGATTGCACCTGGCACGTATATACTGCGGCTTTCATTTGTCGGCTACGTTACATGGTCAGATACGCTTGTATTCCGGGCAGGGCAAAGGCTCAACCTTAACGTCGCCTTGCAGTCCACACCAGGAGTGCTGGAAGAGATGGTTGTTGAAGCCGAGATTGAGACCGGAGCTGCCCAGATAACCGCTGGACTCCAAACGATTAGCCCCAGGGATATGGATCTGCTTCCGACACCAGATGTGTCTGGAGATCTGGCCAGTTTCCTGACCACGCTTCCTGGAGTGGTTACACTGGGGGACCGGGGCGGTCAGTACTATATTCGAGGAGGTGAACCCTCCCACAATATGACGCTGATTGATGGGATGCAGGTCTATCAACCATATCACATCCTCGGATTCTACTCAGCCTTCCCTTCTGACATCATTCATCAGGCTGACATCCATACAGCTGGGTACGGAGCTCCGTTCACTGGACGTATCTCATCCGTGATTGACATCAAATCTCGTAACGGAGATAAGCGCAACTACACCGGGGCCGCTTCCATTGCTCCTTTCGTCAGCTCTGCACAAATCGAAGGGCCGCTGATCTATAACAAACTTTCATTCCTGGCTTCAGCACGACAATCGGTTGTCAAGCAGATCGCCCAACAGTACGTTGCTCAGGATATGCCCTATACATTCGGGGATGCATTCCTGAAAATTCATGGGCAAATCGGTTCCAACAGCCAGCTCTCGATCAGTGGAATTTACACGAATGACCGGGGAACGATTGGGCTGGAAGCTGAAGATCGAATTCTAGAAGAAGTGGGCTGGCAAAATGCAGCAGTCGGTGTGCGCTATGTCGTTCTCCCCAGAGCACTCCCCTTCGTCGCAGAAATCCAACTCTCCTACTCATTCCTGAAGACCAACCAGGGACCGTCCAAAGACCCGGTTCGCTGGTCCAGAATCTCTGGATTTCAATATGCCGTCCACATGAACAGCTTCTACGAAAGGACCCAATGGAAATGGGGACTCTACTGGCGTGCTCCGCAGGTCACTGCACACCTGGGCGGGCTGTTTCAGGACTTGGATGTTGGTATGAGCCGGCGTCATAAGGCCGGGATTTATCTTGAGCCGGATTTCTATATCACCTCCAAGCTCAAAGCCCGTGTGACTGCAATCGCCAGAATTATTCCCGGGGCAGTTGGATGGGCGTAGTAACCTAGAGGCTCGTATTCGGGCGATCTGGCAGCACAGAGAACATGAAGTAAGTCTGGGAGCCGGTTGGTATCATCAGGAAATTTTTGGATTGAGCGACCGGCGAGACGCCACTAATATCTTCACCTCCTGGCGCAGTGCACCCGTCGAAGATCTGTCCCGTTCAATTCATGCACTCGCCGGTTACCGAATCAGCCCCTACCCATGGCTTGAATTGTCTGTGGAAACCTATTACAAGCAGTTACAAGATCTATTTATTGCCGAATGGACCGCATTCCCCCGATTCACCTCCCGCCTACAGCGAGCCGATGGACGGGCAATGGGAGTCGAACTGCGAACCGAAATCCGCCGCCAAAAAATCTACGGCTACATTAACTATGGTCTTTCCAGCGTACGCTACACCTCGAAACAGCCTTCAGCTGAATTCTGGTTCGGCAGTGAAGATCTTGATTTTCGACCCCCTCATGACCGGCGACATCAACTGAACATCGTTGCAACCACTCGAATTGCAAATTATGACCTCAGTGCACGATGGAATTTTGGTAGTGGTCGACCTTTTAATCATGTGTATGGATTTGACGGATTCCTTCTACTTGACGGCGTTAAGGACCTTTTCACAGCACCCGACAATCAGCGCGTCATCTATGGCCGCCCTTTCCGCGGCCTGCTTCCCACGTATCACCGACTAGATCTGTCTCTTGAGCGTGAATTTACCTTTGATAGGTTCACGCTCACCGCACAGGTCGGAGTGATCAACGCCTATAACCGACGCAATCTCTTTGCCCTGGATCTCTTTACGGCCGCCCGTAACTACCAGTTACCCATTGTACCGATCGCTGGACTCAAAATTGACCTCGACTGATCATGTACAAGTATCTGGCCTTCGCGGGAATCATCTTTTTACTCTTTTCGGCCTGTTCCGAAACCGTCGAAACACGCCTGCAACTTGAATACCCATTCTCTGTCTTCGGAATCATTAACCCGAAAGCCGATACGCATGCTGTGAGAATCTTTGAGATCAAACAAAATATTGCACTAGTACGCCCGGAACCTATTGATGCAAATGTAACAACCACACAGATGCAAAGCGGAGAAGTGTATACATGGCGCGATTCTGTGGTTCAACTTGAGGATGGCGATTATCGACACGTCTACTGGTCGGATTTCAAGGCATCCATGGGAGAGACGTACCACTTAAAGGTCAGGCGCTCTGACGGGGCGGAAACGGAAGCCATTACCACCGTCCCGCCCCCGGTGAATCTCGAGATTCTGGAACCGGATACCCTGAAGCCTAATCAGGCACTCATGCCACTTTTCATTGAGGGCTCCCCTCCCACGCTTCCCCGCATAGATGTGGAGTATGTTCTGGTCGGACTTGATGAGAACGAGAGCAATCCAATCTTCAAGGCAGTGGTTTTCAATTACGCAGGCCTGGCAGCCCCCGAGGCGGGCGGGTTTATCTTAAACATTGATCTTCGGGAAGATTACCTGGATATCTATCAATTATTTGACCAGGATGATAATGTCACCCCCGCCATCATTGACCTTCGGGGAATTAACGTCACGGTCCATGTGGGGGACAGTCAGTGGATCTCGCCCGTGGGCTTCTTTGACGAGAATTTTCTGGTAGAACCAGGGTCATTTTCCAATGTGGCCAACGGGTTTGGATACTTCGGAAGTGGCTATACGGAATCCATCTCATTCCGACCCCCACTCGCATTGCTTCGACGCGCAGGATTTCATGCCCTAGGCGGAGGAAAAAATGACTGAATCATCCATTCCTCTTTTTGATGCGCACTTGGATCTGGCATGGAATGCTCTCTCCTTTAACCGGGATCTCACACTTTCTCTGAGCGATTTATGCGATGCCGATGTACGCTACGGAGATGGCCCCTTCCGTGGGCACTGTGCGATTTCACTGGAAGAACTTGCGACCGCGAACCTGCGCGTTTGTGTGGCTACTCTACTGGCGCGAAGCGGGCCCGTCAATGCTCCGCCAACTGTACTTCGGAGGGAACTGGATTATGCTCATCCTTCCATCGCTCATGCACATGCTCACGGGCAGCTTGCATACTACAGGTGGCTGGAGCACTCAAAGCAGGCACGAATCATCCGAACGACCAGCGATCTAAAAAACCACTGGGATCATCCTCATACCTTGGGGCTGATTATCAGCTTTGAGGGATGTGATCCCATCCTGGATATAGAAGACCTTCATCGCTGGTATGACTTGGGGGTTCGCGCAGCAGGGTTAACCCATTACGGCAAAGGACAATATGCCGCCGGTACAGATGCAGCTGGAGGATTGACGCGTAAGGGACGCGACCTTCTGCGGGAGTTTGAATCCATGGGCATGATCCTGGACGTTACTCACTTAAGTGATGAAAGTATGTCCGATGCCATGGAATGCTATGACGGGGCACTATTGGCCAGTCATCATAATTGCCGGGCGCTCGTCCCCGGGCAGCGGCAACTATCTGATCAACAGATCCGTGGTATGATTGACCGGGATGCCGTCATCGGGGTTGCATTTGATGCGTGGATGCTGTACCCTGGCTGGGTAAGGGGAGAAACGGATCGCTCGGTTGTAAACCTTAATGCAGCGATCGATCATATTGATCATATCTGTGAACTGGCAGGAGACACGAGACACGTTGCGATTGGCAGTGACCTGGATGGGGGGTTTGGCACAAATCAGACACCTACCGGATTGGATCGGTATTCAAATCTTCAACTCATTGCTGATCTGCTTTCTGCACGCGGCTATTCTTCCGCCGATGTAAACAATATCTTCTACCATAATTGGCTTGACTTTTTTCGTCGTTCTTTACCTCAAAACCATGACTAACCCCATCGAACGCCTGGAATCGCTTGGCTACCCGATTGACGATGTGCCGAGTCCTGGAGGGCTCTACACGCCGATAACTTTAATCGGCTCAATTGCCTACGTTTCGGGTGCAGTACCGGTAACTCGGGGACACCTGAAATATGCAGGAAAAGTCCCATCCGATGTAGATCTTCCGACTGCACAGAAGGCCGCTGCGCTTTGCGTGGCTAATAATCTTCGGATGTTGCATCAGGAGGTGGGTTCTCTTGAACGTATCCTTCGTGTTCTTCGACTGACCGGCTATGTCAATTCCAATCCTCACTTTACGGATCAGCACCTGGTCATCAACGGAGCATCTCAACTGCTTAAAGATGTATTTGGCGACTTGGGAATCGGTGCACGCTCCGCCGTGGGGGTAGCCCAGCTACCATTAGGGAGCGCAGTAGAAACTGAGCTCATTTTGGAGATTCGCTCATAGGGATGTCTTCTGCTTTTCGGCGTGCACGACGAGAAGCCCTCCATATTCTTATGGCATGGGGCATCTGCATGATCTGGACCATCGGATACTGCGCATTCTTTGCTTATGGATCCGGGGATGTCAGCCTGCTGTGGGGGATGCCCCGATGGGTGGTGTTTGGGATTGCCCTCCCCTGGATCATTGCTACGCTCTATAGCCTCTGGTTTGCTTTGTTCTACATGAGAGCGGAGGACCCATGAACGGCGGTGCCAACTCCTCGCTCATCGCATTTATCTGCTATACCGCGGTCGTATTGGGTCTGGCGGTCATCTCCAATTATGCCTTCAGACGACGGGCGTTTCTTAGTGAGTATTTTTTAGGAAGCCGCGGCCTGGGTGTCATCGCACTCGCCTTGACCTTCGGAGCGACCAGTGCCTCCGCAGGCTCTTTTGCAGGATTTCCCTCCCTTATTTATGCCCATGGATGGACGCTGGCCCTCTGGATCGCCAGCTATATGATTTTCCCGCTGTGCGGTATGGGGCTTTTGGGGAAACGGCTCAGCCTTGTATCGCAGCGGACTGGAGCAATCACGGTACCGGATGTACTTCGTATCCGCTTTGAGAGCCGCACACTGGCATTGATGAGTACTTTGCTTTTGGCAATCCTCTTGTGCGTATATCTCGTGCCTCAGTTCACGCTTGCTGCACTCATTATGCAACAGCTATTGGGTAGCTCTCCGTTTTATCAGGAGGCTGCTCTCCATCTTCAAAATGCGATGCCTGAACTGATTCCAGCGAATATCAATGCAGAATATGTACTTGGACTACTCGTATTTGCAATTCTGGTGATCGCCTACACCACCTTTGGAGGATTTAGAGCCGTGGTCTGGACCGACATTCTGCAAGGGTTTGTCATGCTTCTTGGGGTCCTTTTAATGCTGATCTTTGCACTGGTACAGGTCAAAGGTCTACGGAATGCCTCATCCGAAATGACCTCCATGCAACCGCCTCGATTAGGTACTGCATCCTTCACAATTGACGATTCAGACCCACTGGAAGGCATCCGAATTGATTCGGAAACATGGTTCATGGACGATGGGCGGCTGTTTCGAACGAACGAGGCAGCGGTGATTTCTCCGGGAGGTCAAGAATCCGCACCGGTGAAAGTAACACAGATCACCACACCGCAGGAAATCAACCGCATCCTGGAGAAAGGAATCCCTGAATTAGCCGTGAACCCCATTGTGCATCAGCTCTCGTCCTATGCAAGGGGAGATGGAGAAACGGGCACGTATATGCAGCCACCTGGGCCGAGTCCATCAGATCCGAATGGGTTTTTGCCTCTTGGCCTAGCTGTATCCTTCTTTGCCTTTTGGGCGCTCTCAGGTACGGGGCAGCCCGGTAACATGGTACGATTGATGGCCTTTACAGGCACGCGTACATTGCGCCGTGCGATTGCATCGCTGGCGGTTTATTTTTCGCTGATCTATTTCCCCTTGATCATCATCTTTTGCTGCGCACGCATCCTGGCTCCCGGCCTGGACCATACACCTGACCGAATTATGCCTGTGATGGCCTACCTGCTCTCGGATGGAGCCGGAATTCCTTGGATGGCGGGCATCCTCATTGCCGCCCCATTTGCTGCCGCCATGAGTACGGTTGACAGCTTTATCCTGATGATCAGTTCCAGTGTCGTCCGCGATGTGTACCAGCAATCGATCCACCCCGCTGCCACGGAGCGCATACTGAAATTACTCAGTTATGGTACAACGGTTCTGGTTGGACTGATGGCAACCATTGGAGCGCTTTACCCACCGCAATTTTTGCAGTATCTCATTGTCTTCACTGGAGGTGGTCTGGCCGTTGCCTTCCTAGCCCCCGTAGCACTGGGCCTCTATTGGCCCCGCTTTAACAAAATGGGAGCAATCACATCCATGGCATTGGGGACCTTGGTTTATGTTTCCCTGTACGTCGTTGGCTTTGCCACTCTGGGGGAGATCAGTCCCATCCGTCCCTTGGGACTGGACCCGCTCATCTGGGGATTTCTTGCATCCCTCTTAGCCGGCGGTTTTGGAACTTATGCCGGTCGTCCAAACTCAAGGCCTGTTTTGCAAAAGTTTTTTGGAGAAGCCATTGCCCTGCCTGAATCGAAACACAGCTGACTTTAGATTACTCAGCACAATCACGCGGGGCACACCCCCTAAAAACCCCAACGTCCGACGAACAGACCCTCAGAAGTCCTTCACTTTTTGGACCTCCTTGCATACAGATAATTGGAGGCCCCCAGCACCGCGACAAACTACTCTATTTCCCGCCTCCTCACGAGCCTATCCTTCCACTGAGGATCCTTTTCCCCGAACTCCCGCTGACGCTCCTTGACCGAATTTGCTCCACAGTCCGTCATGCCCCCCAGTCTCCCGGGGAATAATTGGCCGCTCATCCAACCGACGATGCCATGGACCTGATGCACCCTATTACCAACCTTGCGTGAGGCAGTCATAGCCTGTTTTTTTTGTATCCCTCCCTTTTTCGGTGAGTTTTGAAACTTTTTTTATCTTTACAGTTATACTGTATATATTAAGTGTCATGAAAAAACAAAAACACGCATTCATTCTACGCGAACTGGCCGACCTCGTTGGCCTGCCAATACGAACAGTTCGCTATTACATCCAGATCGGACTCATTGACCGTCCCGAAGGAGGTGGGCGTGGCGCCCACTATACAAAACGCCATCTTGAACAGCTTATCGAGATTCGTAAATGGCAGCAGGCCGGTCTGTCTTTGAAGCGCATACGGGAGCTGCTGAAAATGGATGAAACAGAAACCCTGGTGCCACCGCCAAGGCCACAGGAAAATGGATCTATCGAAATTAGAAGCCATGTGATGATTGATCGGGGCATCGAGCTGACCATCGATCCAGCGAGGTCCAATTTGACACCAGAAAAAGTCAGACAACTTGTTGATCATGTGATCAAGGCTTACAAAAAAACTCAACCAAGTAAAAAACAACAATCTTCATGACCATGACAACCCCAACCTTAGCAAGACTTGAATCAGTTGACGGAGCTGAAATTGTTCTTGAATCCGTAGATGTACAGGCAAACTTACAGGGATTAATATCCGAAGTTACGGTGACCCAGATATACAGGAATCTAAAAGACACCAATATTGAGGCCGTGTATACGTTCCCCCTCCCCTTGGATGCGGTGCTGTTAGATCTTTCTCTGGACCTGAACGGCAGAAAACTGCGAGGCGCAGTGAAACGAAACGAGGAAGCAGAGGAGAACTACGAGGATGCTATGGTCGACGGTGACTCCGCAGTACTTCTGAAAAAAAGCAAACTTGATCTCTTCACAATAAACGTGGGAAATCTTCTGCCCAATGAAAGGGCCACCGTCGAGTTCAAATATGCTCAATTGCATCATTGGCAAGGCGATAGTCTTCGATTCCATCTCCCAACCACAATTGCCCCCCGATATGGCGACCCCGTGGGTCTCGCTGAGCATGAAGTCCCGGAATACGCACTGTCAGTAGACCGTGGGTTTTCGCTAACCTTCCGTGTTGGAGGAGAACTGGCACTAGCCGGCTTCGAGTGTCCCTCACATTCCAAGCGTGTATCTGAATCCACGAAAAACGGTGTCAGGGAATTTGTCCTCTCTGGTGGAAGTGCCTTAATGGACCGGGACTTCATCCTAGTCGTTAAGCAGTCTTCCCAATCTGTACTTGACGGACTCTATACACAGGATAATGAAGAGCATGTAGCACTTGCATCGTTTCATCCAGTACTTCCCGAGGGTTCCACAGAATCAGCCCGATGTGTGAAATTGGTGGTAGACTGTTCGGGCTCCATGAGCGGAGACTCAATTGATCAGGCAAAAGATGCTCTCCACGAAATTCTTCCGTTACTCAGAGCGAACGATTTTTTTAATCTGATCACTTTTGGTTCTGACTACAACCTTCTCTTCCCTGAACCTGTACCCGCCAACGAGAGCAATATCAAGAGAGCATCACAATTTATCGATCGTATTGATGCGGACATGGGAGGAACACAGATTGGTGCGGCGCTGGAAGCGGCTTATGAATGCGGGTCAATCGAGGGATTATCCTCCGATCTGTTGTTGATTACCGATGGCAATGTCTGGGATGATGACAACATTATTGCTGTTGCTCAAAAATCTAGACATCGAATCTTTTCCGTTGGCGTAGGCAGTGCCGTGTCTGAGGGCTTCGTTCGGAGCATCAGCGAGTCAACTTCTGGAGCCTGCGAACTGGTATCCCCGCGAGAGAATATGTCGGAGCGCATTGTGCGACATTTCAGACGGATCCATCAGCCGAGAGTCACTTCAGTGCGGATTGAGTGGCCAGAAAAACCCATCCGGCAAGTACCGGATAAATTTGAAACCGTTTATGTCGGCGACACGCTCCATGTGTTCGCTTGGTTTAACAATCCTCCTGGGGGAAACAGTCGCCTGGTGGCGCAACTTGAAGATGGTCGTACTGTCACTCAGGAAATGCAATTCTCAACCAAACCCCAAAGCAGCGAAAATTTAACCAGTATTCTGCCCAAAGTCGCCGCCCATACTCGGTTACAAACAATGGATGGGGCTGAATCTGCACAGATGGCAGTAGATTATCAACTGGTAACCGAGCACACGAGTTACGTACTGGTGGTTGAGAGAAGCGAAGATGAAAAGTTGGAGACGCTTCCCATACTTCAGAAGGTTGATCATGCATTAGCTGCTGGCTATGGAGGGATGAGTACGGTATGTTATGCTGCTCCTGCAGCGAGTTCTTTCGATGATCGAGTCGATGATCGAGCATTTTATGCAGATGTGAGGAATTTCGCACCGCCTAGTAGGTCGGATCTTGGACAAGGCATTAGACAACAACCGGATCTTACTGGAAAATCAGCACATCGTGCATTTTTGCGGAGCGATCCAGACAACAGTTTTTCTCGACTGATTGATGCATTGAATGTTCTATACGCGGACGAATCAATCACTCACCTGAATATTGACACCTTTGAAGAGCTGATCCTCTTTGGGCTGGATCAAGCAATCGTAGATCAGTTGATGGCCCTCATCTCTGACGGAACTGATGAAAGCAATATCGTTATTTGCTTCCTGATGAAACTATCCAACAGTGAATCCGGCAAGGAGCTACCCCGTCATGTAAAAAGACTCATTCGCAAGGCGAACAAGAAGAATCCTGCGGTGCCCGTATCGGTGTCTGATGCAATATCCAGATTGATAGACAGCAGCCGAGGCGTAGGATCTTATTCGGCGGGGACGGCATCGTTGTGATGCCTCGCCACTGAGCCGGCTGGAGATATTCAAAACCGGCAGACCAATCACAATCGTGTCACCTACGACGCTGGGCAGGAATACCTGTTGCTTCGAACAACAAACGCACCTATCTTAGGTACACAGCCCCCTTATGTGAGCTTTCAACCCATACTTGGCGGAACTGGGCGCGGCTAATCCGAGACAAATGCGGTTCAATTATAGGACGTTTGCCTGCTTATTGGGAATTTGTACGATAGCACCATTCGCAGACTCCCAGCCGCTTCGCTGTGCAGACATTTCTATGCTGGATGAATTAGAGCGGGGTGGTGCCGTGTACACATCCCAGAATCTTGTGGGGGATGCCCTCCATATTCTGCAGAAAAACGGTCTGAACAGCATTAGGCTAAGACTTTTCCATACGCCAACCGAACGACGCGACGGCCTGCCGGATGTGCTGGAACTTGCGCGCAGGGGGTATGATCTCAATTTGAAAATCATTCTCAATCTGCATTACTCGGATACGTGGGCCGATCCAGGTATGCAGCAAAAACCATCTGCATGGTCCCAACTTTCGGAGAGCGCACTGCGGGACAGTGTCTATGCACATACCTATCAGGCTGTCCAGGCCCTGAAAGAACAAGGTACACCACCGATAATCGTCCAGACCGGCAACGAGATTACAACCGGTATGCTATGGGACACCGGACGGGTTGGTGGATCATTTGATGTTCCGGCACAATGGGATAAACTGGCTGGGCTACTTAGCTCGGCGGCAAAAGCCGTACGGGATGCCAGCTCTGCCCTGATAATGCTGCACATCGACCGGGGAGGTGATCTCGGAGGGGCCCATTGGTTTTTCGGTAACCTCGCGCCCCATGCACTTGACTACGACCTGATTGGTGTCTCATACTATCCGTTCTGGCATGGCTCCCTTGACCAGTTTTCCGAGGTTGTTCGGGAATTGGAAAGCCGTTACGGCAAACCTGTTATGCTTATCGAAACCGCGTACCCGTGGACGCTTGCCTGGAAGGATAACACACATAACCTTGTTGGTCTGCCCGAGCATGTATTGCCTGGCTATCCTGCAACTCCAGATGGGCAAGCCGCCTTCATCAGGAAACTATGGGAACATGTATCTTCGGGCATTTGCTACTGGGCACCCGAATACATTGCTGCCCCCAGCTTCGGCTCTCCTTGGGAAAACCTCGCATTATTCAATTTCGAGGGTGAGGTACTTCCAGGAGCAAGCACTCTGGGAGCAAGCGTTCCCACACAATCTGAATCTCCCGAACTCCCCTCTGCATTGAGACTGTTTCCCAATCCTGCACGGATTGGTGAGAATGCGGTGAATATTCATTTGGAGGACCCGACATGCGGGGTTATTGAGATCTACAATCAGTTGGGGCAACGCGTGCGGACACAAGCAGCTTTATGTCAGAGCAATATTATCCTTTCAGTGTCTGGGCTCCCCTCCGGGACGTACTGGATCCGTACCCCTGAATTGCAAACCGTCCCCCTATTCCTTGTACCATAACCCGCCTCGCTATGGTGGTCCACATGGTCGGAATATGCAGCATTACGTTGGTGTTTATGGACAAATCAGTAACTTTGCGAACATATTGAAATCATGGACATCCTATCTGCGACCCTTTTGAGATGGCAACAAGCCTCAATTTCACGAAGTTCGACTAAACATTTTCCGTTGAAAACATGCAGATAGAAATAGAAGTTTCGGTCCAGATTTCGATCCATGATGATCATCATGTCCAGATAAAAACTCCCTGTTCACAGGGATGAATGTAGCCTGCAAGTTTGATCATAGTTACAGTCGCCAATCGGTCAATTATAATTTTTATACGCAACAGAGGTAATGGGTAGAGGCATGGATATTGATTTTCGGAAATTGGTTATTTCAAACCCTGGGAATTGCTCTCTCAAGGAGTACCAGTACATCGGAGAGTTGATTGATTCGCTTTCTCCAAGCAATGTTCTGATTTTTGGTCTTGGCAATGACTCTCCTTACTGGATGGACATTAATTCTGGAGGTCAAACTTTATTCTTGGAAGACAGCGCATACTGGGTTCAGAAGGTAAAATCAAAAAACCCGGGCATTGCAGTAGAAGAAATAGAATACACGACCAAGCGGAGACAATGGAGGAGGATTATTGATCAACCAGACAAACTTCAGTTAATTCTGCCCAAAACCGTTCTTGACACCTTTTGGGATATGATTTTTATTGACGCTCCCAGAGGGAATAAAGGCCGGTATCCTGGACGAATGCAAAGCATCTTCTCTGCGTCAAATTTGAACTACAAACACATTCTAGCTCACGATTGCAATCGGAAGGTAGAGAGGGTTTATTTCCAGAAGTTTATCGGTCAACCAACCCACGTAGTTGATAAATTATTCCACAAGGTGAGTTAACTCCTACTTGGTGATCTGGTGTGCAGTCTCTGCCAGGGGACATATCCACTCCCCCATAATTGCCAAGAAAATCGCTTTTACCGAATTCGTACAAAGTGTCCCACTTGCGCGGCTCTTCCCAAGGGCAAGTCTGCAATCAAACGGTACAAGTAAAGTCCCGCCGGCAGTGACTCGCCATTTAGTTCTATGGTCTTCGACCACCCGGCGGCGATACGATTCTCAGGAACCGTGAACAAACGTCTTCCAATCACATCTATAACCTCTACCTGTACACTAGCATCTTGGGGGAGGTCAAAGGTCAACTGGGTGACTACTTGAAAGGGATTCGGGAAGTTGCCAAGAGCCTTAAAAGCTTCCGGCAAAGACTCTCCTACAACAGAGACCGGAGCGTAGATACTAATCTGAAATAGAAGGCTGTCCGTGGATCCACCTGCATCCGTAGCCCTGTAAGTATACTCTATGGGAGAGGAGCTAATCACAGTCGGGATTCCACTGAGCGTACGGGTTGACGTATCAAATTCCAATCCTGCAGGCAAAGATGGGATCAACGTATACTTGATTGGAGCGATCCCCCCAGTGGCTTCCGGCAGGATCAGAGGCGTAATGGGTTTCGACCGGATGTAGCGTTGATCTTCGATACCCCCCACAAACTCCAACACCGAGCACACGGCCCCCTTGACGTCTGGAATACTCTTCAACCATGCCTGAAATTCATCATCCTGCGGTGCACATAGATATTGCCCGTCAAACCAAAAGACTTTTAGACTGTCCAGTTGCATAAAACTCCTCGGGAGTCTGCCTACCAACGTGTTGTGTGACAGCTTCAGCGAGTCCAGTTGGGAAAGATTGCCAAGCTCAGATGGAGCCATTCCTGAGAGCGAGTTATGACTTAAATCCAACATCTGGAGATCGAGAAGATTGCCCAGTTCCGGTGGAATGGAGCCCGTTAATGCATTTTCTCCCAAGTCCATCCATGTCAACCTGGAGAGATTCCCGAGCTCCGACGGAATGGAACCCGTTAATGCATTTTCTCCCAGACCAACCGACTCCAACTCAGAGAGAGTCCCCAATTCAGACGGAATGGAACCCGTGAACATGTTTTTGTCCAGATCCAGAATTTTCAGATTCACCAAATTCCCCAATGAGGAAGGTATCGGACCCGAAAAAGAATTCTCGTATAGATTCAGCCATTCCAACTTCGTGAGCTCACCGAGTTCAGATGGGATCGCACCAGAGAAAGAATTGTATGCCAAAATCAGGCTGCGTAGTTCGGAAAAACGGTTCCATCCATCTGGAATTGATCCAGAGAGAGAATTGTCCGCCAAATCAAGTATTTGTAATTCAGACAGACCAACCAATTCGGACGGTAGCACCCCCGTAAGATTGTTCTGAAACAGACGCAGGCTGTATATCCAACCTTCAAGCATTGATATCCCGTGCCACTGATCCAGATCTTGTTCATTCGGGGTCTTCGCAAGATCCCAGTTTTCGTTATTGTACCACTGATCTCCGCCCGTCGAAGTGTATAACGCGCTTAGGCTCTGATGAATGACATCAAGAGAACGGTTCACCCGAAATGAGAACATATCAGATATATCGTCTGTATCCTCTGCCCGAACACGTGCATAGAAACGGACACGCTGATTTAGAGGTGCATCTGCATTCACGCGAAACTGAAACGCTACCTCCGTTGAATCGCCACCTCCTAGAAAGCCAATATTAACCTCTTCTCGGTGTACCTGAAGAAATGAATACCGGTCGACACTTTCCAGTCCCACGGTGAGCCGCCTTGCATCTGCCAGATGATTGGTGAACACTGCAGTGACCGTAACCTCGTCTCCCGAGGCAATGGTGTAATTGCCGTCATTATCTTCCCATGACCATCGTTTCAGGCGTACGCCGGAATGATTGGTTTCCTGAACCGCTGCGAACGCGTTCACAAAACCGCGGCCAAGCTGCCCCGCATAATCAGGATTCACTAAATCAATACTCTCAGCAGAAACCCGAATCTTCTCACGTACCGCATCTGGTGTCATGTCTGGAAATTTTGTTTTGATCAGAGCAGCAACCCCGGCTACCAAGGGAGAAGCTAGTGATGTTCCGTCGGTCGCAATGTAGCCGTTATTGATATCTGTCGTAACGATTGATATCCCTGGAGCAAACACATCGACCAATTTGCCATAATTTGAAAAGGATGCACGGCGGGTGTTTGTTTTTTCCGTTGCACCTACCGAAAGTACCCTGGGATGACGGGCAGGGTAAAATCCGAGCAGATCAATATCCAGCTGTGAATTCCCGGCTGAGCTGACGACAAGCGACCCTAGATCCGTAGCCAAATGCAAGGACTGATCTACGAATTGAACAGCCGAATCTGCATCCACAAGCCCAATCCAGCTCGTATTGATAATATCTGCTCCGTTCGCAGCCGCATAAAGAACCCCCTCATACCCATAGCGAAGCCCCAATCCAGATGGATCAGATGCATTGATATGCATCAGCGAAGCATTCCATGATGCACCAGCGACCCCAATATTATTGTCACTAACGGCACTGGCTGCTCCTGCAATCGCAGTCCCGTGCCACGGATTACCAGACGATCCCGGTTGTCTTGTTGGATCATTATTTGTATCGTCTCCATTCGAAAAGTTAACCCCATGAACATCGTCAATGAACCCGTTTTGATCATCATCAATCCCGTTGCCTGGAATTTCGTCTTCATTCGTCCATACATTTGCGCGTAGATCCTGGTGTCGCCATTCCCCTCCACCATCAACAATGGCAATGACGACCTTTGGGCGCCCGGATTCACTCTTTACTTCATTCCAGGCCTCTGGCAGGCGTAGTAAGCGAAGCTCCGACTGTAGTCTAAACTCTGGATCATTGGGGTCAACTATCTCCATTGGGCCCAGTGCATGGAGCCGGTTTACCACAACCGGCTCCGCATACACCACCCCTGAGACCCCCGAGAACTCTCCCGCAACGGTAACCGGATTCTGCTCTGCATGGTAATGCACGTAATACGTACGGCGAAGCGCGAGTAAATTTCTGCGCGTCTTCGGCGTTGGCAGAACATAATCCAAAAACGGATACACACGCTCAATCGTGTGAACCTCATACCTGGAAGCTAAACGGTCAAATCCAGCCAATCCTGTCCGACTGGTCTTCGGTGTAATCTGTGTAGTGGAATCGAACTGCACAACCACGACACCCGTCTCATACTCGGGTCTCTGCTGAGCTATCGCAACCAGAGAAACCTGTAAAAAGCATAAAATGGTGATCCCCCTGACAAGCCAATGAGTCCCCCGGCTATCTTCAGCACAGGGTTTATTTCTGAGAGTGATCGAAAAACAATGCATCCTCATCAAAATACGGGGTTGCCCATCTCATTGGTTTAGTTTGCCTGCCAGAGGCTGCCCCCTCCAATATTGTTCAAAGAAATACACCAGACGCGCGATTTTTTGAATTTTACTTCCGGTAATCCAAGGGTGGATCTCTATCCCCGAGTAGAGACTGATATTTAAAATCTGACCCTCTTCTTTGCTCAAACTCTTCCCTTGCCGCAAGCAACAATTCCTCATCCAGTACAAGGTCTATCGCGGTCATCGCTAAAACCTTTGAGGCCAATACAAGCCCCTTCTTACCAATACTCATCCCCCCTGCAGCAACAGCTTGCCAGCTATGAGAGGAAGTTCCAGGAACCCATGTGGCTGCATAGAAGCCTGCTGTTGGTGCCATATAGCTTACATCTCCAACATCTGTAGATCCCTTGCTTGTCCTCAATGCAAACGGTTGAATTGTAGCTTCTGAGCCTAGAGAAATCGACGCAGCATCCAGAGTTTTTCGAATTTCTTCGGCAAATTTCTGCTCTTGTGTATCATACTCCACCCCTCCAACAGACTCCATATTGGCTAGAATTACACGGGATAAAACATCATTCGGTAATACGCTGTGCAGACCGTGAATAATCTCAAAATCCATGGTTGTACCTGTTCCCATGGCTGCACCTTCTGCTGCTTGAACCACTCGTGGAAAGATCTCTTCGAGAGTCTGAGCGAAGGGGTGGCGCACATAGTAGTAGACCTCTGCATAGTCCGGAACCACATTGGGGGCAAGCCCCCCACGTGTAATGACATAGTGGATGCGTGTCTCTTGAGGGACATGTTCCCGGAGCAGGTTGGTCATCATATTCATGGCTTCCACACCATCAAGTGCGCTTCTGCCCCGCTCTGGTGCTCCCGCCGCATGCGTAGAGCGTCCATAGAATCGAAATTTTGCTGAGCGATTCGCCAGTGTCGTTGATGGACTGGCATCATTCCGATCACTTGGGTGCCAATGAAGCACTGCGTCCACATCATTGAAAAGCCCTTCTCTAACCAGATATACTTTCCCTGCTCCTCCTTCTTCGGCGGGGGTACCATAAAGCCGAATCGTACCGCTCTGCCCACTGGCTGCTAACCAGTCCTTGACCGCCACCGCAGCACCGACAGACGCAGCACCGAATAAATGATGCCCACACGCATGCCCTGATCCATCATTTACCCATGGCTCTCGAACCGGCGTTGCCTTCTGTGATAATCCTGGCAAGGCATCAAACTCGGCCAGAATGCCAATAACAGGATCACCACTGCCATACTCTGCCACAAAAGCTGTGGGAATCCCTACAATGCCTGATTCAACAGAAAACCCCTCATTCGTGAGCACCTGCTGCAACAGGATACTACTTTTTTCTTCCTGATATCCTAATTCTGCCCACCCCCATATTTGGTGAGCCACATCGAAGTATTCATCTGCTCTGGCGTCCAGTGTCTGGGTGATTTCCGCTTTCTGTGCTACCAAGATGCCTGGGAGAAGCATCAGGATGAAGGCAAGCAGTAAGAATCTGAATTTCATATGATTGATCATTTTTGTTGATTGCTGAGAATTTTCTTCCAGCCAGTCACATACGTTTTGGCTGGCCATGCAAGATAACCGGGATACGCTTGGCGGGCCTCTTCAACTGCACGCCGATCCAGCACCACGGTTGCAATACGTTCCGTCGTTTCCAAAACAACCTCCCCCATTGGATCAACCACCAACGAGGGACCTCCCATGTCCACACCGAATTCCGGCCGGGGGCGACCCACGGACACCACCCAGGTAGAGCCAGTGAGTGCCATTGCTCTGTAAGCAAGGCGCCATCGCTTCCACGAAGACATGCTGCTCGCACGCGGGGCCAGGATCACCTGTACACCTTGCGCGGCAAGAAGCTGGGCTGCGGTGGACCGGTTGGCATCCGAACAAATCTGGATCCCCACCTTCGCGCCCATGAACTCAATGACCTGCGGGGGCTCTTCAATGGGCTCATAGTGGTCACATTCCCAGAATCCTTCTTCATCAGGTAAAACATGTTTTGCTGATGAGCCTGCGATGGTCCCTTGTGCATTGATCAGCAGTGCAAGGTTAACACGGCGACCATCACTCATAACCCGGATCACTCCTCCTAATACGGCAACCCCTGCCCTTCGGGCGGCATTGCATTGGATGGTTTCCCGGCGGTCTCCTGGACCTTCTGCATCCTCTGCTCTTGCTTTTTTTGTAGCCGGAGACCATTCATTCAAAGGTAATTCGGGCAAGACAACCAAGTCTGCCCCCTGATTGCGCGCCGCCTTGAGGCATGACACCAGTGCATCTTCCGTGCTGAAAATTTCACTGACGAGTCCGAGTGTCAATGAATCCGGTCCGATCTCCATGCTTTGTCACCAAGATCTAGAATTTCTCAATCTTAAAATCCCCCTAACCGTACTCTGAAGCGAGCAAAGGTAATCACAAACGTATGAGGAACAAAAGTTTTTTATGTTACCTCCTTGACCGGGTATCGTCCGATGACTGGATATTGTTCCATGTCAATCACGGAGCCGCTGATGGGGCGGGAATGATCACTGAGCCAGAAAACAGCGGCTGCAGCAATCGTCTCAGGTGTAATGAGCCCCCCAGATGGAGCCAGATCGTGCGGTAAACGACTCGGCCAATCCTCGGGTAATCCATCATCCATCTTGATCTGGTATTCGTTCTCGGTCAATACCCATCCCGGATTAATCTGGTTCACCCGAACGCCATATTGTACATGGAGACTATCTCCAAGATTGCGTGTCATGGTCATCAATGCACCCTTGGACATGCTGTAAGCCAGCAGTGGTTGCTCTCCACAGTGTGCATTGATGGATCCGATATTCACGACACTCCCCTTACTCTTGGCCAAATACTCCAACCCTGCCTTGATAAGCAAGAGTGGCGCCTTTGCATTGACATTCAATACCCTGTCAAAAAGTTCAGGTGTTGTCGTTTCAATCGTTGACCTTGTCAGGAGTGCAGCATTATTTACAATCCCATGTAATGCTCCATAATGACTGATTACAGATTTAACAATACGGGGGGCGGATTCTGGATCCAGTAAATCGTCAACATGCGCCTTGCTGCGCTGCCCCACAATGCTCTGTGTTTCATGCAATCCGGCTTCATTCCGATCCACTAGGAGGACCTGTGCCCCCTCTTGAATACAGGCGTGGGCAATTGCTCGTCCAATGCCACCCGCGGACCCTGTGATGATGAATGTCTTTCCCTGTAACTGCATTATTAAACTAAGTGGTACCACGCAGCACGGCACCGCTACAGATTTTCTGCCGTTCTAACCCCGACTCCATGTCTCTGCCGCTCACACGGCGAATCTTCTGTGTCTTGTACTGCTGTTACTCATCAAAAAACGGAAACAGTGCTCTAAGCTGCTCCGGTGTCGGCTGACTCCCATATTCAGAGATCTCGAATGCTTCTGCAAATTCTATTGCATTCCCGCGCTCTTCTCCGTAATATTGTACGAGTAAATCTCTGTAGGTATCCGCTACATGTGCATCCCGAGCCTGAAAGCGTTCGCGAATCCAAGCCTTACGGGCCTCTTCCTCTTCAGGAACCTCATCATGATACCCCGCAAGCCATGCATTCCAGTCGGAGAACTGACTTCTTAGCGCAGCCATACAACCATATTTCTGATCTCCGACCGGACCAATATCCACTGCGATATCCGGCTCAAAAGGATAAGGTCGCTGGAAATGGTCATAGTAATACAGGAATACCGGGTTTTTCTCCACGCGCGGGACTGTCGGCGTGAAAAAAGGAACGGTCACCATGAACGCAGCATCCTGTACCAGTATCGCTGTATACCGGTGATCTGGATGATAGTCATTCGAACGCGGACCCAAAACAATATCTGCCTGCCAGTCCCGGATCAGCCGGGCAATGGTCTTACGGTTCTCCAGCGTGGGCATGAGTTCTCCGTCATGGTTGTCCAGCATGATGGATTCTTCAATCCCCAGTATTTCCTGGCAATCTTCGATTTCAGCCCTTCGTGTAAGAGCTAGCGGGCCACCCGCCATTGCATAATGGCCAATATCTCCATTGGTGACGGAGACAAATTTGACTTTATGCCCCATCGCCGCCCACATAGAGGCAACCCCGGCAGCGCGTACCTCGCAGTCATCTGGATGCCCTCCAAAGGCAATAATCCTGAGCGGCTCTTGCGCCGCCACAGAGATTGGAAGGGTCATCCCAATTAGACCCAGGTAGATAAAAGCCCAAAGGGCTGAATTTTGAAGCTTCATGATACTTGCTAGATTATGATGATCTCTACATAATAACACTTGCTTACGTAACCATAGGGGGGTTCGGTTGAAGATCGGAAAATATTTCTCAGGTTTCCGGTCTGTCACCAACTCATCCGCCAGTTACGGATTTTACAATATAAACCCGGTACAATTAGAATTTCACGGTGATCCGTGGCGGGCTTGATACTGCTTGGCAAATTCGAATTTTGTTAACCAGTAGACCCCGCCATTGGCACATGAATTTCCCTGCCAATCAATGCATTTGATCCGCTCAATTAATGTAGGAACGGGTATTTTTGCTTTGAGGAAGTGGCCACGATTGTTCGGCTTCGGATCGGTGGTTACCCGTTTCGGCGATGCCCCAAAGACAAACACATCAAAGTCTTTTTTTGTGGCAAAATCAAAGTCTTTCGTACCCGTTATTTTCGCCGGCAACCTTACCCTAAGATCCTCCCCTGGTGATCTGTCCAGCACAAAGAAGCTGGTTGGAACATGGTAGTCTTGACCCTCTATCGTGAAGCAATCGTGACCGAGTTCCGTCATAGAAGCAATCCGCCAGTCTCCTGGAATTATCCGCTGACGCGTGTGCTTTCGGTATACATTTGGCAGTATGAAGGCGACGGTATGGACGTTGGGAAACCACATGGACCGCTTTATGAAGGCGGATGACAGCTTATGGTACTGTCCGTATGGTGGATTCCCCACCACCAACACACGTTTGGCTGTTTGGTCAATCCTATACTCAAGCCAGTCAGCCTTCATCACATCCTTGTGTTGCGGTGCAATGTCAATCCCGATCTTGTTTGAATGCTGAAGCGCCTCCAGGAAAACACCATTGCCGGCAGAGGGCTCAATGATCAGGTCGTATCTGGACAGATCGCCTAATTTGGCTAGGCATCGCTGCACCACCTCAGGCTTGGTGAAGTACTGATCCAGTGCCTTGCCGTCAGTGGTTGGAGGAATTCGTTTCAACTGATGCATTTTTAGGCCATCAGTATTTTGTCTATGAATCGCTTGCCTGAAAACTTCCGCGCAGTGTAAGCCATTTGTTCAATTGTATCTCCAAATAACTCGTCAGCAGCAATGCAATACTCTACTACAGATCGCGGTGAGGAGAACCCTGGACTGCTCAAAAGATACATTTTTTGTGCTTATGTAAAAGTCCCGAAATGAATCGATGGGGTCACTATTACGCTGTAACCGTATCATCACTAGGCGATTGACCTCAAGCACTAATTTTGAAGCTTCCTTGATACTGATTAAATTATGCTTTTGCATCCCCCATGCTACGCAAGATTTTAATTCCATGCCTGCTTGCTTTCGCCTGGCCTGCATTCGGTCAGTCGCTGGAGGCTCATATGGATTCCCTCTTTTCTTCTGTGGATCAGCCGGATACTCCTGGTGCCGCAGTTGTAATCATGCGCGGCGACAGTGTCCATTTTGCCAAGGGGTACGGTGCAGCCGACCTGGAACATGATATCCCGGTCACACCCAATACTGTCTTCATGGTTGCAAGTGTATCAAAGCAATTCACCGCCTATGGAATTGCGCTCCTTGTTACCCAATCCAAAATTTCACTTGATGATCCAGTCACAGACTATGTACCGGAACTGGCATCCTTCACACCTCCAATTACCGTGCGGCATTTAGTTCATCACACCAGCGGACTGCGTGACGAGTTCAGCCTTCTGGCACTGGCTGGATACCGGATGGATGATGTGATTACCAAAGACAATATTTTACGCCTGATTTATCGCCAAAATGATCTGAATTTTGATCCCGGGGAACAATACCTGTACAGCAACTCCGGCTATACACTGATGGCAGAAATTATTGAACGCGTGAGTGGACAATCATTCAGTGAATGGACGCATGACAACTTATTCCTGCCACTTGGAATGACCGATTCACAGTTCCGATCAGAACGGGGACAGGTGATTGAAAATGTTGCGTCCGGCTATATCACTGCACCCGGCGGATATAAAGCTCAACGTGTGAATTATTCCAGTGTCGGAGCCAGTGGGCTCTATACAACGGCACTGGACCTAGGCCGATGGCTCACCGCACTGAGGCAGGGCGATATTGGTGGGACCCGGACGCGAGATCTGGCACATTCTCGTGGGATCCTCTCCAATGGAGACACGCTTACGTATGCATTTGGTCTCCGTTATGGACGATTTAGAGGGACACAATCCATTGGCCATAGCGGTTCTCATCGGGGATTCCGCGCCTGGGCAGGACGGTTCCCCGACCACGACCTTGGAATTGTTGTGCTTGGCAACCTGGAGGAATTTAACCCATCAAATATGGCGCTTAAGGTTGCCGCTTTCTTCATTGAGGAAAAAAGCCTGAACGCATACGAGGGTGCATATCACAGCCGTGAACTCGGTAGCACAATCTATATTTCCCTTGAGTCTGATACGCTACGTGCACGCTCCCGGCGAGGCGAACTAGCCACGCTGTTCCGGACAGGAAAGGACTCCTTTTCCAGCGATACATGGTACCTGAGTTCTTTTCAGTTCAAACGAGAAAATGACCACTTGACCGGGGTTCATGTCAGTTCTGGACGCTCTCAGGATGTCTGGTTTGAGAAAATGAATCAATGACCTATCGACTCCTCATATGGCTGATCGTGATCGTGAATACTCCGGTCTATGCACAGGTGGACAAAATCTTCCGCCCCTGGGACACCGACAAAAGCCCTGGAGCAGCGGTAGCCGTGCTGTACCGGGGGGAAGTCATCCATCATGAAGGATATGGGATGGCCAATCTGGAACACGCGATCCCAATTTCATCTACCAGTGTCTTCGACATTGCCTCGGTGTCAAAGCAATTCTGTGCATTTGCAATCGCAATGTTGGTTGACGAAGGAAAGATCACACTGGACGAAGACCTACGGACATACCTGCCGGAATTGCCGGATTTTGGGCATACGATTACAATCCAAAACCTGCTCTACCATACCAGTGGACTCAGAGACTGGCCGGGAATGCTTGGACTGTCTGGCCGTGAGCTAGAGGATGTGATCTCCATGGAGGAAATTCTCTTTTTTGTGACGCATCAGCAAACATTGAATTTCGTTCCCGGAACGCGATACAGCTACTCGAATACAGGCTATACCCTTCTTGCCCTGATCATTGAGCGCATCAGCGGACAATCCTTCCGGTCTTTCATGGAAGGCAGGATATTCGAACCACTTGGAATGGCCCGCACATTTTTCCAGGATGATCATGAAGAGATTGTGTCTGGACGCGTAACGAGCTACAGTCCACAGCCCGGGAAATTTCAGCGCATCGGTAATGGCCTTATGGCGACTGGATCCAGCTCGCTGCATACAACCACCGACGACTTGATCAAATGGGTGCAAAACTTTGAAGACCAGAGTTTGGGGACACCTGCTGTGCATTCTATGATGAATTTGCAGGGGCAACTCAGCAATGGCACGGTCCTCCCCTATGGTTTCGGGCTGGTTCGAGGGACCTACAGAGGATTGAATACGCTCTCCCACTCAGGCGGCTGGGCTGGTTTTCGAACGACAATTCTGCGGATCCCCGATCACGAATTTGCCGTCATTGTACTTGGCAACCATGCATCTCTGAACGCTACCACGATGGCACAGCGTGTTGCGGAACACTATCTGGGAGCATTTATGAGCCCCCCTGAAATGCCTCCAACCCCTTTGAGCCTTGGGGAAAGGTCCAGTGATTATGAGGGGATCTATGATTTTAGTGAGGCGCACGTTTTACGACTTACCACAAGTGGGTCATCGCTGTTCGCCCACTTACCTCCCACTCCAAGCGTGCCTGCCCAGTCAATTGGGGCGGACTCCATATATATTCCGGCACTCAGTTTAACCATCACCTTCTCTCGTGACTCACTGGGACAGATCACGCATGCCTCTACAACGGAGCTTGACTCCGAGCGGTCCCCATTACCGAAAGAAACCGATTTGACCCCATTTGAAGGATGCTACAACAGCGAGGAACTGGGGGTATCCTACTGGATGCATATTGAGGATGGCAAACTGATCGCGACCGGGCCGCGCGGCAAAGAGTTTGAGTTGACGAATGCTCTTGAAAATGTCTTTACCAGCGATTCGTGGTTCATGCCCGTAATCCGATTTTTCGTCGATCCCAGTACTCAGGCCGTAATACACTTTGAGGCACACAGCCCGCGCAATCGAAAAATGGTGTTCAAAAAAGGCTTGGACCAAGACGACTCAGCATCAGGATTGCACCGTCCTTGCGATCATTCGGGACAGTCGTGAGTGGGTGGACTTCACACCACTGCGCGGCCGCAATGATGGATGGGTACATATGGGGCATTGCGACCGATGCCATGTAAGCGAGTTATCCGATGGGATTGGGCGCGTTCAAACGCGTGAGGAATTGATGATCGACCTGGCACTTTCCCAGGATCACAATGCCCGGAAAGAACCCGTACGGGTTGCCCTGAATCGATGGGCGGATACGCATACGAAACCGGGGGGTACAGATAATCGGGTTCTGCGGTATTTGATCCATTGCACGGGTTGGAAACCGACTGAATCGGATTGGCTGCAATCGCATCCAAAACAACAAACGATCGCGAACGATTTGGGGGTATCTACACGCGCGGTTGAGCGGTCGATTAAGCGATTGAAAGTACGGGGATTGATTGGGGTTAAGGCGGTCTATTGGAGTCCGTGCAAACGGCGGGGAACCGTCTACACTTTGTACGCGGGTTGCGTATTACAGCGAACCCCCGTACAGGATGCCCAGGGCAAGAATTTACGGGGATTGTCGGGTTACTCCTTACGGGGATTGTCGGGTAAGTACCCAAAACCATTAAAAGCAACCAAAAAGCCATTACCCTGCCATGTAAAGCAGAGTAACGACGCGCGAGCGAGCAGAAAAAGCGATGAGCGGATTAGGGCATCCTCGAATGGTCGCGACCGTAGGCGTTGCCTGAGGATGCGATGAGTACGGCGCACGTGGCGTTGCAGGGTACGGTATCCGCGCTGCAGACTAGTGCAGATACGCCGGGGGGCGCGACCTGGCGCGAATACGATGAGATTCTTTCCAGGGAAATCGCTGAAACGCGGGCAAATCAGCCGGCATACAAACCGGTCGAATGGCACCGGTATCCGTTGCTTAGCAGGGATTGGGCGCGCCCCGCGGAACGGAAAGCGGGGCGGTTGCTGCAGGGGCGCGACCTGGATAGCAGATTCTACGATGCACGGGGCAAATGCTTAGCGATTCTGAATGAACTGAAGTGCTATGATCATAAATCCCTATTGCGGTCGCTCATTAACCCCGTGGCCGTGCTCGAAGTGCTGCAGCGCGGGCGGTGGCGCGATAGCAATCAATGGGGCGTATCTTGTCGGCGTGAGATAGCGGATATGCCCGCAATCGTATTCCAGATTGATGCCCCTGGAGCTGCAGACAATTACGCTGCAGGGGAAACCGGCACGGTATTTGATGGGATCGTATCTGACCTGGCAACCCGTTTCGCTGCAGCGTAATCATGAATGCTTAACAACAACTTCTAACGATGAAACTTGAACTAAGAAAAACACTTCTGATCAGTTTTCTGATCCTTTTCACAATTATGGTTTCCGGGTGCGGACATTTATTTTTTTCGAGCGACAAGGATATTCTCCTGGATACCGAACCGGCACAAGCGGAAGTATGGATCAAAGGGGTAAAAGTCGGAACTACTCCAATGACCATAAATCTTAGCAACCGTGAAGATCACCAGATTACTTTCCGTAAGGATGGATTCGATGATGTAACTTGCCATTTGGATCCCAAAGACCACAACGGTATAATGGTTTTAGATATTCTTGGTGGACTCATTTTTGCTGGACTAATTATGATTGTCGACGGGGAAACTGATGTTTTTGATGGACTCTATGTGACTACGATACCGCTAATCATTGATACAGGAACGGGGCGGCGGAAAAAGATTTCAGAAGATAGGTGCATACGCCAATTAATACCGGAATAGGGGGGTTGACCTGAAACCGATTGCCCTGCAGGGGAAACGGATTTCGCGGGTATGGTAGCTGACCTGCCAACCGCTTTCGCTGCAGCGTGAGCGATGCCCAGATTCCCCGTGAGCGATGCGGTAGGGGGGTGGTTGCGAGCAAGTACAAAGTGTACCACTTTGGAGCCCGTTTTTCGCCGGATTGATTGGATTTGATGGGGGTTCTGCGATAGATGAACCAGATCGCGCGCGTATGTGCGACCTGATTCATCTATTCCAAACACGGAAAGTCTGCCATCGCTTCGCGGGCACCATTCAAGGGAAATGTGTACTCAATCTTAAGGAAAGTTGACATAGGACCCATTGAGAGTTCAAAAAAGATGGGCTTCTCTTCCAGTACCATATCCGCTATTCCAGGAAAGGGATTTATTATATCCTCTTCTGTGTTTAGATCAACGCCTGGATGTATCACAATCCCATCATCGTCCCATACCCATACTCTTTCGAGCCATCCTCTATTCGGATTATTTGTAATCCGTACATAGGTCAGATTGGGGGGTGATTCCTGGTATCCATCCATACGTACAGCGATAGCAAGTCCATCAAAATCAATACTAGTTAGACATTGGAAACTGATCCATACGTCTTCATCCTCTAACGAATTCGACCATACTGCGAAATGTCCAGGTAGTCTCTCCACTACTTGCGCATTTGCCGTGAGCGTGAATAAGACGAGTATTGCGATCGGGATGAATTTCATAATTCCTCCATCCAATACTTACATCGTGGTATGGTTGCCAACGCTTTGCCGATACCTTTTATGGGGAACGTGTACCGATACCAAATCCGATACTCGATCGGTAAGCTGGAACCCGTTGTGATTAGAACATAGATCGGTTTCTCTGTCAGTATCATATCATACATAACATCCATGAGACCTGCAGCAGCTGAAAACGATTCGGAGTCCGGATATGTCGCTGTGAAATTTTGGGTTAGGCGTATGTGATTACCATTCCATTCAGTGTCCATAATAAACCGTCCTAACGAGACTCCAGCAAACCGCGCGGAAGTACTAATCCGAACCCAACTTGGGTCATTCGTAATCCGAACCTCGTCTAGGGGGTAATATGTATCGGGGTCTATCCATTCGTCGCCCATATCGACAACCATTTGAATGCCGGAATCACATAGAAAGTAGAGCCTTACATCTTCGTTCTCTAACGAAGACGTAAGTACCTGATTACTTCCGACTATTTTACTTACATCGTCATACGGGATTGTGCTACCATGGATTTGGGCATTTGCATTGAACGTCAATAAAGCCAGTAATGCGATTAGGATGAATTTCATTTGAATTTTGAATAATTGATTACGCTGCAGCGAAACGGGTTGCCAGGTCAGATACGATCCCGGCAAATGCCGTTTCCCCTGCAGCGTAATCGTTTTCAGCTGCAACCGCATCAATCTGGAATACGATTGCGGGCATATCCGCTATCTCACGCCCGCAAGATACCCCCCATTGATTGCTATCGCGCCACCGCCCGCGCTGCAGCACTTCGAGCACGGCCACCGGGTTAATCAGCGACCGCAATAGGGATACATGATCATAGCATTTCACTTTGTTCAGAATCGCTAAGCATTTGCCCCGTGCATCGTAGAATCTGCTATCCAGGTCGCGCCCCTGCAGCAACCGCACCGCTTTCCGTTCCGCGGGGCGCGCCCAATCCCTGCTAAGCAACGGATACCGGTGCCAGTCGACCGGTTTGTATGCCGGCTGATTTGCGCGCGTTTCAGCGATTTCCCTGGAAAGAATCTCATCGTATTCGCGCCAGGTCGCGCCCCCCGGCGTATCTGCAAAGGATGAGCTAAACCCGTTCCAACTTGATCGGATAGGTTTTCCCGGCGTTCCACTGACAGACATATAGGTTTTCATCCTTGTCTACACAAACATCGTGACAGTGATTGAAGACCGGCTCTTCCTGCAGCATAAGTTGCAACTGGCCATTTTCATAGACCGGTGGCGTACCCCCTGGATTTGACACGACACGATCATGTTTGTCCAAAATTGTAACAAAACCGGAATCAGGTGTCTGATTCAGATAGCGAAGCCTTGACCAACATACACCCGAATACATCACCTCTTGGTGAATGACCGCACGGCATACATAGGCACCCGGCAAAAAAATCGTCGAGAGATACTCTCCACTCAACGAAAACCTCTTGAAAGCATTATGCCCTCGACTGGTACACACCAACGATGGCATCTCCGGATTGCGCAGATCTACACATACACCATGAGCTGTTTGAAACTGGTGATCCTCATCCCCTCTACTTCCAAACTTTCGAATATATTCTCCTTTGGAATTGAACTGGAGAATCCACTGTGATCCGTACCCATCGGCCACATAGATATCGCCATTCGGGGCGATGGCAGTTTCTGTGGGGTGATAAGCGTCGGATTCCTCATATGCTCCAACCGCTTTGGGATGCGGCAACCTCATGACAACCTCTCCCGCCAAAGTCGTCTTCACTACCTGCGGGTTTCCATCAAAACCGTTGTCACAAATGAACAGGAATTCTTCCCCACCTGCCTCCCAAATGGTTAACCCGTGCCCATAAGGATAGTCACTACCCCATGTATCAAGTAGATTGCCCGAGGTATCATAGATCAGTATGTTATTGCGTGTCTCATCCCCAATCATGATCAGCCGGCCGGCCTGATCCTGTACCATCTCGTGGCAATTATTGATCGGGGTAATGTCGGGATCCAGATCTCCCCAGGTTCGATGCACCCGATAACGATAATCTCCATGACCGATCAGTTCATCCGACTCAGGCCGTTTACTGATAATGTTCACGGGAAAGAACGTTAGTAAGGCAGCCGAAGAAGTACGCTGCGTAAATTCGCGCCGATTCATCATTGTTGTCAGGGTTTCCTGAAATTTAATTCAATAACTCGAATGTATAATTCGCCTCCAAATTTAGCACCCGAACCTGTATCGGCTGTAGTTGCACAATACGTCCGGTAAATCCAATCACATCCTCTACAGAAAGAATAGGCGCTTCTGCAGGGATGATCAAGCGGACTTCTTGCCCATCGAAATCCGTGAGTATAACCAAATCCTCCTGGAATCCTGTAATCACACCTTCTGCAGATATAATCTGATCCATACTGCGCAGCGAATCACGCTCGGCTTCGAAAATACTCGTATATGCAATCATCCACGGCACCGCACCGACACGGCGCATGAGTAGATCAAAACCTCTCTCAAAACCACCATAATAATCTCCCAAACCAAACAACTCTGCCATCCCAACCTTAATCGAATCAAGTACCTGGGTTGATAACTCCTGCGCCATACCACTGCCCACAGTGATATGCACCAAGCGCTCATCTGTCAGGAGGAGAACCAAAATTCCATTATGGGTTTCGATCGAACCCATTTCCCATGACGCATACAGCGATGCCGCGTACAGTTCTATGGATTGCCCTCGTATAGATTCTACCGTTACTCCGGCGAGCGTAACGGATGTGCTGTCGTAGAAATCTGAAAGCAGATTTGTCAGAGCATTTTCTTCTTTGGCATCTAATACGTCTGCCTGATCAACAATCCAATCCGGTTCCGGTATCTGGTTTTCAATCAGACATCCTGCCATCAAGATTGTAGATACCAGGCAAAGTGCGTACTTCCAGATCGTCATTGAATCCATTCGTCGGTAAGGTAACCGTACTGAATCAGTGCTAAACCTGTGCCGCTGAGCCATACATTCCCATCAAGTGCCTGAGCTTGTCTGTTCACGAAGTTTAAAAATCGTCCCATCCCCATGCTGATCCCACTTGGATCCACCTTACATTAAATCCCGAAAAAAGCAGGTCCGGGCCCCCGTATGACATGCGCCACCCCCCTGCTGCTCTACCATGAACAGTAATGTATCCCGATCGCAATCCAATTTTGCGGACTTCACGATCTGGAACTGCCCACTGGTTTGCCCTTTAACCCATACACATTTTCGTGACCGACTCCAATACGTCATGGTCCCGGTTCTCAACGTTTGTTTCAGTGTATCCAGGTTCATGTAAGCCAGCATCAGTATCTCTAGCGTGGCAGCATCCTGAACAATAACTGGAACCAAGCCAT
>CBDBMQ010000010.1:0-30278 GCA_965207565.1 Rhodothermales bacterium | reverse complement strand
GGTCGGCATAGACTCAGCTGAGATGCTGTGATTGGATCGAAAAATAGAAGAGGATGACTAACTGTCGTGAACGGATTGCCATCTTCTTTGGTTCTGCTGCGATGGTTGTGGATCAAGGTTCAAAATCCTCCTGTAGTGGAAATAACTTACTAAATCTCCCCATTCCATCGCTCGGCTTCGGTATGGGATTCTCGGATAGACATATCTGACTTAACTATTTTTTCGTCCTTGTCCCGTAACTGCATCATGTACTGGCAGAGTATCTCGGTCTTGTCAGGGAACCGTTTCATCAACTCTCCGACCGACGATAACGCCACATCCGATTCCGCCGCAGCTGGGGATGTCCATCTGACTCAACAGCCTCCCGCCCTATTTTGCTTCATTGCCGTTCGCCCGATCTGCAGACTACATTCCAAGTTGCCCTTTCATGGCATCCATCACGCCCTCGTTAATCTCAGAAAGTCCACGATCGCGGGCATAATCCTCAATATTGCGCTTGACCATCGGCTGGATGTAGGGCGGGATGGCTTCTAGACGCGTCAAGGCCTCCGAACTCCAGTGAAGAGCTGACTCAGATTCTACTGCAGCCATGGCATCGCTAATGACTCCTGTAAACGGACACCGCCCTCCAGAGGATGACTCTGAGGTCGGTTCTTCATGACCCACTGCAAGATTCGAGCGGAGCGTTTCCATAGGCTCAGCCGGGGCAGTTCGGCCGCCGATCTTGACCCCCAGTGAACGAACCATCTGCGTCTCCGCCTTATTGGTCAACATGGCCATTTGTACATCGCATGAAGGACACTCATACACAATTGACATCGTGCCGTCAAAGGGGCCATGCGTCGAATGCAGGTTCATCGGCTGGTCACAGGGTACACAAAGAAATTTCATGATGATTTCGTTTTAGTCCAGGAAAACACCTGCTGGGCAATGCTCAAGATGGCAGTGGCCGCGGGTTTGGATCGATGGGTTTGCATGTACGATTGACCGTGATCCAGGCAATCTGCAAGCCGATGATCAAAGGGAATTTCCCCCAGATAAGGGACACCATGCGCCGCTGCAAAATCCTCAACCACGGACGTCCCCGGAAAGAACTTGTCCTGATGACCACAAGCCGGACAAACGACTACACTCATATTCTCAACCACCCCCACTACCTCAACATTTGCAATATCAGTCGCCATCGAAATAGACCGGCCAACCACTGTCATCGCAACAACGGATGGCGTTGTGACCACGATGGCACCCCCCAGATTCGGAAGCAGATCAACCAGATTCTGGAGCCGCTCCGCTCCCGGAGGTAAATCAATCAGCAGTACATCAAGGTCTCCCCAATCCGTATCCGAAAGCAACTCCCGCAGTGCACTCATTTCAACCATGGAGCGCCAGGTATACGCGCCCCGCTGCGAGTTTGCATCCCACACCAGTGGCGTTTTTTCGTCCGGCAGAAACATCCCCATGGACATCACCGGTACACCAAATTCATTCCGGGCAGCCGTCATCGAACCATTTTTCGGGGAGGGCCTGAAATCTGGAACCCCCATCATTCGTGCCATACACGGGCCATTCAGATCTGCATCCAATACACCCGTACGGATTCCCATTCTGGTCAGTGCATCTGCGAGGGACGCGGTGACGGTACTCTTGCCTACCCCACCTTTTCCGCTCATCACTGCAATCATGCTCCCGACCCGCTTCAGACGCCGACCGAGTCGATCATGCTGCTCCACAACTTGGCCCATCACATCTGAGCCACCATCAATCGCTATGTCATTGTAGTTCTTCATGAATCCTCGGTCGCCTGCTCCTTGATCATCTCCTCCATCAGCTTCAACCCATCTTTAATTCCCTCTTCTGTAATCGCCAGCGTGATCAGATCTGTCTTGCGATCACGCGCAACTGCCTCAATCCGTTCTTTGGTACGCGTACGCATAAATCCCTCTGGAACCCGTTCAAGCCGCACGTGAGCATCCGGTGCCCACATGAATTCCCCATCCTGGACCAGATCCTGCATGGCTTTTCGGACTGGAGCATCCCGGGATCCGCCATCATGCTCCCCTGGAGTCTTTAAGTGTCCCCCTGGAGTGAGGTTCTGCAACTCTTCCGCAGTCCCCGCAATCACACCACGCACCATATCCAGGGTTATGGTTGGAATCCGCTGAACACGTGCACGCTTTTCAATTTGTGCTTTCGCGCGACGCATCTGATATCCATCGGGGATTGTTCGGAGTTCTTTCAGAGCATCTTTGCTCCATTTGAGCCGAACATCGTCAAACGTATCCTGTTCCTCTGTTCCCCCTTCTAATTTGGCTAATTGATTAATCGCGTCCTTGTCCAACTTCTGAAACGCCTCTGCAGAACTGCCACACACCGCACACCGCACCGGCTCAAAGTCCCGTGCAGCGTACCCACACTGACGGCAAATCCATGTGACAGAATCCTTCGCAACAATCTCTTTGGTTGCCGTGTCTTCTGCAATGATTCCCATCTTGATCATGGAAGATCGAGGCAGAATATTTCCCATTGCCTGCTCAACAATTTTGCGTGTGATCACGGAATGGCCCCGCTCCATCGCCCACCGATGGATCGTGGTACGCGCAATGCCACGCGCAAAATCAGGTGCCGTATTCAGGAGCCTGGTCGCCGGTTCAGTCCATAACATGGACTCCTCAGCACTCACATCCACAGGAGGGATGTAACGCTGACTGGATAGTAAAATATTACAGGGGACTTGGCGCAGAAGATTTTCCGTGTTGCTTCCAATATCCATGTCTTCGTCACTGTGTACGCCTATACGCCCCAATACCAGGAGCCATGGGTTTTCACGCCTGACATACTGGAGCATCTTCTCAAACGCCTTTCCATCCAGAAGCGTGATCTTCAGATCCACTTCCGAATCGGCTGCGATTCGCCTCGCAATATCCAGATGAGACTGGTAGATCTTTGCCAGCCCTGTGTCAATCACCTCTTCATGCAGTTGCTCCTGCTCTTTGAACTTGAAGACCTTGGATGCCTTTTCGGTCAATACATTGACAATACTATTGAACATCGCATAATGCAGGTACGGATCATACACCGATACCGCTTCCACCTGCCGTCCCGTCTTACGACCAAGCTCCAGCGCCGTACGCAGCCCTGCAAAGGATTCCGGGCTACCATCAATCCCCACCACAATATTGCCCTCCGGCTTCCCGTCTGCAGTCACATCCTCAGGATCAACCTTTTTGATCACTAGCGTATCTGTCCGGACTCGGCGCGTGACACGCTCACAAACACTCCCCAGGACACTATCCTTTACCGCACCCAACCCCAGAGCTCCCATGATTACCAAATCATAATCGCTCTCTTCAATATCCTTGGCAATCACTTTCCAGTTCTTACCATCATACATCTTGGGTTCAAATGGAATGTCCGCCTCCTTGCATCGCTCTTCCGCAACGACCAAATAGGAATCACTGATGAGCTCAAGTCCCATGGTGATCAAGGTGTCGTGGATTTTGCGCTGCTTCTCCATCGCATCCTCAATCAGGTACTCCTCGGGAAGCGTGTATTCCATTTGCTTGAACCGGTAGTCATGCATCCGTGCGGCATAAGCATGACTCGCAGTGATGGTTGATTCAAACTGCCCAGCAAGAGCAATTGCCATGTCAACCGCGCTGATTGAATGTTCAGAGTTGTCAACTGGAACAAAGATCTTCTTGTACATGGGCTCAGCGGGGTTGCCGCAAATCAATAGGTGTAAGGGATCCGGTCACGCACATACCGAAGTCGATCAATGACATAATTTATTTCCGAACGGTCACTCAGCATCGCTGCATTCAACAAGGCGGCATCAAGGAATGGCTCACAGGATGAAAGATCATTCGACTCCTCCATACAGGTAATGAACCGACTGAGTTCATAACGAACTTTCACAGCTTGATTGCGCAGATCGGAATCAGGGGCCTGCGTAGCGATCCATCGGCTAAGGCGCCGAACCTCTAATCCAAGGATCGGAGGCACCATCTGGCGAAATTCCTCCACTGGAATATATTGAACTTCGTTTTCAACCATTATGGAGATACAGCAATCTCATCAATGACATCCTCTGGAATCGGTTGGATCGCATCAAATTCACAAGCAATTAGACATTCTGTAAAGTCAGTACAGGTATCATCAATCACATAGATCGGATCACCAACATGAATCGCCGCAATCGGACACATATCTATGCAGTCATCGCACGCTGTACACGCCTGTGTGATATAGTATGGCATTGCTATACCAAATGGTCCGGCTTTTGGTGCAGAGCCGGCATCCTTGCAAACCCTCCAGACCGCTTCATCCCACTCAGTGCACCATTCATGACTTCGGTGGTAATACTTCCGAGTCCCCTGCTCCTAGCGTAAGCTTCGACCCCTTTACGTGTCTTACTTCGGATAAATGTAATCGGGATCCGCATCAAACGATCCTCCGCTGATTGATCCCATTGCAACACGGACTCCGGTAAGGCAACGCCGGTGGGCTGATAGGTACACGCAGGATCTTCGCTCAGGTAATCGCCCGTTGCTGCAAACGCACGACACCGGCAGCCACCACATAAATCCTGAAACTCACACTTCCCACACCGCCCCTTCAGCTTTGCCGGCTCTCTGAGCTCCGCAAATACAGACGAGTCATTCCATATTGTGGTGAACGATTGACTCAGCACACTTCCCGCCACTACATCCATATAGGGACAGGGCGTGACATTCCCCTCCGGCGTAATCCTGCAATACTCGGTTGCTGCCATGCATCCACCGCTCTCCATCCCCCCACGCCCTTTCGCATAAGCGATCTGCTTAAACTGAGGAGCGCATTTGCTGCGTACCAGCATCGGCCGGTAGTCGTCCTGCCAATCAATCAGTCTTGAGAGCATGGCCTCCGTAGCCGCGGCGGAAAGATCGGTCATGCCCTGCCCCCGGCCCGTCTGCACCAGAAAATACAGGTTGAACGACCATGCACCATACTCACGAGCAAAATCCAGGAGTGCTGGAATCTCGTCGTAATTCTCCTCCATCACGGTCGTCTGAACCAAGACCTCCAATCCCTCTTCTTTGCAAATTTTGAGTGCACGTACCGAATGCTGCCATGCATTCCGCCCGCCCCGAAACTCGTTGTGACGATCTGGATCTGCAGAGTCTATACTGATCCCAACCCCACGAACCCCGCATTCGACCATCTTTTGTGCCACCTCATGTGTAATCAGTACGCCGTTCGTTCCCATCACAACCCAGATCCCCATCCGGCTTGCCGCTTCTGCAATCCTGTAAATATCCTTCCGAAGCAGCGGTTCTCCACCTGTAAGAATAAGCATCTCCGTGCCAAGTCTCTGCATTTCGTCCAAGAGACCCAGACATTCATCGGTAGTCAACTCACGCTCCGCAGCCCGGCCTGCAGATAAATAACAATGCGGACACTGCAGATTGCACTTTTTGGTGAGATTCCACGAAACCAGCGACGGTATGTACGTCTTTCCTCTCACCTGCTATGTCTGCTTTCTGCGGCGCGTGCGTAAGCGTACCAGTCCAACAATGGCAATCTCTGCGGCCAGTACAATCAAAAACCACTTCGCCATCGGAAGCGCCGCGGACTCCGTCTCCATCGGTTCCAGATACAGATGATACCAAGCGGATAACCCCCGCTTATTGCCACGCTCTGCGCTGAGGCCATCCCATGCAGTGAAAGAAATCGGTACAAAGGATGACTCCTGCATGGTGTAATCTCCCAAGGTCCTGGAGCCTTTCAGCTGAACCGTCCATACTCCGTCTTCATACACAGCGGTTCTCTCCAGTTCAATTCCATTATCTGTAATTCTCCCCGCCCCCTGCCCCGTCAATACAGCCGCCGAATCTGTCGCCAGATCTGTATACCAGATCGTCATCGGAAACTTGCTGTCTCCAAACATAAAATAGGGGCGCTCCAGTCCCTCTGGAGTACGGGAGGCTAGCAGTACGGCAACGGCATCGGACCAGCCCTCCATCAACGTATCCGGCTGCATGGGAGCAAACATTGGAACCTCGATTGCCGGATGATTCATGCCTTCGGCTTCTGCAGTCATATCATGCCATTGAAGCTGGATCGCAATCTCCGAGGCATTGTAAGCTGCCTTGACACTGATACCATTGACCCCTGGATAGAAAGCTCGCCCGGGCTCAATGACCTGACCTACAATCGGAAAATACGTCTCGGATGCACCCGCAAACAACTCATCCCCCAACTCCAATTCACCGGCCTGCCCCTGTACACTGACGACCGTGCCATAATCTGGCATATCTCTGGACAGTGACCATACATAATCGACCAATGCCCACCGATCCTCCTCATCACTGATCGTTTGCAGATAAGAGGGCATGGGGGTTCCGTTCAGTCCGGTCATAAACGTGCGATAGACGTCTTCGCGTGTGGCACTTGCCCGGTATGTCCACCGCTTCGTCATATCTGCCGGGCGGATTGGAAATCCCCAGTCATCCACCAGTTCGGGGGCGCTTGGGCCATTCCCACGCCCATTCGCACCATGGCAGTCTGTGCACTGGTTGGCTTCAAAAATTTCACGCCCACGTGCCAGATGTTCTGGATCCTCTGAATAGGCAGGGGCCCGGGGGATTTCCACGACCGTCGGATTACCATAAGGGCCATCAAACGCAGGTTCGAACGTCTTGAGGTAGTATGCCAGGTTTGTAATCTCGGATTCTGAAAGAATCCCCTCCCACGGCGGCATGCTCGTGTAGGGCATCCCGAGCCGAATACTCCGCTTGATATCTTCGGTCGTCGGGAGTTCACCACTCTCGGTGGATCGGAATTTGTAGTTTCCCGAAGTAAAGTCACGGGGTGTTGGTCGCAAATATGGGGTGGCAACTGCATTTGCATCACCCTCGTACCCATGGCAGTGCGCACACTTAATCTCATAAATTTCCTTCCCCTCCGTACGCTGCACTTCCGTACCAAGGTCATTCTCCTGCTGTGCAAACGCAGGATACGCAAACCCAATCAACAGTAAAGGCAATAGATATCGCATCTTGTTTTCCGGTTAATGCGGCATTCCCTGTGCCCGTGGTTCAAATCCCGTGTATTCATACAGGAATAGAATCACGTCCCATATTTCTTCTTCGGTCAAAAACAACTCCCAGGCTGGCATTGCACTTGACCAGGGAGTTGACTCGGAAGGGAGTCCAGGTGCCCCTTTCGCGATGCGCCAGAATAAATAAGATTCCTGGAGCATGGCAATCGTGGTTGCATCATTGAAGTTTGCCGGGAGTGGATCATAACCGTGTGCAAACATCCCAGCCCCCTGCATATTATCTCCATGACAATAGAAGCAGTTCTCAAAGTAAATCCGTCGACCGTTGTTGACATGCTCAGCAAAAGCAGCCTCATCCGTATGCTCAAGCTCACGGAAAGGATTATTGGCCGTCGCCAAATCAATTGAATTGCCCTCGAACGTGATGGAGGATGGAGGCGGTGGATGGATCGTCCGACTACTGGAGGGGGGCTGCGGTGCCTCATTCATACTGACGTACGTCCAGGCGGCTACCGCCGCAGGAATGGCAAACAGGACAATCACCAATGCGATCCGATACTCTTTGTCTACCATAAATCGTACGATGGACCGCTGGGCCTTTACTAATTCCTCATTGTCTGCCGATAAATAGGCGGTCAGTGCAATCGTAATGATCGCCATGAACAGCACAATAATCGAATTGGGGAGCGGTGGATTAACCCCATACGAAAAAGCAGCCCAGAGGGCAACCCACCATATCCCCAGCCAGGCCAGGCGATTGAGCTCAATCCAGCGCGTAACGACGAGCTGGATGACAATCATGGCTACCGCTATTCCGAACAGTACAAATAAATTCATCGCGCCAACTAGGTCAATTCAGGGAGCCTACATGGATGCCAAGTAATCCACCAATGCCTGAAGCTCCGAGGTGGAAACCTGTTCGTAAAAATTATTTGCATTCAACATCGTTGACATCACCCCCGGGACATATCCTTCGGTGATGACCTCATCCGGGTCCACAATCGCTTCATATATCTCCGCCCTGGACATCCGTTCTCCAAGGCCCTGGAGTGTGGGGCCTGCCCCCGCGGTCCCATCCAATGAATGGCAGGTATTACATAGATAGGCCGCAAAAAGCGTCTCTGCATCCCGGTTGCCGCCGACAGCTACGGGGGCAGCCGCCTCCTGTGCCGGTGCCTGTCCTTGCCACTGCAAGGTGGTTTCCATGGTCACGCTTGGCGTTCCGCCAAGGGACTGCAGATAGGCAATCACGGTCAGAATTTCCTGATCGGTCAACGCAATCGGAGGACGGGCAACGTTGGGCATTCCAGCCACATAGCCCTCCAGCACATAGGCATTGGGATCGTACATAGATTCAGCCAGATAATCAACATCACTCTGTCCAGAAACGCGTTCACTGGCAATCGCCCCGATATTGTCCAGATCAGGAAAACGCAACCCGGTCCCATGATTCCCTATGGTATGACACGTCAGACAGGTCCCTTTGCCAGCGACAATCTCTTCCCCAATCGGGATCATCTCTTCAATCGTCAGATTGCTGGCAATCTCAATATCCTCAGGGGGTTCGGTTCGTTTCTGGGGTACCCACAAGCTCACGTACCAATAGAAGACGCTAACCACGATCGTGAATCCGAATATTTGCAGGGCCTGTTTCACGGGATTACTGAACTAGTTGGTTGATTATCACGCGGGTTCTGTTGAGGTTGACGCTTCCTCCTGAGCCCATCGGGATCCAGATTTGGGCTTCCAATCTTTTCTCCCGGAAAGGCCGGCTAGAAAGAAGACAATGGCAATCAACAGGAAGAAGACGATTACAATCGCACTGACCACCCCACCGGCAAATCCCAATGTAGGTGTAAATGCATCCACCGAGGTATCCCGCATCACACCATAGACATGCCAGTGCTGTCGCATCCCTGCACGTACATATCCCATCAGTCCCATTAGCCAGGTAAACGTGATCGCGAGGAAGAAGAGGGCATACTGACTCCGGGCAGAGATTTTTCCCCATACGATTTCACCACGGGATTTTGCATTCTTGAACAGGAATATATCGATCACGGTCACAGAGATCATGGCAAACAGTACCGACAAGACCTGTGGCCGACTCAGCCCGATCCGGGTCTGAGCATCCACAAAGTATCCGTACACCCCCAGGAAGACGACATAGATCACCACGGCTGCAAAAATGCCGAATTGAATCCAATTACCGGTTTTTGCCCATGAGACCGTCGCCTCCTTATTTGCACGCCGATAGAGCAAAAAGCTGACATAGGTCGTGAGGATCAAAAGGTTCACGGCTGTATTCTTTGCACTCATCACCCCCAGCACGTTCAGGATGGGATGATGTGAGCCGCCCATCGCACGAGCTTCCTCTACCGTTGCAACGAGCGAATGCGGCGTTGCCCACACAATAAAGCACAGGGTAATTATCCCCAGAAGATACTTGATAAACCCTCGAAAACGCTCTGCCCCCGGAATCCGGGCCATACTCAGCCAGAGGTAGTAATTTGCTGCCAGGAATAGATTGCCAATCAGGACGGCCTGCACAATGAAGAGCCACGAAAATGTACCGCCCATCAGAGTGATCCCAAGACTCTGATCATATGCGTAGATCTCTACCCCCAGCCAGTACCCCGCAAACGGGAGCGGCAACAGCGCACAGATTGCGACAAAAATCCCGATATACCCCATCCAGTCATAATGTGCCTTGGCCTCCAATGTCTTCGCACCCAGGAACTTGAATGCACCGTATGCTGCCCCGATTGCGCCACCGAACGCCACATTTGCAATCAGTCGGTGAATATTGATCGGCATCCAGGTATAGTTGTTGATCGCCTCCCAGAGACTGGTCAGGTTCCCCATATCGTCAATCCCGTTGGGCGTGTTCATGAACGTCAACCATGCATTGGCGATGAACATGATGGCCGTACCCACAAGATTGAGCATCAATCCGATGAAGAGATGTAGACGGGGAGAGAGTTTGCCCCAACCGTAATAGTATGCGTAAAGGAAGAATGCTTCCAGGAAAAAGAGCAGCACGTAAGGCAGAAACGTCCAACTGAATATCTTGACCAGATACTGTGTCAGCGCCGGATAAAAAACCAGCAGTCCAAACGTAAGCAGTGCCCCGAGCGTGGCCGTGAATGAAAACGATACAGAAAGGAGCTTCGTGAAGTCGTAGGCCAACTGGTCATAGCGTTTGTCCCCGGTCTTGTACCCGATGAATTCAATCACCAGTGCAAACATGGGGACAGCCAGCACAAACGCGGCAAACATCAGATGCAACTCTGCCACCGCCCACATCAGCACACGACTGCTGATGAATGGTAATGCCCGATATTCAGGATCTGCCTCCTGCGGCATCCCCCACGCAGGGCCTACAATCAGGGCTAACAGCAAAAAGGTTGTCAGACCCACAGGGAGACCCCGCCTCCATGCGCTTTGATAACTCGTATGCACTACCGGAATTTGATCTGTGATTGCGATGAAAACAGCTCTGCTGAAGAGACGGTTAATTTTGACCAAATATACAATGAATTCGGAGTTCCAACAAATTAACCATTTCTATTTTGTTATTCACTCAAATTAACCTATTATTCACGGAAACTTCACCTTCTGTTGGTAGCATGCTCCAAAAGTTTAACGCTTGGCTCGACGAGTATCGTGAGATCGCCTTTGATCTGATTCGGATTTACTTGGGACTTGGGTTACTCGCACGAGGGATACTCTTTCTGATCAATGCTACCACCTTCGTTGCACTGTTGCCCGAAGATGCGCCGACATGGCTGCGTGCCGACTGGGCACATCTCAGTGTAGCGGGGCTCCATATCGCCGGAGGGCTGGCGATCACGGTCGGCATCTGGACCCGGATTGCTGCCCTTTCACAGGTCCCAATTCTTTTTGGTGCCATTTTTTTGAGTCTGGGAAGTCTTTTTTCGGCGAATCAGTCTCTGGAGCTCTCTTCGCTTGTCTTCTTTATCCTGCTTCTGGTTGTGATTTGTGGGTCTGGTCGCTGGAGTATTGATCAAAGGATCCAAGCTTCGCAGAATGAACTCCAGCGTATCCTGGCGAAGCTTTATCCCTTCCGTTCACATGCTTTTGACCTTCTGCGCATGTACCTGGGGCTTGGATTGCTGGTACGTGGTATGCTCTTCATTGCAGATGCAAACAGTTTTCTGGACCTGATCGGGGCGAACCCGTCGGACATGCTCCGCTCGACGGTCCTCTTGCACTACGTCGCCCTTTCACATTTACTCGGCGGGTTCATGCTACTCACCGGACTGCTTTCCCGTGTCGGAGCACTCATCCAGATTCCGATTCTGGTCGGAGCTGTATTTGTAGAAGAAATGTCTGGTGGGCTGACTGCAGGGACTCAGGGCTTTGAAGTGGCTATGCTGACCCTGTTTCTTCTGATTCTGATTTTCCTCTATGGATCCGGGGATATCTCAAGCGATCACTACTTCTTCCGGCAGAGTCCCGGCCCTACTCCAACCCGCACGACCGTGTCTACACATGCGGCAGAAATCCTTCGCCAGGACGTTCCCGAAGATCGCCAATTTGCTGACCCTGTCGAGATTCTCGCCGTCCCGGAGGCACTTACATCCGAAGAATCTATCAATGAGATCCTGTCCAACCCCCGCATTGTAGCCCAAGCGCACTACAGCTTCTGGGGCTGGGCCATGTTTTTACTTGACGTAACCCCGCACCCAAAAGAAATTACATTCAAGGATGTACACACCGGGGAAATTCTACGTCGTAGCAAGGATCCTCGTGTGCTTCAACAGTTCAGATACCGTTAACGCCTGTGCGCCGGAGGTACTCATCCTCTTTCGTACGCATGATCTGCTTTTCTTCAGGCGTGCTGTCGCGGTACCCTAGAAGATGAAGCAGCCCGTGCACAATATAGCGGCAGGCCTCCTGGGTAAACGTTGCACCATAGGCCTGACAGTATTGCTCCGCAAAATCAAGACTGACATACACCTCCCCTTCAATCGTTGGCCCATGACCGAGTGAGAAACTCAACACATCTGTATCGTAGTCCGCACCTTTCCATTCCCTGTTCAAATTGCGAAGCTGCCGGGCATGCGTGAGGATGATTTCCAACCTCCGAATCCCCTGCTGCTCCCCTTCCAGCACCTGGTCAACGAGCTTCTCCACCAGATCGGGATCCAGCTCCAGGCGTGGATGCTCACTACCTATGACGACCGCATTATCCGACGGGGGCCCCGGTAAATTAGGCCAGTAATCTACTTCTTCAGCCTTCAATTGAAATATCCTCGTCTTCGTCAAACTTAAAGCCTTCCAGGATCCCCTCTGCCATCAGAAACGAAATGACACTGTTTGAAATCTGGCTGGGCATCTTGGTGTAGTCCATATCCAATAACCGCCGATCATAATTGGAATAGACCTGGCACCAGGCGGTCGCCTGTACCACGAGAGCATTCACAACATTGTGGCCTTTCGCATAGAAAATGACCTCCCGGAAATCTTCCTCGGCCACCAACCCAGTGCACCCCACTAGGTGAAGTTGACAACTAGTCGTCTCAGCAGTGATGATGTGGCCGGGGATTTCGTCTTTGAGATCTCCGGGAAACTCCACATCAACCGAGATCTCCAGCTTGACGACCTGTCCAAGATTTTCGTTCTTGATTTCGTAGCATACGACTCGATCCTTCCGTATGGGCTCTGCGCCCAGCGTACGGCCGATGCGCTCGAAATCATGCTCCTGAAATTGAAAACTCATATTCGACATCTGTTGTGCTAAGGCTGCTGAACCCCATTCTCGTATTCTGGATCCAGAAGTGTGGAATCCTGTGGGAGAGACTGATCCATATTTTGGGCTCCATCAAGGGAATCCTCATCAAACATCCCCCTCACTGAGGCGCGCATCTCTTCTGCGGTCACATTTCCTTCCTCTCCAACGGATTCCCGGATTTTATTTTCAAATGCCGCCGCCCCTTCAAAATCACCAGCCTGCAGGTATGCAGCTCTGATGGTCTGCAAAAACGTGAAGGCATAATCATCCAACCCTTGAGCATTGTTTAGATCCAGCCGGTGCATCAGCAGGGGTTCTGACTGTTTAAGTATCTCCAACGCCTTTGCATGCTCACCCGCCTCCTGGTAAACGCGCGCAGTATAGATGAACGAGACGTAATCCCCGGGAATGGTCGTAAAGGGGACCTGTTCGAGTAAATGATCTATGAGACCAATCCCTTCATCCACCTGCCCTCCCTGAACCAGTGATGCCGCCGTCTGGGCAAAAATATTCCTGTAATTGTCCACCATCCGTCGAATATTTGCATCATAGTAGATTTTGGGGTTATTCAGGTTCCTGAATCTGAACGTTTTCACCCGTTCTGGTGTTACTCCCGGTTCAACCCTGCCTAGGGGATCATCATGACGGATGGGAACAACTCGCATCGCCTGTCCCTCAAGCTGCAAATAGTTTTCCAGATCAAGGCGTCCATCGGGGGAAACGGTGACCGCAAAGTATACAGGACGTTCCCAACCACCTGCGGCTGTGCCAAACATGATATTGAGGGCCGCAATGTCCGCACCGTAAAGAAGATTCAAGGGTTCTCCTGTTTCCGGATTGGTTCTAAATGGTCGACCATTGAGGACCCATGCCATAGATGTATCAATGATGCTCCGGTCCGTCTGCCCAACAAATACCTCTGACTCTTCCGATACCAGCCCTGGATCAACGGGCAAAGTCATCGTATTCGGCTCCCACAAGCGGGCCCCAAGATCATCAATCTCTTCATCAGACAAATTAATTGGTAACGGCGCTGACTCCCGCGAATACTGATGTTTCAATTGTCGTACATACCAGGGCGTGTTTAGCAGGGACAGGTTGGCTACGCGGACATCCCTTCGGACTCCTTCAACTTCCTGGGCATACCAAAGGGGGAATGTATCATTATCTCCATTGGTGAAGAGAATTGCATTCGGCGCAACACTCATCAGCATATTGTATGCATAGTCTGGGGCAACATAGCGCCCCGAACGGTCATGGTCATCATAATTTTCGATGGCCATCCAGCCAGGGACCGCCAGGAAGATTACAGGAGCTGCGACCCAGAGGAGTCTCTTGGACTTTTCTCCAAAATTCTCTAAAGCATCCAGGACAAGCTGTAGAAGTCCCGTAGCTCCGATCCCAATCCACAGGCTGAAGGCAAAGAAACTGGCGACATAGGAATAGTCACGCTCTCGGGGTTGCAGGGGAGTTTGATTCAGGTATAAGATGATACCCACTCCGGTCACCAAAAACAGCACCAGTACGCTGAAGGCACGTCTCCAATCCCGACGGAAATGATAAAACATCCCGAAAAATCCCAAAAGCAGTGGAAGAGCAAAATAGCGGTTTCGGCTTGCCCGCTCGCTGGGAGTCTGCTGCAGGGTTTCGTTTGGACCTTCAATCAGCGAGAAGCCGGTGATTGCACGTGCCCCCTCCACATCACTCTCGCGTCCTGAAAAATTCCACAGGAAATAGCGCAGGTACATATGCCCCAACTGATACTGCCAGAAAAACTGTGCATCGGAGTTGTATTGCCGATAGATATTCGCATGCTGTGGTGCCACGGAATGTCGTCTTGGAAACGGCTTTATGTTATTCTCATCAAAGTTTCCAGTTCTGTTATTGAAATTGGGTCCACGCAAAATTGGAGTTTCCCCGTATTGCTCCCGCTCCAGATAGGATACGATAGCCGCCGGTGTTTCCGGGTCGTTTTCATCAATCGGTGGATCGGCAGCGCTACGAATGAAGATGACTGCATAGCTGGAATAACCAATCAATACCATCAAAAGACACACGGACACCAGATTTGCCATTTGCTTTTCCCTGGTATGTGTATACCAGACTGCAAAGACGACTGCACAGACAAAGAGAAGAAGTGCTAACAGTGGTTGTCCGGTCTGCCCGGCCAATCCGGGTAATTTTTGAATGATTCCAGGATAAATAACAAGAAATGCGACCGCCGCCACAACAAGTGTCAGAAAAATGGCTCTCCAACGCACTCCCGACTTCCAGTCGGATTGCCCACTAACTGTCCAATTTTTCTGGTCATATTCGACAAAAAAGAAGATGAGTGCGATAAAGAAGAGTGCCAACAGGCTCAAGAGATGCACCCCAATCGCAAGTCCAAACAGGTAGGCTACGAGTACAAGGATTCGGTTGGCTCTCAATCCAAGACGATCCCGCGAATTCGCCAGTTCATCCCGTGCCAGCTCACTCCACTTCATGATCAGCCAAACCACCAGAGCCGTAAAGAGCATGGACATCGCATACACTTCTGCCTCTACGGCATTAAACCAGAAAGAATCGGTAACTGCAAAGGTGCAAGCCCCGACCACACCTCCAAAATGGTGCATAAACGTGGCGGCACCTGTGGTTTTGGACGGTATAAATTCCTGTAACAGACGAACAATGATCCAGTAGGTCAGCAGGATGGTAAACGAGCTGGAGAGCACAGAAACCATGTTCACCGATAACGAGATCAGATCATCTGGGACAAACATGGAGAAAAGACGACCGACCAACATGTAGAATGGTGCGCCGGGCGGATGCGAAACCTGCAGCCCATGTGCAATTGCGATGAATTCTCCGGCATCCCAGAAACTCGCTGTAGGCGCAACCGTCAATACATACATTATCGTTGCATAGGTGAATACCCCGATGGATACAAATAGGCCTGCACGTTTGGAATTCATATTGTTGTTACCATGGTAGACACGGGATCACTTAGACCTGTGTAACTCTGGCAGGGAACGCGTGTTGCCAACCAAGTATTTTCCAACCCTGGCGGCATCGAAGGGGAACGTGGCCCATTCTCACCAAAACTGCCACCAGGATTACGAATAGGGATCAAGAATGAGGGGAAATTCATTTCACCTGTAGTTTCAGGAAATTCTTCATGGGTCGCGTTTCATTTCACACACTTGGCTGCAAGCTGAACTTCGCGGAGACAAGCAGTCTAAAGCGTCAATTTGAACTGCACGGTTTTGAAACCGTCGGGCAAAAAGACACCTGTGATATTTCGGTCATCAATACTTGTTCGGTGACGGCCGAAGCAGATCGGAAGTGCCGACAAATTATACGACGCGCTCACCGACTGAACCCCGATGCATTCATCATCGTCACCGGCTGTTATGCACAGTTGCGCCCAAATGAAGTAGCGGCGATTGAAGGAGTCAATGCGGTGCTTGGCAATTCAGAAAAAGCACACATTTTCGACTTGCTGGATGATTTTTCCCAGAAAGCGTCTACGCAAGTCAATGTCTCCTGTACTGGCAGTACAACCTCCTTTGATCCTGCACTGCTGTCAGATGATCGCACCCGTGCATTCCTGAAGGTACAGGACGGATGTGACTATTCTTGTTCGTTTTGTACCATCCCTATGGCCCGGGGAAAGAGCCGATCAGCCCCTGCAGATCAAATTATTGAGCAAGCCAGACAACTCGCAGAGCGGGGCGTTAAAGAAATTGTTTTAACGGGAGTCAACATAGGACTCTATGGTCAAGGCAGCCTTGATCACCCCACAAAATTAAACCTGCTCCAGTTGCTGCAGCGATTGGCAAAGGTGGACGGGATTCTTCGTTACCGTATCTCTTCCATTGAGCCCAACCTGCTCACAGACGAGATGATTGACTTTGTTGCGGATACTCCTGTGATAGTACCGCATTTTCATATTCCCTTACAGAGTGGCGAAAACTCGGTCCTCGGGGCCATGCGACGGCGCTATCGTCGAGAAGTGTACCAGCAGCGGCTGGAATATATTCATACACGCATGCCCGATGCCGGAATCGGCGCCGATGTGATTGTTGGGTTTCCAGCGGAAACTGCCGATCACTTCACAGAGACACATACGTTTTTGGCAAACCTGCCGGTCACCTACCTGCATGTCTTCACCTATTCCGAGCGCCCTGATACCACAGCTGTCAGTCACTCCGAGCAACATAACACTGTTCCTGTCTCCGAGCGTGCATCCCGCAATCGAACGCTCCGGGAACTCTCCCGGCGGAAACAAACTGTGTTTCAGGAACGATTTCGTGGCCAGATCCGACCAGTACTCTGGGAACGTAACACCTGGTCTGGCAGAATGCAGGGCTATACCGATAACTATATTCGTGTTTCATGCCCCTTTGACAATCGCCGGGTTGGGTTAGTGGAGCATGTCCGGCTAGGCACCGAAAATACGGCCTTCGTTTCCTGACTATCCACTGCACGCAGCTTCTACATCTGCGATCGTTCTGGGAATTGGGGGGCCTAAAATTCGATGCCCCTCTGGCGTTACTACGATATTTTCCTCAATTCGTACCCCACCAAAATCCCGCCAGTCGGTCAATCTGCCATAGTTGATGAAGGCTTCGTGACGCTTCTCGCTCCTCCACTGGTCGATCAGCGGGCCAATGAAGTAGCACCCCGGCTCAACCGTCAATACGAATCCAGGTGCAGGAGCCCTTCCAAACCGAAGGGACCTAAGGCCAAACTGCCCGCTCCTTTGAATCTGATCATCATAACCAACCAGATCTTCCCCCAGATTTTCCATGTCATGAACATCAAGCCCCATCATATGTCCCAATCCATGTGGGAAAAAGAGTGCATGCGCCCCGGCAGCTACCGACTCATCAAGATCTCCCCGCATCAGACCCATCTGCTGAAGCCTGTCCGTCAGTACACGTGCGGCTACCAAATGACTAACCTGGAATGGACGATCGGGTTGAATACTTAACAATGCAGAGGTTAACGAATCCAGAACAGCCTGATAAATATCACGTTGGCGAGAAGAAAACGTACCTCCAACCGGATACGTCCTTGTGATATCACTTGCATATCCCGAAACCGTTGCTGCCCCACTGTCCTGAACAACCAGATCACCAAGTTCCAAACGGCGGTGATAGTGATGATTATGCAGAACCTGTCCATGCTTCGTCAAGATACATGGATACGCGAGACGCCCCCCGCCACTAATCGCAATTCCTTCGACAAGACCCGCAAACTCACGTTCGTATTTTCCTGCCTGAACTGCCTGCATTGCAGCACGGTACATCTGTTGTGTAACCGTCAGCGCCGCTTCAATTTCCGCTAATTCCCGAGCTTCCTTGACCGACCGCTGTGCAACAATGGCACAAACAAGCTCCTCTGAATACCCTCTGGAGGACTGCCCCGACTCTAACTCCAGGAGCTTCTCCAGTCGGCGACTGGTTTCTGCCCGGTATGGCGGTAAATAATGTATATCCCGCTTTTGGGCAATGGCCCCGGAAAGGACTCCTGTCAAGCCAGATATTTCACACGCATGATCCGCACCACAGAGCTCTCTTAATTCACCTAAACCCGGCTGTGAGCCAGACCAAATGACATCATCCACCGTAGGCTCTTTGCCGAAAATTGTCGTCTGGTTCTCCTCTACGTCAATCACAGCGAAAAGCCCGGGCCTATGAATCCCGACATAATACAGAAAGGTGCTGTCCTGCCGGAAGGGATAGATATTGTCCGCATAATTCATCGGGCTGTCTACATGCCCAGGCAAGAGTACGACCCCACTCCTCACAGATTTTGTCAGTTTACGACGACGTTCAAAAAATACATCAGCTTCAAACATGGGGCTCGAATGATATGGAGGACTTCTTGTGACTCGCCTTGCTTGGCGGCTCCGCGAACAAACAATTTAGGAATTTTTCTGTAGTAGGGAGATCAATTTTGTATGGTGATCATGTCCTTCGTCCGATACGCAGCACTGGTCTTGGTAATTACGCTATTTGCTACCTGTAAAAGTCCCACGGAACCGATGCCTCCAGATCCCGAAAATGCCCCCGTACCACATGAGGTAGCCGAAGGTGATTATATCGTACTTTCAGATGGTCTCAAGTACTATGACTTTGTGGTTGGGACAGGCGATCCAGTAAAAAATGGAGATCTGGTGACCGTGCATTATCACGGCTGGTTAACAGACAATACGCTCTTTGACAGCTCTCATCTTCGGGACAGGTCCTTCTCGTTTCAAATTGGAAATGGCCGGGTTATACAGGGATGGGAACTGGGAATCCTGGGGATGCAATCAGGAGGACAGCGTCAACTCGTGATCCCGCCTGGCCTTGCCTATGGAGATCAGGGGCAAGGCAGCATCCCACCAAATGCAACACTGATTTTTGAGGTTACCCTCCTATCTATTGACTGATCGCTGCCCCCTCCTCCTGAAGTACAGAATCCAGTATTTCGACAAGTCGGACTGCATTGGCTTGATCAAATACCAGTGGAGGCTTAATCTTCAACACGTTGTGAAGTGGCCCGTCCGTTGAAATCAGGATACCCAGATCGCGCATGCGATTCGCAATATAGCCGGCTTCCTGGTCGGCTGGCTCCAGGGTCTGGTGATCTCGCACCAATTCGATCCCCAAAAATAATCCCCTCCCCCTTACATCTCCGACCACTGGATGCTTGTTTTTGAGTTTCTCAAGAGATTGTTTTAGAAAGGTGCCCGTAACAAGTGCATTTTCCTGCAGTTTTTCCGATTCGATTACATCCAAAACTGCCATCCCCACTATGCATGAAACCGGATTCCCCCCAAACGTGCTAAAGAATTCCATCCCGTTATCGAATGAGTGAGCGATCTCAGTAGTGGTCACGACGCCTGCCAGTGGGTGGCCATTCCCCATCGGCTTACCCAGGACGACAATATCCGGTGTGACCTCCTGGGTCTGGAAGCCCCAGAAGTCACTGCCCATCCGTCCAAACCCCACCTGCACCTCGTCAGCAATACAAAGGCCACCTGCCGCACGTACATGTGCATAAACCGACCGTAAATATCCCTTTGGCAACTCGATCTGCCCTCCACAACCAAGAAGGGATTCACAGATAAACGCGGCAATCCCACCCGGGACCGAATCCAGTTTTGCTTTCAATTCTATTGAATACTGCTGTGCGGCGTCACCTCCCCGAAACCGCCCTCTATATGGATCCGGTACTGGAGCTTGATGCACATGCGGGGGTGCCCCCGTTCCACCGGGGCCATCAAACTTGTATGGGCTGATTGCAATTAATGAACTCAAGTGACCATGATATGCGCCTTCCAGAACCATGATATCCTTCCGCCCGGTGTGTGCAAACGCCAAGCGTAACGCCAAGTCATTGGCTTCACTTCCTGAATTCACAAAATAGCAGACCTTCAATGGCTCCGGCATGGTCGCAGCCAGCCGCTCTGCATAATCTACCAGTGTCTGATGCAAATAGCGTGTATTGGTGTTCAACACGCGCATTTGCCGGATCGCAGCTGCGTTGACACGCGGGTGACTATGCCCCACATGGGGGACATTATTGACGGCATCCAGGAACGCCCGACCAGTCTCATCATAGAGATACTGGCGGAATCCGCGTACAATCTGCAGAGGCGTACGATAAGAAATGCTGAGATTCCCCCCGATACAATCTTTTCGCCGGAACCGGATCGTTTCAGTGAGAGGCTCTGGCATGGGCAGCAAGTCCTCCCGAATCCCGAGAATCAGGTTGGGATCTGGGCAGATCGACAACCATACATCCCGCTGGCTTGCCGGTGCCACTCCCCAGTATTCACCAGACTGCCCCAACAGATCGGCAATTACCTGAAAATGTAAATGGGGTGCCCACCCTCCATTCTCCTCTGGTATTCCGAGGGTGGCAAACTCCTCGCCCTTAGCAATTTCCTGTCCTGGTTGAAGCTGCTGGATCGAATGCTCACTCAGATGGCCGTAAAGCGTGTAAAACCGCTCCCCTTCCATCGTGTGCTCCAGGATCACCAGTCCTCCAAAATCCATTGGTTTCCGACTGAAAGAGAGGCTATGTACCTGTGCTGCCGCCGGAGCATAGATCGAGGTTCCTGCTTCCTTGAATAGATCAATCCCCAGATGAATCGTCCGGGTCTCATCAAATGCATTGTTTGCTGTCCGGTAGTTTTTTGATGTGTACACGATCCGGGGTTCATTATAGCGTCCAACCCCGATTTCAGCGCCTGCACGGCGGATCCGCCTGAGCCAGACTTCCGAGGCTTTCTTTGGATCGGGTTGCTGTTCCAAAGGCTCAACCAAAGGACTGGTCACGCTCAGATCCATCATAAGGGGATCCTTTGTACGCACATCCGGCTGCATGACCGGTGCAAATGTTCGCTGGCGAAGATGCGCCACCACGCGCATACTCTTCGGGCAGGGCTCCATGCCACAGGCAGATCGCCACCGGTATTCCGCCAATGATGACGATTCTGTTGATAAATGGGTCAGCAGGGACCATGCTCCCTGCTCAGATATGCGAAGGTACTCATTCTCGGGTTCCAGCGACCCTCGAAAGGCCGAAACCAGCACACTGGAACAAAGCCGCGCCTGGATTAACCCATGTAATACCGAGATTTCTGATTCCTCCAAAGGATAGGCCTCATGATAACCATGCACAACCTCTGCTGCTGCTCCCACTGGATCCGCCTTGCCCATCATGATGTACGTTGCTGCGACTGCAAGTTCAATCACGGTCGCTGTATGCAGCGTATCTCCAAAATCAATCAATCCGCGAATACTGGCTTGATAGCCTGTACCCTGGACGACTACATTGTGGTCATTGGCATCGTGATGGATCACGCCCTGCCGAAGTTGATCCAGGCTGGAAAGCGTCTCATTCTGAAAGGACTCCAGTGCACCCTCTACGAGCCTGCGCCGTTTGGCATCCCGGATACAGTCCATGTATTCGGCGAAATGAATCGCCTTACGAAGATCCCAGGCGTAACTTCGATGCGCGAATTCATGCTCAAATCCTTCCAGTGTCTGATTAAGGGATCCCAGAAATCGTCCCAAATCCCAACGTAGTGGCCTCAGCACAGGCCTAACATTTGCGAGTACGCGTCCATGGAGCCAGGTAACCATCCATAACTGATGCTGCCCCTTTTTTCCCTGCACAACAACTTTCTGATCGCCCGCCTGTGTCGGAACAATGGCCGGAACATGGTGGCCCTGTCCATTCGCGTGCAGGTGTAAGAGTACCGCCTGCTGAAGATCCACATAACTGGACTCCGCTGCTGCATTGGAGAGCTTCAAGACGAATGTGCCGCTGGCCGTATTGATACGGAAATTCTGATCCAGATGACTGGGCAGCTCGGTTACGCTGCCCTGTAAACCAAAATACTCCTGTGCCAGAACCTGAGCTTCTGACGCGGAAAAAGTTGGAGCCGGATGTTCAATCATCTGTATGCTGATTGCGTAGATGCCGTGGATCCTGCCTTATATAACTGGATACACCTCTTTGCTTCATTGGAAGGGAGCGCTCTGAGCGGTGGTCTGAGATTCATCCACGCGAGCCGCCCGGTCAAATCCTGCATCAGTGCTTTCAGGGCAGCAATCATGGGCCACTGCTCAACCGCCTTTCGGATTCGACTGAGATGCTCCTGCAGCAAATCCGCCTCAGGAGACTCCCATTTAGCCAACAGATCCGCAACCAGCGGCGAGGTTACGTTTGCCGTTGCACTGATGCAGCCAGCCCCTCCCGCTCTGAGCGTGTCAAGTAAAAACTGTTCACTGCCTGCAAAAACCTGTATTTCAGGGAAATTGCGAATCATGGCCGAAATACTTCCCCAATCACCACTGGAATCTTTGAATCCGGCAATATTTTCGGGGTATGCCTGAACCAGTTGTTCAACGAGCTTGGGTGCAATGGGAGTTGCACTCATCTTCGGGAAGTGATACAGATACACTCTAAGCCGAGTACTCCCTACAGATTGAAGCACGTGATCATACGAGGCAAACAGACCATCCTCGCTCACATGTTTGTAGTAAAACGGTGGGAGGACCAGCACGCGCTCTACACCGGTGTCCAGTGCATGCTTTGTCAAATCTACTGTATCCGTCAGGGCACAACAGCCTGTCCCAATAATCAGTTGATCGGGATTGATACTAGCACCTAGGACCGCATCAAGAGCTTGTTTTCTCTCCGCCGTGCTCAAACTATTCGCCTCCCCTGTCGTCCCCATCAGGACAACTCCCATGGCACCGCGTTGTAAGAGCCAATGTACATGGGCACCCAGACGATCATGATCGACCCTCAGGTCTTGATCAAATGGAGTAAGGCTGGCCGTCAGCACTGAAAATCCGGTAACTTGAGACATCAGAGTAGTTCATTCATAAAGTCCTGGGTGCTGCCCTGCTCTACCTTATTTTTCCGCTCCAATCAGAGCCATTCTACGTGTGCTTCAATTCCTGCACCGAGTACATGCGCTCTGGCCCTGCGCTGGTATTTTTCCTCATAGGCCATTGAAACAGCTTCGGCAACTGAATGTGCATCTTGGATCTGTGCCAGATTGATTGAACAGCCGCCAAAGCCACCTCCCATCATCCTCGCTCCGAAGACTCCAGGAAGCGATTCCGCCTGTGCAACCATATGATCAAGTTCTTCACAACTCACTTCATAGTCGCTTTTTAGGCTTTGATGTGATGCAGAAAGTATGCTTCCGAGCAAGTCCCAATCTGAACGAATTAGAGCGCTGCATGCCTTCCTCACGCGCTCATTCTCATGAAACACATGCCGGAGGCGCCGCCGTAATACAGATTCTTCCAGACGATTGATATGATGAAGTTGTATCTGGCGCGATGAAGTGATCTGCGGATTGGCTGCTTTGATGTGTTCCAGGGCTTTGTGACATTCCGCACGCCGCTGATTGTACTTTGAGCCGGCAAGCTTTCTCTTTACCCGGCTGTCAATCACAACAAATTGTGCATCCTGATTCTGAATTGGAATATGCTCCCACTCCAGTTTCTGACAATCCAGAAAAAGTGCATGATCCGCACGGCCAACGCGGGATACAATCTGATCCATGATCCCGCACTGCACTTTCACGTATTTGTGTTCTACGATCTGGCCGATCCGGGCGAGATCAAGCGGATCCATGGGGATATCGCGGAGTTTTTCCAGTGCGAGTCCTGTTGCCATTTCCAGTGCGGCAGAAGAGCTGAGGCCTGCTCCCTGGGGAATATCCCCCAGAATCAATATCTCGACGGGCTCTGGTGGCGGCAGCTCTTCCATCATGCCTGCCACGTACGTTGCCCAGTGCGTGTGCGGCACTTCGGGCCACTGTCCAGGCCGATAGGATAAGCTCTCCTGATAATTCTGTGACCGAAGTTCATGGGATCCAGTTGAGCTGTGGCCCACAGCAACATAAACCGCCCGGTCCAGTGTCATCGGCAATGCCAATCCATCGTTATAGTCTGTATGCTCTCCGACTAAATTGACCCGACCGGGCGCACATGCCACAAATAATGGATCTGCACCGCTGCGCCATCTCCTGAACGCCTCCCTGACACGCTGCTTGGTATGGAGCATCTCTAATACAATTACTGCTGCGGCTTGGGGATCCAACTCATGCCATCTGGCCGGTTGGGGTCCTCCTTAACTTCGTCAGCATCACCGATAATGGAACTCGATCACAGTGCCAACTCCCGGGAAATTGTGACACGGAGTTTCCCGGCGTGAAATTTAATTTTCTCAAAGTACTCACTGGACACCGTACAGCGATTTCTTTTGAGATGTAACCACGAAGAAGGTATTTCTGCCCACACATAGTCCCAAATTTTTCGATCCATAAAACGTATCTCCCCTCCAACAGATTCACGCTCCTGAGGCCTTCAAGCACTAAATCACATACTCAGATTACGAAACCGGTGTTCGCTCGAAATAGTTATTTTCTGGCAGACTGCATATTCCGACCATGTGGGACACTCATTCCGAGTGATGCGGGACACCATTCCGAATGGAAATTCAGGCTTGCCGGTTCGGAATCGACCTGTGCAGGAGCTGGAAGTGTCGTCAAGAGCACCGACTAAAAAGCCCTGCATTATATGTGACTCAACGAAAATCAGGGCTTTTTGACGAAGGTTATTAATTTCGTGCATATTCCAGTTGACTGGAATGCACAACAAACGGTATTAACTCTTGCCATTGCGAGCTATATAAGTACGCTTCCGCGCCCGTGCAGAATTAATTGATAGTTCCATAGCATAAGCAATGGACAGGGTTGAAAAACCTGCAGCAAATAAATCATCGCAAAGTGCCGAACCAGTCTTCGTAAGTCGACCAGTCTCATGACGGAGTGGCCAGTACTCTGGCTGAAATCGGTCTGAAAATTCTGTTTGAATGGCTTTGAATTCACGATTGACTTTGTTATCCTCTTTCCTGCGTTTTGTAACCAGACGTTTGATTTTTCTCTCTAGTGATTTGAGTTCAGAAAAGAGAATGCTCTCAGCAGTTTCAAAATAAAGCCCTTCTAGACCAATTACATTTGGCCAATGGTGATGGCATTTTCGTACATTCAGTAGCTTAATCGTCGTCTTTAACCGGTCAACCGCTTCGTAATCATGATGCTTTAGTATATATGGATAATTGCGAAGCAACTCTTGATGAAAGCTATATCTACTAATATCAACACTTAACTGATTAAGCCGATGGGCTACATCATTTCGAAAGTTGACAAGACGACGAATTTCGGAGGACTCTTTATCATCAATCAACCCTCCGTCAACCCACTTTTTTAACGAACCGTAAAAGATTTTGGAGCTAGTGTCCAGAGAATATTTCCTAGGGCCATGCGTTTGCTTAACTTTAAACTCACTAAATTTGTGTTGAACAGGCATGATAACCGTCTTCTTCAGCTCTTCGGTGTAGTGAAGTACGAGAACGAACTGGATGGTGCGATACATCATCAAGTTTCTTTCCAGAGCTCTTACCTGTCCACGCCAGGGATCATTATACATAGTATGCTCCATGTTTGAGCTATATAGAAATATTTGCGATTACCGTGACTTGGAGGCCCCTTGCGAAACCATTTTTGGAAGTCGGAGTCAAGAGGTTTGCGGCATGATTTGGGTAATAACTTCTAACGGTAGTAACCTCCAATTTCCAGAGGCTAATGACATAAAGTTGCCGTTGTTTCCTACAAACATACTTAATTGTTTTTAATGGGCGTTCCATCATGGATTTTGCTCAAAATCCGTAGGGTACGTGCACACCTATCCCAGAAAATCTTCTTCACAGAAAGCTCAAAATCCGCGATTCGGCGTGGGGGGAGGACTGGACGTTCTAGTTTCATCAAGTGCGTAGTTTAGTTGTACAGATGCATCCCCTGAACCCCCACTAAAATCGATGCATCCCCCTCAGTCAGAATTGTTCCGGCCCAGATAAATCGGGCGTTAGCAACGGAGATAACTCAAGCTCCTTAAGGAATTCATTGTGCTTCGCCGTTGATTCCTGAATCTGTTTCTCAATTTCGATCAGTTCCTTGTGTGTGGCTGACAGGTCGATCTGTACTTCCGGCTTGACCGTGCTAACGTAGCGGGAGATGTTCAGATTGTAGTCGTTGGCCTTGATCTCGTCCATCTCCACGCGGCGGGCGTATCGCTCTATGCTTTCCGGGCGCTCCTGGTAGGTGTCAATGATCTTCTTGATTTGCTTGTCGGACAGGTGGTTCTGCCGCTTGCCCTTCTCAAAATGCTCGGACGCATTGATGAACAGGACATCGTCAGGCTTCTTACATCTTTTCAGGACGAGGATACAGACCGGGATGCCGGTCGAGTAGAACAGGTTCGCCGGTAGGCCAATGACGGTGTCGATGTGCCCGTCGTCAAGGAGTTTGCGGCGGATCTTCGCCTCCGCGCCGCCGCGGAACAGCACGCCGTGAGGCAGGATGATCGCCATCACACCGTTATCCTTGAGATAGTGAAACCCGTGCAGCAGGAACGCGAAGTCCGCCGCCGATTTTGGGGCCAGCCCGTAGTTCTTGAAGCGCATGTCCTCACCTAACGCCTCGTTCGGGTTCCAGCGGTAGCTGAACGGCGGGTTGGCAACCAGGGCGTCGAAGTGAGGCTTCTTGGCCGGATTCGTCTCGCAGAGCAAGTCCCAGTCGTTGGTCAGCGTGTCACCGTGATAGATCTCAAACTCTGAGTCCTTCACTCCATGCAGGAGCATGTTCATTCGCGAAAGGTTGTAGGAGGTGATGTTCTTCTCCTGCCCGTAGATCCTGCCGATGCCGTGCCGCCCCATGCGCTTGCGTACATTGAGCAGCAGCGAGCCCGATCCGCAGGCGAAGTCCATCACGCTGGCGAGGTGGGGTCGCTTGCCTGTCTTCGGCTCTTGACTGTCAAGTGCGACGATCGAGGAAAGGATGTCCGATATTTGCTGTGGCGTATAGAACTCGCCAGCCTTCTTGCCCGAGCCCGCGGCAAACTGGCCGATCAGGTACTCGTAGGCGTCGCCGAGGGTGTCGCTGTCTGTGGAGAACTCCGCGAGCCCCCCGGCGATCTTGGTGATGATCGTACAAAGCTTCGCGTTCCGATCCATGTAAGTTTTGCCGAGCTTGTCCGAGCTGAGATTGATCTCTGAGAAAAGGCCGGAGAACGTACTCTGGAATGACTCGTTCTCGATGTACTTGAAGGCGGCCTGGAGTGTGTCGAGCAGCTCTCTTTTCTGGGTACGTGCCTTGAAGGCGATACTGCCCCAGAGGTACTCGGGGCGAATGACATAGTGTGCCTTTAGCCGCATCTGCTCTTCGAAGGCCAACTCATCATCAGGATTCTGCTCGTACCAGACAGACAGGGAGGAGCGCCCGCCGTTGCCGACGGCGTTCGGGTCGGGGTAATCACGTCCGAGTTCCTTCTTCGCGGCTCGCTCGTAGTTGTCTGAGAGATAGCGGAGGAATAGGAACGCAAGCATGTAGTCTCGGAAGTCATCCGCGTTCATCGCTCCGCGGAGCTCGTCCGCGATGGACCAGAGTGTCTTGCCAAGTTGTTCCTGGCCTTGGTTAGTCATAGGGCGACTCTCTATGGGCTAGTTTCAGAAACAATCTCAGGAAGTTCAAACGGAAAACGATCAAGAACATCCTTGAGTATTTTGCGAAACAATTCTTTATTGTCTTCCACCATCTCAACCGGTTCGTAGATGGCGTATTTGCCGTGACTCAACAGGTTCAGTGCACGGTTATAGAGTGCTTCGTCCGGCAGTCCTTCCAAGCAAAATTTGATATCTTTGTGGCCGAAGAAGCTCGCCGTCTTCTCCAAAATGCTGCGCAGAGAATTGAAATGGTAGGTGTAGAGTGTGCCTCCGTTTAAACACTTTTGCAACTCGGCGAGGAGCGCTACATGATGAAAGTAGGGTGTATCTCCAATGGATCGTAGCGTGAACATGTCTTCGGAATCCGGTCGATGCAGAAAATACCGCTTGATATTTAATTTCTGTTGATTCTCCACTGTCCTTCCAAGTTCATTGTACATGACGTTGAAGAACAATGCGTGGTGAGTGGAAAAAATCGTTCTGATCGGATCTGGTTTCCTGTTGGTATCCTGACGAACAGCGGCTGTGCGAAGAAGCGCCGCTAAGTCACAAGCAAGAGCGATGGCATTGTTGTCATCCAGCGACGAGATAGGGTCATCGATGTACAGGTACTTGACCCACTGATACGACGGATGACCATCGATAACACGCTCGCAGATCGCCATGAACATGCACCAGATGAATATGTTTTCCTCTCCTCGGGAGATCTTGATCCGCTCATCATCACCTTTGCGAAAGGTTACCACCCACGCGCTGTAGTCGATGTCAAACTCGAAGTCGACGTACCGTGATAAGTAGCTCGCTATAGTTTCATCCAGTGCGAGTTCGGTGAGGCCCTTGAGGAATGCAGAGTTTTCGTTGATCTTTAGGTGCCGATCTGTATCAGCATCAAGGTCGTTGTGCCATACAAAGAGATCCTCGGTATATGCATTGAAATAGAGTGTATCTGGTGTCCCATTTCCTCTCCGCTTCCCTTGAATCTTGAACTCCATCGAGAGACGCGTTTTTCCCGTCCGGTTATGGGCGTATAGCGCGACGCAATCGACATTCTTAACATCGCTACGGAGCCTTCGCGTGAGCGTAGTCAGATCCTTGTACGGATAGATATTCGGCGTGTGGCTCAAACCCAGTGGCCCTGCAGTGAGGGGAAAAGCTGTTGGAGTAGGCCCCGCTTATGACGTAAGAGGACATCGATTCTTTGAGCCTGCCCCTCGATTCGGGCATCAAGAGTAGAAAGGCAGTCGGCCACTTTCTTTTGCTCATCTCTGCACGGAACACTTAGCGACACTGACAAGACAATTTGTCTGGAAAGATTTCCTTGGCCTCCCTGCAGATAGGTAGCAATGATCCAATTCTTTCTTGCAGTTAGATAGTGGTATAGAAATGGCACACTGTCGCGAGAACGAAGGCACATGATCGCTTGATTGATCGCGCCATTTACACGCGCCAAGGCCGTGTCGCCGCTGTTCGCTCCGTACAGTGCGACCAGCAGGTCACCGCGTTTAACCATCTTCGCGACAGAATTTTCTAGTCCCTCCTCCGTGAGGAAAAGTTCGGTCTCATTTCTCCCGATTTCCGCTGACCGGATGAACGGGATCGTTCCGCCATAGTAGGCCCCTTTGGATGTGTTCGGGGTACCCCCATTAAACGACTCGCATCGTTCACCGAAAGTTGATGTCTGCCAGTGAGGCGCGTCGGCAAACTCTGGAAACCGCAGCCGGGGTACGGTTTCGCCGGGCTGGGGAAAGAGTTGTTGCATCAGCCCTTGCTTATGCTGCCGCAGGGCATCGTGCTTCCGGCCCTCTGCTGCGATCATGTCGTCCAACGAGCCGAGACAATCGGCGATTTTCTTCTGCTCGACCAGCTCGGGAAGTCCAACCACATACAGCGTGCGGATGACACTCGGATGTGCCTTCTGCTGGTAGTCGAAGGTCTGCAACACATGCAAGCGTTGCATTTGATAGGCAAGAAATTGGCATACGATGTCGTCACACAGCACTCGCATGAAGCCAGAGACGTTTGTTACCGAGAACCTGTGCTTAGGCCTATAGAAGAAATTTCCACCACCATCGACTGACCACGAAATCAACTCCTCGTCAAACAGATAGTCTCCGTATGTACCCATGAGACCTTCATCTATGACCGACGATGAATACACGGGATACGGACCAGGGCTTGCGCGCATGTCGGCATGAGAGATGACTTTGCCTCTTCCGAGTTTGATCCTGCCTTGGGCTTCAAGCTCTTCCAACAGTAGGCCATTCCACTCAGGCTCGTCTCTAAACTCTGGAAACCGCAACTTCGGCACAAGATGCGATGGTTTGTCGGCAGTCATCGTTCCCCCTGTATCTTATAGGTGATGTTTAACTGAGTCCAATTTTGTAAAATCATAAAATAAAAATTCGGCAGTAT